>JBHJGO010000099.1:0-58347 GCA_050331715.1 Microcoleaceae cyanobacterium
TTGCTCCTGACATTCCTCGCTTTCTAGCCACACTGCTACTTTTGACGTTAAACTCATGACAACTTTTAAATTGGGGTACAGGATCTATTTTCCCTTACCCTTTTTTCTTTGGGGGTTCCCCCAACCTCTTTTTACGCCCGAACAATTCTCCATTGTCTGGTTAGTCCTCCAAAAGATTTGCCGTGAAATAAAGATACATACTAACGCTGACAATCCAGACCAGATTTGTCTCTACCCAAGAATGATATTGAGACTTTACTACCTGTAACCCTTCAACTAATTTGAAACGTAAAAGGAACTCCATTGAAGCTTAATGGCATCCCAAAGCCCTCGCTGTTTCATTTCAGAACGGACTAAACTAATTGCATCTAATATTTTGTAGAACATCATTTTTCCAGTTGAAACTCTTTTGACCTTACCTAAATATTCGGTTTCATAACCACATTGATGGAGAGTCTCGCAGGTAATTTGCTCCACACGGTTTAGTAGGATAGGAGACATTTGTTTTAGATACTTTTTGGAATTATCCCGCTTAATGGAACGATAACCCTTTGCATCTCCAATCGTTTCGTTACCAGAGCGTAATTGATGCATCATTTCAGGTTCAAACTTAAGTTCAAGCCACTGGCAACAATTTCTGATTGTTGTTTCAGGCTGGTTGAGCAATTCTTCATAGGCGATTTCTAAATAATCTCGACCACACTGCCTGCCTGCTTGACGAGCTTGAGCAACACTATCGGCCCAGCGTTGAGCAGCTCGAACCGGATTTTTGCCCCACGCTTTTTGAACAGAGAGACAATAATCACGTAAATCTCGAATTACGTGTAAAAACCGAGACTGTGGAAAAACAGATTTTAGTAGGGTGATGTGATCGATGTAGGCGGGAGATTTATCCCCCCAAATAATATTCGTTTCCCATGCCGCGTCGCTATCATGGCGTACCAATGCCTCAAAAACCCCTGCAACCGAGAAATTGCGGCACGTCTGAAACCAGGTTGCTTGAGAAATCAGAGCATCTTGTTCTTTCATGTAGACAAAATAACGAAATTTGATGACCGTCTCATAGAACTGCTTAAAATTTTCCGGTCTAGACAAATCACCATACTCTTGCCAATGATGAATCCAGTAGGGTAAAAAACTTGTTTCTCCACTTGGGATACTAATTTGAGAATGACCATTTAGTAACTCTCGCAACAGTTTTGTTCCGGAGCGTGGCATTCCAATAATGAAAACTGGGCCGATAAACTTTTGAAGCGCAACATGAGACATAACAATCTTCTCTCCTGATGGTTGAACCTTTCAAAATACCTAGAGTGAGGACAAAAAATCGAGGTAATGTTCTCTTCTACCTATTGAAAGTAATACATACGACGAATCGGATTAACCCTGATTCAACTGGCTTAGACGCTATGTGAGTGATGCAGGCACTGGATCTGCGTAATATTTAAAAGCATTGATCTTATTAGAAACTATTTACTTTTACTTAATTATATAACCTTTCCAGGCTTGGTGAGATACAGATTTGTGAGGTTGGGATGCAGTGCGTTCTAACCTTCCATACTTCACCAGTATTGGAAACACTATAGTACACTAATAAATAACAAATATATTTTTAATGTCAATGAAGCCAAGGTTATTTTTTGTTGGTGCACCGAAGTCAGGGACAACAGCTTTAACATATTTTTTGAAGCAGCATCCACAGATCAGTATGTGTGAGGTTAAGGAGACTAACTACTTCTGCCGAGATCTAGATATGGCTCGTCCTAAAACAGAAGCGGAATACCTTTCTTTGTTTCCGATTACGGAAGAGACAAAAATTCTTGCCGATGCTTCAATTCTTGCAATGTACTCTCACGAGGCAGCCGCTGAAATTGCTGATTATGCAGACGATCCAAAGATATTAATGTTGCTAAGAAATCCAGTTGAATCTATGTATTCCTGGCATTCTCAAATGGTCTATCGAGGTAATGAACCAATCAAATGCTTTCAATCAGCACTTGCGGCTGAACCGGAACGAAAGCAAGGACGACTGATTCCAGAATTTGAAACGACCCAGCGAGTTCCTCAGCTTTTGTTTTACCGCGATGTTATGCGTTATTGGGAACAAGTAGAGCGGTATTTCTCTCGATTCGAGCGCAAAAATATTCATATTGTTCTCTACGATGACTTCAAGGCTGACACTATAGAAACCTACGGTGAAATTTTAGATTTTATTGGTCTCGATCCCTTTATTCCATCCGTAGAAAAAGTCAATTCTAACAAGTTTCGTCGCAACGAAGGATTGTACCTATTTGTTAAGAAAACATTCGGTAAAGCCTCCCGAAGTCTTCCCTCAAAATTACGATTGCAACTTGCTATGTTGTTTGATCGACTCAATACCACCTATGCTCCGAGAGAAACTTTGGAACCAGAGGTCGTGCAGGCACTGAAGCAGGAATGTAAACCGGACATTATCAAGCTTGAATCACTTTTGGATCGAGATCTGAGTCACTGGTATCAGTAAGGGTTCCTGAAGTTCCCTAATTTAGGGGATTTCTCAAACTACTGAGTTACACTGCCCACCACTTCAGTTTCCATGACATAAGAGCCAACTACCTGGGCTAGTGCCCGTTTCATCGGCATATCGCTATTCAGGTAAGCTTGAATCCAATCTCCCTGGAATAAATTGTCACGGTCAATCTCGAACAACCCCTTCATATAATGCAGGACGGCTGGATCTGACCCGCTAGGCATGCTGTCTGTAGAACACCAGTTGAACTTTGGTGCCAGGATTTCCATCGGAATTCGATGCTTGATCACCGCTAGGGTCAATCCAATCTGCTCACAACACCACAACGGATAGGACACTTCTGAATCTGACAGCAAATACGGTGTAATTGCTTTAATCAAGGGGTTTTTGCTACTGGTCAGGAGTCGATAATAACCGAAGGCTAGATATTCTTTGGAATTGCTAGGTGTCTTCCGGTAATAGAGATCGTAGGAAATTTTAACGGCATCCTCCCGAATGGCCATTAGCGCCGGTTGGGTTAAAACAATGAACCCTGAATTGAACATGGGATAATCAGTTGCAAAGTCACTGCTACGATAGGACTCCACCTCAGTGGCGCTCAAATGACAGTATTGCTCCAGCAGCCGACCGTAACAGACTAATCCCTGCCGACTGGCTGAACCCGTTGGTAGGGCGCTGAAGTAAAGCTCTCCGGGGCGAACACACTCAACCAACTGATCCATTGCATCCAGCACCACCATATCGCAATCCATGAAGACTAGGGCGTCATAGGATGACTCATCAACGGCGTAGAAAGCATTGAATTTATTGGTATAGGGGGTTCCGCCAAGTCGAGGCATCACCTTGATGTGAAGCGGATCAAACTGATGCTGCAGGGCTAGGGATTCTGATTCTGGAATTCCTGCACCATTAAAAACAATCGTAAATGGTGCATCCCGGTAGATCCCTGCATTTCTACGAAAGCTATAGACCAAAGCCTTGATCATATTGACATAACGAAGTGAGTTTTCTCCAACGGCAACAAAGTGAACGCGCATAGTGATCTCCTTGTAATTAACGTCGTTAACGTGATTCAGTGCGGATAATCAGTTGAGATTGCTCAGGTATTTCTGCAATACTGCTGGCATCCCTGGACTTCGAGCGATGGAGCTGGCTAACCGAAAGAGAAGCCGCAACGTAGGTGGCCCAGAAGGCAGAATTATGCTTCATGATGGAACTCTCCGTAATGTTGTAAAGCAGGAAAAAAGATAGATAAATTACTGGCCATAACTTTTCTGCATCTGAGCTAACTCGGGCATAGTTATAGGTGCGCAGAAAGGTGATGATCAGGTTGATGATGAAGATGGATAGACCGATCAGACCCAAATCACACATCAAATCGACGAACCCATTGTGCGAATGCGGGGGCAGGTAAACCCCTCCCAAACCATCCTCAACTTTGACCGCAACGCTGCTATCTGGATGCCAGAAGGCACCTCTTCCATAGCCCAACAGAGGTCTCCTCTTCACCTGTTCAACGGCGTAGGCCCAAATTCCAGTCCGACCCGTCAGGGTCAAATCTCGCCCTAACCCTGTCAGAATTGCTTCTGCACTGCCAATTAGAACGACAATTGTGCCAGAAAATATCATCAGGATAATCATCAGCACCAAGACTGACTTTGTCCGACGCCAGCGAGAAGCACGGTAAATTTGTAGCAGCAGGAGCAGCGTCAGAAAGACCATCAGCCCCGTTTTTGAGGTGGACATCAGCAGCAACATCACGGACATCCCGAAACCAACCAGCGGAATGTAGCGATATCGCTTCACACAGAGCGTTAAGATCAAAAACGCCAGAGAACTGTAGGTCGCGACCTGAGAGAGAATATTTTTATGGGAGTAAATTCCTCGCCAAGCTCCTGCATGACTGTCACTCAAATGCACGCCAACACTTGGTAGCAGAACCGCATAGGAAATAGACAGAAACGCTGCAATTCCCATCGCCCAGCCAATCAGCTTCAACTGCTGCTTGACGCTGTAACAGGAGGCCATATAAATTCCAACTGAAGCCGTTTGACAAGCAACAATACTGTTGCGGAGAGAGAATTTTGGAAAGTCTGACCACAGAAAAGAAAAAATCGTCAATCCTAACATCACGACTAACAATGGATCCCGCATCAGGTAAGCTAGGCTTCTGCGCCAGCGAGCCGCTAGTAGCAGAAACGTCACCCCATACATGCCGTACTGAATGGGCGAAAACAGCGCCCCTGGTAACACACCAAATAAGCTTTCCGTTAAATACAGTAAGCTAACAACAACTAAGATTTGTTCGGCAAGTCGGACTAGAGGTTTCATCGGTATTTAGAGCATAAGGGTCTAAGGCATAAATATCTATGACTGATTTCTACATCTGAAAACTCAACAATTTAGCCAATCCGAAAAATCCTGATTCACTAAATCCTGTAGCTTTAAAATATCTTGTTGATAGTCTTTCATCAGTTGATGACGAACTTCAGCAGAAATTTCAGGCTTCTGATAATTGTTAAAGTTCCACGCTTTGATCCAATTTATCAAGATTGGTCGAACTCGCTGAGGAATGATGGCATTGGCCATAGACTTCATGGGATTTGATTGACTGGTGAGCTGGTTAATCCAGGCACTTCGAGGAATACCAGAAACATTATATTTCTGCTCCAAATCGGGACAGAAAGTTGGATCAACCCCAATAAAGCTGAACAGATCCTGAACCAGTTCACGAGAATTATTCTGTAATGCCTCATAGCGATAGATCCGAATTTGCTGTGGATCAAACCGATCAAAGTATCGCTTAAGTTGTTGATAATAAAATCCTCTGGTTTTATAGTGCCACAGACCATCCCAGTTTGATTGGATGCGAACCTTTTCATGATCCAGTGCTTCGGCAAAATCAGTCACCGTCTCATCCCCATCTCGAATCAGATGCAGAAAACTTGCGTAGGCAGCCTCGATTGGATGACGCAGAATTACGATCAATTTAACTTGAGGAAGGTAGAATTGAATCCGTTCTGCGGCCTTGGGGCTGCTCAAATAAGTCGTAGAAGCTTCTCCAATGGCGATTTCTCCCGCAGCCCCTTGAAACAAATTGCAATAATCTTCAAACCGAGTGACCGCACCCTTTAATCGCTTTTGATCTCCTGGCCCTTGGGCAGCCACCATCTCATTTTCAAAGGTGAAAAAATGTGGCTCTTTGACCGGACTCATATAAACCTGAGGATGTTGGTCGAGGTAGCGATAGAGTGAAGTGGTTCCCGCCTTGGGAGCACCAATAATTAGAAAGTTAGGTAAAGTTTTCACCATCAATTGTTCCTGCCCTTGTCAATTTTTTTCATGGCGAATTGATCTCAAAGCAATTGGCTCCGTTAGATCGGATGAAGTAAATTCGACGCTGATTTTTGCTGGTTCTGATACCATCTGCTTTTGCCCTTCTGAATCCAAATAATGGAGAAAATCTCCAGAACCCTGGTAGCTAATGACTTTTGCAGGAATCCCAACCGCCACCGCTCCATCCGGTAAGTCCTTGGTCACAACCGCATTGGCTCCGATTGCCACGTCATCTCCAATCCGAATCTTGCCAAATACCTTGGCCCCTGGAGCGATGTAAACGCGATTGCCAATCTCTGGTGTTCCCTGGTTTGCACCTCGGCCAGCCAGACCAATTGTTACTCCATGGCTGATGGTGCAGTCCCGACCCATCCGAACGTCCGGGTGAAGCACGATATTCTGTGCATGGGGCAGAAACAACCCTTGATCAATCGTGACCTGTCGAGGCAGTTCAATGCCCATCGTCAACTCGATTAATTTTTTCCAAATTAAACAAATCCCTTGCAGGAGCGGTCTGATCATAGGTAATCGTACCTGCTGATCAATCCAAGCACTCAGCCGATACTGGGCGATTGCCCAAAGCCCCTGTTTCGTCAGGAGGAGTAGCGGCCAGCTTTGGTGGTGAAGTCTGCTGTAAATTTCTAAATCCCGTTTCCATTTTGCAATCATTGGTAAATGCTGTAATCCCTGGTAATCGAACGGTAGATAACGTTGCACACTAAACTCCCAGCACCTCACGGTAACGTTCTACAGAGCGTTGGACTGAAAACTCAGCCGCCCGTTCCTGAATCACCTTGAGGTTAGGAGGGTCTTGTAAGGTTCGCACAATTGCTTGGGCCAAGCCTTCTACATCACCGATCTTGACCAGGGGGCCGTATTGACCGTGATTCAAGATTTCGACTGGCCCACTTGGACAATCCGTCGCCACAACCGCTGTGCCGCTGGCCATGGCTTCAATCAAAACCGTCGGCAGCCCTTCATACAAAGAGGACAACACTAAAACCGCCGCGTTCGCCATGTAGGCGTAGGGGTTATCCACAAACCCTGGCAGAGAAACAGCCTCCGTCAGATTAAACGACTGAACCAAGCTTTCCAGTTCGGGGCGATCCTGACCCTCTCCCAAAATCAACAGCCGAGCTGACACCTGCTGATAAACCTGAGCAAAAGCTCGAATCAGAGTGGGAAAGTCCTTCTGGCGATCTAAGCGACCTACGGCCAAAATCACAGGAGGCTGACCGGGCACAAACCAGGGATGATCCAGTGGCTCTGCGGCTCTATCATGCAGTTCTGGGGTAACGACAGGATTATTGACCACTACAATTTGTTTCGCAGGCAATCCTAGCTGGGTCAGATCCTGAGCCACCCCCTTAGAAACCGGAACAATGGCATCGGCTAGGGGATAAAACAGGCGAGCCAACTGCGGTGCCAATCGCTTTTTCAAACTAGCGGCGTATCGATGCTCTTGAGAAACCGTATTCTGTACATTGACAACAACCCGTGTGGGGACACGGGCCAGAAATCGAGCCAGGATTGCGATCACATTGGTGTCCTCCAGGCTAGACAGTAGGG
Organism: Microcoleaceae cyanobacterium; assembly: GCA_050331715.1. GTDB lineage: Bacteria > Cyanobacteriota > Cyanobacteriia > Cyanobacteriales > Microcoleaceae > JBHJGO01. The sequence goes on from JBHJGO010000099.1 coordinate 7,415, forward strand.
CTTCGGGCCTCTCCCGTCGCAAATACCGAACCAAATCCGGTAGGCTCATCAGCAATCGAGGCTGGTCAAAATCAATGATTCTCACCTGCGGCGGCACTAGCCTGAGATAGGGGCCTTCCCGTTTCACCAACACCAAATCAACCTGGACATTCTGTGCAACCAGACCTCGCATCAAATTCACCATGGAACGCTCTGCTCCGCCACCATCCAAGGACGTGAGAAAAATTGCAATTCTAGTCATGATTCATCCTCCCAAACAGCTAACTACAATTTCATTCAATTTCTCTACTTAGTCCCAATTGAACCTGTAGATTCTGAGTAGAACCACCATCTTCGCTCCAGTAGGATTGAACGATATTCAGTCCAGCGATATTTTAAGTAGTAATACACTGCTTTCAAGAACACCTGAGAACGACTCAGAAAACCCAAAGAATTCAAGTATTCTTTTAGTAATTTCTGACATTCTTCGTTAGGAAGGCCCACCTGCCAGGACAGGCTCAAAGCTGAAGAGATAAAGTTGTTTGCCGTTGGCTGGAGAACAGGAAAATTCCGTCGCAGCCCATCAGCCGTTAATACGTGGATTTTCGCCTTAATTGGTCTCTGATCTGGCTTCCGAGTATAGGCATTATTACCATGAATTCGCTGCTTGACCAGGGGTTGTCCTAGGACAAAACCAGGGCTGAAAGAGAGCGAAGCCAACTGAAGATAGGTGTCGCTAGTGATACGAATTGATTCTGGCATCGGTAGAATTTTCTCTAAAACAGAGCGACGAAAACAGAGGCCCGATGTAGGTGGGATCTTTAACTTAGGAAAGACGCCATTAATTTTCCCTCGCTTAATCGGTTCTCTCAAATCACATTCAAATTCTGGGAATTCTGTTGCTGTTTCAATTAGTGTTTGTGCGTCCGATGCAACCAGGTTAACTGGATGAAAACACCATCCTGGCTTTGGATTTTCATGAAATACCCGAATCACCTTTTCAACCTTTTCAGGTTCAAATAAATCGTCCGAGTCCAGCAAAAAAATAATTTCACCCTGACTAACCTTGAAACCAGCATTAAAGGCTGAAGCTTGTCCTCCATTTTGTTTCAAAACAGGTCGAATTCGCTGGCCATAGCTGGCAATCACTTCATGGGAAGAATCCTGTGAACCATCATCCACAACAATGACCTCCACTTCAGGATAGGTTTGCTGTAGGGCACTGTCAATCGCGTCTGACAAAAACCGACCATAGTTATAGTTCGTAATCAAAATACTCACTAAGGGCTGAGTCATAAAAAGCTACCTCCTAGATAAGATAAAAGCCTTAGTCATAATCCATCCCATTCGACGACTGGGTGGGTAGAAAAAACAGATCAAATAATCTGCAAAACAATAGGATATTACCGTTGCAATTGCGGCCCCAGTCGATTGATACAAGGGAATCAACCAGTAATTCAATCCAATATTAATCAGAGCTCCAATAACACTAGAAAGCAGTGCAAACTGAGTTAACGACTCTGTGGCAATCCAGACCCCTTTGAGATAGCCCAAAAACACAAAGGCGGCTGACCAAATATGAATCGCAAGAACAATCCCAGCCGCCTGATACCCTTCACCAAAGACCAGGGTGACAAGGGAATTTGCAAACAAAGAAACAGGAATGATCACCACATAGGCCACCAACACCAGCAGACTTGCAATTTTTTGTAACTTGTCATAATAGACGGTCTCACTGATTTTCTTCGCCTCAACGATAGAGGGCGTTAATGACCTGACAATCGCTAGGGCAACGAAGAGCCAGACCTCAGACAACCGCACCACCACAGAGTAGACTCCGACTGCCGTATCATCTGCCAACTGTCCCAGCATGATTTGGTCAACTCTGAGGTAGATTGAAATCGCTAAACCTGAGAAAATCAAAGGCCAGCCCAACTTCAACAACTCATGTGCACGAGGTCGATCAAACCGCCACTGCTGAATACGATGCCCGGTAAATTGGTAGGCAAAAAACAGACAAACCAGGTTCAAACAGCTTTCAGCGAGTACTACAAAACCGAAGGCAATTAGTGGGGCCTGATGTTGGATCAACACAACCCGAGTTGCCGTCACAATCAGAAATGCAAAGTTCCGTGCCAGGACTGAATATTTAACCTGAACCTGCGACTGAAACCAAAAATCAATCACCCTGGACTGATTCAGTAGCAACGTTCCTGCCACAATAATCACCAAAAGCTGGCTAACGGAATCATCAGACCGAATCCAGAAGATGGACAAAATTGCCAATCCCATGCAGACAATCCCACCTAGCAGTTGTATCAGGAAGACAGTTCCTAAAATTTCATGCTTCCGATCCGGCTGATTCACCAAATCTCGAATCACAATGTTATGCCTGAGACCTAAATCAGACAGCGTAGTAAAAACCGAGACAAAGGCTAGGGCATAGTTCAGTAGACCGAATTGCTCCGCGCCCAAATAGCGGGCCATCCAGGCCAAAACCAGGAATCCTACAGCCATACGGAGAACCCTTTCAGCCAGTAGCCAGCCAACATTGCCCAATATTTTTGAGAGATTGGGGCTTATGCCTGTTTTGAAAATAGAATTGAGCTGACCAAACATAAATTATTAAACGCAGACTAGGGTGAAGCGCTGGACGAAACCGATTAGATACAAGACTGTAGAGCTCTTAATGAGATAACGGATAGCGAAGTCGGTCACTCCCCCCCTCTAAACTCCTTTTGGTGGTGTAGAATTTGGCATGGTGGAAGTAACTCTGTGGTTCGTGGTCAACCTTGACACCATTGGCCACGAGCCCCAGAACCACCTGACCTGATTTCGTCAATAGATCGCGGGCTGCCGTCGCACTGGCAGTATCAATTGTTCCAGGTCGAGTCACTAGCATGACACCATCGGAGGACTTTCCGAGCGTCAATGCATCGGCAAATAGCAAGAGAGCTGGAGTGTCGAAGATGATGAAGTCATAGACACTCTTGAATTCCTTGATCAGGGAATTCATCCGTCGGGAACCGAGAAGCGCAATGGAATTTGGCGGGATAGCACCCGATGGTAAAACGTCGAGGTTCGGAAAGACAGTTCTCACCACCTTTTCCCACTCCACCTGGCCGGCAATCACGTCACTCAATCCTTGAGGGTTAATCTGATTCATCAGATCCCACAGGTGATGCTGCCGGGGATGACGCAAATCAGCATCAATTAACAGGACTCGACTGCCTAACTGGGCCATGGCTGCCGCTAGATTTGCGGAAACCGTTGACTTGCCTTCATTGGCGACGGAACTCGTAATCACAATGGCCTTTAAGCGGCGATCCGGACTCACGAAGTTGAGATTAGCCTGCAACATGTTATAGGACTCACCAATCACTGAATGGGGCTGATCTCGTACCGGAAGTTCTGAGACAGTCGGCCCCAGATTCAATCCAACAAAGCGCATCTTTTTCTGGAATGCCGGAACCATACCCAGGAGAGTGTATCGACTAAAGAGTTGTCGCACCTCCTTCAGCGTCTTAATGGAGGGATCCATAATTTCCAGTAAAAACGCTGTGACAACGTATAGAAAACTGCCAACAATGATCCCAAGGCCCAACACCATTTTCTTGCTGGTTGAAACGGGGTATTGCGAAATGATGGAAGGGCTAATAATCTGAACGTTGCCAACATTCTGGTTCTCTGCAATTCGAACCTGTTGCAGTCGATCCGTCAGAATATCGTAGGCGGTTTGAGCTGCTTCCACTTGTCGTTCCAATTCTTGTTGGGTCTGTTGTAGGCGGGGAAGACTACTCGCCCGTTGCTGCTGCTGTACTCGAATTTGATTTAGCGTTCCCAGTTCCCTGGACACTCCTTCCAGCTCAGCCTGCTGAGTAACCAATTGCCTTGCCAGTTCGGCTTCAATGCTGCCAATCTGCAAATCACTGCGAGAAACGACTGGGCTGCCAACCACAGCGGCGACTCGTTCATCTAGCAACCGCTGAAGGGCCTGCTGCTGGCTCCTTAGAGCGATCACCTCTGGCGTTTGATCCGTAAATTGAGTGCGAGCAAGCGCCAGTTGATCCTCAACCTCGTTCAACTTGCTTCGAGCCTGCTGGACAGTCGCTGACTCGTTCAAGGCATTCCGAGCCATTGCCTCCCCAATCGGGATTCCCAACTTTGCCTGTAGCTCAGCAATTCGGGCGCTAATCCTATCGGCTTGAGCCTCCAAATCATTGATCTGAACATCGAGTTGCTTCAGGGCTGAAACCGAGAGCTGCGCCTCTTGTTGCAGGTCAACAATCTGATTTCCCTCCTTGAAGGATCGCAGTGCCGCCTCAGCAACCAACAATTCTTGCTCTGTTTTTGGAAGTTGCTGACTGATAAACTCACGGGCCGCAGCCGCCTCTGTACGATTAACCCGAACATTATTTTCGGTATAAATCTGCATCAATACATCGACTACCCGGTGGGCCTCTTGGGGATCTTTACTCTCATAGGACAGCGTCAAAATGTCCGTCCCTGGCACCGCCTTCACTCCCAGCGCGGCCACAAAATCCTCATAGGCAATGGGTTGACCTGTCGCATCGCTGAGATTCAGAGTTTCAATCGTCTGATTGACAATCGGGGCAGAACGTACAACCTCAGCCTCCGTGTCAAGCGGTGTGTCTTGTAGGCTCAATGCCTCCAGCGTGCCTAGCTTTTCCGCTGCCTCTGTCACCAAGGCAGAAGTCGTGCTTTGCTTCTTCAGCCGCAGCTTACCGCTAGCCTGGTACTTTTCCTCAATCGAAAAAGCAGACCAGGTTGCTGCTGCAACCACTGCCAACCAAACTACACTGGCAGGTAACCAATGGCGCTTGAGAATAAGCCAATATTTCTGAAAATCAATATCTTCCGGGCTATCTTGAATGAACATGCAAAGGAGGTGAAGCATTCCGCTCCATCAAATAATCAATTCCAAGGGCCATTGAGACCAACTCGGTCAGGTTCAGGTAATAAACTCTGGTAAATCGGCGCTTAGACGTTAGTCAAACTAAACCTAGTAGCCCCGCAGGATTCCTTGACGATCAGCAGGACTACCAACAGCAGCATTCACAGGGACTCGGCTGCGCTTTCGCGTCAGTATAGAATCATAAAGCCGGAAGAGAGTACGACTGTATTGACCTTGATCAAACGGCAAGACCCTCTGGTGAGCCGCTCGCCCTAAACTCAGTCTCAGCCCTTGACTATTCACCAAGCTGCAAATTGCAGTAGCTAACTGCTCAACATTTCCCGGTTCCACCAGCAATCCTGTCTCGCGATGACTAATAACCTCCGGAATTCCACCTACAGGGGTTGCAATTACTGGTAAGCCCCAACTCATCGCCTCCAGAATTGCCATGGGTAAACCTTCATTGTAAGACGGAAGTAGGAACGCATCCGCCTCTGCTAGCAAACAGTCCCGCTGTTCTGGGGTAATCCAACCTGGAAAATCGATACGATCATCAACCTGCAAACTCTCCGCCAACCGCCTGACCTGCTCCACCTCTCCGACTCCAGCCAGGGTCACCCTAACCTGCTTCCTTTCCTCTGGAGCCATTAAGCCCAGAGCATTTACCAAATCGTATACTCCCTTACGCTGGTTCACCTTGCCCAGGAAAACGAATCTAAGTTCTGCCCGACCTGAACGAAGTGGAATCTCCTGCGGTAGCACCACAGGATTGTGTAGAACCACAACCTTCTCAGGACTGAGATAACACTGGGAAACATAGAACTGCTTCCAGCTATCAGATAAAACGATGACACAGTCGCACTGTTGCAGAATCCAGTTAATAGCCCAGCGAGCAAACTGAGGCAAGTCCCGGTGAAACAAATGAAACTCACAGCCATGGGTATGCATTACTACAGGTTTCTGAAGTAGTACTGCGATAACCGTCAAAATCGACTTTCGAGCAACACTTCCCCGCTCCGCCAAGTGAATATGAACCAAATCGACCCTATCAAACAGCAGCCGATAAACGAAGAGACCCAATGCTTGCAAAAACACTCTGATGCGCTGCCAAATTGGAGGACAAACATCAGAACCTTCCCAGGTTGAAATATGGCTGATTAGCACCGAGCTACCTGCAGCATCAATAATCAAACGTGTAACCGAACCCATCCCTCCCTTCTCTTCAGGGCTTGGGCCTGCCATGACGATATTAACTTTTTCCATGAGTTCACCGATACACTACCTAATGGTTCGAAAACAACCCCACAACCCTTACGATTCAAAAGTTGTCAAAATACGATAGAGAACGATACTGGCACAAATCTATCGATTCAGAGACAAAAAAATTCTGAAAGTTGATGGTTGAAAGGCTTTAGAAACGTTGCTAACGAGGATACAAAGCTGAAAAGCTAAATCAACGCCTCTGGAATACTAATCTATTTGAACAACCCCTTATCTGTAACTCAGTATATTTACCCCGTGAAACTCACGCAAGTGCGTTCCGTAAAAATTTAGACGACCTTCTGTAAAGCTTTCGTAAAGTTTAAGGTCAAACCTATGGCTAGGTACGCTGAACGTGAACGCCTCAGAGGATTGCTCAGAGAATTTGCAAAGGAGTGATACAACAAAAAACATCAAAGGGGCAGTCTTAAAACTGACACAACCCCTGTTTATAATCTGTACCCCGATAGATCTAGAAAGGCTAGAACGTTAATTCCGAGGGATTGCCTAGCGTCTGGGCTTCGTTCCAATCTTAGCTGGCCCATTCACTTGCACCTGACAGGCTAGTCGATAGGTCTCAGGGCGCTTTTTGAGAATTCGTTGCTCTGCCTGAGTGCGAGGTGAAAGATTCTCCATCCCTTCAAGTACCTCAACCAGACAGGTTCCACACTGACCATAACCACCACAATTCATCGCTTTCCCCATGAAGGTGTAGAGATCCACCTGATTTTCTAACGCTTTGATTCTAAGGTTTGCCCCATCTGCGGCAATAATTTCCTTAGATTCATTGTCCTTACCTTTGTTGACGAATTGGATGTTGGCCATGGTGAAGTTTCTGTGCGATCGCTAACGTATGGGGAAGATGATATCCAAAGTGAAACCTTAACATTTTCTTGCCCGAAAGACCAGGATCTTTGATATGCAACCATTATGGCGTTGAGGCTCTACTGGAGACTAGGATTAGCGCTCTCCAGACAACCTGGCCAATATTGCATTCGGCCATAGCTTTGTCTCCAGCACTTGGTATTCGTCAAGGTTGAGGGCATGACCCTGCAAACTGCCAAACATCTGAATATGAGCGTTATTCTGCACCCTGACAAGACCCCTCACAAGGATAACGCTAGGATTTTGACTCTCTAGAACATGAATAGCAAGCAAATTTTGTAGCGCTAGCCTTTGTGCCTGAAGAACGCTATCGCAAGTTCCTGAAAAGATCTCACAGCCATCACAGGAGATCTTCCAACTGTATCCTTGACTCTGTCCAATAAAAGGAGCAATGCAAACTTCCATAAATTTTTCCTGTCCACAACACCGAGTTGATGCACCCCCAATGGTAGAGAAAATTAGAAATCAGCTATTCATCACGCAAATGCAAGTCATTTGCTTCGCCTGAGAAGATTCAGCAATCATGCCGGGGATTGGAAATTGTTCATAGACTTGCTGGAGTTGCTGACTGTATTGCCGATCTGTCGCCGTAATCTGATCAGTAGAACCCTCCAAGATATCGATCAAAGCATTGGTAAACCTTTGCGACAAATTTGCCGTCCGCAAGCCTTTCACAATCTGACTATCGGCATCAACCACAATGACTGAAACCTGTAACTCATGCCCTTGCTTGAACGAGAGGTCGGGTCTTACTGCAAATTCTGCGGGTCTGAGCGGCATTTCCTGCCAAGGGATAAGTAGCTTATCAAACCCATTGAATCCCTGGAACTTTTCGAGCGAGCAAAGACACAGGAAGGAGACTCCACAAATACTCACCAGCCTAAACTCCAACACTCCTGACGCAATGCTCTGAACCTCAGTTGATCGGGGGTTTGAGAGGGAGAGATAAATCTCCAATCCTCTATTCGGGTTAATAACCGCTCTTGCGTCCTCCGCTGACAGCCCCTCTGAAAATCGCTGGCCAATCTTGTAGCAGCCCTCTAAAACAGTCAACATCTTTCCCCCATCTGTAAGTAACGATGCATCTCAAAGGCCGTTGAACCGCAAAGCTCAACAAACCCTGGCCAAGAACTTAGCCGCTATTGACAAAACCTAAGACACAAAAGACCGAGAGATTCGAGAGGGTAAGTGTTCGACCACACACACTAGCACCATATACTAGCGTGGTATCGATACTCGTAGTGTAGCAATCTATGCAGTTTTTGAGTAGTGAAGGTAGGTAGTGTCACTCCTCACCTTCATTAGTCTGATTTGGCTTTGGAACGACACCCGTCTCTATTGCAGAGGAGTAATCAAATCCGGTGTAATGGCCGGAGCGCTGTCAGTTCCAATGGGGTCTGCTTCAAACACTGCCTCAATTGCTTCCTCTAGGGTCTCTCGCATCACAATTTGATTGCCATAGGAAACAATTACCCGTGCCAATGTCGGCAGACTATTTTCAGAAGCTTCCAAATAAAGCGGTTCTACGTACAACAACGACTGCTCAATCGGGATGACCAGTAAGTTCCCCTGAGTCACCTGGGAACCCTGACGATTCCACAGGGAAATTTGTTCTGAAATTTCTGGCTTCTGGTTAATCAGTGCCTCCACCTGTTCCGGCCCGAAGACTAAACGTTGCTTCGGAAAGCGATAAAGAATTAGCTTGCCATACTGCTCCCCATCCGAGCGTCCCGCAAACCAGGCAATCAGATTGATTCGACTCACCGGAGTAAAGGGCTGCAACAGGATAAACTCTTCTGAAGTTTCCGTTGGCAGCTTGGTAATCAAGTAGTAAGGTTCAACGGGTTGCTGTTCTCCCGCATAGATCTCACTGGGAATTCGCCATTGATCCTCCCGATTGTAGAAAACCCGCGCATCATCCATGTGATAAATCAAGAGCCGATCCGATTGAAACCGAAATAGATCGCTGGGATAGCGAATATGAACCCTTATAGGTTGTGGCATCTGGCCAACCGGTTTAAATAAGTCAGGGAAGATCTGCCGCCAACTATTGATGATGGGATCAGGTTCCGGCGTTTCCAAATAGTAGAATTGTACTGAACCATTGAAGGCATCGATCACCACTTTGACCGAATTACGGATGTAGTTCAGGCCTGTTTCTCCCGGATCGGAATAGGGGTGGCGATTGCTAGTGGTGTAGGCATCTAGAATCCAGTAAAGATAACTGCTGTCGTTACCCGGCCCCTGGGGTATCAGATTGCCATCAGCAGCAACCAAGTAGGGATCGCTGTCGTAGCGCAAAAACGGAGCAATTGTCTTGACTCGTTCCAGGATATTTCGCCGGAAAAGTAATTTTGTATCGGGCAAAAAGTTCCGAGTGAAAACCATTTGCCAGTTGTGCAGGTAGCTGGCAAATAAAAATCGTTTCCAGCCTCGGCCAATCACAACCCCACCTTCCCCATCATAGATGTTGTAAATATTGTCATTTCCCAGGGGATAATCCAACTCTCTGACACTGGTTTCTGTCATGATATTGGTACGGGTGAGCTCGCCATAGTAAATGCCGGGCCGACCAATTGGAATGCTATCTTGTACCTCGGGAGAAACTTCCAACAGACTATCCGGTTCCAAGCGTGGAGATGGCCCGATTTCTCGAATGAAATATTCAGGCAATCCCCCTTCGGCGACAGTATTCACTGGAGACATGGTGAAACCGTAGCCATGGGTATAAACTAGGTGCTTGTTAATCCAGGTCTGGGCCTCAGCCGGAACGGTTCTATAGTCCAGTTCTCGTGCTGAAATCAGAACTTGTTGTTTTTCAGTGCGGCTGTTGCCTGCTCGAATTTCTGGCTGTTTCAGCAACGTATAGCGATCCACATCCGCATCAGAGAATGCATAGTAGGGTCGAATCTGCTGCAATTGACGATTTGTTTGCAACAGAGGACGAATATCCCACAATCGAATATTCCGAATCGTTAATTCATTATTTTGAATATCTTCATAGGTCAATTCATTTGCTGGATCAAAGGTTTGCAACTCAATATTATCTAGACTAAATGCCTTCTGGGTAAACGCAATATTTTGCTCGATATAAGGCGTTTCCTGTGCCAATTCATTCGGCTGAACAACGAAGCGTTGTACCGCCGCTGGAATGGCCCAAATGGTGACAAACGCTAGTGCCAGATACCAGGTGAAAATGGCCCGCAATGAATAACTGTCGGCAAATAACTTGGCTTGACCTGAAAGATGAGAGGAGGGACGCATAAGGCCCAAGCGCATCAGGGCTTTATCAATGTAGGGGCGAATACTGTTAACGGAGAAAAAAGCTTGCCAAAAAAGGAAGAGAGCGATCGCCACCGATATGAAACAAATGATGATGTAGGCCGGAGACTGGACATGAATGTCAGTGTAGCCAGCCCCGAACACAACGCCCCGTTGAGAGTAAAGTAGTTTGTAACGACCAATCCAGGAAGACAAACCTAGGCTGAGCATCAATAAACCACTCAAGCCATGCAAGTGACGCTGTTGAGATTGGGAAAATCCAATGAATCGACCCTGGCTCAAGCTACCCCCCGATAGCAGATAGCATAAAGTACAACTGAGGAATCCTACTAGAGTTAATCCAAATAGCCAAAACTCTAATAGATAGCCAATCGGCAATGTAAAAATATAAAAGCTAATATCCAGTTTAAAAACATTCTCAGTTTGATCAAAACTAATAGGGTGAAGAAATTGCAGAACATCTGCCCAATGGCTCGACAGGACTAAACCAAACCCCAAGCTGAGTAGAAGCACAATCACCCTAGATGTGATAGCCGGATAAACAATCAAGCAAAAAACTGTCCCCAATAAACCAACAAGTTGTATTGCTCCAGACTTTTGGAACGCATTGTGCAACGCTTCAATGCCAAATCGGTTGGGAGGAACTGGAATGACCAGGGGTTGAGTTAGATCCGGATGCCAATATTCAATAAAAACCTGACCATAATAAATCAAAGCCAGTCCCAAAACGAGGGCTGAAATCAAGACCAGAAACAGTAACCAACGAAAGCCCAAAGCGTAGGATTTTGGTGGGGGAAGAGGCGCAAAATAGGCAATACTACTCTCCGATGCAGCATTGGCACGGGTTGGGTGTCGATTTCGATGGGTGAGCCGCAAATTGGCCATTAGAAATGCTGCGGTCACACTGAAGCCAGTTAATCCCAAAATAATCTGAGTCACCAAGCGTCGACGAAATACCGACACATACCCCACTTCTCCAAACCAGAGAATTTCTGCCACCAGATGACTGAAGAGATCCAGTGCCAACCATGCGGCGATCAGAATCAGACCAATTTGGCCAATTCGTTTTTGCAGTGCCATGAACCCGTAGGAGCCTTCCCGAAAGAACTGCTCTTATTTTAGACCTATGGCAAGCGCCAAATTTGCGAAGTGGGGCAGAGGGCCTTCCCTGCTTTAGCTTGATATGGCAGTCCTGGATTAATCATGAAAAAAGCTGTAAAGGAGTTTGGGGGCAGTCTCCCAAACTCCTGTTTTATAAATTATTTGTAATTGCCATACAACCAAAACAACCTATTGGATATAAAGTCAGACCTGGTATTCACCGAAATGGATAGCTAATATCGATACAAGTAGCCTTAATTACTGGCTTAACTTCTTCGCCATCTATCAAAGTCAATCCTACAGACTTAACACCACAAAATTAATCCTACAGATGATTGCTCGGCTCGGTTAGGAGTTGCTTCATGATTTTTCCTGATTCTGGGTAGTTCATCTTGAATATCTGTTTATTAGCATCAGTCCTTTTCCTAGGTTGATTTATCTTCTGAGTTGGTGGTGCCTGCCATAGGTCTGTCTAAATTTTACTAGTTTAAAGTAATGCGAATCTTTTTACGCTATGCTCAAATAGTACCAAACAAGCTGAGCAATTACGTTGGCAAGAATCTGCAATGCTTGGTCGAAGATCCGCAATTTTTTTTTATGAGAAAAATTGCTCGACTAGAAATCGCTCGACAACTAATGCGCTTGACCTATCGTCAAAGCAAGATAACTGAAACCAAGTATCACGCTTCGCTCCTTAGTAATTTAGACATCAACTTTGTAGCGGAACAATTACATCAGTGGGGATGCTATACGGGCTTAGTACTACCTCAAGCTGTTACTCAAGAAATTCTAGAGTTTGCTCAGACTCATACGTGTTGGGGCGATCGTAATCCGAATCTGCCCTTTCAGCTTTCAGACAAAACTGCTTCGGAAGAACAACTGGGTAAAAACTTTATGATTGGTAGTTATCGAGATACCCATCATCAGTGTCCAGCAATCCGGAAAATTATTGCTGATCCGGGTCTGCTGGAGATTGCGTCTAAATATTTGGGAACTCCGGCGGTTTATGTGGCAAGTGAGTTAGCTTGGAGCTTTCCAACCTCCTCAACCCATAAAGAGCAGTTAAAGGCAGCCCAGGTATTTCACTACGACATTGATGACTATGCTTGTGTCAAGTTTTTCTTTTATCTCACACCAGTCACTGAGACAGAAGGCCCCCACATCTACTTGCTCAAAAGCCACAAAAATAAGCAACTTTTGCATCAATTGATAGGGCAGCGAGTTGCCGGTATTCCCGATCAGTTGCTAGAGCGGCAATATGGCCCTGAGAATGTATTAACGATTTGCGGCCCTGCTGGATCGGGGTTCGTTGAGGATATTTTCGGGTTCCACAAGGGTTTACCCCCCAGAGCTGGGAATCGTCTGCTGCTACAGATTGAGTTTGCCACCAGAACCTACAGCGATATCAGACGATTCGAGCGAGTCAGCCGGCGGTTAAGTTGACCAGAATTAATTTCGACTCTGGGTATCCTACAATAATTGCCTAGTGGCTACTCCGAGACGAGTTAATTTCAAGAGTTAATTTCAAGATTTCCTTTAATCCTATGGCCGATGAGACCAATCTGAGTAAACTGTTCGATCTGCAAGCTGAACGCCTACCCCCCCAAAATATTGAAGCAGAAGAGGCCATCATTGGTGTAATTCTACTTGACCCCGATGCCATGGGTCGGGTAGTGGAGTTTCTGAAACCAGAATGCTTCCTAATCCAGGCCCATCAGTTGATCTACCAATCTGCCCTAACGCTGCACCTTCAGGGAAAAGCCACCGACCTGATGACTGTGGCGACCCGATTGGCCGATCAAAAACAGCTTGAAACCATTGGCGGTCAGGAAAAACTCGCACAAATCGTTAATCAAACGGTTTCTGCCGTCAACATTGACCAATATGCCCTCCTGATTTTAGAGAAGTATTTGCGTCGGGAGATTATCCAGGCGGGTTATGATATTTCACAGTTCGGCTTTGACAACAGCAAATTGTTAGAAGAAGTGTTCAATCACTCTGAAGAGCGCTTGTTTCAAATCACCCAGGACAGGCATCGAGAAGGTTTATCATCAATTGCTGAAACCCTGATCAGTACTTTCCAAGACATTGAGGATCGCAGCGAAGGGTTGAAGTTGCCTGGCATCACCTGTGGATTCTACGACCTGGATGCGGTGACGGGTGGGTTCCAACGATCTGATTTGATTATTGTTGCGGGACGACCCTCGATGGGGAAAACGGGCTTTTCCATTAGCATCGCCCACAATATTGCCAAGGCGCAACACCTACCGATTGCCGTCTTTAGCCTGGAAATGTCAAAGGAACAATTGGTACAACGTCTTCTGTCTAGCGAAGCCCGAATTGAAAGTAATCGTCTACGTTCCGGTCGAGTCAGTCAGGCAGAATGGGAACCACTGACGATGGCGATTAGCTCCCTGTCTGAACTGCCGATTTTCATTGATGACACCGCTAATATCACCGCGACAGAAATGCGCTCAAAGGTGCGGCGGCTGCAAGCGGAGCAGGGTGGAAACCTCGGATTAGTTGTGATTGACTACCTGCAACTGATGGAAGGAGGCAGTGATAACCGCGTACAGGAACTATCCCGAATCACTCGTTCCCTCAAAAGTATGGCTAGGGAGTTGAATGTTCCGGTGATCGCCCTATCTCAGTTGAGTCGAAGTGTTGAATCTCGGACAAATAAGCGACCGATGATGTCAGATTTGCGAGAAAGTGGCTCGATTGAGCAGGATGCAGATTTGGTGATCATGCTCTATCGGGATGAGTATTACAATCCGGACACCCCAGATCGCGGCATTGCGGAGATTATCATTACCAAACATCGAAATGGCCCAACAGGAACCGTGAAATTACTCTTCGATCCTCAGTTCACCCAATTCCGCAATATGGCGGCTTCCAGGGATTATGCGTTTCCGACGGATCAGGACATGACTCAGTTGCCGCCTGCTCCATAATGAGATGACAAGTTAAAATCGGCTTATCGAGGTTGAATCCCCGTTTTAGCCACTCTAAGTTCCTGAGAACGGGATGAGCCTGTTCTATTCACCCAGCAGGCTAGTATCGCTAGTCCTATGCAAGTGTTAACAGAAAGTGGGTAGCAACGCTGCCTACTTTTCACACCAGAAACATGCCAGGAGGGAGATTTGAACTCCAGACACAAGGATTTTAAGTCCTCTGCTCTACCAACTGAGCTATCCCGGCGTAATTTTTTCACATTTCTCTATGTTAGCAGGGTATATTGAGTTTAAGCAACCCCTGTCTTAATTTTTTTTGTTGGACGCTCAAATTAATGAAATTGCCATCCTGGGTTCGATCCTGTGCTGTACTGACTTTGATCTGGATACTGGCTGCGGTGAGCGATCGCCTTTGGTTTGCTGCCGATCATTCGGTTCCAGCCTGGGATCAGGCAGATTATCTCACAGGTTCTCTGAACTATTGGCACATCCTCCAATCACCGGATTGGTTCTCGTCAGATTGGTGGACAGCATTCTGGGAACTGTCACCGAAAACGCCCCCCCTAACGTATTTTTTCACTATACCCTTTCTGAGTGGGTTTGGATTGGGTTCTGATCCCGCCAATCTGGTGCATCTAGTTTTCAGTGCAATTTTACTGGGGTCAGTTTACGTCTTGGGAGCCAAGTTACTCAATCCAACCGTAGGACTGTGGGCAGCGGGACTCTGTGTGTTATTCCCTGGTCTTTATGTTTATCGGTTGCAGTATTTGCTGGACTACCCTTTGACTGCAATGGTCGTGCTGAGTTTCTGTTGTTTGACGGGTTGGCGGGAGTGGAGAATTCAGAACCGCAGGGATGTGAATCGAAAACACTCTGCTCAAGTTACGGGCGACACTGCTTCCTATTTCTGGGCTGTTGCCTATGGTCTTTCCTTGGGATTAGCAATTTTAACGAAACAAACGGCAGTCTTTTTTCTTTGTATTCCGACCCTGTGGGTGATGGTAGAAACATTTCGGGAAAAGGCATGGGGCCGTTTTCTCCAACTGGGGTTTGCTGGGATTTTGTCAATTTTGGTGATTAGCCCCTGGGTCAGAACCAATTGGTTACTCATTTTTACATCGGGAAAGCGGGCAACGGTTGATTCAGCCATTGCCGAGGGTGATCCTTCCCTGTTATCACTCAATGCCTGGACATACTACTGGCGACAATTGCCGGATCAGGTATCCTGGCCCTTGCTGCTGGTTCCCTTAGTGGGGGTGTGGCTGTATTTTTTGAAGCGAGGGTTGCGGCAGCCGTTAAACAATTCTCCAGAATCCCTTTGGCAATCTGGCTTAACCTGGCTGGCAATTTTTTGGGTTAGCGGGTACTTGTTATGTTCCCTGAATGTAAACAAAGACCCACGCTACAGTTTGCCTTTACTACCTGTGTTTTCTATTTTCCTGGCCTATGGCTTAACCTTTTGGCCGAGATATTTCCGACAGCAGATTGGGGAAGCCGTGCGGTGGGGAGTTGTGGGCTTGGCAGCAGCAGTCATGTTGATTCAATTGTGGCCGATTGGCGGGGTGGCAAAGTCTGTGGCGCGAAGTTTGAGTCCGGCTGGAAAGCATCGGGTTTATCTGGGGCAGCCCTGGCCCCATGCGGAAGTGATTGATACCATTATTCAAACGGAGCCATTTCTGGAATCAAATTTAGGTGTACTTCCATCTACCTCAGAAATTAATCAGCACAACCTGAATTACTTTGGGGCGATTCGGGATCTACAGGTATTTGGGCGTCAGGTGGGAACGCGATTGGAACACATTCCTCAAGATTCTTTGTCCCTCTCCTGGTTTGTGACAAAAAGTGAAACTCAGGGTTCAGTTAATCGAATCGCAGCGGCCCAAACGGCTATGGTTCAAGAAGTCGAACAAAGTCCCCAATTTCAACGGCTAAAATCCTGGCCCCTGCCCGATGACAGTCAGTTGAATCTTTACCATCGTCAACTGCCCTACATTGAGGTTACGCCTCAAGTGGATAACGGGAACAAGACTAACGTTTCAGATCAGGTGACTCTAACCAGCGTCATGGTTCCGAAAACTTCGCCACCAGGTCAGTCGATTCCAGTGGTGTATACCTGGACGGGTTCCTGGGACGCACTGCAATCGGGGTTAATCCTGCTCACCTGGAAGCAAGTTGATGCCGCTCAGAACGAACCCCAAAGTTCATGGATTCATGATCATGCCGTTGCTATGGGCACTTTACATTCAGGAAATCGATCTGAAGCGGAACGGACGCAATCCTTTCAAGTCATCGATCGCATGGGAATGTTTCCAGGTGAAGCACTTCAGCCAGGGCAGTATGAGTTAACCGCGACCTATCTCAATCCTGAAACAGGGAAAACCTATCCAATTTCAGCGCCACCGATTGATTTAAAAATTGATCCGAAAGCAACTCCTTTCCCTTCACCCGAATTGGATTTGGTCACGCAACTGCGTCAATTGGCGGCAAACCTACCCCAGGGAATGACAGCCCTGGAGAACGTTTTTGATGAGATTGGCCGGATTAACCAGTACGACCCGACCCAATCCTACACAATTCAGGCAGAGCAAAGTCTAGCCTATCGATTGCAGCAAAACCCTCAAGATCCGAATCACCTGGAATGGGCCTATGGACTGGCCTTCGCACAAGTTCTGCAACAGGATTCCCGTGAGGCAGTGACGGCTCTGCAACGGGTCACAGAATTGGATGCTCAAAATTCCTTTGCCTGGGCCTATCTGTCCTTTGTTTATCTCTACCATTGGCAACCCAAAGCGGCTGAAGCTGCAATCCAAAAAGCGATAGAGTTACAACCTGATCAAGTCGAATTTCAAGCACTCAGGGGAATTGCTAACTTACTTCAGGGCAATGTAGTTGGGGCTTGGCAGGATCTACGACAGTTGAGCTAGGGGATTCACGTTGTGAACCAGTCCCCTACAACGGTTTGGAATAACCCAGAGCGGTCTTGACCCGATTTAGGGTTTCAAGGGCCACTGCCTCTGCCTTTTCTCGGCCCTGACGCAGCACAGATTCCAGATATCCTTTGTCATCCATGACAGCTTTGTACTTTTCCTGAATCGGCGTCAGGGCAGTAATTACGGCTTCTGTCAGAACAGGATTGAATTGACCCCAGCCCATATCCTGACATTCCGCTGCAACCTCAGCCTTTGACTTGCTCGACAACAGAGCATAGAGCATCAGCAAATTATTACATTCGGGTCGTTCTGGGTTATCGAATTCCAGCCCTCGAACGGAGTCGGTCTTACATCGCTTAACTTTCTTGGCGATAGTGTCAGTAGAATCCAACAGGTTAATCCGGCTCAAGTCGGAGGGATCGGACTTAGACATTTTTCGAGTTCCATCGGCCAGGCTCATCACCCGCGCGCCTTCAGAGCGAATAATTGGCTCAGGAACCTTGAGAATCTGCTCCGGTTCCTCCTGTCCATCCTTCTGACCAAATAGATGGTTAAATCGAGCGGCAATGTCTCGCGTCAGTTCCAGGTGTTGTTTCTGGTCTTCTCCCACTGGAACTCGATCCGCGTCGTAGAGTAGGATATCGGCTGCCATTAGTACAGGGTAATCCAGGAGACCAGTGCTGACGTTTTCCCCTTGCTTAATTGCCTTTTCCTTGAACTGGTTCATGTCCTGGAGCCAATTGATCGGGGTAATGCAATTCAGTAACCAGGTGAGTTCGCTGTGGGCCGAAATATGGGACTGGACAAAGATTGTGGAGCATTCTAGATCAATCCCACAGGCTAGATAGAGAGCGGCAATGGTATAGGTATCCGCCGCTAAAGATGCCGGGTTGTGGGGAACAGTGATGGCGTGTAAGTCCACAACACAGAAAAAGTTATCATACTGGCTTTGTCCTTCTACCCAGTTTTGAATCGCACCTAAATAGTTACCCAGGTGCAGGTTTCCAGTTGGTTGAACGCCAGAAAGAACACGCTGTTTGCCCATATGTTTTGTGTCGAACCCTTACCTCAGACATCAAGGACTCTGGATTTGGTCAGTTATCCCTATGGCTTCACTCTAACAGATCATCGTTTTGTTTTCAGCCAGGCACTCAACCCTCTACACAACAGGCTGCTATTTTCCAATTAAAGTTCAATCCATCCGCTCAAAAATTCCACTTAATTTTCTAAATCCTCAGCTGATTTCATCGAAATTATTTTTAGCAATCCTTTTAACTGATTGCCAATAGAGTAACTTTGTTTGCCGAGCACAATTCCTGAATGGATTTTTTCCTTGCAGTAACCACTCTGAATGCAATCGATAGAAGTCCTTTACATTGAAACTGTAAATCACCCGCTGATTTGTTGATGCCCATTCTAGTTGCTTTTCGTCTGGCTGCGACAGCATATCAACTTCAAGAGTTGAGACTACGTCTACACAATCATTTCGGAGTGATTGTAGTAGTCGGTTGCTAGTGGCCTCCTCATCTAGATACAAACGGATATTGGTCATGATCCAGAATTGGCTTTAATTGGCTTTATCTTGCAAAGAAGCCAACCGGTCATACTCAACAGCCTCAGCCGCTAAATCATTGTCAATTGCCTGTCGATTCATGTAGTAATAGGCTAAAGCTCCATGAACTTGAGCTAGACTCAAGTAATCTTTATCCGTCACGATATCTTCCACACTGTAGCCCTGTTGATAAAGTGCTACAATCCGCTGAACCGTTGTTCCTGTTCCTGCCAGGATAGGTCGCCCACCCTGAATCTTGAGATCAAATGTAACCAAACCTCCAATATCAACCAGAGTTCGTGTCATGTAACCTCCTTATTCTCTTCAGAAGGCTCCGGTTTATCCGACGCTTCAATCAACTCAGTACATTCCTCTACAGGCATTCGCTCTGCCATCGCTTTGACTAGAGCTTCGTAGGCTAGTTGGTGATTTTCAATTAAGTTGCGGGCTTGTAGAGTGGCCCAGCGTTGCTTAACCTCAGCTTCTGGTTGGGGGCGTCGAAGCTGCGACCAAACCGAATAGATTTTTTGCCGATCATCGGCTCCACCGAGTGCACTGCCGTAGACAATGGATTCAGCAGCAATTCCCGCCATCCAAACTCGACAATACCGATCAAGCAGTTCGGAAGAGAGGCTTCCCTGTTGAAGCTGATCCAATACCGTTTGATCCCGAAATCGCACCCCTCCTTGGGCTTTTTGTCCCTGTTTAAAAGCTTCCCAGGCACTCAGGGCATAGCCCTCAACCGGAATTTCCAGCAAATGCGCCACGAGAAAATGACCTGCCTCATGGTGCAGAATTCGATCTTGCTTTTCACCTGAAGCGCCAGCCAGCCAGTCAGTCAGAATGGTGGTTCCCTGACCTTGCAATGCAAAATTATCCAGGGATGCAATGGCCAGAACACTAAACACAATCACCGATGGAATAGTAGGTGAAATACCAACGGCTGGCCCAACCAGAGCCATCAATGTGATTGAAAAAACCGCGATCGCAATAACGTTCAAGGAGCTATCTTTCATCATCTTCTGGATCTGACTTCAAGCTTGATTCTTGATTTGAGGTCTCCGACTGTGGATCATCCGATGGCTTCGACAAATTCACAGGAGGAGTGGTCTTGGGTTTGTCCTTGTAGAAGGTTTCCAGGCTATCGCGATCGCCCACATAACGCCAGTGCCAAGGCTCGTAGCTCACACCCTGAGGATTACCTCTGGGGAAAGAGAGTTCAAAGCTGTAGAAAGCCGCATTCTCCTGCAGCCACTCAAATGCCTTGGTTTTTTCAAAGCTCTCGCTTAAATGACTATCGGGAACATCCGCATCTCCAATGTCAATAGCGTAGCCGGTGTGATGTTCGCTATGGCCTGGAGGAGCGCTCACTTCCGCCCGTTTTGAAGCATCCTGACCCCGTTGTTTCTTAATTTCAAAAAATAAGTATTCCTGCTCATCTACGGTTCGGAAGCCAGACAAAGCAGCCAAAATAATGTCATCTCGACGGGCCGCATCCACCATCTCTAGATAGGAACGGGCGGCATCCTTGTGGAGCTTGATCGCACCGTCTGCGGTGATGTTCTCCAAGTCATCGGTCTCGGCTTCCTCGTAGGGGAGATGGCCGAGTAAATCTTCAGGCGTGTCAGTCGTTGCTGACGTTGGATCAGATGGAAGGGTGGAGTCACCCTCTGAAGAAGCGGAAGTGTCTGACGTTGAATTTTGCTGTGTTGAACTAGAGGGGGATGCCGTTGGGGAGGGCTGAACAGACAGTTTAATGGGTTGGGAATTGTCGGTTTGCCAGGGGAGCTGCGTCAGAATGCCGTATTGATAGTTCAGGCCCAAGGTTATACCAAAGGCTAGGGCTCCTAACCCGATAAATTGCCAGAGTAACCGTTTGCTGCGGGGGGTTCTGGGAGACGATTGAGGGAGGGGAGCTGGAGTCACCACATCTCGCTCTGCGACCGGAATATCGTCCATTGCCACTTCTGAACCATTCTGATTTTCCGCTGACCCATTTGCCTGTTCTTGATTGGCATTATTCAAGCTGTCAATATTCAAGCTTGTGTTATTCATTCAACAGCGCCATCCACACACATCGTCAAGCTTTATCATTACTGATTGTAAACTGAGTTCTCCCATTATTTGCGAACTTAGGATTCGTCCGCCTCGTGAAATTGATCTGGGTTTCTAGCGATTGATTGATCAGGTTATTGTAGATTTCTGCTGTTCGGCTTTGGATACAGTTTGTGATTTGACTTGATGTGCAACATGTCTTCCGGCAAAGATAATGTCTGCAAAGGGCATCAACTAAATCGTAAATACATCCCCAAGCGTGCCATTGGTTTGGACTTCCCGCTTGGGATTGGGGGAATCGTAGACCACCAACAGTGCTGAAATCTCACCGAAAGCCTGGAATAGAGTCATGCCTTCTGCCCGATCTGTTCCTCGTTCAAAGGGGACATCGAAGAGGTAGACCAACTCCTCGTCATCATCTTGAACCGTATAGCTATCATCTTTCAAGTCAAAGGCATCCTTTAAGCGAAAAACCCTGAGGCTGCCATCCAAATCCATCGAAGGGCCAGCCAAAATCAGCAAATCTTCTCCCTCAATCGGACACATATCCCGAATGCCTAAACCATCTAGAGCAACAAAATGTTTTTTGTAGCGCTTGTCGTCCTCAATAGCTTTTAAGTCCAAGAGATGATTACCGACTTCCTCCAATTCCAACTCCAGAATAATTGCCACTCCTCGTAACACCGGCCCCCGTAAACCCAGCAGGATTTTGCCATCTTTGACAGCAATGCCTTCAATATCCAGGCCATTATCTTTCCCCGGAATGCCTGCTTGCAGGAAGGGGGCAAGACAGGGATCGTTCTGCAATGCTTCAATCAGAACGTCATTGACTTCAGTTCGCTTGAGATAGGCTGCGGTACGCTGATCGCAGGTTCGATGGGGGATACCCTCTGCAATTGGAATCCGACAGAGAAAGTAGCGGTTGTATTCTGATTTCACAACTGCGAGTTCATCTGCCTTACTGCCTTTGGCCTTCTTCCGCTTGGTGCTATGGGAACCAATAACCCAGAGATATCCGCCGTCATGAGCAATTCCTTCGATGTCCACCTCTCCGTCCTCTGGATCAAAGTCTGGAAAGAAATCTGTGAGGGGATAGGACTGATGCTCGCCGAATCGATGATTGCCCAAATAATTCAGACGCTCGATGGAAGTTAATTCATCTGAACCCAGCCAGAGATAGTTATCAACCAGCCGAACGGCTGACAGATCCGGACAGATGTCAGCTTTGGTAAATTGCAACAATACTCGATCCAGTAGATAACCTGCACTCATCCTTCCAAATGACTCCACACCGATGTTTGCCTGTGTAGGACGGATAGACAGACAAGCTGCCTACTTCTTGATCCTAATAACCTTTTCTGATCCTATTCTCCAGCATTCCCAGTCCTAGATCCAGCGTAAGGGCCAAAATTGAGGCGGGAACAGCTCCTGCTAGAATCAGTTGATTATTCACTGTTGCTAAACCCCGAAAAATAAACTCCCCTAACCCCCCCGCACTGACGGCTGCTGCAATGGTTGCCAATCCCACTGCAATCACAGTTGAGACTCGAACTCCAGCCAGAATCACCCCGAAGGCTAGCGGTAGTTCAACCCGCCAGAGCAATTGCCAGTTCGTCATTCCCATGGCGATGCCAGCTTCCTGAATTGCTGGATCAATGTTACGAATTCCGGTGTAGGTATTCCGAATAATCGGCAGCAACGAATAGAGGGACAGGGCAACAATTGCCGGACGAGTACCGATTCCGCCGAACAGAGGGATCGGAATTAGTAGGCCAAATAGTGCCAAGCTTGGAATGGTTTGTACCGTATTTGCCAAGCCTAAAACCGGACGACCCAGCTCAGGACGACGGGTAATTAAAATTCCGGCTGGAATTCCAATTAAAACCGCAATTCCTACGGCGATGCTGACCAACAGTAGATGTTCCCCGGTGCGTTGGAGAATTTCTGCTCCGTAGCGATTGAGAAAGTTGGTCATTGGTTGTTAGTTTTAAAGCAACTGACTGAATTCTGGATCGTTGGCTAGTTGTTTGAGCAGTTTTTTGATGTCCTGAGTGCGACCTTTGTGGGCAACCAAGGTGACGTTGCCTTCTCGAACGACTAGCAAATCTTCGACGCCTAGGGTAACGATAACATCCTCGGAATTTGCGCTGTAGAGGATCGTGCTCTGGGTATCCATGCCGGAATGTTTTGCCAGTTCGACATTGGCCTTGGATTCTGACTGTTTTCCTCCCAAGCGTTCCAGAGCATTCCAGTCTCCCAGGTCATCCCAATCAAAATCTACAGGCATGACGCAGGCTTTCTGGGTTTTTTCCATCACGGCGTAGTCAATGCTGATTTTTTCTAGATGGGCATAGGCAGCGGCCCCTTCCTTTTCCAAAGCAGTGACTAGATCGGGGACATGGGTTCGCAGTTCCGCCAACATCACCCCAACCCGAAAGATGAACACCCCGCCATTCCAGCTAAATTTACCTGTGGAGAGAAATTGTTCTGCGGTGGCCAAATCTGGCTTCTCGGTGAAACGAGCCACCTGATAGGCTTTTAAACCTGAGAATTCACCAATTTCTACCCCCTGCTCGATGTAGCCGTAACCTGTTGAGGGATAACTGGGCTTGATGCCCAAAGTGACGATAACATCTTCCTGGGTTGCCAGTTGAGCTGCCGCTTTGAGGGTGTTTTGAAACACCTCTGGCTGCCCAATCCAGTGATCGGCAGGGAAAAATCCAATCACGGCCTCTTCCCCGTATCGCTTGGCGGTTTCAATCACCGTCCAGGCCACCGCAGGTGCTGTATCACGACCCTCTGGTTCCGCCAGAATATTATCGGTAGGAAGATCGGGTAATTGCTGCTGAACGCCTTCTTCTAGGATTTTCGAGGTCACAACCCAGAGTCCATCCCAGCCAGCGGCCAGGGGCAGCAATCGGTTGGCTGTCGCTTGCAACAGGCTGACGCCACTGCCATCCAGACTGAGAAATTGCTTGGGTCTGTGTTTACGGCTGAGGGGCCAGAATCTTTCCCCTTTGCCACCAGCAAGAATAATCGGTATCATTCGCTTTGAGACTTGAGACATCCAACTAATCCAATCTTAGGCTGTCAATTGCCTGTTGTCAGTTTTCCTGTCAGGGCAAGCTCAAAGAAGAAGGGGGTTAGGATTCAAGCCCTTTATTCCTGTTTTAAGCCATTATGGTCTACCCATTTCTGCGTTCGAGAACAAGCCGATCAACCGGGTTAATCCTGGGTCTCCTGCTAATCGGAGTTGGAACCGTGGCAACTGCCCTGGGAGCAATGACTGCCGTCCTGCGTTCAACTGGCAATCCGGCCCAAACGGCCTCCAGTGTGCTGAATGAATTCTGGCGCGATCGCTTTCATTATCAGCTCTCTCGCCCGGTGAATATTCTGGTGATGGGGATTGATCAAGTCCCGAATGCTACTCCCAATTCCAATGAGATTTTTAGTGGACGCAGCGATACCCTGTTCGTGGTTCGGTTTGATCCTGAGAATAAATCGGTTTCGTTGCTGTCGATTCCCCGGGATACGGAGATCGAACTGCCGGATATTGGCGTGGGAAAGCTGAATGAGGCCAACTATTGGGGGGGTACCCGTCTGGCAACTCAGGCGGTCGAGGACTTACTTACTCCCTTGCAGGTGGATCGATACGTGCGGGTGAGTCGTGGTGCATTTCAAGAACTGGTAAATCTGATTGGGGGTGTTGAGGTATTTGTGCCCTATCCCATGTCCTACACCGATCAAGCCCAGCAGTTAAATATTCAGTTGGCCTCAGGTTGGCAAACGATGGATGGGGAAGCAGCGGATCACTTTATTCGGTTTCGTAGTGATGCCTACGGAGATATTGGTCGGATTCAACGCCAGCAGGCCCTCTTGAAATCCATTCGAGAACGATTGCTCCGTCCCTCCGTCTTACCAAAACTGCCTCAAATGATTCGGGTCATGCAGAAGTATGTGGATACGGATCTCAGCTTTGAGGAAATGTTAACGCTGGCGAATTTTGGCCTCAAGTTAGATGCTGAACAGTTTCAAATGGTGATGCTGCCAGGGCGTAGCAGTGACCCAAATGAGACCTTCAGTAGCTACTGGTTGATGGATGAGGCGGGGCGCGATCGCATTTTGCAAGAGTACTTCAATTTGGACACCCTGGCATCGGATGCAGCAGAAACGGAGGCTACCTCAGATGAGCTGCCCCTTGACTTGAAAATTGCGATTCAAAATGCTTCAGGTCAGCCTGAACACGGGGAGCAATTACTCACCTGGTTGGCCGACCGGGGATTATACAACGCTTACCTGGCAACAAACTGGCCCGACCAGGAACTCCATACCCAGATCATTGTTCAAACTGGAGATTTGCGACGGGCCGAGCAACTACAAACATTGGTTCAACAGGGAAAGATTACCGCCGCATCCACGGGAGAGATCGGCTCTGACCTGACGGTTCGCATTGGAGAAAACTGGCAACCGTTATTCTGATTCTTTCCCTTGGGGAACTGCAGACGGGCAAGAATACAATCTCATTTCTCCACAGGCGGCAGTTCAGGCGAGATCCCCCAGGCCAGATCATCTAGTTTCTCCAGCGACGCCAGCGGGAAGGTTGGCCAGAATCTGATTCTTCTAGCTCATCCAAGCTCAAGCGATCTGTATCTTCTTCCTCCTCAGCTTGGATTGCTTCTAGCTCCTGTTGTCGTTCATATTCCTGCGACCAGTCCCGACCTATCCGAATGGTTACATCTGACTGGAGATTCCCGGTGCTTTCTACAATCACCTTGCCGAATCCTAGGGCCTCCTGAACGGCTTTGGCATCTCCCGTGTCTCCGTCCTGGGCCACAATCTGAGTCTCCTGCAAAGATCTACTCCAGGGATCAGAAATACTCACATTCGAGAAACCTTCCCGGCTTAGGCGATCAATCAGGGTGTCAACGGCAGCCCAATCCTCTGTGCTGTCTTGAATTGAAATTTGTAAATCCCGTTGATCAACTTGCTCAAATCGCCAGGCATCATAGCCAAAGTCAAAATGCTGCGCCATGATTGTATCGAGACGATTGTAGTCGGGCAACCAGTAACTCGCATCGTAATCCCCAGGCTTGCTGAACTTTCCAGGAACCATCAACATTTCTGCGTCTTCGTAATCGACCTTGGTAGCAAAGTTGACCAGGGCAACCAGTTCTTCCAGGCTGAGATTGGTGTCAATGTGGGACTGAATAATGGAAACCAACTTGGGCAACCGGGAAATTGTCCCCACTTCCAGTGCTTGTTGCATAAAGGCCCGCATCAGAATTTGCTGACGCTGAACTCGGCCAATGTCTCCTAGATCATCGCGGAACCGCAGAAACTGCAATACCTGATCCCCATTCAACTGTTGCTCGCCTTGCTTCAGATCGATGTAGAGATGCTGGCTCTCATCCGTATACTTCATGTCGCGAGGCACGTAAACCTTCAGTCCTCCGACAGCATCAATTAATTTTTCGACGCCTTGGACATTGACCCGGACATAGCGATCAATCCCAACCCCGCCCAATAACTCGCTGGTTGCGACCGCGCTCAGAGCTGGGCCTCCATATCGGTTGGCATCATTAATCTTGGCCATGCCCCGACCTTCAACATAGGTGCGGGTATCCCGTGGAACGGAAAGCACTTTGAGGCGATCGCGACTGGGATCAAACCGAACCAGCAGCATCGTATCGGATAATCCCTGAAATGAATCGACCAGGGCATGATAGCCCAAATCCTCTTCTGGGGGTTCTTCCAGGTCAGAGGTGATCACCTTGATCCCCATGACTAGAATATTCACAGGACGAGTTAGCTCCGGCAAGCGGAGATTAACCCGGGCCATTTCGCTTTGAGAAAACACAGCCGCTTCCTCCGGGGAAAGCTTTTGCTGCATTAGGGGTGTGGTAGATAGGGATACGGCTAATAACGCCCCAGCAGTGGCAGAAATCATCGCAACACCCGTCAACCCCAAAGACAGCCCCAACCACCGTCCAGGCCCAGACTGAGTCAATTTTCTCAGTGGCGCTTGGTTCGGAGGAGACTGTAGCGACCTACGATCATGATTGTTGTAAACTGACACAGGCTTCCTCACACACAAAAAACTAGGGCAAATATTTCCGCACCCATCGCTCAGCGATTGGACTAATTCCTGGCAGCCAGGGTGATTGGCGTTGCCAAATTCGGATCATCAACCCAATACAGATAATAAAATAGCTCGTCGTTAATACACTACTGGTCAACAACAATGGCAACCGGAAAGATTCCGCAGTGTAGGAACCCATTCCCAAAAAGAATTGTCCCAGTAGGCATCCCGAAAGCAAAGTAATTGCCAGACGACTCACTGCCTGTTCTTGAGAATTCCCGTTAGAACGATAGAGCGTCCAGAGTGCAGGAAAGACACCAATTGCCGGAATGAGATAAACAAACAATCGAAGCCGCTGAGCTTGTTGCTCCAGTGCTGACTCCATCGCTTGATCGCCCTCCCAATTTAAAGCCTCTTTCCGATCCATCTGACCTCCTAAATCCCAGCGGTTTTCCAGTAGTTTTCCCAAAATCTCGATCTAAGGTTACCCCTAGTCGAGGATGCCTTGGTTAAATTGAATCCTGCTTGAAGTAACGATGAGTTAAATCGTCTCAGTTTTAACCAAGTTTTGATGCAGAACAAGTTGATCCCTGATTTGTTAAAACGGCTTTTTGAGCCAACGCGCTTGACAAATTCTGATACACTGAATACTACAATGCCCGATATAGGAGAACATCGTAACACCATGACTCAGTCTCAGAAGCAAACTGTTATTGCTCCATCTATTCTATCCGCTGATTTTAGTCGTTTGGGAGATGAGGTTAGAGCTGTGGATGCAGCCGGAGCCGATTGGATTCACGTTGACGTGATGGATGGCCGCTTCGTTCCTAATATTACCATTGGCCCTCTGATTGTAAAGGCACTCCGACCTGTGACTCAAAAGCCATTGGATGTTCACCTGATGATCGTTGAGCCGGAGAAGTACGTTCAAGATTTTGCTGAGGCTGGAGCCGACATCATCTCCGTTCATGCAGAGCATAACGCTTCTCCGCACCTACACCGAACCTTGTCCCAGATTCGAGAACTAGGGAAGCAGGCGGGAGTTGTGCTGAATCCTTCTACTCCACTGGATTTGATCGAGTATGTTCTGGATGTTTGCGATTTGATTTTGCTAATGAGTGTGAATCCTGGCTTCGGCGGTCAGAGCTTCATTCCTGGCATTGTCTCTAAAGTTCAGAAGCTACGTCAAATGTGTGATGAGCGCGGTCTTGACCCCTGGATCGAAGTTGATGGCGGCTTGAAAGTGAACAATACCTGGCAGGTGCTAGAGGCGGGTGCAAATGCAATCGTTGCAGGTTCCGCTGTTTTCAAGGCTCCAGACTACGCAGAGGCGATTGAGGGAATTCGCAATAGTAAACGGCCTGAGCCTCAGTTGGCGGCGGTCTAGGTTGGTTATTGGTTATTAGTCATTGGTCATTGGTCACTGGCTTCAACGATCTGGCGGGCAGGAATCTTGGAATGTGGGGTGGGCAAATTGTGGTGGCCCGGAGTTTGGTTATTGTTCTATTGGTTTTACCCACCCTGCAGTCTTGCTCATCAGTTTAAATTTGAAAGACCCCTAGAGTTCTTCAAGGTCAATATTCAATTCTTGCAATTTAGCCATTAACCTTTGATTGCGCTGGCGTTCGGCTTCGAGCCGTTCCTGTGTAGCTTGAAGTTGCTGTTCAGTACTGTCTAATTCTTGCTCTGTTGCCTCAAGTCTTTGTGCTACAGATTGCCGTTGCTGTTTTTCGATTTGAGCCGATTCTTCGGGAGTAGGAGCTAATCCACCTTCCAGGGTAAAGAATCTAAGTTTGCGCTCATGGATGCCTAGAAACAGTTGAAGCTGCTCGCTCCAGAATTTCCCCTCTTCATTAAGGGATAACTCCTGGTATTGCCCTTCGACAAGGTGAAACCCTTTAAATTCAAGAGTTTCTGGTGAAAACCAGAAGTATTCGGGTGTTCGGAAAATGTCTTGGTAAATTTGCTTTTTCTCGGTTCGGTCAACTTTCTGAGTTGAATCAGACAACAACTCAACAATGACGTTGGGATATTTGCCATTCTCTTCCCAAACCGTCCAGCTTTTACGGGACTTGCGCTCTGTGTTCAGTACAACGAAAAAATCTGGCCCTCTGAACTCCTCCGATTTCTTCTGGTTCAAACTGTAATATATGGTCAGATTCCCGAAAGCGTAAAAATCCTGACGATCTTGCCAAAGATTTTCCAACATCTGGATCAGCAGCAAAATCTGGCGAAGATGCAGTTCAGTTTCCAAGGGTGGCTCCTTGCTATCCAGATTGGTTGGGGGTAACTCAGTAACCTCGATGTCAGATTCAGATTGCTGGGTTTCCAGTAAATCTTTGGCAATTGTCATAGATCTAAGCTAGAGCTGGGGTGGCCAAACGAAAGTAGCCTAATAACTCGATTGTAATCATACTGATCTGCTCACCTTGTAGGATTCGTGGACTCAGCAAACGTTACTGCCCACCTACAGAGGAGAGGTGGGCAAATGCCGTAGCTTGAGTACCCCGTAGGCCTGGCCCCAACTTGCTCAACCCTACAACAGATCTAGATTAGTCGATGCTCAGAATCCAGGTGCCGACGTAACGGGTCAATGGAACGTCACCAGGGGTACGGATATTGGCATTGAAGTTGTAGGTTCCACCAAATCGAGGATTCTCAACGTTGTGTAATACGATTTCAAGCTTGTTTCCGGCTGCAATCGGTTCTTCTGGATAAATCTCAATAAAACGATTTTCCTCATCCCAAACAACTTCTTGCAAAGGAACAGATTGGTCTTTATCACCATTAATTCTGATTTCAACTTCATCGGGATCAAATTCACCCCGATAATAGTCCGGGTAAGTGATAGAAATTAATTCAACAGCTAAGTTTAATTTCTTCGCTGGAATTCTTAACTTATAACGATCCTTATCTCCTGATTGACCGCTTTGAAGGTTGAAACCAAGCTGGTTCTCCCGCTCAACGCCACTAAAAATCGTTAGTCCGCCGGGGCCGCCTTGAGCCAGAGAGATTAGGGGTAAACCCACCAATGCAGAAGATACCAGGGTTAGACCTGCTACCGCTTTTGTCAGGTGCTTTTTAACCAAATGTTTTACCCGAACATTTGCTCGAACATTTGCCAGAAAAGGTTGCATAGGAACTCCTGTTACTCCACCTAAATTATCAAACCGAAACATTCGTTGAAAATCCGCAAGACTTCGTTAGGAAATGCAGAAGCAGATAAAAACAAACTAAAGATACCCGTGCCTTTGAAAAAAATCGCATAGTATGCGAGTTAGCTAGATATTTTGCCATAACTGCAGGGATGGTGTCGAGTTTTGTGTGGGCTATTTCGGGTTGAGCCAGACCTGAGTCAGGCTGTTCTATCAGGATAGCGCTGGATTGGCCCCAAAAGCATGTTGTCCATTCCCTGAGTTATCGCTGACGTCAGAGCATCTTCACACTGTTAGAGACTGGGAATTGAGTTCGGAGTTCCATCCGGCTGAGTTCCACCTGGCACGGTCTCCATCCCCTTGAACTTTTGCTCTAAACCGTATGGAGAAATATAGATGAAAATTGCGATCGCGAAAGAGATTCAAGTTGACGAACGTCGCGTGGCTCTTACGCCTGAAGTCGCTGCCCGCCTGGTTAAGCAGGGCGTTGAGATCTGGGCTGAAGCGGGAGCCGGAGAGCGAGCCTACTTTTCCGATGAAGCCTATGTTGGCAATGGAGTTCAAATCAGTACGGATTCCAATTGGCTTTGGCACGAGGCAGATGTGGTTGTCAAAGTTGGTGCGCTGCAAGCTTCAGAAGTTGAGAAACTGCGACAGGGTAGCGTGCTGATTGGGTTCCTTGATCCCCTGGGTAATCCTGCCCTGATTCAGCAATTGGCAGAGCGACAGGTGACAGCCTTCAGCATGGAAATGGTTCCTCGGATCAGCCGAGCCCAGAGCATGGACGCCCTATCCTCCCAGGCCAATATTGGTGGGTACAAGGCGGTTCTAATCGCAGCAGCAGCGTTGCCTAAGTACTTCCCAATGTTGACCACAGCAGCAGGTACGATTCGCCCTGCGAAGGTTCTAGTCATGGGAGCAGGTGTGGCAGGTCTCCAGGCGATCGCAACGGCTCGACGATTGGGTGCAGTGGTGGAAGCCTACGATATTCGGCCAGAAGTGAAAGAGCAGGTGCAAAGTTTAGGGGCAAAATTCGTTGACATTACCCTGAACGAGGACACGGTAGCCGAAGGCGGCTACGCCAAGGAAATTTCTCAGAATGCCCAGGAGTATGCCCGCAAGGTTCTGACTGAGCATGTTGCTGCTTCCGATGTGGTGATTACTACGGCTCAGATTCCTGGTCGCAAAGCCCCCGTGTTGGTCACGGAGGACATGTTATCCCAGATGAAGCCGGGTTCAGTTGTGGTGGACTTGGCAGCGTCTCAGGGGGGTAACTGTGAAGGCACTGAAGCTGGCAAGGATATTCAGAAGCACGGGGTCACAATTATTGGCCCAACAAATCTACCATCCTCCATGCCCCTCCATGCCAGTGAGGTCTATGCCAAGAACATTCTGGCGCTACTCAAGCTGATGACGACGGAGAACGGAGAGCTGAATCTCGACTTTGAGGATCAAGTGATTAGCTCAGCCTGCCTGACACTGAATGGGGAAATCCGTTCTGAGCGAGTTCAGAAGGCACTGGAGCAGTTGCAATCTGCGGTCAACAACTAACGGGAGTGACAAACGGAAACAACCATGAGTACAGAAGTCTTAATTTCCGCATTATTTGTGTTTGTGCTGGCAACCTTTGCCGGATTTGAAGTGATTACCAAGGTTCCGCCGACCCTACACACGCCTTTGATGTCTGGAGCGAACGCGATCTCCGGCATTAGCGTTCTAGGTGCGCTGATTATCGCTGGAGAGCGGAACTGGAACGTTACGGTCGTTCTGGGCCTGATTGCGATCATTCTCGCCACCATTAACGTCGTTGGTGGATTTCTGGTTACGGATCGGATGCTACAAATGTTCAAGAAGAAGGAGGCGAAAGCATGAGCGAATTTTTACCCACTGGAATTCAACTCAGTTATCTACTGGCCGTTACTCTATTTTTCTTTGGCTTGAAGAAACTGGGTTCCCCGGCAACTGCTCGGGCAGGGAACGTTTGGGCCTCTGTTGGAATGTTGATTGCTGTTGCAGCGACTCTGCTTGAGCAGCAAGTTCTGAACTACGAAATGATCCTGCTGGGAATCCTGATTGGTTCCGTCATCGGGGCAGTGATTGCTTACAAAGTTGCCATGACCGATATGCCCCAAATGGTCGGTCTATTCAACGGTTTGGGTGGTGCGGCCTCCGCCATGGTTGCTGTGGGCGAATTCTGGCGTTATCTAGCCGTTTCTGAAGCTCCTCCACTCGCCACAACGGTTACAGCCGTTTTGGGCGTATTAATTGGGGGCGTAACCTTCACAGGTTCCCTCATCGCCTTTGCTAAGTTGCAAGGCATCATGAGTGGTTCTCCCATCAAGTTTCCGCTGCAACAGATTGTCAATGCACTGCTATTGGGTGGATTCCTGGTTGGCAGCGTTTATATCTGCGTTAATCCATTCAACCTGCCTGTATTCCTGGGAATTGTTGCAGTTTCCTTGATTCTAGGTGTGTTGTTCGTTATCCCCATCGGGGGTGGCGACATGCCCGTGGTGATTTCACTGTTGAACTCCTTCTCTGGCTTGGCAGCGAGTGCGGCTGGATTCGTAGTGATGAACAACCTGTTGATTATTGCAGGTGCTCTAGTCGGCGCATCCGGTATCATCCTGACGGTAATCATGTGTAAGGCCATGAACCGTTCCCTGACGAATGTTCTGTTTGCTGGCTTCGGTACAGGGGGTAGTGCGGCAGTTGGCGGCGGTGCAACTAGCAGCGGTGACAAGACCGTTCGCAGCATTGATCCTGAGGAAGGCGCAATGATGCTGGGTTATGCCCGTTCTGTCGTGATTGTTCCTGGCTATGGTATGGCGGTGGCTCAAGCTCAGCATTCTGTTAAGGAATTGGTAGATCAACTGGAAAATCTGGGCGTTGAAGTTCGCTATGCAATCCACCCGGTTGCAGGTAGAATGCCCGGCCACATGAACGTATTGCTAGCGGAAGCGAATGTTCCTTACCCGCAGTTGTACGATATGGACGACATCAACCCTCAGTTTGAGCAGACTGATGTGGCTCTGGTGATTGGAGCCAATGACGTTGTGAATCCTGCGGCCCGCGAGGATAAGAAAAGTCCCATTTATGGTATGCCCGTTCTAGAAGTGGATCGCGCTAAGAATACCATCGTGATTAAGCGTAGTCTTAGCACTGGCTTTGCTGGCGTTGACAATGATTTGTTCTACAAGGACAAAACCATGATGATGTTTGGCAGTGCCAAGGACATGGTGGCGAAGTTAGTCGGTGAAGTGAAGCAACTGTAGCGTTTAACGTTTCAGAGGGTTACGCAGGTTTCTAGCTGACCTTGAGTAGACACTACAGCGTTTCCAACGCTGGTGGAGTAAAGAAAGACGGTTGGGGCGCGATGCACCCCAATCCGCCAAATCCATACCTTATCCAACCTGGAAAGACCATAGGAGATTTGCGAGATTTTTGAGAGGCGCTGTCAAGGTGCCTCTTTTTTGCGCTTAAGTGTTGTTTAAAGTGATGCCTCAAATCCAAGCCAGACTGCTATAGTTTAAGCTGTGATCTATTAGCTCTCTGACGCTCAGCAATGTCAAGTCAGTCTGAATCGTCCCTATCTACAGCCTCAGCCCGTCGCACGCGGGTCTCATCGGGTCTTCGCCGTTCAGGGTGGATCTGTTTTTGGGTTCAGTTAATCCTGGGAATTGTATCCAGCATCATTCTCCTGTTTGCGATGCTTGTCCTGGGCCAGGAATCCTCCCAGCGGAGTAATGCGGGTATTGGTGGGGGATTGTTATTTGCCATTGCTGGCTTGTTGGCCCTGGCCTTTAGCATCTATCGGGCCTTCTACCACACTCGTCTGGGTCGAGAGCTAAAATCCCCCAATGGTTCCTATCCGAGTCGGGCCGATACCTTGAAACAGATGCGGATTACGATGATTAGTAATCTGACTGGAATGGCGCTGACGCTAATCGGCTCAGAAGCGGTCAATGGCGTTTTACTGGCAAAAACTCTGGCTCAGCCACGTGGCTTTTTCGATGCATCCACGAACCTACGAGATTTTATCCAGCCGCTAGATATTTTTATCGTACTTGCAAATACCCATGCAGCAGTTGCTCATTTTGTAGGGATTATCGCTACCATTTGGTTAATTGAGCGGATTAACAAAGATTAATTACCCACTTGATTATCTTTTAAAAATCGATCCGGAATCACCGCTAGTCGGGCAGAAAAGCTATTTAAATAGATGAATTTGAATATAAGCGCTCCTAGCAATGACCTTCAGCACTACAATCAACTGTGATCCAACTGCCGTCTCAATGGGAATTTCCCAGGAACAACTGAAAGGGTTAATTCGTCAAATTGAGACCGAACTTTACCAGAGTAAAGTGTATCGTATCGTCAGGGCCCACCTGCACAAAGGTCTGGGAAATGAGACCCGCAAAGGTGATTTATTGATGCGTGCCGTGGGTCGAGAGGCGATCCAGCTAGCCATTAAAAGTATCGCTCACCAGAGCCGTCTAGCTGCTCAACACAACTCAAATCCCGTCACAGATCCTGCCACCAACACAAACTTAAGTTTCTCAGAGGTGATTGAAAGCTTCTCCAATAACTCAGCTAACGTTACCGTGAAATCTGTCCGTCACTCGCCATCCCTTCACCAGTTACCCGTTGTTGACATCGCAGTTTCTGGTTCTGATAGTAAGGCGCTCAATCTCTCTCGAGTCCCGGAACGACAATTTGCTAAGTTCAAAACAACTGAACTGGTAGACGTGTCTCCCGAAACAGTCCCTACTGAACCGGATCTGCATGAAAAGACTCTACCGAAAACCGAACAAAACACTGAGCAGCATTCTGAACAGAATCCCGAACAGAATTCCGAACAGAATCCTGAACAGCACCCTGAACAAAATTCAAACCAAGACATCGGCCAAGCCCCTGATTTGAAGCCCTTACAGGACAGTCAGCCTGACCATGAATCTGAAAGCGACTCAACTTCACCCAATACCCTGAATCAAGTTTCTGGTGAATTGGCTGCGATGGAGCCGACCGAAATGCAGCGACAGGATGACAGCTCCGATTTGGAAGACTCGGCATCTGAATCAGCGAGTCCTGAATCCAGTGAACTGCCCCAAGAGCAAAAGCTAGAGCAACAGATGACACGGAAGTTCAAGCTTAAATTCCGTCGAAAGCCAACCAGAGCTGAATTAGTGGCCCAGGCAATTGAACAAAAAAATACCTGTCTGCGTCAGATTGGTCAGGAATTGCAGAAAGCTCGGGAGGAAGCCGGTCTCTCCATGACACAACTGCATCGCAAAACCTTGATTTCGATTGCTCATCTGGAGGCATTAGAACAGGGCGAGGTGAATCGTTTGCCAGAAGACGTTTATGTTCAGAGTTTCATTCGTCGCCTGACTAAAGTTCTGGGCATGGACACGGAGGGAATGCTACAGGAACTTCCGAAGCCGGAACCAGTGAAATTCAACTCATGGTCAACTTTACCCTCTGAGAAGGAAGTTTATCTGAATTCTTTGCACCTCTACCTGGGTTATGCCGCGTTACTAGCGGGTGCTCTGGGCGGAGTGGCCTGGTTAACTGAGCAAGGGATACCGGATGCTGCGCCAGAAGTCCCTGATTTAACGCCAAATCCATCTCAAACTTCTCCAGTGGATTCCAATGTGAGTGTCAGTCCTGATTTGCAGTCAACGGATATCGTGCTACAGGCTGAGATCGCCCCTCCAGAACAGATGGATTAATGCGAACTCTCAATCAACAGCAGTGGGTTGAGAGCCTAATTCCGGTTCGGATCAATTGATTTTCTGCCCAGTAACCAATAGGTTTGCATGGTGCCTTTGCCTTTGATCGAAACTTTGCCCCGTTCCTCAAATAAATATCGGTGCTTTAAACGTTCGTAGACGATGGGTGTGACCTGGATTTTCCCTGGTTTTCCATGGGATTCCATCCGATGGGCTACGTTTACAGTGTCACCCCAGAGATCGTAGCTGAACTTTTTAATCCCAATTACTCCGGCAACAACAGGGCCTACATGGATTCCAATCCGAATCTCCAGCGGTTGGCCGGTATGTCGACAAAACTGAGGAATTACCTGTTGCATTCGGAGCGCCATTTCAGCGATTGCTTCTGCGTGATCTTCCTGAGGAATCGGTAATCCTCCAACAACCATGTAGGCATCACCGATGGTTTTGATTTTTTCTAAATCATATTCCTGGGCCAGCTGATCAAAAGCAGAAAAAATCTCGTTCAATTGGTTTACCAATTCAATCGGTTTCAACTGGTTAGCCAGGGGAGTGAAGTTCACAATGTCGGCAAACAAAATGCTGATATCTTCAAATTGTTCTGCAATAACGCCGGGAGAGGTTTTCAGTTGCTCTGCAATACTGATGGGCAGAATATTCAGCAGTAATTTCTCGGATTGTTGTTTAGCAATTTGTAGCGCGAACTCTGCCCGATGACGTTCCTGAATTTCCTGCTTTAATCGGCTATTCGCTTTCGTCAGTTCTTGAGTTCGATGCTGCACCCGATGTTCCAAAGTCTTGAAGGAATCCTGCAATTGACCCGCCATACTGTTGAAACAGTCGGCTAATTCTCCCAGATCATCCGCTCGATTCAGTTCGACAGGTTGCTCCCATTCGCCATTGGCCAGTGCCCGAGCTGCCGTTTTGAGTTTGAGAATCGGTTGAGTCACCCAGCGGGCCGCCAGCAGTCCAACCCCCGTGGCAATCCCCAGAGCAGTTAAACAAAGCAGGATTGTCATCCGGGTATTGGCATGAACTTGCTGCATGAAGTCGATTTCAGGAACGACTAACACAATTAGCCAGTCCAAGCCATATTGATCACCAAAGGGCAAAACCTCTAGAAACTGGGGTTGACCCGCCAGCTTAAAGTTCAGTTGTTGCGGATAATAAATTTGTCGCAGGTTACCAAATCGCTGATTCAAGTATTCAGCTGTTCCCTGAATCGTCGGATTCTGACTGTGGATAGCTTGGAGGGCCTGAATTGATTCCTTGGATGGAAGAGCTGAGGAGGTTGGGGTCAAGCTTTCATCTGTGGAACTAGAGATCAATGTCCCCGATCGATCAACAATGAAAGCCTCCCCGGACTGCCCAATTTTTAAATTTTGTAGAAATAGCCGTAGCTCGGCTGAGAGCAACAAATCAGTACCACATACCCCAACCAACTGATTGCCCATGTCATTGCTGTAGGCGGGAAGGCTAGCGGTAACAGTCGGCAATTGACTACTGAAATCGAGAGATAACTCACTCCAGGAAGCCCGACCTGATGCATTTGCCTCCCGATACCAGGGACGACGTCGGGGATCATAGGGAGCAACTTGCTTGAGAAAATGGGTCGGATTGCCCCGTAGATCGAGACGATAGAGATGCATGTGATGGTTCGTTGCGGCGTCACTTACCATCAATTGAAACCCAGACCCATCATCAGCTCGACTTACGCCCAGAAAATTTCCTGTTCGATGGTCGCCGCAATACACTCCATTGATGTAAGGTGCAACTTTGACCTGTTGTAGCAGTTGGTTGGCTCCCCGACGATTAGTGACAATAGCATGCCGGGATAACTTATCACTATTCAGCCGATTAATGGCATGGGGCGCTTTGATATACACCCGCAACTGCTGTTCAATCCGAGCCGTCAATTCATTACGAAGTTGGGCTGAGAGCGTCTGAACGGTGGTCTGTCCATTACGGAAGGAAAAATACCCCACTAATCCCACAGCCGAGAAAACCTGCACTGCAAAGGAAGCAACTAAAATCGTTCGGAGCGTGAGGTTTTGAGGAGAGAAGATAAGCACTGAAAACAGATAAATCGTTTATTCAAGAACAAGGCTATAGGGTCGAATTATCATGGGAGATTAAGCAATTATCATAAACCGTAATGTAGTGATTCTGGCTGATCAGATACAGAACTTTTCAATCCCTGTACAGGGATCCCTAGATCATGTCCCAGACTTTGTCTCATCTAGCTTAGTGGGGTTTGAAGTAGAGATAAAGTTCAGTTTAAAAGACTCTAACTAGCCTGTTCATCAAAACGATTCACCCTGAAAAGCGTGCTTTATCTCAAAAGAAGTCCACTGAGGTTCCTACTTCAGGCACAACGATTCTGATGGAATATCAGACAGCGGAACTATCCACTTCCGCCTCGAATTAATGCCCTATTAGGTGACTAGGCAGGTAATAACAGATGCAATCTCAGCCGATCAGACAACTGGGGGGCGAGACACCCCACTCAGGCTTCCTTAGTTATATCACCTTGATCTGATGGATAGAAAGCTGATCACGATTCTTAATCTGTTCCTAATCTATGTGGCAATCCTATGAATCAGCTAGAGTACTGGATAGGGCCGTTGCCAGGGCTTCGATCTGTTCCGTAGTGTGGGTAGCCATGAGCGAAACCCGAATTCGACTGGTTTTTACCGTTGGGGGCCGAACGGCTGCGGTAAGGATTCCCTGACATTTGAGTTGTTCACTCATCTCCAGTGCCGTCTTAGCATGCTTGATGGGGAAGCAGAAAATCGCAGACTCCGTTGGCAGCGGTGCAACCTTTTCCTCTTGCAGAAAAGATTGAAAATGTTGAATGTTTCGGCACAATTGTAGACGTCGCTGGGGATCTTGATGGAATAATTTCACAGCAGTCAGGGCAGCAGCGGTATCGGCAGGGGTGAGGCCCGTGGTATAAATCCAACTGGGGGCACGATTCCGTAGAAAATCAATTAACTGGGTAGAACCTGCCACATATCCACCTAAACTCCCCAGAGCTTTGCTGAGTGTCCCGACTTGAATCAAAGGTTGGCTAGAACAGTTGTAATGCTCAACGACTCCGGCTCCAGTTCTGCCCAAGACTCCAGTGCCGTGGGCT
Source organism: Microcoleaceae cyanobacterium (assembly GCA_050331715.1). Lineage (GTDB taxonomy): Bacteria > Cyanobacteriota > Cyanobacteriia > Cyanobacteriales > Microcoleaceae > JBHJGO01. The sequence continues at coordinate 46,430 of JBHJGO010000099.1, forward strand.
TCATCCACCAGCAGCATACAATCGAATTCAGCCGCCAGGTGAATTAAATCTGGTAAGGGACACAGATCCCCATCCATGCTGAAGACGCTATCTGTCAGAATCAAGCTACGGCGAAACCGATGGCGATCAGTGGTGAGTAATTCTCTCAGGTTTTCTGAGTCACCGTGTTCGTATTCTAGAATGGCAGCACCGCTTAATTTTGCTCCATTTTTGAGGCTGGAATGATTGATTTGATCGCTGAAGATGCCATCTCTCTGATTCACCAAAGCAGTGATTGTGCCCAAATTTGCCAGGTAGCCGGAACTGAACACTATCGCATCTTCTGTCTGTTTCCACTCCGCCAGGGCCAATTCCAGTTCCCGGTGCAGTTGTCGATGTCCCGTCAGCAGCCGGGAACCAGTGGTTCCAGTGCCAAATTTTTCCGTGGCAGCGATCGCCGCCTGAATTAATCGCTGATCGCCTGCCAAGCCCAGGTAGTCATTGCTAGCAAAGTTAAGTAGTTCTCTCCCCTCAACCCAAACCGTTGGCCCCGGAAGACTGGTGATGGATCGCACCGAACGATACCAATCTGCACGGTGAATTGTGTCGAGGGACTGTTCAATCCAGTCGTAGGCGCGGGTTGACATGGGACAATCTAGATCTGTCATACATGGATTGTACCGGGTTGATCGTCATGAAAATTGCAATTCTGACTGGAGGATTTTTACCCGTTCTTGATGGTGTTACCGTAGGGTGGTTTTACCGTCTACAAGAACTCAGCCGATTGGGGCACGACATTCTATACCTCTGTCCAGACTACAGTGACCTGGCCCACCTCTATCCTAATTGGAAAGACTATGTTGGGGCGATTTTTCCAGGAATTCGGGTGGTTGGAGTTGCCAGTCAGCCTTTCATCGGAGTTGATTTTGAACGAAATATCAGTCCCAAAGCTTACCCGCAAATCCTTGAGGAATTACAACATTTCCGACCGGAGTTAATCCATGTGGAGGAACCCGAACGCCTGTTTATCGGTAGCAGACGGCTTTTCCCCGGAATTGACTATGCTCGCGAGGCAAAAATTCCCTGTGTTGCCTGCTTCCGGACTAACTTTTCAGAATATCTCGAAGATTTTTTCAAGCTGCCAAAAATTGCTATTTCTGGACTACAGTTCCTGCTCAAGCAACTTCTGGTTTTAATCTATAATCGCTATGCTATAACGCTAGTCCCCAGTGAAATCACCAAACAAAAATTGGTCGAATTCGGGATTAAAAATGCAAAATATGTTGATTTAAACGGATTTGATTTTAATAAATTTGATTTGGGTTTAAAGGATGATCGGTTTTTCCAAACCTATTACCAACTTCCTGAGGTCGATGAAAAAATTAAACTTGTTTTTGTCGGTCGCTTAACACCAGATAAGGGATGGAACTTCACGCTTTCAGCCCTGCCGAATTTACTGACTCAGGTAGGCATAGACAAAGTTGCCCTCATTGTGGTGGGGGATGGCCAAATGCGGGACGAAATTGCTGAGAAATTGGGGACTATCACACCCTCCCTGCATCTCCTGGGTCGAGTTCCTCCGGAAAAAATTCCAGCCGTTCTGATCAACAGTGACATCTACGTTACCACCTCAGAAAAGGAAAATCGTTCGGTCACTCTGATTGAAGCTTTAGGTGCTGCTTTACCCGCGATCGCTCCCCAGGCAGGCGGAGTCGTCCAGGATGTTCGTGAAGGATGGAATGGCTTTTTGTTCGAACCGCAAAATTCAAAAGATTTCCAGCAGAAACTATTGACGGTGCTAGAGGATGAGACCCTACGTCAGACGATGGGAGAGAATAGTCGGAACTATGCGGCCCAATACAGTTGGGGAAATACCGTTAAAAATTTAGTAGAACAATGGCGACAACAAATCCATGACTTCACTGCTGCCTAATCGCACCGAATTGATTCAGACCTTTGCCGTAACCGCAGAACAAATGCGCCAGATTGAAGGGCGAATGTTTGCTGCTGGATTTCCCGTTGCTGCACTGATGGAGAAGGTTGCCGGACGCATTACCGACCGAATTCTGAAGTATCTGTCAGACTGTCAAACAGACTGTCAAACCAATTCCCCAAAAATTGGTGTTCTGGTTGGCCCCGGCCACAATGGTGGAGATGCCCTAGTCGTGGCACGAGAACTCTATTTGCGCGGATACGCTGTCAGAATTCATTGTCCCTTTTCTAAACTGAAGGAGTTGACCCAAGCCCATCTGAATTACGTCACTAACTTGGGCATTCCAACGGTTCAGACTGTCGATGAGTTGCAGAACTGTGAGGTTTTAATCGATGGCTTATTTGGTTTTGGTCTGGAACGAGAGATCACTAGAGATTTAGCCAGTGACATTGAACAGATTAATCGCTGGAAATTGGCTATTTTTAGCATTGATCTGCCTTCCGGGGTGCAGACCGAAACGGGTCAGGGACTTGGAACTGCCATCCGAGCCACCCATACCCTGTGCTTGGGACTGTGGAAGCTGGCTTTCCTACAGGATTCAGCCCTGGAATACATCGGTGAGGCCGAACTCATTGACTTTGATATTCCTCTACCAGACATCACTGCCGTCCTGGGGGAATCGCCTAAAATTTGCCGCATTATCCCGCAGCAAGCTCTCAAGGGATTACCGTTACCTCGAAAACCCGATAGCCACAAGTACAAAAATGGGCACGTGTTAATCATTGCCGGATCAAATCAATACGCGGGTGCGGCAATTCTAGCGGGTCTAGGCGCGAGGGCTTCTGGGGTTGGAATGCTGTCCATTGCCGTTCCCCAAGCCATCAAACCTTTGCTCAAAGCTCAACTGCCGGAAGCTTTAGTGATCGGTTGCAAAACCACTGAAACCGGAGCCATTCAAACGCTTCCCCCTGAGATTGACCTGAATCAATACGATGCCATTGCCTGCGGCCCTGGATTAACCCAAGCCGTTCCCGGCCTGGTTCAGCAGGTATTAACAAGTCACTGTCCGGTTGTTCTAGATGCCGACGGCTTGAATATTTTGGCTCAACTTGACCCAATTAAAACCCTGTCCCAACGTTCGGCCCCCAGCGTAATCACGCCCCATCCTGGAGAATTCAAACGACTCTTTCCTGACTTGGGGGAGCAACTGAGCGATCGCATTACTGCCACCCGCAGCGCTGCCGTAGCCTCCGGGTCAGTTGTCCTGCTGAAGGGAGCCAGGGTCTGTGTGGGAAATTCAGATCGGGTTTGGATTAATCCTGAAAGCACCCCGGCTTTGGCCAGAGGGGGAAGTGGTGATGTTCTGACTGGATTATTGGGTGGATTGATTGCAGGTGGAGTTCTGCACAACGTTTCGATTGAACAAATGACTCAAACAGCAGTTTGGTGGCACGCCCAAACGGGAATTTTTGCAGCACAACGGGAAACAGAACTGGGCGTGGATGCCTTTACCCTGACGAAATATTTGACTCAGACATTAAATTTGACTCCGAATCTGAATCAAAAGCAGAAATCACCCAGAGTCTAACTTTGGGAGAATTGACAATGATGTCCAGTTTTTTTCTAATGGGTGTTGGCAGGCTTCAGGAAATTCACTCTAATCTCAGATGTCGGCTAATTCAGGATCAACTAACCTCACCGAGATAAATTCCCATGCAACTGATCACGCCAATGGATCGCTACAACCAGGAATTGGTTGAGAATCTGCATCCGCCCTCCTGGAAAAATCCTCAACCGCAGGATTGTTACAACCTGGTAGTAATTGGAGGTGGAACGGCAGGTTTGGTCACGGCAGCAGGGGCTGGAATGTTTGGCGCAAAGGTTGCACTCATCGAAAAACACCTGCTGGGGGGCGATTGTACGAACGTGGGTTGCGTACCTTCCAAGGCCATCATCCGCTCCTCTCGAATTGCAGCAGCGGTTAAAAATGCCCCTCATTACGGAATTCAAGTTCCCCACGATACTCAGGTGGATTTTGCTGCAGTGATGGAGCGCATGCGCCGACTGAGAGCCGCAATCAGTCATCATGATTCGGCTGAGCGATTTCGCCAGGAATATGGAGTTGATGTTTTTCTCGGTCAAGCTAGTTTTTCTGGTAACCGAACCATTGAGGTTGAAGGGCAGGTTTTAAAGTTCAAAAAAGCCGTGATCGCAACCGGGTCTGCTCCAAATATTCCACCGATTCCAGGATTAGCTGAAACAGGATACTTGACGAATGAAACGGTCTTTTCCCTGACTAAATTACCGCCTCGATTAGCAGTGATTGGGGGAGGATATATCGGCTGTGAATTGGCTCAAGTATTTCAGCGCTTGGGTGCACAGGTTGCTTTGCTGCAACGGGGAGGGCATCTGCTCAAGGGCTCCGATCCAGAAGCGGCGGAACAGATTCAGGGGGTGCTGCGGCAAGAAGGAGTTGACTTATTTTTAAATGCGGAAGCTCAGCGGGTAACGCTACAAGATCAGGAGAAGATTGTTCACTACGAGTCTCCTAGTATGGGGGTTACGCTTTCTGTCGATGAGATTCTCGTCGCAACGGGTCGTCAACCCCATGTGCAAGGCCTAAATCTAGAGGCCGTTGGCGTGGAATTCGATCACAAAAAAGGAGTCATCATTAACGATTATCTTCAGACAACGAACCCCAATATTTATGCTGTGGGGGATGTTTGTATGAACTGGAAATTTACCCATGCTGCGGATGCTGCGGCTCGGATTGTCGTACAAAATGCTTTGTTTTCAATCTGGGGCATCGGTCGTAAGAAACTCAGCAGTTTGATCATGCCCTCCTGCACCTATACCGATCCAGAAGTGGCTCAGGTTGGTATCACTGAGGAGGAGATCCAACAAGAACCAGAAAAGGTAAAAACCTTCTACTTTTCTCTCGATCAGGTGGATAGAGCGATTGTTGATGGCGACACAGTTGGATTTTTTAAAGTTCATATCCAACGAGGCACAAATCGAATTTTAGGGGCAACGATAGTGGCTCCCCATGCGGGAGAAATGATTAGTCAGATCACATTGGCGATGGTTGGTAATGTCGGTTTGGATCAGATTGCGAATACTATCTACCCCTATCCCACTCAATCGGAAGGAATTCGTAAGATCGCTGATCAATATAATCTCAGGTGGGTACAGCCCTGGGTGAAGAATTTGACCAAGAGCTGGTTTAATATGATTTCTTGAAACGGATACAGCGATCGAAAATCGCGTAAGGTAAAGATTTGAGAGGGGAATGCAGTCACTATGCTGGACAGCCCAGATTCACCCTCTCGCAGCAATAACGAGAAATCAAAGAACTCAGCCGATATTTTTGATTGAATATTTCAGGATCTTACTTCTGGAATGTTATTTGCGTTTTTTAGCCTTCCAGGTTCCGCCATAAACGTAGTGGGGATTATTCGGTTGAACTTTGCTCCAGCATTCCTGACACACAAAGTGCCATTGGCCAGATGAATCATATTGAACTCGGTAAAGAGTTGTCATTATCTGCTGACAGATTGAACAGGATTTTTGGCGGATTGGCCTCATTTTAAGGACGAGTTGGATAATCTGTGATTTGAGAGTTAGAATGAGCTAAGCTTGGAGCCTAAGTTTGGGCGCTCTCGATACACGCTCAACTGTTGCAGGCGGTCAGCAAGCCGACAATTAGGGTGTGCTTCAGGTACTATATTTTAGTGGTGCATTTGGTATATAACAGGGCTGATATATGGGAAATATCTCTGAATCAATGTCCACTATGATATTGCTGTAATATTTTGGGCAAACTAATTAACCTGATTTTCTGACGTTTTGATGAAAGATCGATTATCACCCTTACTGACTTCTATCTTTCGCTATCATAGCGCCCGAATCGACAATGCTTGCATGAAGACTACCTTCATTACTTAATCGTTCATCTCCTTGACCCAAATCTACATGAAGAAGCTACTGTCCAAACTGGATTGGTCTTATTTTTACGCCTTCATTGGAGAAGCAACCCTCGCCCTGACCTTTGCCTTTTATATCATTCTAGCTCGTGTGTTGGGGCCGGAGGACTACGGGGTATTTGCAGCGGCAGTGGCTTTAGCGGCTGTTCTATCCCTGTTCATTCAGTTTGGCCTGACAAACCTACTGTTACGAGAAGTTGCAGCCAACCCAGAAACGGGGCCTCGTTTGACGATTCAGTGTCTTCTGGTGGAACTTATATCCGCAGGGGGCGTTTTACTCTTTTTGTTTCCCCTAGCGAGCATACTGGGCTATCAAGACCGTGAACTTTTAGTTTGTTATTTAGCGGTGCTGTCTGAAGTGGGGCGTGCTGCAATTATGACTCTCCGTAATGTTGCGAAGGGAGAGGGCTGGTTCAGAGCTGAAAGTATTGCTGTTGCCATTGAGCGGGCGGCTGTGATGTTAGTTGCCTGCTTTGTCCTGTATCAAACTGAAAATCTGGTGCTAGTTATGCTGACGGTTGTTGCTGTCAGATTTTTGGATGCTCTGGGCTTGTTCTATTTCCTGAATCGTAAGCTCGATCTTTGGTCTCCTATCAGTGGTCAAGGACTATGGAAACTGACGCAAGCAGCCTATCCCTTTGCCATGTCTGGGGTTTTATGGATTATTTATTATCAGGTTGATGTTGTGATGCTAAATGAATTATCAACTGAAGCAGAGACATGATTCTACAGTGCTTCCTATCGAGTTCTAGAAATATTATCCTCCCTGCCCCGCGTCATTTTTTACGTCCTATTCACGCGGTTTGCTCGATATAATGTCACAAATCCTGAAAAACTCCCTGAACAACTTTACAAAGCGGCTCGTCTTCTATTAGCGGTGGTCATGCCTGCGGTGCTAGTGGCCGGGTTTGCTCAGGAAATTCTGGTGCAATCCCTGTATGGCGATGCTTTTACCCGATCCATCCTCTCGTTGGCCGTCCTGCTCCCCAGTTTAAGTGTCAAGATGTTTGGTAATCTTGTCTACCAATTTGCCCAAGCTGTGGGACAGGAAAAACGACTTCCTAAACTTTAATTTGCTGCCGCTTTATCAAACGTCATAGTTAATGCAATTTTAATTCCTCAGTTTGCTTCTCTCGGCGCAGCAATCGCAACTTTGGCCAGTGAGTTTGTTCTGACAATCCTGGGTCTAAAGAATCTGACTGATATGGGCTACGGCCAAGTCAGCCATCAACTGGGCTGGCTGACTGTTTTGAGCTTGGTCGCAACGGTTATTCCCTCGTTAATTCTAGTTTGGGGCTTGAATCTCTTCGTTGGCATTGCAATAATTGTCATCAGTTGTATTGGGATTTTATTGATGATGCAACCTAAGAAATTTTTTGCTCAAAGTTAATATATAGCAGTCCTAAATCAATCACGAAGACAGTAAAGGGGTTGGGGGACATAGTCCCTAAGAAGGGGGCAGTGAACTCTTCACCCCTGTTTCATAAATAATTTGTGATTGCTATGGAAAAAACAATTTTAGTTAAACTATCTCGTACAAATCATTCAGTAGTTTCTCAATATAACTAACTGTTGTTGCAGCTCTTGCCTGATATTGACTAACCGATTGCCTGATCTGGACTGGAATACTGTTTCTCTGCTGCCACAGACGACAGACTTTTTCAACACAGGTCGCCTGGGAAAAATCATTCAGATCAATGATCCAGCTCTCTTGATGAATGGTTTGCAGAAAATACTTGACTTTCTCAGCATAGGAAATGCCAACAACGGGAATAGAGTGAGATGCAGCAAAAATCAAGGCATGGAGCCGCATTCCAATCACCACATCCATGTAACCCACCAGCGTCTTGATCTCACAAGGACTGTAACTTCCTGGAATCACAACAGCAAACTGACGATGGCTCATCAACCCTAAAATGCGTTCAGAACTGCTGTGATCATTTTGGAAGCCACTGCTCTGCATTGGGATAAAGATGATATTTACATTTAGTTTCTCAATTAGGGTATCGGCCACGTGAGCAAATTCGGCCTCTATCGCTTCAGGAGAGGGATAGTAGTAACTGTGAATCATGCCCTTAATACAAAGGCCAATCAGGGGCCGCTCTAGAAATGAATTGACTTCATCTTCTGTTTTAAGGTGGCGGATGACGGATGATAGAGCGATGGGAGCGTCTGGCAAGTTGATTCCGGGATCACCAGTCACAATCACAGCAGGTTGATCAATCCCCAACTCAGCTATGCTTTGCTGAGAAAGTTCGTCCCTCAATGTGATCAGATCAACTCGATTCAGTAAAAATCGAGTTACCCTGCAATTCAAAGGATTATCCAACTGCTCGACCCCTTGGGCATAGAGCATAACTGGGGTACGACAGGCGATCGCCACCACCAGATAAAACCAAATCGGCAACATTGATACGACTGTTTTCTTAATCAACGTCCCACCGCCAATGATCAATAGATGGGAACTGTAAACCCTACGAATAATAGGAAAAAAATTCTTAGCGGGGCTTTTTTGAAGGGAGAAAACCTGGTGGCTTTCTAGAGTTGCATCGGGATTGGCAGAAAAAACAGCATAGTCCGCCTGGGGCAGTAATCCCCTCAACGAATCAAGGAGCACCGTTAAGATGGCTTCATCACCAGTGTTGTCGTTACCATACCATCCTAGAATTGAGATTTTAATGAATTGGCTTGAGATTTGCCGACGTTGACGCTGATGATTGTTCCGCATTTTCAACTCTCAAAATTACGCTTGTAAAAACTAAGCTGATCTGAATCTCTGCTATGTCGTGAGTCAAAGCCTATTCTATTTGCTCCAAACTAGCACACCCGATAACAGAGATTTTCAACCTTTCTCTGGCAGCTAAATCCGTTAGCACAGACAATTAGGGTAGACCCCACTTCATTTCTACGGTTTGCCCCAATGGAGAAGAAGAAAATTCTCCGTACAGTAGTAGGTGTGTGAGATTGCAGCGTTGAGCCGGCCTGGAGTCCAACCGTTCTTCTAAAGGTTCGGTAAACCCACCTTCAACAAGTGAACTAACCGCCCACAGTATATGAATAGGGAAATTTATCTTAAAGACTGTATTCAAACTGGACTCCCCATTCAGATCAGCGGCTGGATTTGACTTGCAGTCCCACCCTCCCAAATGAATTGGGCTGATACAAATTAAATTTTGTTGTAATTGGAGCAGAGCACCCCTATGGGAAAGATAGTTGGAATTGACTTAGGTACGACAAACTCCTGTGTAGCTGTAATGGAAGGCGGTAAGCCAACTGTGATTGCTAGTGCAGATGGTTTGCGCACTACCCCCTCCGTTGTTGCCTACGCAAAAAATGGTGATCAGTTGGTTGGGCAGATTGCAAAGCGTCAGGCCGTGATGAACCCCCAGAATACGTTTTACTCCGTGAAGCGTTTCATCGGGCGGAAGCATAACGAGGTTGGCAATGAGCTAAAGGAAGTATCCTACAAGGTGGTACAGGACGGGAATGGCAATGTCAAGCTAGACTGTCCAGCACGTGAGAAGCAATTCGCCCCTGAAGAAATTTCCGCCCAGGTATTGCGTCAGTTGGTGGAGGATGCCAGTAAGTACTTGGGCGAAACGATTACTGAAGCCGTAATCACCGTTCCTGCTTACTTTAACGATTCCCAACGTCAAGCAACGAAAGATGCTGGACGGATTGCAGGTCTGGAAGTTAAGCGGATCATTAACGAACCCACGGCAGCTTCTCTGGCCTACGGTCTGGACAAGAAAACAAACGAGACCATTCTTGTTTTTGACTTGGGTGGAGGTACATTTGATGTTTCCGTTCTAGAAGTCGGTGACGGTGTATTTGAAGTACTGGCGACTTCTGGAGATACTCACCTGGGAGGAGACGACTTTGATAAGAAGATCGTTGACTACCTGGCAGAAGAGTTCAAGAAGGCAGAGGGAATTGACCTGCGCAGCGACAAGCAAGCCCTGCAACGTTTGACTGAAGCGGCAGAGAAAGCCAAGAAAGAATTGTCTAGCTTGACTCAAACTGAGATCAACCTACCTTTTATCACTGCAACTCAGGACGGGCCGAAGCACCTCGACACTACCCTGACACGGGCTAAGTTTGAAGAATTAGCTGCAGATTTGATCGACCGCTGTCGGGTTCCGGTTGAAACGGCTCTGAAGGATGCAAAGCTCGATAAGTCTGCCATTGACGAGGTCGTTCTGGTGGGAGGTTCCACTCGGATTCCCGCAATTCAAGAGCTGGTAAAGCGAGTCCTGGGTAAGGATCCAAACCAAACCGTAAACCCTGACGAAGTGGTTGCGATGGGTGCGGCAATTCAGGCTGGTGTTCTGGCGGGGGATCCCGGCGCAGGTGGCATTCTGTTGCTAGACGTCACTTCTCTGTCTCTGGGTGTAGAAACCTTGGGTGGCGTAATGACCAAAATCATCCCCAGAAACACCACAATCCCGACCAAGAAGTCTGAGGTCTTCTCCACCGCCGTTGATGGTCAGACTAACGTTGAGATCCACGTTCTGCAAGGGGAACGGGAAATGTCCAACGATAACAAGAGTCTGGGAACCTTCCGTCTTGATGGCATTCCACCAGCTCCCCGTGGCGTTCCTCAAATTGAGGTAACCTTCGATATCGATGCCAACGGTATCCTAAACGTAACCGCCAAGGACAAGGGAACGGGTAAGGAACAGTCCATCAGCATCACAGGTGCATCCACGCTGCCGGACGATGAGGTAGAACGTATGGTTCGAGAAGCGGAACAAAATGCGTCTGCTGATAAGGATCGTCGTGAAAAGATCGACCGCAAGAACCAGGCGGATTCCCTGGCCTATCAAGCTGAGAAGCAAATCAGTGAGCTGGGTGATAAGGTGCCTGAAGCTGACAAAACCAAGATCGAAGACCTGATCAAGCAGTTGCGTGAAGCAATTGAGAAGGATGATGACGATGGCATTCAGAATCTGACCACTGAGCTTCAGCAAACCCTGTACACCGTTAGCAGCAATATCTATCAGCAAGCTGAGGGTGCTGCACCTCCTCCAGGGGGCGATGACGATGGCCCAGCTCCAGGAGTTGATGGGGGTGATGATGTAATCGATGCTGATTTCACTGAAACCTAAGTTGAAGTCAAAGGGTATCGCTTAAGTTGAAACGGTTTTTACTCGAACTTAAGTCAGAAACTGAAACAACGATTTATTGAACAAAGTGGATTTATCCGGCCCCTTCAGGGCTGGATTTTTTTTATTGAGCGATGATACTACCGCTGTTGTCGCGTTCATGTTTGCTTGGCGATTATTGTGGAAATTAATTTTTCATGGAAAGCTACTGTAGGATGAGGAGAGTTAAGTATGTTTAATTTCCAACACCACCCATCGAGAGTTACACTCGGAACTTGCCATGCCTTCAACCTCATCCAAATCACGAGTGCCATCCACTCAAAAACCTGCCGCCGTTGAGCAGTTACGAAACCTGAGCAATTTACTAGATAACTTTATTCGGGTGCCTGGAACCTCCCAGGGTATTGGCCTTGATCCAATCATTGGGTTAATTCCTGGAGGTGGAGATGTAATCGGAGGAGCACTATCCACCTACATTGTTTTCAAGGCATTTCAGCTAGGCGTTCCAAAAGAAACCCTAATGCGGATGGCGACCAATATTGCAACAGAAACGGTTGTTGGAACAGTTCCAGTCCTGGGTGACGTATTCGATGTGGCCTGGAAAGCCAATGTCAAGAATGTGGAATTACTTGAAGCTCATATCGCCTCACCGGAGCTAGGAAAAAAAGCAGACCAAAAGTTTATTATTTTGCTGATTGGTGGACTGCTGTTACTAGTATTCTTTGTGGCTGCGATTAGTTTTGCTGTAGTGGCATTCGTCTTTAATCTACTAAATCTGGTGTTCTAGCACTTCGTCAGAATTATTCCATATGGCCTTTCCAGGTTCTGTGAGGTACGAATTTAGGAGGGTGGGGTGGGCTTGCCCCATCCTCCTATGCTCCACCAACATTGGAAACGCTGGTGTGGTTTAGCGGTAGT
>JBHJGO010000100.1:0-21422 GCA_050331715.1 Microcoleaceae cyanobacterium
TGAATCTTCAGGAATTACTAACTTTTTTGGTATAGCACCAGACTACACAAGCAGTTCTGCCAATATCAATGGATATGATGCAATTGAGCTATTCTTGAACGATTCTGTCGTTGATGTATTTGGCGAGATCAATGTTGATGGAACGGGAGAATCTTGGGAATATCTAGATGGTTGGACATACCGAAACGATGACACAGGCCCAGATAGCTCAACATTTATTCTGGCCAATTGGTCATTTAGTAGTCCGAATGCTCTAGATGGAGAAACAACCAATGGAACCTCTGTAACCCCTTTCCCCATCGGAAGTTTCTTGCACAGCTCTAATTCAGCCCCCAATTTAGCTGATCTAGTTAGTTCTCTGACCTTCAACGAAAATGTAATCAATGACGTAGCAGCAGTTATTGACAATGAAGTTACTTTAACTGATGATAGCTCCGATTTTGAAGGGGGAAACTTAACTGTTACCTACAGTGCTGGAGGTTCCGTTGAAGATTATCTTGATATTCGAAATCAGGGAACGGGAGCCAATCAGATTAATCTGGATGGTAGAACTATCAACTATGGGTCAGTAGAAATTGGCAATATTGCTGAAGGGAATGGTTTAGATGGAACAGGTGGAAGTAATCTGTTTGTTAGCTTCAATGCCAATGCAACAGCCGAATCTGTTGAAGCCCTGATTGAAAATCTCACCTATCGCAATACATCTAATACTCCTACCGCAACTCGCACAATTGAAATCACAATTGACGATGGAGACGGCAGCCTTAGCACTGCCCGAACCGTTGAGATTAATATTACCCCTGAAAATGACTCCCCTTTAATTGGAGAAACGTTAACGCTTTACGACAACTTCAACGTTGCCCCTGATAATCCGGCTGCAACAGCAAACGGAGAGTTCTTCGCCTTTAGCAGTTATACAACAACCAGTATTCCGGGATTTGGTCTTGTGCCTGCCCCTATCATACTTCCTCAATCCTCAGATGGGACAGCAACCACATTCGATACAACCAGCGATCAAGGTATTTATGCAGGTTATACCAACTACGATGCTGAGTTAACCCTGCCGCTAGTAGTAGAGCAAGTAAATGATGCCTTTCCAACGTTGGATCGTAATATTGGCTACACGGTAACATTCACTGCCCAGATAGAAAATGAAGACAATAACAATTTTCAAAGTGACAAAAATCAGGATACAAAGTTAGATCGCAGTGGATTTAGCATTGTTTTGATTAGTGATGATCAGCGAGGGATTGAAATTGATTTTGAGGATAATGGTGCCTGGGTACAACAGGACAGCACTACACAACTTGATCCAACTCTAGAACCCGAACCTAGCGATACAACAACTCACAATCGCACGCTCCTCACTCAGGCCGAGAGTGCGATTTTCGATACAACTTCTGACTTTGTAACCTATGACTTAACGATTCGGGGAGAAACCTATACACTCTTTGCAGACGGGAACCCAGTTCTTACAGGTCGGTTGCGAGACTATACCGGATTTGAGCCTTTGGTTATTGGTGTTCCTGATCCCTATGCCATCCCCAATTATTTATTTTTTGGAGACAACACTCCTTCTGCCCAAGCTAACGTTTTACTACAAGGAATTGAAGTTACTACCTACGGTCAAGTTTTAGAAATTAATGGCACTGCCGAAGAGGATCAAACATTAACGGTCAATGCTAATATTCTAGAGGATTCAGATGGTCTAGGTACTTTTAATTATCAATGGCAAGAATCTACTGATGGAATTAATTGGTCAGATATTTCAGGCGCAATAAATGTAGATTTCATTCCAGGAGATGAACAGGTTGGGCAGCAGCTAAGGGTGCAAGTTTTTTATGAAGATACTCAGGGAACTGATGAGGTTGTTATTAGCGATAACACAGTTACAGTCATTGGAATTGATGATGACCCAACAGTTCAGAATCCAATCGCTGACATTGTAGTCGATGAGGATTCAATTGATAGTGCAATTGATTTAGCCGACGTTTTTACAGATATTGATAATGACGATGCACTCATTACAAAAGTTGTTCAAACGAATAGTAATTCTGGATTAGTCACTGCCACAATTTCTGACAATACTCTAACCCTGGACTATCAAGAAAATCAAAATGGTTTTGCCAATATCACCATTGAAGCAACTTCCAATGGCAAGACTGTAACGGACAGCTTTGTGGCTACGGTAAATTCAATCAATGATGAACCAACTTTCACCAGCACTGCCCCTACCAACGCAACGCAGGATGCCCCCTACACTTATGATATCGAGGCAATAGATCCCGATATTGGAGACAGCTTGGCAATCACAGCAGCGATGCCGTTACCAAGCTGGTTAAGTCTAGTAGATAACGCTGATGGAACGGCGACTCTAACCGGAACGCCGACGAATTCAGAAGTGGGCAGTACATTCAACCTAGAGCTGCAAGTTGAAGATAGTGAAGCTAGCAGAGACATTCAGGTTTTCAGTATCACGGTGGATAACGTGAATGATTCACCCACGATTTCTGGTTCACCGATTACCGTTGTCGATGAAGACGACGGTTACAGTTTCATTCCCACTGCGAGCGATCCAGATAACGATATCCTCAGTTTCTCAATTCAGAACCAACCTACTTGGGCCAGCTTCGATTCGGCTACCGGAGAATTGAGTGGAACGCCTGAAAATGCGGATATTGGCACAACGACTGGCATTATCATCAGCGTAACCGATGGTACTGAAACCGTTGATTTACCAGCTTTTGATCTAGCGGTTAACAATACGAATGATCCCCCATCTGCTTTGGATTTGAGCAATACTAGCGTCAACGAAAATCAATCAGCAGGAACCGTAGTTGGAAGTTTCAGTACAGTTGATGCTGATGTTGGAGACATTCATTTCTATACTTTAGTTAGTGGAAGTGGAGATATCGACAATGATCAATTTGAAATTGTTGGCAATCAGCTCCAAACGTTAATCTCCTTTGACTTTGAAGATCAAGCCGCCCGCAATATTCGAGTTCGGGTTGAAGATAGTGACGGCGAAACCTTTGAACAGGCTTTTACAATTAGTATTCAAGATAGTAACGATCTGCCTGAATTTACTAGCACTGCTCCAACAAATGCAGTTCAGGATGTCGATTACAGTTATGCTATCACCACGATGGATCTGGACACTGTCGATGATTTAACCATTACCTCAGTAACTTCTTTACCCAGTTGGCTAACCCTAACGGATAACGGTGACGGGACTGCAATTTTAACCGGAACCCCTACGAATTCAGAAGTTGGCAACGCCTTCGATTTAGCGTTGCAGGTTCAAGATACATTGGGAGAAATTGATACCCAAACCTTCAGTATTACCGTTGACAACACAAATGACCCGCCAACAATTGCAGGAACACCAATTACCAGCATCAATGAAGAGAGCAGTTATAGTTTTCAGCCCACTGCAATCGACCCTGATGGTGATACTCTAAGTTTTTCCATTCAGAACCAACCCACCTGGGCCAGCTTCGACTCGGCAACTGGAGAACTGAGCGGAATCCCTAGAAATGAAGATGTTGGCATCACATCAGATATTACTATTAGCGTTACAGACGGCAGCGAAACCGTTAGTCTCCCTGCTTTTGATCTCACCGTTAATAATACTAATAATCCACCAGAAGCATTAGTTCTGGACAATTCAAATATTACTGAAAATCAATCAATAGGAACTGTCGTTGGTAATTTCAGTACGGTTGATCCAGATTTTGGAGACAGACATACCTATGGCCTGGTGAGTGGAACCGGAGATATCAACAACGGTCAATTTGAGATTGTTGATGACCAACTCAGAGCGTTAAATTCCTTCGATTTTGAAATTCAAAATTCCTATACGATTCGAGTTCAGGTGAATGACGGCAATGGCGGAATCCTAGAGCAAAGCTTTGACATCATTATTCAAGACCTCAACGAACCTCCCACTGACATTACCCTGGACAATACCAACATTCCTGAAAATACGCCTGGAGCTATCGTCGGGGACTTGGATGCCCTTGACCCTGAAAATGACTCCATTGACTTTACCATCGATGACAATCGCTTTGAAGTCATCGGTAATACACTCAAACTCAACGACGAGGAAAGCGTAGATTTTGACACAGAGCCGGAGATTAGCTTAACGGTTACTGCCGCAGATTCGGGTGATCTCACTACCAATCAAGACTTTGTCATTACCGTCACAGATGTTGATGAACCCATGCCCACCCCAACACCAACTCCTGTTCCGACACCCACACCACCGCCTACACCCAAACCCACACCAACTCCTGATCCGACACCCACACCAATTCCAGTCCCTACACCAAGCCCAATCCCAACGCCAATTCCAGCTCCTGTTCCGACACCGACTCCAACACCCTCTGAGTCAATTTTTGATCCAACTGATTTTGTTCCAACGATTATTCCACCTGCTCAGCCTGATGCACCTGAAATTTCAGGGAGTTTAACCGAGGAACCTACCTCTAGTTCTGATGAACTCCAGCTTGGAGGTAATGAGTTCTCATTTGCTCTAGCAGGCAACGATACAGTAATTGGTTCCTCTGAAAGCGATTGGATTAACGGCAATCAGGGCCAGGATCAGATCAATGCAGAAGCCGGAAATGACACAGTTTACGGAGGTCAGGATAATGACACAATTTTTGGTGCAGCGGACAACGATTGGGTCAACGGCGATCTAGGGGACGATTACATTAGTGGCGGCCTGGACAACGATACGCTGTATGGCCTTGAGAACCATGACACACTGGAAGGCAACGACGGTAACGATTGGCTGTATGGAAATCAGAATCCTGACGTTCTCACAGGAGGTTCAGGCTCAGATCAACTCTATGGGGGTAAAGACGGAGACACTTTGCAGGGAAATGAAGAGGCTGACGAAATTTTCGGAGATAACGGCAACGACTTGATGGAGGGGATTCAAGGAAATGATTTTCTCCATGGGGGCCAAGGGAACGACACGATTTCTGGGAATGAAGATAATGACGCTATTTTTGGTGATCAAGACAATGATTTACTCGATGGAAATCAGGGAAATGACAGTATTCATGGAGGCGAAGGCAATGACACCCTTGATGGGGGTGAAGGAGCCGATCAATTAATCGGTGATGCTGGTGATGACTGGCTAGTGGGAGCCGAAGGTAATGATTGTTTAGTTGGAGGTTCAGGCAGCGATTTGTTTATTCTTTCGGTAGATCAGGGTTCAGATACCATTGTTGATTTTGAAGCAGGTTCAGATTTCATCGGCTTGGATGGGGGCCTCACCTTTGAAGACCTAACCATTGAATCTTCTGATATTGGAACAGCTCTGAAACTTGACAATAGATTTCTGGCAACCCTGGTTAATGTCGAATCTGATAAGATTGATTCCAGCAACTTTTTTCGGATTTTGTAAATTCACACCATCCACTCAGCCCATTGAGCACCATGCAACGGCTTCATCTGATTACCGGACTCTTTGTAGAAACAGCTTGTTCGATAATATCAGCTGCTCGTTTGACTCCCCTGGTTTGACGCATAATCTGCTGAAATTGAGTAGCATTTTGTTTGTAAGATTCTTGAATTAGTACTCGTTCAATAGTTTCTTGCAGTTTAGGAACCCGTAATTGAGAAAGCTTAATTAATTCACCTGTACCTGTCCAGGCAATCCGTGCTGCAACTCCAGGTTGATCATCCGTGACAGGAATGGCAACCATTGGGACTCCATAGCTCAGTGATTCTAAAGTTGTATTGAGTCCAGCATGAGTAATATTGAGTCTAGCTCTTTGCAAAAGTTCTAGTTGAGGTGCATACTTTACGACGATGGGGTTTCCAGGCAGATCAGAAAACGATTCTGGCTCAAGCCCTCCTCCCAAAGAAATAACCAGTTGAGCGTCCAGATTCGCACAAGCTTCTGCAATAGCGTAAAAAACAAAACTGAAGCGATTTTGTACTGTTCCCATTGAAGCATAGATGAGTGGTTTACCATTTAGTTGCTCGAAGGGAAAGGCGATCGCTTGTCTTGTGAGCAACTGATGGAATGAACCAGTGAAGTGAAAATGGGGCGGAAGCTGACGTGGAAATTCAAATTCAGGAATGTGTCGGGTAATGATTGCAAGTTTGGAAAAAATATCGTTAGGGTGGGTGTATGGAGGTAAGCTCCACATTTGCCGATAGCGAGAAATAACCTGCAAAACAGGCTGTGCCATTAGGTTGAGTAGATTGTAAGAAATACGGTTACACTCTGTTCTCTAATAGCCACTGGAGCTCTTTGCAAGCGTGTTTCTGCCTGTTGAGCAAATTCGTTCAGAGTACGTTTGATTTTGAGTACATTGGTTAATATTCCTACTTTTTCGACTTGAGAGTACTGTCGGCTTGCTTTACCAGGCTGAAAGTAGATATCGCAAAAGTCAAAGCCTGCCAATTCTACTTTGGATTGAGCATTTGAAATACTGAAAATTGTGACGTGATGCCCACGATGTTGCAGTTCGTGTCCTAGCGGAAACATCGTGTTCAAGTGACCAGTTGCACCTAAACAAAGAATACCAAAGTGAGTCATTACTTTGTCTTGTTGAATTTAATAAAGGCATCAATGAGCTAGCACTATTGAACGAACAAATATTGCTATCAATAACTAGAGCAAAAAGCTCGATAGTAATTAACTCGCCCGCTCCGGACAAATCTCTTCCAACTTATTTTCAATCACAGACAAACGATTTTCCAACTCACTGAGCCGATCCACACCCTTTGACATTCCCAAATATGTCCTTAAGGAATCCACTACAATATCTGACTTGGATTCTCCAGTCATTTCTACTCGCGCCATTAATGCTTCGTGAACCTCAGGAGGAATTCTTACTCCTAAAATTGGATTTGGCATAGCTCTATCACCAACACGAATAGAATGGCCAATCGAAAATCTACATGAATGACCTGATAATAACAGTCGATTATCAAAGGTTAACTCTGAAATAGTATTAATTTGTAAAACAGTGAGTTTCCCCTCAGTTTTTGTAAAAGAGTGTGAAGTTTCTTGAGGTAATGCAAACTTTCTGAACTTTGCGTTACTATTTATGATAACAATATGAAAACGGGTGTTATCAAATAGGGAGTGGGGTTTGTAGCGCTGTATCGTCTGGCCTTGTTTGAGACTCGTCAGTCTAATTTGGCTTTCCCAGAATTTTTCCTGTGATGGCCTGTAATGGAATATTCAAGAACTGATGGTCTCTTGTCTAACTTTTTTTTTAACAATTTCCTTTGAACGTCCGTATAGAAGACCCTTAGAGAACTGGAGCATAATGTCAACTCAAACACAGTCCGAAGAAAAACGCGTTCCAAAAAAAATCTTGATTGCAGATGATGAGTCAGCGATTCGCCGTATCTTGTCTACTCGTTTGTCGATGGTGGGTTATCAGGTTGTTGCCGCTGCAGATGGCATAGAAGCCATTGAAAAATTTGAATCCGATAATCCTGATCTGGTGGTCTTGGATGTAATGATGCCCAGGCTCAATGGCTATGGGGTTTGCCAGAAAATTCGTGAATTTTCCAATGTTCCGATTATTATGCTGACGGCCCTGGGAGATGTGGCGGATCGAGTCACAGGGCTAGAGCTAGGTGCGGACGATTATCTCACTAAGCCCTTCTCTCCAAAAGAACTGGAAGCGAGAATTCAAGCGATTCTGCGTCGATTTAAGCAGCCTTCTGAACTTCATTCTCTGGCAGGTGAAGTCATCCAGGTGGATCAGTTGCTTGTGGACACCGTTAAGCGCCGAGTCTACAAGCGCGGTGAATCCTTGCCTTTGACCTACATCGAGTTTAACTTGCTAGAGCTATTGCTAAAGCATTCCGGTGAAGCGGTATCTCGATCTGAAATCCTGCAAGAACTCTGGGGTTATGCACCGCGTAGAATTTCGGACATGCGCGTTGTGGATGTTCATGTGGCTCGTCTGCGGGCAAAGATTGAAGATGACCAACGCAATCCTGAATTTGTCCTCACAGTCAGAGGTGTAGGTTACGCATCTCAGAAATTGTCAGTCATCAGCGAAATTAATGAAGCAATTGGTGCTTAGGCTGATTGCGATTCTGGTCTCTGTACAGCTGGCAAGGTAAACCAAAATGTCGCCCCCTTGGGATGGTGGTCTGTTGCTCCAATCTGACCACCATGGGCTGCAATGATTTGACGGCAGAGGTACAGACCTAAGCCTAGTCCTTGAATTTTGCCAACCCCCTCCCCTCGTCGATAGCGCTCAAATAACTGTTTAGGGTCATCGCAGCTTAATCCAACGCCATCATCTGAGACGGTATAGCGGAGGAAATAGGTGGGTTGATCGCTGATGAGGTTAGGTGTTGTATCGTAGTGGGTTGCAGCCAGGGTTAGGGTAATGCCAGGGGGATTATATTTGATGGCGTTAGATACCAGGTTGTCTAAAACTCGCCAGAGTTGGTCAGAGTCGGCCTGAACTTGCGGAAGTTGATCGGAGACCAGATTCTCAACTGTAATTTGATATTTCTCCAACATTAGCTTCCACTCTGACAGAAATTTCTGTGTAAATTGATCAAGGTCTAGGGGTTCAGGATTAATGGGAACCTGGCGAAGCTCCAACTCACTGGTTTCAACCAAAGAATTAATCAAATGGAGCTGCCGTTCGCAACTCTCTGCCATGCGCTGAATAATAGACGCTTTCACTGGAATCTGAGGAGTACCAGGAGAAACTTTGCCCGACAAACTTTCCAGAACCATTCTCATCCCGGTTACCGGATTACGGAGGTCATGGGAAACGGCCCGAATATAGACCCGGAGTTCGGCCTCAACCTTGCGGCGTTCCTGAATTTCCTGCTGAAGCTGCTCGTTTTTCTGAATCAGCTGCTGTCGCTGATATTGCAGAGCGAGCTGAGTTCGCACCCGAACCAGAACTTCTTGCACCTGAAACGGCTTTGTAATGTAGTCAACTCCCCCTGCATCAAAGGCTAGAACCTTATCCGCTGTATCACTCAGCGCACTCAGGAAAATGATGGGGATATCTCTGGTGTGGGCCGACTGCTGTACTAGCTGTGCAACTTGATAGCCATTCATATCTGGCATCATGATATCTAGCAGGATCAAATCAGGCCGAGCCGCATCAATCGCCTGAATAACCCGCTTTCCGCTAGTTAGCTTTCGAACTCGATACCCCTCAGATTGCAAAACAGAGGACAAAAGCTTCAGATTTTCTGGCGTGTCATCAATGATTAGAATATCTGCCTGTTCAAGACTCATGCAGGCTAGTGCCTAGGCTTCAATTTGGACTTTGCCACGATAGAACGCCACGTAATCCCTGATATTTTCCGCTTTGGGCTTAGGGTCAGGATAATACCAGGCAACGTCTTGAATAGTGCTACCATCAACCACCGCGTTGTAGTAGCTGGCAACTCCCTTCCAGCCACAGGTGGTGTGAGTTTCGCTATCTTGAAAATATTCACGCTTGAGGGAATCTGGCGGGAAGTATGGATTCCCTTCAACCAGCTCACAGCGATCGCTCTCTGCAACAACCACTCCATTCACCATTACCTTTGCCATGCTACCGCTCCAGATGCTTAAATCCTTTATCAAGGTATCACACTCAGAATGAACTTTAAATCATATCTGGAACCTGCTTAGTTACTTTCTCGACTATCCTCTAAGTTAATATTTGTAAAGTAATCTTTGGACAACACTTCTATGAAAATTGGACAACTGGTTGGCAGCTTGGCTTTACTTCTGGGTTTAGTCATTTTTCCAGGCCCTGCACTGGCTCACTCCGTAGCAACTGACTACCAGCTCGTCTCTGATTTCCTGGAAATTCAATCCACTTTTAGCTCCGGAGAATCCTTTGAGGACGCCCCAGTTGTGGTTTATTCACCTAACGATTTGACCCGGCCCTGGCTAGAGGGAACCACGGATGCTAGCGGCAAGTTCATTTTTGAACCTGACCCGTCCATCTCAGGGGAGTGGTCAGTGGAGATTGGAGAGGGAAGCCATTGGGATAAGCTCAGGGTTCCAGTTGGTGATCAAGGAATCGAGGTGGAAGCCATTAGTTATCAACCTGAACCAATCGCTCACAACCACCGTCGATTTTCTGAGCAGTTTATTGTAGTTGGTCTTGCCCTGGGTGGTGGGATCAGTACCCGGTTTTTAAGACAGTTCTTCAGAAAAATTGGTTAGACATCTAGGGGAAGATTGGTATAGATTTTCTGCTTCCGATGACTGGTAACGATACCCAACCCCATAGTTTAGTGTGTGAGTATGAGGAGCATGGAATCTGAATCTTCAAGAATTAGCTTTAGTCGAAAAACTTAATTCAAAAAGACCGATCCTTCATCGTTAATCTCTAACGCTTTTGTATCCAGATTAAAATCTCCAGTGGCCTGAAACCGGACTTCTAAGACATTAGATTCGGTGGCCTCTGGGATCACCAGCAACAATCCATCATCATCGCGCTGATAGGTCAATGTCATTGGCACTTCAAAGCCTGCCAGCTCCACTTCGGATTGCTCACCTAGGCTGCGATCACGAGTTCCACCCACAACCTGATAAGTAATCACCGCATTCGTTTCATTGATTAGCTTAATGACTATCGGGCCACTGATATCTGATAAGCGAGCGCTGGGTAGTGGAAACTGAGCTGGCAGTTGAGTGGCCTCTTCATCGTCTTCAGAGGCTTCAGTCTCAGTTGTTTGAGCAGATGCTGGCGCAGCTTGGGTGCGTTCTTCCACGCTCTCTTCAACTTTCTCTTCGCTCTCAACGGGTTTGCCTCGACGGGGAGGGCCACCCGCCTGAGCAACAGATACCATACTGACGAATGCACCACTGAGTAGCAAACTCAGGAACCGAATACCAATCTTTTTGATCAAGGTAGGTTGAGTCATAGGTAGATTATTTCAATAAGTCAGTGATCTCAGACTAGATGGTATCACCTATTCTTGGCGTAGAGATCCGATTTGGGGTCGGTGGATACCAACTGATAATAAATTGCCCAGATCGCCATTGCTCGTAGATAATGGCTGGCCCGAAACGTACCATTGGCTGTAATCGCTTCCGGGGTACGAAACTGAAGGCCATTTTCGTAAATTTGTTTGACGACAGTTTCCGCGAGTTTTAGTCCTTCAGACTTCATGCCCATCTGGATCAGGAAAGCGGCAAGTCCAAAGTTGGTTCCTGTCCAAACTTCTAGAGGATGGGTGTCGTCAGGATTTTCGGCTGCTCCGGTCAATTCCACACCATTGGCTGCGCCGAATTCTCCCTGGTGAAAATTCAAGAAACAGGATTGATAGATGATTTTCAGGGCAGATTCTGTGCAATCGGCTGGCACAATATCGGGCAGTTGCAACAATCGCGCATAGAACTGACCACAGAGTTGATCCGCCATCACTACCTGAGAATTGCTCTGGCTATCCAAACGGTAGTAGGTGCCATTCCAGAGTTTATCCTGGTAGACCGGTTGACTTTGATCCAGCCAGGATTGATAGGTAGCAATTAATTCAGTTGCATCAATGCCATGTGGTAACTGTTGCTCGGCCTGGAGTCGTTTCAAAATTTCAATGGCGGCTTCCAGTGTAGTCAACCACAGACCCCCACAATAGGCACTAATTCCTCGCAAGCGCCAATCATCATAGGTTTGATCCGGTGCGCCGCTATTTTCAGGGATACCGTCATTGTCCTGGTCAAAGGTTTTCAGATAGTTCAGGGTCTCGACGATGGCAGGCAAGCATTCCTGCAAAAATTCATAGTCCGTTGCCCCAGTGAATTGAAAATCTCGATAAACCTGCAACACGAAATCACAGGAGAGATCCTTCCAGAGATTGCAATCTTGGTAGCTGGTGTAATTGGTCTTTTCCCAGGGATGTTCATTGGGTGCGCCTAAATCGTGGGGGGTTGCGCCTTTGGCATTGCGAATGGCCGATGCCTGGTTATAGCCGATAATTCTGGGGGTAGAGTCCGCATGGAAAATCGCTTTGGCGAAGGCCAGCAGAACTGATTTTTCCAGTCCGGGCCAGAGCTGTAGGAGGGCAAAGGAACCATAGAGCCGCACATCCAGGCTCTCATACCAGCGATAATCCAGGCATTCCAGAACGGCAAATTTACCCTTGGGATTCTCTTCGTCAACGGCAGTCCAAAGGGTTCCCCCATCGGTCAGAATATACAACTCATTGAACAGGGTCATTTTTAGCCAATCAGGCCAATCCTGACGCTGAAGAATTGGGTTCTGCCAGGCTTCAATTTTTTCTCGCCAGGTGTCGGAATGTTTCATCGCTGTCCGCACCATTGACCAGACGTTTTTGCCATTGCGGCCAAAGAAGTCGGTGTAGCGTCGATAGTCACTCACACCGCCACCAAATTCCGTGATAGGCAAATCCCAGGCCAGAATGAAGGGAATCTTGCGGGTTTTTCCGGGTCGCAGCGTGAATTTTACGGTAACGGCGGTAGCAGTTTGTTCCCCCTCTGGAATCGCCAGTTCGCTGTCCTCATCCAACAAGGTTCCATCCTGGGAAAAGTACTGCCAGATGTCTTCACCATTTCCAGCCGGATTCCAACAGGTGTGATAGTAAACTTCCACCGCTGGGTTAGTAACGGTGGCGATCGCCATTTGCCCTTCCCCTTCCTGCACCTCATCCGTAGCACTGAGGCGACTCATGAGACAGCCTACTCGATGAAAATCTTCGACTAAACGGTTAAAGTTCCCGGCACTCTCCCCCCAGCGGGACTGGTATTGATACACCGGACTGCCGTCGTCCCGCACTTCCACGGGGGGATTTTTCAAAGCGTTTGTGAACCAGCCCACCGTATTCTGCCAGGTCAAAAGAATGCTGAGGGTAATCGGTTCATCGGTCGGATTATGGGCCAGCCATTCAAACACCGCAATCGGGTAGCTGCTTTCCTGATAATTGCCCGCCCAAATGGGAGAAAACTGTTCACAACTGAGCTGGGCTTTGAAGACATGCTCGTAAACAAACCAACTGCGGGGGTAGAGGGCCGAGTAGGTTCCCGTTTGACGCTCAGCCGTTGAAGCCGGATACCAGTTCCAATGGGACAAACTGCCATCTTGGGGAGCAACGGTAGAGAGAGCGTAGGCTTGGCGTCGTCCCTGGGATTCTTCAAATACACTGAACTGGCATCCCGGCAAATATTGGAAAATATGTTCGCCGCCGTCCAAGTGCCACAGGTTAAATTCTCCCCTAGGGGATCGACCGATGCAACCCGCCCCAAATCCCCCCACAGGCATCCCATGCCAGGGGCCATCGTCTAGATTACTGGCATAGCGAACCGTGTAGGGATTTTTCCAATCCAAGCCAATGGGTCGGCTCCAGGCACAGGTAGGGATCTCGAACTGTTTGGGCTGGGCAGCGGGGTTAACCATGAATACCTCAAGTTTGATCGCTCGAATTACTTTGCACCCAGCATCCGAATTTCTGAACAAAAGGCCGCCTGGGTCGGGCCATTGGTCTGTTGAATCACAGTGGTTCGTAGCCTGAGATTAGGAATCAGGTACCACAAGCGTTCTTCAACTTTCAACTGATCCGATTCTGTGATGAATGTCAGCACTTCCTCCTCATCCAGATGGTAATGCCCCTGAAAGGATTTCCCGTCTGCAGTTTTTCTGGCCTGGAGAAACTGTCCCTGATTGGGAATCTCTGGATCAACGAGGGGAACGATCAGGGCCGAACCCACTTGTTTTTGACTGGTTCCCTCTGAGGTTCCATCCCAGGAGGATTGGAGTCCACCCCAAGCTATAGCTGGATCAACCTGAGAAGCTTGGCACAGTTCAATCACTGAAGCCTGATCCGGTTTTAAGGTTTCAATGATTAAGGTTGATTTTCCGGCTTGAAGTTGGCCTGAATCAAACTGATGAATCGTGCGCTGTGAGAACCACTTTCCAGCAGACAATTCTAAAAATTCACTAATATCCATGAAGTGCGTTGCAACCCAATCAATAACGATAAGTAGCCGAAGGGACAATTTTTGTAGTGTAGCGTATTTGCTAAAACTTAAACTTTTTAGAAAATATTGGGGCTTGTAGGGGTAGGGTGACCCTACCTACACAGAATCTTTGAAGCCCCACCCATTTGATATATCGTAATGGAGTTGAGCTGGTAGGATTCTCCATGGCCCTTGGTGCATTTCAGCAACTCCGTGACCGTTTCAAGCAACTGAGCCCTGACGCAGGTTCAGAGTTGAGATCAGCAATTTCAGATTGGCTGCAACAAAATCTGGATCAACTGCCCCAAACTCGACGACAGGATTTCAACGGCACGATGATGCAGTATTTTCACTGGTACATCCCCGCTGATGGTCATCTATGGAAAGAGTTGGGAGACCGAGCCCAGGAACTTGCTAATGCGGGAATCTCAGCCGTGTGGCTACCGCCAATTTACAAAGGCAACGGCGGGGGCTATGACGTGGGATATGGAGCCTATGATCTGTTTGATCTGGGTGAATTCGATCAGAAGGGTTCAGTGCGGACGAAGTACGGCAATAGAAACGAACTGGAATATGCGGTTCAATCCCTGAAACGGGTGGGAATGCAAGTTTATCTGGATGTGGTTTTCAATCACAAGATGGGGGGAGACGCGGAGGAAGAGATTGAGGCGGTTCCGGTTGATAGCAATGACCGCAGACATGAAATTGGTGGATTTCGCAAGATTAAAGCCTGGACGCAGTTTAATTTTCCTGGCCGGGGCGACCAATATTCCAGCATGAAGTGGCGCTGGTGGCACTTTGTTTCCGTTGACTACAACTCCTACGACCCCGGAGCCCATAATATCTTCCGGTTCAAGGACAAGGGCTTTGCCTATAAAGTTGACCTGAGCCATGGCAATTATGACTTTCTGATGGGCTGCGATGTGGATGTGAATCAGGAGGAGGCTCGCGGCGAACTGAAATATTGGGGACGATGGATCATCGATACCTTGGGTGTGGATGGTTTCCGGCTTGACGCTGTGAAACATATTGAGGGCGATTTCTTTAACGATTGGCTGGATCACGTTGAGGATCATGCCAAGCGGGATCTATTTACCGTCGGAGAATACTGGACGCAGGATTTAGGCGCACTACATTGGTATATCGGAAACTCCGGTGGAAGATTAAGCCTATTTGACGTGCCGCTCCATTACAACTTCCATCAGGCCAGCAAGGGAGGAGGGTTCTACGATATGCGCCGAATTCTAGACGGAACCCTGATGCAGCAGTTACCCTACTTCGCTGTGACTTTTGTTGATAACCACGATACTCAGCCCCTACAAGCCCTGGAATCCGTTGTGGAATCCTGGTTTAAGCCCCTGGCCTATGCATTTATTCTGCTGCGGCGAGAAGGCTATCCCTGCATTTTCTATCCAGACTACTTCGGTACCCACTACCGCGACAGGGGACAGGACGGCAACGAATATGACATCTGGCTGGACAGTCATAAAGAGGTAATTGACAAGTTATTAATCGCTCGGAATAACTTTGCCTTCGGTGATCAATACGACTACATTGACCATGAAGATATTATTGGCTGGACACGCATCGGCACAGACAAGCATCCCCAGGGAATGGCAGTAATTATGAGCGATGGCCCTGGTGGTAGCAAGTGGATGGAGGTGACAAAACCGAACGCAACCTTCCGCGATTTATTGGGCAACGTGAAAGAACCAATCGTTACCAATGAACATGGCTGGGGAGAATTTCGCTGTGAAGGCGGCTCGGTTTCGGTCTGGGTTCAGGAGAATTTACTGAAAACTCTGGTGACTAAAGTGGCAGGTTCATTGCTGAGGAGCCTGTTTTCAGATTAGGGCTTGGATTGCTGAACCTTATCCAGATTGAAAGCCTCAGTTCTTTTCAGGCAAGGACGGGGTGACCCGCCCCTACGCCATCTGCAAAGTACTGGCCTTTTGCCGACATTGAGAAGTCTTACACTGAAGCAAGGGAAGGCTACACCTGGCAGAAAATAGGGTGAGCCAAAGATTCCACAGAAGTTGTGAGGCCCGTCGCAGTCTAGGAGGAAACCATGCAAACGACATCCCCGCTGACCAGTACTGTTGCATCACTCAAAATCCACGTCACGGATGAACTGTTCTGCAAGATTTGTCAACAGAATCCAGAACTGAGACTAGAACGCACTGCTGTAGGAGAACTGATTGTGAATCCACCGACCGGAAGCGAAACATCAGGATACAACGCAGATTTGATTACAGACTTTAATATCTGGAGCCGCAAAACCAAACTAGGAAAAGTTTTCGACTGTGGTGGTGGGTTTAAGTTTCCCAATGGCGCGACTCGATCCCCGGATGTTTCCTGGATTCAGTGGGATCGCTGGAATGCACTAACACCGGAACAGCAAGATCAGTTTGCTCCGATTGCGCCAGATTTTGTCCTGGAGCTAATGTCTCCCAGTGACAAGCTGACGGATGTTCAGGACAAAATGCAGGAATACATGAACAACGGCGTCAGGTTGGGCTGGTTGATTAATCGGACTGGCAAAATCGTTGAAATCTATCGACCGGGGCAACCCGTTCAGGTTGTGAGTATTCCTTGCACTTTGAGTGGTGAGCACGTTTTGCCTGGGTTCGAGTTGGAGGTTTAGGTTTGATGATGTCAACATCGAATTGCTAGAGGGAGAGTTAGTTGAAATGTCACCTGAGGGGCAGCCTCACGCCGGATCGATTCGGGATATTGCAGATATTCTCCGGTCGAAACTGGTGGGACTTTGCAGTTTGAACCGCTAGGTCTAGAGTTAGCCGTTGCGGAGTTTTTCTAACCGGTGGGGCATCGCCCTTGTTACTCCTAAGCCGGGTTCAGCCTTGGGAATCAGGCAACCGTTTTGAATCTCGGCGCCTTGAAAAGGGTCATCTAGTAAATTCAAGTGGGAATCGAGGTCAACGTAATTGGCCAGGGGAGACAGGTGCGCCGCAGCAGTATTTGCCAGAGCACTATTGGAATAGCACCCCAGCATAATTTGTAGATCGCAGGCTTGGGCAATATTCACCATTCGCATCGCCTCAGCTAATCCTCCAGACTTCATTAGCTTGATATTAATCCCATGAATCCAGGGGGCCAATTTAGGAATGTCAGAACTGGTGAAGCAGCTTTCATCGACGAAAATCGGTAACGGTGAGCGGCGATAGAGTTGGGGCATGACCTTGACTTCCGCAGGGGCTAGGGGTTGTTCCAGGTATTGCACACCTTCTGCCGCTAACCATTCCGCCATCGTTAAGGCATCAGAGAGATTCCAACCGCCGTTAGCATCCACATAGAACACTGCATCATCTGGAGCCACCGATTTCACCGCCCGAAACATGGCTTGATCCGCAGCGATGCCTACAGGGCTACCCAGCTTAACTTTCAGGACTTGAACATCAATGAAGTTGAGCCAGGCTTGAGTCCGAGCGGCAGCGGCTTCTGGAGAATTAATCCCAATCGTGACAGAGATCGGAGAAATGCGATCGCGATCCAATCCCCACAGTTTCCACAAAGGCTGACCCACCGCTTTGCCCATCCAATCGTGTAATGCCACATCAATCGCTGCCCAGGCGGCTGAAGGTAGATTCTGTTCAGCTAAAACCGACGTAATTTTCTGCTGTTCCCAGGGATGATAAGGCGCAAGTGTTGGTACGATTTGTTGTAGGGCCGTTTGTAGTACCTCTGTAGTCTGAGGTTGTGAGCCAGTCGAGAAAGGGGAAGCCTCCCCCCAGCCCTCAATGCCATCCTGTTCCAGACGCACCCAGAGATTGGTGGACTGGCTGGAAGTACCGCGACTAATCGTTAATGGAAACCGCTTATGAATTGTGTAGGGTTGAATGTGGAGTTGCATTATCCGTCAGTTGGTCGAGCATCTACCATCATCTGAGCCACATGCGGCATTTTATACTTTGCTTCCCAACCTAGCTTTTCCCTGGCTTTATTAGGATTGGCACGACTGATGGCCAGGTCGGTCGGTCGGAGTAGACTTTGATCAATTTCAACATGATCTTTCCAATCCAACCCCACCGTCTTAAATGCAGCACTGACAAACTCATGCAATGGATAGGTTGATCCGGTTGCAATTACATAATCATCCGGCTCGTTATGCTGCAACATAGCGTACATCGCCTCAACATATTCGGGTGCCCATCCCCAGTCCCGCTGAACTTCAATATTCCCCAGATACAGCTTATCCTGCCGACCTGCTGCAATTCGGCAAGCTCCTCCGACAATTTTTTGGGTGACATATCGCTCCGGTCGTAGTGGAGATTCGTGGTTGAAGAGAATGCCAGAGCAAGCAAACAAACCATAGGCTTCTCGATAGTTGGCGACTTCCCAGAAAGCCGTTGCTTTGGCTACGGCGTAGGGACTTCGGGGACGGAAGGGGGTATTCTCATCTGCTGTTAAATCCCCTGTATTTCCAAAACACTCACTGGAACCTGCATTGTAGAACTTGATATCTTTGTTGGTGAAACGGATCACTTCCAAAAGGTTCAGGGTTCCAGTTGCCACACTCTCCAGAGTTTCAACGGGTTGATTGAATGAGAGTCCCACTGAGCTTTGAGCTGCCAGATTATAAATTTCGTGGGGCTGAATTTTGTCAACGACTTGCAACACACTGCGAAAGTCTGTCAAGCTCATGGATTCCAATTTCACCTGATCTCGAATTCCCAGGCGAAGCAGATTCCGAAAGGATGACATCTGGGCATCTCGTGAGGTTCCACAGACGTTGTAACCTTTTCGTAACAAAAGAGAGGCGAGGTAGGCACCGTCTTGTCCAGAGATCCCACAAATTAGTGCTGTTTTCATCATGACGCAGGTTAAGCTTTTTACGATTTTGGCACATCATTCCCCGTCACCTCCAATCTCTCTCTAGCAACTTACGGTTCTATTGGTGAATTTCTTCAAGCTGAGATTCTGCCAACTCCCCTGTTGGCGTTTAAATCTACTTTTTGTTGGTTTTGTTCTGTGCTGCAATTGATCCAGACATACGAAGAACAGCCAAATTCTACTGAAAGAGTCTAATTCATCAACCAATCAAACAGATGGAAATTGAATAGGATAGAAGCGCTCGATTACTTAAAAATAGACATTTTAAAACTATAGCAATCACAAATGATTTGTGAAGCAGGGGTGAAGGGGGTACTGCCCTCTTCTTGAAAAGTCCCCAAACTCCTTTACTTTTCTCGTAATTAATTTAGGACTGCAATAGACGGTATTTTTACTCTTTTTTAAATCATTTTTTTGAATGGTTTTAAATTAGGATTTGTGACACTTCATCAAGTGTCTTGCTTTACTATTTTCTAACACAAGAAAAACTTAATCTGATAAATGTCAGAAGGATATGACTTTAGTTTCTGGGATAAGCCACACAAATTCAGATTCTTTTTTTGGGGGATTGGGTTAGTTTTCCTACAGGATTAAGCAATGTAAGCTAATCTACTCATTGGAGAATATTTGATGATTTTCAACGACAATTCAACACTCAATAGCCCTGATTTTCAAAGCGCCTCAAGTTTTTTCGACCTAGAAGAAATTCAGGCTACCTTATCTCTCTCGAATGCGTTTCGTAGTAGTGCAGGTCAGGTCTTAGACTCAGATGAATACGACTATCTCGACCTTAACCCACTTATTGACGAGGTGGAGAGTGAGAATATTATTTTGGTAGATCAGTCTAAAGTTGGTATTGGTGGCATCGACAGTGATTTGATCTATGGCGGAATTGATCGAGATCGAATCAAAGGAAAAGGAGGGAATGACTTATTGTTCGGGGGAGATGAACGAGACACGATTGATGGAGGTAACGGTAACGATTTATTAGTCGGAGGGGATGACAAAGACCGAATCAATGGGGGTCAGGGCAACGATGTGATTGATGGAGCCCAGGGAAATGATCTCCTCCGGGGTGGCCCAGGAGCCGACATCTTTGTGGTGAATAGCGATTCCGGTCGGGACTTGATTATAGACTTTGAGCCGGGTATCGACTTTATTGGGATTACCGATGATTCTATGCTTAAGTTACAAAGCTCCAGTACCCATCTAGAGAGAACCCTGATTAAAGATGAGGCAGGTAAAACTTTGGCAATTCTCAGAGGGGTTGATAGCAGCGAAATCGATGATGACATCTTCATCTCAGTAGCCTCAGCTTCGGATACCGAGTCTCCAATTTCCGCCGATGATAGTACCGAGGTTGTCGATGCTTTCCTACCACTCAATTCCGAGTCCATGAAGGTAGAGAGTTTCGTGCCGACAGGCAACGGCGAAACCTACTACGTTTCACCCGACGGCAACGATAACAATCCAGGTACGCAAGAACAACCCTGGAAAACCATTAGCTACGCCACCAGTGAAGCCTCTGTCGTTAGCGCGGGCGATACCATTCTGGTTCAATCAGGCACCTATGCTGAGATCGTTGATCTACAAAAATCAGGCAATGCGGAGGAGGGCCACATTGTCCTCAAGGCAGACAGAGAGGTAACCCTGGTCGACCCTGATCCAAACACTTTCTTCGGTGAATTTTGGAATGAAGGCGTCATCGAAGCCGAAGGCCAAGGATTCTGGGTAGTTGATGGCTTCCGAATTGAAAATAGCTCGTTTGCTGGGATTTCACTCCGCGATGCCAACGACATGGTGATTCAGAACAACCATACCTTTGAAACAGGCAGTTCCGGTATTATTGCCATGCCGGGCAGCTTCTTCCAGGGAGGAGAGCAGGAAGTGACAGGCAGTAACCTCCAGATCCTGAATAATACTGTTGAGCGAGCCAACTGGGTTTGGGCTGGCCAAGGTGACACCAGGGGTCGGCAGGAAGCGATCAGCATTTGGGGAGTAGATGGCTTCGAAGTTGCAGGTAACTTGGTCAACCAGGGTAACCGTGAGGGAATCGATGCCAAGACGGGTTCTCGCAATGGTTCGATTCACAACAACATTGTCACAGACGTAGCCCGCATCTCCGGTACTCCTGGTGGTTATCAGGGTGGCCCAGCAATCTATCTCGATGGCAATCGGGCTCAAATGTCTAACATTGATGTATACAACAACGTGGTCTATGGCAATACTGCAACAGGTATTGCCGTTTCAGATGAAGAGCCATTAGCAGGTGATGTCAGGGACATCCGCATCTTCAACAACATTATTTACGACAATGGTATTCAGGGGATCAACGGGGGCGAAGGCATTTTCATTGCCAGCAATGTATACGACTACGAAATTTTCAACAATACTGTCGTGGGTAATGTTCAGTCTCTTGTAATTGATGGCTCGGCAGGCATCCTTGGAAACGAAGGTACCGATAACGGTACAGTGGCTAACAATATCTTCGCCAACGAGGGTATCAACTTAAGGCGAAAAAGGTTGACTGTGTAAAGGTTTGGGCTGACATGGTTTATATGACTGTCTTGGCATAGGCAGCTCAGTAAATGTACTGAGAATCGACTCAAATAAGTCTGGAAAAGATTGCCCAAAAAGT
>JBHJGO010000101.1:0-28587 GCA_050331715.1 Microcoleaceae cyanobacterium
AGCTGTTGCTACTCAGCAGTTTCGGGCATGGGTGTATCAGAAATATCCGGTTTGGGCGTATCGATAACGCTTGGCTCTGATTCAGTAAGTTGTAGCTCAGGGGTTTCGGTCGCGTTTGGTTCAGTGTCGGTCGCTTCCGATTCTGTCTCTGGAGTTGCGGGTTGAGCAGTTTCGGATTCAGAGGTTTCAGGTTTAGGGGTTTCAGAAATATTGGGTTCCGGACTGCTGTCCGGCGCAGAGGGTTCAGGAGTTTCGGCCTCAATGAATTTCCACTCCTCTAGGGGCAGGGCTGCTGATGCTAGTACAGAGGTGGGAACAACCAGAATTTCAACGTCTTCGGGATCTGATTCTTCAGGGGTTTCGGTTTCTGAAGCGGTTGTCTGCGATTCGGATTCAATTGGTTCAGATTCAACTGATTCGGATTCAACTGGATTAAGCTGAGCGTAGAGAGAGAGATTACTGAAATCGGACGTTCCAAAAACCAGTTGATGGGTTGAGCCATCTTTCAATTGAATTTGAACAGAATTTTCCGGTTGATCCAGGCCATAGGTTTGCAGTTCGGCTGGATTCACCTTAAGTTTTCTAATACCAGGAGCCGGGTCTGAGGGAAGACTAGGATCGGCAGTTAGTTGCAATAACAGAGCATCGACTGCGGCCTGATTGGCAGGGGCTTGAATCGGTTGGGTAATGTTCCACGGAGATGGGGCGGATGTTTCGTCTGCACTAATGCGCTCAATTTCAACGGTTTGGTTAGGGGTGGTGATGATGAGCTTTTGAACATCATCCCGTGGAAACTGAAAGATCTGGGCTTCTTGTTGGTTGATTGCTGTTTGCTGGTCAGAGCGACGAATCTCAAAGAAATAGACATATCCCCCTAGACCTAATGCAAACAACATTAAGATTAGAGTTGATCGCTGAAGTTTCATGATTTCTGTACGTAACGATTCGTCGGTGTGGTTTGGTAGGTTGCTGGATTAATGGTGTTAGCTATGATCTTACTCGCAACGCAAACCTATTGTTTTCCCGTAGATGCTGGAGTAAGTTTCAAGACGCTGAACTGATCCCCTCTCAATCCCCCCTCCTCTAGCGAGAAGCCGCTTCGCGTCTAGAACAAGGGGGACAGGTTAGGTGTGGGGATCTAAGATAATGACCAGGATAATGACCAGTGACCAACAACCCATCTACTGCTTCACTTTCGCAGCAGTCGGCTGAGTTGCGGTTCCATTGGTGCTGGAGCCATTCGTTCCTGCTGACTTAGCTGCGCCGTTAGTGCCGGAG
The DNA here is from genome assembly GCA_050331715.1 of Microcoleaceae cyanobacterium. Lineage (GTDB taxonomy): Bacteria > Cyanobacteriota > Cyanobacteriia > Cyanobacteriales > Microcoleaceae > JBHJGO01. The sequence continues at coordinate 1,279 of JBHJGO010000101.1, forward strand.
CCGTTTGATTCGGCCTTGGGATTGGAGGTTTTGGCGGAGCCAGGATTGCGCCAGGACACTTTGGGTAGGATTTCGCCTTTATCGACTCGGTTGTTGTACTTCACGGCAAAGTTCAACAGGGAATCTAGCAAGGAATCAGATAGGTAGTGGGGTTGTAGACCCAAATCCAATAGGTTGGTGTTCTTGGCGTTAAAGTAATGTTCTTCCAGCTCAACCCGAGGATTCTCGAATTCCTGAATTTCCACTTTCATTCCCAGCTCAGTTCCAGCCTTCTGAATCATTTCAGCTAACTGTCGCACGCTGAATAGCTCGGTGAACTGGTTGAATACGCGGAACTCGCCCTTCTCAGCCGGGTTGGCGATCGCCAACTCCATACAGCGAACGGTATCCCGAATATCCAGGAAGCCACGGGTCTGTCCGCCTTTGCCGTAAACGGTGAGGGGGTGGCCAACTGCGGCCTGAATACAGAAGCGGTTCAGGGCAGTTCCAAAAACGCCGTCGTAGTCCAGACGGTTAATCAGCAGTTCATCCATGCTGGTTTCATCGGTTCGTACCCCGTAAACCACACCCTGATTCAGGTCAGTGGCACGAATGCCCCAGATCTTACAGGCGAAGTGGATATTGTGGCTGTCGTGCACCTTGGATAGGTGGTAGAAACTGCCGGGCTGCTTCGGATAGGGCAGGGTATCCTTGCGGCCATTGTGTTCGATTGTGATGTAGCCTTCTTCGATGTCGATGTTAGGTGTACCGTACTCACCCATGGTTCCCAACTTCACCAGGTGACAGTCGGGGAAGTACTCACGCATGGCGTACAGAATATTCAGGGTTCCCACCACGTTGTTGACCTGGGTCAAAACGGCGTGCTCCCGGTCGATCATGGAAAAAGGAGCTGAACGCTGTTCTCCGAAGTGGACAATCGTATCCGGTTCAAACTTTTGCAAACTGTCGATCAAGAAGGGGTAATCGTTGATGTCCCCAATGAACAGGTCGATGGACTTGCCGGTCAGATCCTTCCATCGCTGAATTCGGGTCTGAATTGGAGCAATTGGAGTCAGGGTTTCAATGCAAAGTTGCTGATCCCAATGCCGTCGGATGAGATTATCCAAAATACCAACTTCATACCCTCGATTGGAGAGATAGAGGGCGGTTGCCCAACCACAGTAGCCATCACCACCAATAACCAATACTTTCATAGACTCTTCCGCATCTCTTTACCGATATTGGGTTAATGTATCAGGAATCGGTACCCTGTGAATCTTTATTTTGCGGATTATTTTGCTACGATTGAGTGATGAATGTCTGAATTTGGCTTGATTGCTGGCCTCACTACAACGGTTTGACTTCGTCGGCAAAGTTGGCCCAGCGGACAAATTCAAATGGCCCGGCGATAGATCCCCAGATGAGTTCTTTGGTGTTGGGATCACGGCCTCGATCTAAACTTCTGAGTCCCTGCTCGTTGACTTCAAATTCGCTGTCCAGGTAGGTCATTTTGCCTTTGCGCTCAACTATACAGCTCTGGCCCGGTTCAACGGTGGCTTTGAAGCTGTTGCCTGTCCAGTGGGCCATGAAGGTGCAGCCAGGGAGTTTTTTGATCTGGTTGGGGCTGAGGGTTTGAAGGCGTTCAGGTTGGCGTGAGGAGCCGTGGAAGTGTTCTTGGTTGTCGATGGCGTAGTTTTCGACTTCGATGTGGTCGTCGACGGGGATGAATTTGAGGATGCGGACGCGGTAGGGTTGGGTGAGGGCGATGTCGAAGGCTTGTTCGAGGTAGAGGCTGATACCGTTGAGCAGTTCTAGGGGGAGTGGCCGCATACAAACGCGGATATGGGCGAAGAAGGGAGGGTTTTCGAAGGCTTGGGCCTGGTTGCTGAAGTCGGCGGCCATCCAGCGGGCGAAGGTGTAGATGTCGGTGGAATGGGTCATTTGAACGGTGTTGGAGAACTAGCTATAGGTTATAGCTTAGTGGATTTGAGGCGTTGACAGGTTTGAGACTCAGTTGTAAGGACAGCCTGTGGCCGAATCATTACCTTCTGAAATCTCAGTTGCGCCCAACAAAGTCAAAACCTTCGTGCAACGCCTACTCCTCCCTTCCCTTGAAACAGTCACGGTAAAACCATCGGTGTTGACAGGTGTATCAGATATGCTGACTGTAGGGCTATCAACTGCACCTAGATAGTCAAAAGTAATTGAATCTGTGTCAGCTCCGTTGGCTTGAGAGTAGAAATCAACTATCCCCTCTCCGATTTCACCATTTGCATTAAGAGGCTCCCATACTTTGTCAGTATCTGCTGTCGGTTCTGGATAGATACTATATTCTGGAGGGTCTATATCATTGATGGGATCGTATCTGAACTGAACGGTATAACTAGACTTTGTCCGCTTAGCCTCGGCTTGGGCAGAGCGAATTGCTTGTATAACTTGACCATTGACAGTACGCATACGCTGGCGGGAGATAAAAGCATCCCAAGATGGGGCTGCAATTGCACTCAAAATACCAACAATCAAAACAACGATAGCAATTTCTACCAGGGTAAATCCAGCCTTGTCTCTAGTGAACGATTTGTGCTGATGAGCTAAAGCTCTAAGTAAGATGTTCATCATAAATCAAAGTCTCAAACTTTCTAAATTCTAAAATTGCAATTTGGCGATTTCACCCACCAAAACGACCAATCCCACGAACTTGGATGCTGCCAGTAGGGAAGTAAGCAGACGCATCATCACTATATGGCGCACCATCTCTAACTCTCTGGAGAGAGTTCCCGCGAACTCGAACTTGAGCAGTATTAGCATTAGGATTGATGCAAGCATAGAAACTATTGGAAGCCCCTCCTCCAGGTAATCCAGGATTACTCAGGGTTTCTGTTTCAGCATCAGCTTTGCTAGCAAAGCCTTGTTCTTCCGCAATGGCATCACTCGTTATGCCTAGCGCTTCTGCGCAGTTGACCGCATCAGGAACGTCAGTTGTGCTGCTATCTATATAGCTAACAAGTACTTCTGGATTAGGCAAGGCAGTGTCAACTGTTAAAGTTGCATCTACTATGTTGGCATCAGTAGGGTCGGCAGGAAAGCCAGAGTCGCGCTCATTGGTATCATCACAGTTTACTGAACCACCGTCGTCAGTACAAAGATAGGTTCCTGTTGTTGGATCTCGTACTCCATCATCGACTGAGTAGCGAGTAATTTGAGCTGGACAGTTGCTTCCTGAAGGACACCAAGGGTTCGTATTCCTCTGGTCTAGGTAATAAGCAACTAAGGATAATACGTGAGTATCGTCACAATCAGCAGGATCATTGCAGTTCGCCGCCGACACTGGAATTGCATTCTGCTTGAGTTGTCTCTTCCAAAAGACAATTACTGGAGGATTACTACCAACCTCAGGAACTACACCATCATCAGCAAGCGTAGCGATTTGAGAGCTATTGTAGAAGTAAATAGCTTGATTCATATCCTGCTCCATATACTTGAGAGCAGCTTGAATTTCTTCGTCACCTCTAGCCTTTGCCTCTTCACGAGTATCACTGTTCAACACATCAATAACGAATGTCAGCATTGGTGTGATAATCAAAACCGCAACAATTGTTGCGACAAGTAATTCGATTAGAGTAAATCCCTCACTGTTACTTGACGATTTTCTGTTGTACTTTGCCTGATTGGCTGATAGCAGTTTAAGTATAGTTTTCATTACATTTTATCAAAATTCACCAAAGATCTTACTGAGAGTATCTAGTCACAAGTTCTGTTATTTGTTGTAGCATCTATCCTAGTTCTAACTGACCTCAGATCTGAGCCGGAAGGAAGTATTTCTGTAGTAGTCTGAATCAGCGGCAATGTGATATTGCCAATAGCATTTGTCGAGGTTGCATCTTGCGCGGCAGTCTGTAAGGTAGTCCCTCCAACGAAGGAATTTGCTCGATAAACACGAATGCCGAGGCAGTAACCACTTGTTGTCGAGGCACTAGATGGGCGGTAGGAAATCCCCTGAACAACCATATCTGTCAGGCTGTCCGTTGTACAACCATTACCATCAAAATCAACGCAATAGAGATGCACTCCAGAGCTCTCAGCAGGTGCTGTACATTTCTGAGAAGTATTACAGGTTAAAGTGCCAGTAGAGGGAGCTGCAACAGCAGAAGGTTTCGTAGTACCGATGCTATTGAAGTCTACAGACTCTGCTCGAACAGCATCAGCATACGTGCGAGCTGCTTGGGAGGCAAGTTCGATACGTTTTGCTTGAACTCGCGTCCCCACAGAATAGGCAATCACAGGGCCAATCGCTACTAACAATATAGCAACCAGAACAATTGCGACTAAACTTTCGATCAGATTAAAGCCAGATTCAGAGCTAGGCTTTAACCCTTTTAGGGTGTGACGCAGCAGTTTATACTGCAACAATTTGTATTTCAGCAAGGTAGAACTCCTATCAAAACAGATGAGCAACAAACTAAAGTATGGACATAATAGCTACGGGCATTTGTCAGGACGACCTACTGTGACAGCATTGGCACCACCATCTACTAGGGTCGAACACAATAGAGGGACAATCCATTCATCACTTCGGCTTACTTCTCTAAGGAACTCATCGGGTTGAATGTCGCTGTCACGACTAGCAAATTTGAGGGCAAATAAGTCTGGCGGCTGAGAAAGTAAACCAACATCAAATCCCCAGTTACGAGTAGCAGGTGCAAAGTATGGGGTTCGACCTCCAGTACTCTGAATTCTGTAAATACCCTCTCCGTTGTTAACTACGTCGAAAGGTATATCGGGCCTTGAGCTATTTAGAACGGCTAGATAAGGGGCACTGCCATACTCACTACGTTTGAACTGAATAAAAGATCCCAAAATATTGATTGTGTCACCTCTCCACTCTTCAAGGGTTCGAGGCAAGTTAGGCAAACCACCATTGAATTCACCTTCATTGTTCGATATCTTTCGATTCGGTATGTCTCCAGTCCCTAAGATCAGGTTATAAGTCGATCCATTACTTCCAGAGTTAGCAGGCATTAACCAAGAAGTATTTTCATTGACAACGTCGTTATTGCCAGTACTGTAAAGATCTGTTGGAGGTAGAGAGGAAGCGGTGGTCTGAGTAGTTGCCATGACTTGAAGTGCTGGCACTAAATGAGGTTGCTGAACACTTGCGGTGTAGGTTTTCAAAGAACCTGGATTTTGCAAATCATAAAACCACAGAGGATGACTATTCCCAAAATCTCGATTACCACTGTTGTTGGTCATGAACCAAAGAGCATTTGGAGAGGATGCAGGTGTAGTTGAAGCACCTGCATAGGTCGCCTCAATCAGATTGTTCGAACCATCTAATCCAATCGGAATCGGTGAACCGCCACTCATTAAATCCAAAGCGTTGTTGGAAACAATCCGCTTAAAAGCAACACGACGGGGGAACCTTTGATATCCCGGAGCAGGAGGACGAGCTGTTGTTCCTGAAGCCGCAATATTAGCGTAAGTACCACCGGGCAAAAGAGCTGATGCTTTCTGCGGAGGAGTAATGCCGTCAGTAACAACCCAATCGTCCGGCCCACAAGCAGACACAGAGGACTTGAGACAAATCTCCATCAGGTACTCGGGAAAATCTCCTCGTCGCTGAATTGGAGTAACGTAGTTGTTGAAGTATGAGCTGTTGATACCGCCCGTAGCAATATAGTTCGCATCGGTGTACGTATCTGGAGTTGCATCATCGTTCGGATCAAACTCTGACTCACTACTAAAGCCATTAATAGCGAAATCATTATATGCGTTAAAGCCATTCAGTAATCGGGCCGCTTTGACAGTAACATCCTTCTCGTCAACCGCAGTATCACTTCTGTCACCATCACCATTTAGATCAATGTCATAAACGGTCTCATTAGCCGTATTGGCGTTTATCCCATTACCATTAAAGTCATAGCCAACCTCAATAACTCCAGCGTTATTCCTAAGGTCAAAATCTCCCTCATAGCGATAACCAAACCGAAATCCTTCAGTGTTGGTGGCGTTCTCTTCGGACAACAATGTCACCGCGTCAGCTAGAACTACAGCAGGTCGCCAGTCATCACCACTAGTACAACTGCTCAAGCGAGGATCTCCGCTGCGGCAGGCAAAGTCTGGCTCCAAATTGGAACGTGTGTAGAAGTTACTCCAATCAGCTGCTAGGTTGTCGTCAAATTCTTCTTCTGAGTGAAGATTAAACTCTCCCTTAATGTAGACCGGGACATTGGACGCAAGAATCAACCCTTTTTCTTGCACAATGCTTTTAATATTTTCTTCATCGGTTGAACCAGACGGGGTCTTCTGACAGGCTCCAGTTGTACTTCTAGCTAAACACTTGTTACTGCTGCCAGAGTGGACAATCATAATACCGCTTGGACGACGAGTTGGATCAAGTTCCAGATCCGTGGCACTCAGCTCTGTAGTTGTTGCAGTTGCATCTGGTAATGCATCATCGCGACTTGCGTAGATAATCCCACTCATCGGTAGTAGATATTCATCACTACCATCAGCAGGCCCATCGGTTGTTTGGGAAATTGTTTTCTTCCTTAGCTCTTCCATATCCAATACCGTCACCCGAATCTCTGAAGGTTGCCGATCTTCTAAAGGCAGTTCATAGGTTCGAGTAAATGTTGGGGATAGACCTTGATAAATATTCTCAGGGCTTACTTGAGGGAAGGTTTCATCGATATCTGTGGTAGCATCCTGATCCTCATCGATTGCGACGACTTCCCGTGCATTCAAAAAAGACCTCTCATAAATTGCTCCATGAGGAATAGCAGCGCTGGTTGGGGTTGGACTACCTAATATGTCGAAGGCACACATTGTCGAGTCGACAGCAGCTTGCTCAGCTAAAGTCAAGTTTGTGAAGCTCTTGTCAACAGCTTGCTTCAGAGTTGGATTCACAAATCGACCGTTTGGAAACACAAGATTCGCTTGACGGGTAAGCCTGGTAGTGTCTGGAGCACTTGGAGGTGGATAAACAATTCCGCTATTGGATTTGCCATTTGTATCACCGTTCCAAGGCAAACCGGATGTGTTCTTTGCTGTCTCAATTGTGGATGGATCATAATAGCTACTGACGCAAGCAATTGGCGTTGGCTTAGTCAAGCCAGACCATTCTACCGTTTCACTCTTCAAACCATCACGATTTGCTGCAATATCAGCTTCCTTTGCAGAAGCATAGTGATAAATCACGGATGCCCGCATCTGCAAATCGCCTTTGGCTTTGGCATCAGGATTATCCCAAGCGATCCATCGGGATGGGGCACCTGCCGATGGCGAGGCGCTAGTATTAGGCGTTCCGTTTGAATTGTAGAGCCCAGAGTTGTCAAAAACTTTTGATCCGTCTGCTTCTACTGGAGACATCGGCATTGTATCCGGCCAAACTACTTCGTACTCTTTGCTGGAGTCTGTTGGATCAACATATCTGCCTGCGATGATTGTCCCTCCCTGGTTATCCAGGATTGGTGGAGGCAAGAAAGATTCTTCGCGTAGATATACTCCTGCTCCTGTGATAACTCTCATTCCACCGTAGTTATCGAGCGGCTCCTCTGGATCAATTGCGGCTGCCGATTCCCAGAACCCGTCACGTCCTGTATCACCAGCATCTGGCAACTTTTGAATTCGGGTTGTACGAGTTCGAGTTTCAGTCGATCCTTCCCAAGTTACTCCTTGAATTTGTTGAACATCGCCATCCTGCACCTCCTCTCCATTGAGATACCAAATTGCAGGCAAGCCGTTACCGACTAGCACTCGATCACCTATCTCATTTTCCACACTGTCCACATTCGAATCTGGATCAGTTGCCTTAAACAGATAATTATTTCCTGCTAATAGTCTGAGTTCATTATTACCATCTCCGGTCTGGCTAATCTGTCCCGTCGCATCGGTTATTGCAGGATATATCCAATCATCATCAGGTCGATAGTTATCATTAGCAATAGAACCCTGAGGATCTAGCAAAGTGTTGGCACCACCAACATTAACCTCAGCATAGGAAACACGACGAGTTCGATCCTCAAAGTACTCTAATTGCTGTTGTCTACGTATATCTGGATCTGTAGTTGCAGAAAATAAACCAGCAGCCTCTCCTTCTGCAACTAAATGCTCTAACCTTTCGGCATAGGCTTCACCATTCGAGAGAACATTCAAGGGACTTTCATTAACTGTTCCAACTCCACTATTAATACTCTCAGTTGTAGGAGCAACAGTTGATCCTATCCCTGGATGTAAATCAACTTCAAAAGAAGCGTTACCATCAGAATTACTCTCTAGCACACCATTGATAACGTTTCCACCGACTAGAATCTTCGCATTTTCCGGGTCAGGATAGAAGCACGATTCTGTCCCACTTACTTGGTAGAACCGAGGAGTATTGTTACGGAAGGCTGTGACAAACAAGTTTGCATTCGTTAAAATTCGGCCATTCAGACGGAAAGCGTCACCAGGGGCAATGGCCAAATCATCTCGATAAACAACAGCGTTGTTCGTCAATGGCAAGCGCACAGCATCTTGCTGGTATTCCAAAGCAGAAAAACCTTGAGTCCCCCCCGCTGCAATGGGAACATTGGCAACATAAACAAAAATACTCTTCTTCAACCTACCTAACGATTGTGACCAACCATTCGCACCAATCAAACTAGCGCTAGTTTCTAACCCTGCGCAGGCAGAATTTACAGTTGTCGCCTGGGTTCTGGGAGGAGTTCTGGCTTGTAGGGGAGTTCTAACTTCACCTGTGTCAGGACTTTGAAGATAAATACCGTACAGGGTGTACGTATCGTCCTGTCCGTCATTATCAGTATCGACTGGGAATCTCCAAGCTGAGGTAATGCTTTCCCCATCAAAACTTACCTGAAGCCGGTCTTCATCTACAAACTTGTAAGGATCGTCACTGTTGAGGGCCGTTTGCAGATCTCTGTCCGAGGGAACCCCCCGTGCAGCCAAAGTCCTATCACCACCGCCTGTCAAGAATTTGATTTTGGCTTTTGCTCGATCAAGTGCGGGAGCAGCAGCTTGGGCAACAGCTTGATCCACTCGGTTAAACTGAGCTACCTTCGCCCGATCAAAGGATCGCAACAAAATCGCCACAGACAATAGCACGACCACCAATGACACCATGGCCACTGTCGGCAGCACAAAACCCGCCTGAGTCCGTCGCCCCCGACGCGATCCCGAACGATAAACCGCTCGCCTCAAGCTTCTCAGTGTTCGATTGATAATGCCCTGGAGATTTCGAAACATAACTGAAAAAAACTGAAGTAAATATCTGATCTGAACCATAGAACCTGCCCGACTCAGCGCTTAAGCGGTAGTAGTAGATGAAGACAAACCCACTGCACTAAAACCAAAAGAGGGGTGTAGACCCATTGCAAAATCCCATCCCATCCTTTACCTTGTATCTCTTGAGAGAAAAATTATAAAAGGTTATTCTATTATCCGTTCTAGCATCCCCCTGGAAAGTCGGCAGGTCTCAAATCACCGTAGAAGTCAGTAGCAATCAGTAACCTGGCCGCTTTCAAGAGTTTTGCAGAATGCTGTTCCTAGACAGCATCCCAACCCGTAGTACCCAATCAAAGGTCGGCAACAAACCCAGAAAAACTGAGGCTATGCACCTGACTGGCCCTGCCCCCCCTAGCACCGACATCAATTATTTAGATGTTACTTAATATCTTTCCCAACTTGTAGACAAAATCGATCAGGCACAGCAAAGTTTTTTAAAATCTGCGTTGAGTTCACCACAAACCTCCGTTGGATTTAAACTAAATCTGCGTTAGATTCGGATTAAACCTGCGTTGGGTCTACTAAAAACCTGCGTTAGGTTCGGGCTAAACCTGCGTTAGGTTCACCACAAACCCCCGTTGGGTTTAAACTAAATCTGCGTTAGGTTTGATCTAAACCTCCATTAGGTTTGGGCCAAGCCCAGGTTGGGTTTACCAAAAACCCCCATTAGGTTTGGGCTAAACCTGCATTGGCTCCAGCGCGAACCCCCGACGACTCTGGCAACCTCAAGCGTCAACTTTAACTGTACCTGCAAGACTAAGCTGCAAGATTAAACTGCAAGACTGAAGTGTGCCATGCGGAACTGGAACAAAGTGATTGAAGTCGGCCCGCCCAAGACCGGAACCACCTCTCTAGGGCAAGCCTTTGACATTCTCGGCTTGAAATATAGAAAGTGGGATTCAGAACTTTATGATCAGTATCAACAGGGCGACTACTCCCAAATCCTCGAAACCGCCAAACACTACGACGCTTTCGAAGATGGCCCCTGGCACTGCGAAGCCATCTATCAACTCCTGGATCGCACCTTCCCCAATAGCAAATTTATTCTGTTAGAGCGGGATCTGGAGGGTTGGATGGAAAGCTACCTGAACCACTTCTCCGACCAACGCAATCGCAACAATATCGATCCGAAATATCTAAAATCTGGCCTGGAGGACAACCCAGAAGCCGTAATCAAGATTTACCAGGAGCGCAATGCGGCCGCCAAGTTCTATTTTCGAGATCGGCCCCAAGATTTATTGGTGATGAATATCTGTGCGGGAGAAGGCTGGGAAAAGCTTTGCCCCTTTCTGGAGTTTCCCATTCCAAAGAAACCCTTTCCCCACGCCAATCGCACCCCTTCTTTGAAGGAACGGATCAAACAGAAAATTCGCCAGCTTTTAAACTAGAGACTACAAACAGAACCACAGAATGATGGGAGACATACCATGCGGCAGTGGAACAAAGTCATCGAAATTGGCCCTCCCAAAACCGGAACCAGTTCTCTGGGTCAAGCCTTTAAACTGCTGGGACTACGTTGGGCTAGTTGGAATGCTGAACTGTATGACCAATACCAACAGGGGGACTACACCCAGATTTTAGAAACGGCTCAAAACTATGATGCCTTTGAGGATGCCCCCTGGCACTGCGTCGGCACTTACAAGCAAATGGATCAAGCATTTCCAAACAGTAAATTTATTCTGCTAGAGCGGGATCTGGACAGTTGGGTCGAGAGTTACATCAACCATTTCTCCGACCAACGAAATCGTAACCAGATCGATACCAAATACCTGAAATCCGACCTGGAATCCCAGCAAGCAGAAGTTGCCAAGATCTACCTGGACATCAATGCAGAGCGGAAAGCCTACTTCAAGGATCGACCTGAAGATCTGCTGATCATGAATATTTGTGCTGGAGAGGGCTGGGAGACGCTCTGTCCTTTCCTGGAGTTGCCGATTCCCAAAACGCCTTTCCCCCGTACTAACGTTACCCCGACCTGGCAACAGCGGCTAAAGCAGCGAATTCGTCAGCTTATGCCTTAGTCTGAGGATCGAGTTGAATCGGCAATTCAATGACAAATTCTGTTCCTTCACCGATTTTCGAATGGTAATAGAGTTTGCCCTTATGTCTTTGTTTGATAACTTGATGGCAAACCGATAGGCCCATTCCAGTCCCTTTGCCCACTGGTTTTGTGGTGAAAAATGGATCAAAAACTTGCGATCCGACTTCATCCGATATTCCTGTCCCATTATCCACAATGTGAATCGCAACCCGTTCGTTGCTAAGATTTTCTGTCCAGATGCGAATTGTTTTCTCCTCCGCTGTATGCGCTTCCAATGAATCAATTGCATTGTCCAACAAATGCATAAATACCTGGTTCAAGTGCTCTGGATAGCACTCCACTGGGAAAAGTTCATCATAGTCACGGGTAATGTGAATTTTCTCAGAGCCATCACTATTCTGTAGTCGATGGCGTAACAAAACCAAAGTGCTGTCAATTCCTTCATGCACATCCACAGGCTTTAAAGCTGCCTCGTCCAATCGAGAAAAGTTGCGCAGGGCAAGAACAATATCCTTGATCCGATCAGCACCACTTGCGGCAGATTTCAGGATTTTGCTAATGTCATTGGCTACAAAGTCTAAATCAAACTCTTCAAGTTGTTCTTGTATAGATTGGGATGGATTGGGGTATTCCTGCTGATAGGCGCGAATCAAATCCAATAGCCCCTGGGTATAGCCATCCAAATGATACAGATTTCCATGGATGAAGTTCACCGGATTATTAATCTCGTGGGCCACGCCAGCTACCAGTTGACCAAGGGCTGACATTTTTTCGCTGTGAATCAATTGGGCCTGAGTCTCCTGAACGCGGCGGAGTTGAAGTCTGAGTTCCATTTGAGAAATTACCTGTCGTCCCAGCACTTGAAGTGCTTCTAGCTGCTTAGGGGTCAAGTTACGAGGCATTCGATCAATTACACAAAGTGTACCGAGCGCATGACCATCAGGGGTAACTAAGGGCGTACCCGCATAAAAACGGATACTAGGATCAGAAGCAACTAGAGGATTATCAGCGAACCGCTCATCCTCCAGAGTATTGGGTATAATCAGAGACTCATTCGGTTGATTGATCGCATGGGCGCAGAAAGCTTGCTCTCGAGGTGTTTCCAGCGCATCCAAGCCTACCCTAGACTTGAACCACTGACGATGCTGATCCACCAGACTAACCAATGCAATTGGAGTTTCACAAATGTGACTCGCCAGTTGGGTGAGATCGTCAAAGGCTTCCTCAGCAGAGGTATCAAGAATCTTATACCTTCTGAGCGCCTGTATGCGCTCAGACTCGTTTTCAGGAATAGGGGGAATTTTCATAATAGTAGCAATTGTAACCGTTTAATATCTTCTCATCATGGCTTGCTAGACGTGTTAGGAGCCATACTGGATGTTGTATGGATGCTGTGAATAGCCGGTCACAATAAATCTCTGTCATACCAAAAAGGTTTCTGCCCACAGCAGAAAAGTTTGCGTAGGGTTGTTCACTGCTCTACCGGATCTGGAAATTCACCTAGAAAATTTGGCGGTTCACCATTTCAATTTTCTGAGTGAAGTAATCTTCTCGATACCCTAACTGCTGGGCCAGTTCTAAACCTGCCCGAAATGAGGCCAAGGCCCGTTGGAATGCTTTTTGCTCAAAATAAATCTGGCCCATATTATCGTAGCTGCTCATCATGCCATAGGTGTTGTAGGACTGCTGATTAATCAAGAGCTGGGCCTGGTACAGCTCCAGAGCTGCCTGCGGTTGATTTTGCATCCGGTAGAGTCGGGCTAGCCTTTCCAGGGCTTCGCTGGAGTTGGCAAACTGTTGAATGGTTGTCGCCAGGGTGTAGGCTTCTTGATAGTTCTGACTGGCCTGCTGAAATTGGCCTAACTGTTCGTAGTCTTGACCAATGGACAGCTTCAGGTCGGGAATTGGTTGGGGATTTTGTCGCTCCAGATAGTAACCGATTAAACGTTCCTGGGCAGCGATCGCTTGCAATGGTTGTCCCAGTTGTTGATAGACAAAGCTCAGGTTCTTGAGGGACTTGACCTGACTGGGTTGTTCAGCATCTTCACCCTCCTGTTCTCCTGCCGACGAAGCTGGCAACGGCGCTAAGCTGCCTTCATTTCTCAGGGATTGAATTTCCTGTTGCGTTTCCAGTAATGTCTCGTAGGTGGCCGCAGCATTCGGGTAATCCAACCAACTCAGATAGACCTCGGCAATCTCGTCTAGTGCTTTTTCCTCCGCCAAAATATTCTGGTCTTCACGGGCCTGGGTCTGAAGAACGCCATAGGTTTGAATGGCAGAGTCCTTGGCGCGAACGTCCTCAAAGGCCAGCCCCAGGTTCTGCAATAGCTCAGTGTTTTCAGCCGGGTCTGCCTGGGCCGTTTGAAAAATTTCGTTGAGCCGTTCTGTAATAAATTTGAGATAAATCCGCTGACCATTTTCCCAGGCAACCAACCCGACACGGCGTAATGCAGCAATTTCCGGCCCCGGCCCCAGATAGCGGCGTAATCTCAATTCCCGCGTCCACAGGGTAAAGGCTGCAATCGGATTACCGTTTTCCAGGGCAGCAGTTGCGTCCAAATTAAGTTGATCAAGTGCTGGAACCAGGTCTTCTTGTCGCGCCTCACTGAGAATCTGTCCTGCGGCTGGAGGGTTTGGCAGTAGGGGATCGGGAATCTCACTATTGAGGGGATTTGGGGAGAATTCGTCTAGAACCTGTTGCTCTTCAAGTTGTTCTTCGGACTGTTGTCCCTCAGATTGCTGTTCTTGGGATTCTGAATCCTCCTGGGCAGTAACCGGAAGGTCGCTCAGATGAACACCGAAGAAAACGACTAAAAGCGTTAACAGTTTGGTTAAAATTAATCGCTGCACCATGAGATATAGCAGTGCTTAGTAAGGTTTCTAACAAGTAGTTTCACCCGCTCATCAACTCAACAAGTTTTCGAGATTCTGTATTGATCCCCCCTGACTCTAACGAGAAGCCGCTTCGCGTTTAGAAAAAGGGGGGCAGGTTGCTGATGGGCTTTAGCAGTCTTGTCTTAACGGCGTAGCCGAAAGTTTTGGTATAGACTCAAACTGCCTATATCAATTGCAGATCAGGATAATTCGTCATCACATCATCTGCACTGAGAACATCTCCCTCGGCTTGAGGTGTCCAGAGAATCTCCACCGCTAGCAACTGCTCGCCAGAGATTGCACCCAAGCGGCTGATTACCTGTTTCATTGCCTCGTCACTCGTAACCTTTGGCAACTGTAAACGACCCGCAGCACCAACGACCAGGGTTACAACAATGTATTCTCCGGGAGCGTCAGACTCTTCAGTAGCTACAATTGCATTGGTCTGCGATGATGTTGCTGATAACTTCTGACTGTTCACATTCGATAAAGTTTCCGCTGTGAAATTGCTTCGCTCTGCTAAGGCCCAGCGATTAAATTGAGCTTCAGCCGCATCCAGACCTTTAGTCTCAGTTTGAACGGCACCGTAGGCCCAGTATTCTGGATGACGCAATAGAGCCAGGGTTGCTTCCTGAAGCACCTGAGCACGACCCGCTGCTGTGCCTGTGTCTGCTGATCCCGCCATGCGATTTAGATCAGTTTGTAGACTACGGGCTTGAGCCAGGAGACCGATCTGAACTCTGGCTACTGAGACCGTGCTGCTACCTGTAGAAGTTTCACCGCTGCCAGACGCAACGGACTGAAAGGTTCTAACTAGAAAATTGGCCAGGGCAATCACAATCAGGATTGAGAATATCCCACCAAATCCTCCCCCAAAGCCAAAGAACGGGATGAGAAAGGGAAATCCAAACCCGCCGCCGTAGCCATAGCCATAGCCACCGCCAGGAGCACGGGTAGATCGAGGGGTGTTGTAGGTACGGGTTGGGGCCGATCTTCTAAAGGAACCCCCACCAATTCGCCCCCCACTGCGGGCGGCCAACGCTTGATCTGCTTGCCCAATCACAAGAGCAAGCGCCAAGCCTGCAACAATAAATAGCTTTACGGTTGTCCGTAGCCAGTTCTTAAATTTTTTTCCCATGAGTTTTAAACGCTATGCACAATTATTTCGATTATCTCGATAATCTACAGCGTTTCCAGCACTGGTGGAGTACATTAGGTCGGGGCACGCCGCGCCTCAGCCTCTCAAATCTTTACCTCACCAAACCTAGAAAGGCTATATCTACTTTAGCGGCTCCGATTCACAGTTGGACTCTAGCAATTTTCGTAATTTCCTCCCTGAGACGACCAACTTTAAGGGAAACTGTTGATCATAGGGATCGTCCACTAGGGTATGTTCCATTCATTTTTGTCTTTCTTCGTAAGCTGTATTGTCTGTGTTGGATTGACTAGAACCGCTTCAGTTGAGCCTAAATTTACCCTAGATCGTCCATCTTCAGTCCTGTTCATAGCTTCTCAGGCTACAGCTTGTTCTACGGATATGGACGAACTGATCCAGCAGGCTTTGCCAGATTTACCAGGCTATGCCAACCGCGTTCGCACTCGAAATCCTCGCAGACGTTTGGGAGAAAAACCGAGTCAAGTGTTGTTGGCCAAGCAGCTTGAATTGCAATCTCTACCACCCGAATTTGATCTCGGTCAACAGGAAAGATGGACACAGGCGATCGACGCAGACATTAATGGTAGTCAGGCGAGTGATATCGAAGTTGTGTTTATCACGACCTGGGAACGTTGGTATGAAGGGCAGCGTTCGGTGGAAGCATGGCAATTTCATTGGGTATTTCTAGAATCCACGGAAGCTGGATGGGTAATCGTTAAAATGTTCTCGAAATATAGCCCTTATCCCGGTCGAGAATTACTGCCATTGGTCAGAGATTCAACCGATGACACCATGGCCGAGGCGCTACGGTTGTGGTTACGGGATTGTCAGGCCCGCTAAGCTCTAGCGATTCGATAACATTAGATTGACTCCCAAAATGATTAATCCCATGCTCAACCCCATTGCTAAAGTGAAGGCTTGCTTAAAGAAAAGTCCAGCCAGCAGTGCCACAAATTTCGGCACAAAACTATAGACAAAGCTCGCTGTTCGAGTCGGGCCAATTTTTGCGACGCTGAGAGCATATTGCAAGTAACCTATACCCGATGCTCCAACACCCATGTAGAGAGTCGCCAGGAGAGATGAGTGGGAGACGGCTTGAAGTTGCTCCCACCAATTCTCAGTAAAAATCAATCCAGACAAAAGCACAACCCCTGACAAAGCTGCATAGTAACTCAGGGTAAATCCAGAATAGCGCAACGCTAACTTTTTCAAAAACAAAGCATAGACAACCCAACTCAAAACGGCTAATAACATAAACCCATCTCCGAGATTGAGCCGCAGGGTTAGTAGATTTTGTATATCGCCTTTTGTCAGGAGTAGAATTACACCACAGAATGCTAAGACCCCACCCAGATAGTTTTTGACGCTAAGAATTTCACCTAGAAATACAGCAGCAGCTAAAGCAGTAAGAATTGGATTGGTGGCATTGATAATTGCACTATTGGTGACTATCGTGTGACGTAAACTCAGGAAGAAAAAATAATGATACCCAATGACCCCAAAAACACCCAATGAAGTGAGCCTTAGCCCATCTAAGCGATCAATCCTAAACTCATTACGCCGACGAATTGTTAATAGTCCGTGTAAAAAGATGAGGGTAATGAGATACCGTAGCCAGGTGGTAACCAGGGGACTGAGATCGGTGGTTGTAAATTTTCCAGCAATGAAACTTCCTGCGAACAGTAGGCTGGTTCCTAAAGGTAGCAGCAGCTTTTGTAGGTTTCCTTGTAAGTTCTCTTTGGAAGGGTTTTTCAAGCTATCGGGTGCCATTATGTTCTGAATCCATCCGTTCGCGATCTCCGTGCTCCAATCCCACCGCTGCCGAAATCGAACTCAGACCTTTTTCTGCTAGTCGTTCCAGCAAATCGCCTAAAATTCGCATTACAATCCATGGGCCTTCATAGATCCAGCCCGTATAGGTCTGAACCAGGCTGGCTCCAGCGGTAATCTTCTCCCAGGCATCGGCTGCGGTAAAAATTCCTCCCACACCAATAATTGGCAATTCCCCCTGGGTTTGCCGATAGATTAACCGGATCACCTCCGTGGAACGAGAGGTTAACGGTTTGCCACTAATGCCCCCAGCTTCTTCCGTCACCAACTTCCCCGTCCGATCAATCACCTGAGTCTGCAAACCCTCTCGACGAATGGTTGTATTGGTTGCAATAATTCCGGCTAGTCGATAGGTTTGGGCCACCGTGATAATTTCCAAAATGGCCTCGTTTGTCAGATCGGGAGCGATCTTAACCAATAGGGGTTTCTCCTGCGTATTTTCCTGTTGCAAGCGGTCTAGGATGTGGCTGAGTTGATCTTTGTCCTGCAGTGATCGCAATCCCGGTGTATTGGGAGAAGACACATTCACCACAAAGTAATCTCCGAGGGATTTCAACCGCTGAAAACTGATGTAATAGTCTTCAGCCGCTTCCTCTTGGGGCGTGACCTTCGACTTTCCCAAATTAATGCCGAGGGGGATATGCCAGGTTTGATCTGTTTCTGTCGCAGCCATTCTTTGCTGTTTCACCTGCATTAATCGGTCTGAGAGGGCAGCCGATCCCTGATTTTTAAACCCCATACGATTCAATACCGCTTCATCTTTTAGCAGGCGAAACAGTCGAGGCCGGGGGTTTCCAGGTTGGGGATGACAGGTGACCGTTCCTAGTTCGGCAAAGCCAAAGCCTAAGTTACCCCACAGCCCAGCAACCTGGCCATTTTTATCAAATCCAGCAGCCAATCCCACGGGATTATTGAAGGGAATCCCCCACAGGGTCTGCTCCAGGCGAGGATCACGGAGACAAAAGGTTTGGCTGAATTGCTGGGTAAGCGACCGGAAGGGCCGGGTCAACTTTTGCTGGTCAACCCAACTCAGGAGGTCTAGGGTATGATGGTGTGCCCACTCTGGCTCAAGATTTAAACCAGAAAATAGAATAGGTCTTAGTCCCTCACGATATAAATCCAAGCCACCCTCCTTGGTCAACTGACTGAATGATAAGACGCAATGACTGCAATGTAACGAAACAGGGAACAGCGACACCGCGCACGACCCCATCTTGAAATCATTAAAAAATGTGTCTTTAACATTTCAAATTATCGGCTGAACACTTGAAACTTTCAACTGTTGAAGGATTTCAGCAATTTCAGCTCAGGTGCTAGATTGGGCCGGAGGGCATACTCTAGTGATAGGTTGTTATGCCGTATCAAAGGAAGTTCGGGAGTTTGTGTATGGGTCAGGGACGTTCGACCAATAGAACGCGCCGAGCTGTGATGGTGCTTGGCCAGTTACTCCAAACCATTCGGGAGGAGGAGGATGTCCAAAAAATCTGTCGGGCCATCGTGGTCTACTTTCAGCAAAACTTTACCTGCGACGTAGCCTGGATTGGTCTATATGATCGACTGACGCACCAACTGGTTGGTCGAGGAGGATTTGTCCCCAATGGCAAGCCCAAATTGCTCAGACAACGCTTCAAACTAGCGGCAGGTAGCCAGTTTGAACAGGCTATTATTCAGCAGCGCCCAATTCAGATTCCGGATCTCTGCGCAGAGTCTCGCATGGGAGTCTGGCAAAAAGTAGCGAAAATTCTCAAGATCCATGAGGTTGTCATTTGTCCAGTGGTTCACCAGGGCCAGTGTTATGGTGTGGTTTTGCTGGGTTCCATGAGCCGACTGCGACTCACGGCAACTGCTCAAGAACGGCTCACCATCATTCTGGGAACCCTGGCAACAGCCCTGCATCACATGGCAGTGAGATGGCAGACTCAAAGAAACCAACACCCAAGCCAGCTGATCCTGCGGCTATTGTCCCAGTTCCATACCTTTCCTGGATTTGAACAGTATCTACAGGAAGTGACGGAGGCCGTTCATCAGTTCCTACTTCCCACTCGCACCAGTATTTATTGGTATCGCCCCGAGGGACACTTCTTCTGGCGACGAGTCAGCAATACCCAAAAAATTCCTGAACAGGCATCCTATCGACCTATTTCCGGCTTGCAGGACTCTGGAGAATTCTACAATGTTTTAGCAGAAGGGGATCTGGTTGTCATCGGAGCCGCCCAGAGTAGTCTCTCAACCCAGTCCACAGAGCAATTGATGCAAAAGATGCGAGTTCGCTCGGTGCTGGTGGCCCCAATTCGCTCCTATGAGGTCTTACTGGGATTCATAGCCCTGGAACATCAAAGTCCTCGCATCTGGCAAACCTTTGAGAAAAACTTTCTCCAGGAAGTGTCCCGTCTCCTGGCTGTCGCAGATCCGTTGTCTAAGTTAGATTCAACGGTACAAAAAATTGAGCGCGATCGCTCCCTCACGGCTAAAGTGGCCCAGGTTAGTCTAGCCTCCAAAGATGGCATGACAGCTCTGCCTCGAATTACCAAAGTCCTGGGCCGCCGCTTGAAAGCGGGCTGTTGCCTGCTCTTACAATCTCAATCGGAAAATCCCAAGTTTCTCAAGCTGTTGTATCAGTATCGACCTGCCAATCGCAGACGGATTCCCATTCCAATCAAAGCCCTCAAACTCTCCGAACGCCGGGAACTTCAGAAATCTGGAATCACCGTAATTCAGTCCTGGGATGAGGATCAACCCTTACAAAAATGGCGTAAACGTTTTGGCTTCGCTGGGATTCGCTCACTATTAGTTTGCTGGATTGCTTCTCAGCCCTATGCTTTACTGGTTGTGGGTCATGAGCTGCCTCGAAACTGGACAGCCGATGAGCAGGAGATCGTTAAAACGATTGGTCAACAAATTGGTCTGATTCTGCATCATTACCAACGGGATCAACAGAACCGATTACACCATGAGCTTACAGAAGCAATGGCCCAAGGTTGGCAACAATGGCAAACCGTTCAACAGGTGGAGGAATTAGAGTGGCAATTTATTCAGCAGTTGGCTCGAATTCTTGGCAGTCCGTGGGCCGGATTAATTACCTGGTCAGCCGGAGAAACCCAGAGCCAGGTTGTGATCTTCGATGCCCAGCAAGAGTCTCCCGTTCAAACACCCCACTTCAGAGTTAGACTGACTGACCTGATTCAGGATGATCCGTTGATCCAGCAAGCTCTGGTGGCGGACACGATGACCTGGGTGAACCCGACCGATCTAGCCGAACCTGTCCGTCAGTGGTTGAATTCTCCGAACTTAGACTTGGTGGCTCTGATTCCCCTAAAGATTCATGCGGAGCAATCTTCGACAGGTATTGTTATGGTCGCTGATCCAGAACTGGAGTTGGTTTCGGAATTATCCATCAATCTGGTAACCGAGTTCGTACGGCAGATGGTTTGGCAACGACAGATTCTAATCGATTTGGAGCAGATCCACACCCAGCACCTGACTCTAAAACAACTGAATTGGTACAAGCAACATCGTCTGGAAGATTTGCATCAAACCCTGGCTGAATATCTAGAGAAATTTAAGGAACTGGAACAGCAGCTATTTCGCTTGACCGAACCCGACAAGCGACAAATTGCCCATCTGCGATACCAACAATTACTTCGCCAAACTAATCAGACCTTTGCCAGGGCCGCGAATATTCTAGAACAGGAGAAATGGCATCTGCTCCATGCAGAGGAACCCATTCCTTTGGATCCCTTGCTAAAGCGGGTGCGTGAACGTCTCCGTCCTCTGGTTCAGTCCCACCAACTTCTGATCCAACTTCACCAGAATAAAAGCCTGAATGCTAGAGGAGATCGATTCAAGCTGGAATTGATCCTATTTGAATTATTGAAACTGAGTTGTGAGCGATCGCCATCAACTGGAATTGTGAGGATTGATGTGGCTGCTCTAGATGCTAAACACCTAACTCTTAAGCTGACTGATCAGGGCAGAGTTGACCCTGACCTCAGCAGTTCTGAGAATCGGGCGATCCTGACATCATCTCGTTTTGACACTGAGATTGAAGCTCCCTTATCCCTGGAAAATACAGCATTGTCTCCCACACAAGTGCTGACCCTTTGTCAGCGACTATTGCAGCCTATGGGCGGGGAACTCTATGCTCAGCACCTTGACAGTGGGCAACTGATTTTACAACTCATCCTGCCGCTGTTTTCAGTAGAATCATGAAATGCATAGCAATCACAAATGATTTGTGAAATAGGGGTGAAGGGGGCAGTGCCCCCTTTTTGGGGACTACATTGATTTAAGACTGCTATAGCTTTTCCAAGTCTATTGAGATACAGATTTAGGAGCTTTGGGTGTGGTGCGCCCCAAACTCCTGGACTTCATCAGCGTTGGAAACGTTGTATTCATACAATAAAAGGGTTGGTACTTTAACTCAGCCACTCAAGTAAAGTACCAATCCCAGTTCAATCACCGATCTACCACAGGAGTTCAAAGATACCCAAACTTTATTCGAGTCATCTTTTAAGTCCTGATCTATTAATAGCTGCTAGAGTCCCAAGCCTGCCTCAGCGGTTTTACTGAATTTAGATTTACCGAATAAAAAACGGCAGGCATTCCATGACCCACCGCTCCTCTCTAACCATTTCGTTTCGACCAAAAAACCTGGACTTAATCCCGATTCAAGACGCTGAGTAAACGTAGGATAAAAATGAATAGGTTGATGTAGGTCAGATACATTGACAATGCCGCTGACAGATACTGGTCATCCCGATAAACACGAGGCAAGATATAAAAATCAACCACCGCTGCTCCAGCAAACAGGAAAACGCCAACCCCAGAAATTGCAAGCTCCAGAAAGCTGGGGGTTTGTCCACCAAACAGCGCAAAAATAAATTGACCCGCAACAACGACGAGCAGAGCAATGATACCCAAATTTACGGTTCGAGTCAGGGCCATTCCATCCTCATCAGACAGATTAGAACCAACCTGACGAGCGATTACAAACGTTACCCCACAGCCTAAGGCCGCAAAACCGATCCCCTTAATCCCCAAAGAGGTGTTGAGAACGTTGTAAACAAGACCGCTCAGGGTGTATCCCGTCAACAAGCTGTAGGTTGCCAGTAATGGCAGAGCGGTGCTGTTGTTTCCTTTCGCGGCAACTCCCTGAGCGACAAAAAATAGAATTAGCTCTAGAACAATTGCAGCGATGAAGGTAGGAAAAAATATTCCAGGGTTGGTTTCCAGCACTCTAAGGCCACCGAAGGTACCAACCGCTGTTAACACCAATCCCCCGCCAACAAAAGGTAGAGCATTGGCAATAACGTTAGGGCCGACAAGAGCCTGAGTTCTAGCCTGCTTCATGGCCTGTCGGAAGTTACTTGTGTTCGCCATAATCCTTGATTTATAAACTTCACTCCTATATTTTGACTGATCTCGTCAAATTCTGACCTCTACCTCGATGATGGCGATGGTCGGCAGATGGAGGAGCGAGACAAAGAGCTATAAATTGCCAGCAAACTTGTTTCCAAGATCAAACTGACAGAACTGAGGAAAATATATGATAAAGTTAAAAAATGTAAAGAAATATGAGATTTTACAGTTCGACAGCGAGTTGCTCAGTTAGTTTGTTCATATTCTATGCAGTTATTCATATCGTTCTTGCTCACACCAATTTTGAAGCAGTTTAGAAATCGTCCGATGAATCCAATGAATCAATGGCTTCGTGGCGTTTGCCTATTTTGCCTTGCAACAGGCTTGGGATTGCTGACTTGGTTCTCCAGTCCTGCTGCCTATGCCTTCGACAATCCTGAGTTGTTACCGGATTTTCAAACTCCAGTAATTGACCTGGCAGAGGTACTGACCAGTACTCAGGAGAATTCTTTGTCTCAGGATTTGGAGAAGTTCGAAACAGAAACGGGTTGGAAACTCAGGGTCTTGACCCAGTTTGATAGAACCCCCGGTCGAGCGGTGAAGGATTACTGGAATCTGGATCGGAAAAGTTTACTTTTGGTCGCCGATCAAAGAGGTGGGAACCTGTTGAATTTCAATGTGGGTCGAGATTTATACGATTTTTTGTCTCGCACCTTTTGGGTTGAGTTGCAGACCCGTTACGGGAATCAGTTCTTTGTTCGGGAGAACGGCGAGGATCAGGCCATTATCCAGTCCCTTGAGGCGGTTGAGTCCTGTCTAGTCAGAGGCGGCTGCCGAGTTGTTCCCGGTTTACCTCGGGAGCAGTGGATTCTAACCCTGGTGACTTCTGCCTTGGGAGGAGTAATTTGTGGTGTAGCTGCAATCCCCCGCAAGCCTGATCAGGTGGTCGCTTGGCAGTGGGCTTTGATCTTCTCTCCACTGTGGGGTATTTTGTTCATTGCTTTCGGAATTGGCCCTGTAATTTCTCGCACATCAGATTGGATTCCACTGACGCGTAACATTGCAGCTTTTTCAATCTGTGCTCTGGCAGCCTTTCTCGCTCCAATGTTTAATTCTTCATCTGCCAATGAAGCTTAGGGGGTCACTGATCTCGATTTTGCTGATCTAGAAATTGAAGTTGCCGATAGAGAGTTTCAATTCGGGGTAAATGTTGGCCTGATTCTGCAGCCATCCGCAATGGATTGCCTAAAATTGCATCAATTTCTAAGGGACGTTTATGATTAAAGTCCAATTTCATACTGGTAAGATAGGGCTTCATCTTTTCAGTGTGAGTTAGCATTTTGTCAACAAAGGCTTGAGAGATAGTGCGATCGCATGCGGCTGCTCCTAACACTACCTCCTGCATAATTTCCTCAACTAAGATTCGAGTTGCAGAATCTTGCATCAACTCATCTGTTCTAGCGTCTAGAATCACAGACAAGCTGTTATAGGGAATATTCCAGACTAGTTTTTTCCAGCGGGTGAGCAGTAGATTTTCACTAGTTTCAATCCCAATTCCTGCCTGGGTAAAATCCTCAGCAATTTGATGCAGCTCATCGGTGATTCCGGCTGGCTGATACTGTTTGGCATAACCTCCTAGAGTGATTGCTCCGTAGTCAATATGACGAATACGGCCTTTTCCTACCTTGTTAGAACAGATAAAGCAAAGTCCTCCCAAGATGGTCTGGTTCGGTGCAATCTTAGCAACTTCAGGCTCAACCCCCAGTCCATTTTGTAAGATGAGAAGGATTGAGTTCGACTTAGTGAAGGGTATTAGTAACTCAGACAATTGATGATTATGGGTTGTTTTTAAAGCGATTACAACCACATCGCAGTTTGGAATATCCTGAGATTGATTGTATGCCTGAATTTCAGGCAGCGTAATATCTCCATCTATAGACTCAACCACCAAGCCTCGTCGCTTAGCATATTCGTAATCACTTCGTAGTAAGAAATGAACATCAAATCCAGCCCGTTGTAGCTTTGCACCGTAGAATCCACCAATTGCGCCTGTGCCTAGAATGGCATAACTTCGAGTCATGGTCGTTTATCTCACGGACGGTATTCAAATTTTTATCTAAAACTTGAGCCAGCCTTCCCAAATCTTCTTCGGGTAACCCGGCTCGACACAGCCTTGATTCATATCCAGAGCGATGTACTCATCTCCCTTAAAAAAGTAGGCTCTTCCATTATTCCAGGTGAGAGCTGCATCTAGATTCTGGCTGAAGCTCCGAGGCCATGCTTTCCATGGAAGATTGGCAATGGGTTGAGGATAGCCCGCATCCATCATTTCCCGATAGATGTCGTAGCAGAGGTACTGATCTCCCTTGAAAAAATAAGCTTTTCCGTTGTTCCAGAGAATGGCTGTGTCAATCCCACGGTAAAAATTCTCCGGCCAGCCAATCCAATGACCGTCATTTATTTTCTGTGGATAACCGGATTCAACCCTATGCTGGTAGAGGTCAAAACAAAAGTATTCGTCTCCTTGAAAGAAAAATGCCTTCCCATTGTGCCAGACCACTGCTGCGTCCATCCCAGTGCTAAATCGATCCGGCAAACTGATCCATCCTCCCTGGCTGAGGCTTTGAGGATAACCAGGATCAAGGTGTCCAGCCCCAACATCATATCTGAAGTACTCATCCTTGCGAAGGAAATAGGCTTTCCCGTCTGTCCAGAGAACTGCTGTGTCTAGATCAGGCCCTGAGAAAGCTATCTGAAAGTTATTCAGGCTTTGTTCCAGTAATTTGGGAAGCGGACTACGCCTACGAGAATTTCGGTCAATACAAACATGCCTGGTGACAGCACGGGCTAGCAGTTCCTGACTCGAACCTGAGCGAACAACACGATACTGGATCTCAAAGGTATCCTGCGTTAGCTGTTCAGGAATCAAGTGTACGTAGATGTGATCACCCCAAAAAATAGGCCGATAGAAATCTGCTGCGGTATGAACAATGGGAATCGCTAATCCCGAAACCTCAACCAGTTCCCGTAAATTAATCTGATGCCGAGCTAGTGCTGCTTCATAGGCTTCATGGCAGATAGACAAAAGATTAGCGAAGTAGACGACCCCTGCACTGTCTGTATCCTGTAAACGAATGGTTCGGACATACCCCATAATGATCAAAATCACTCAATCCCGTATCACTAGGGTAAACCGAAGTGAACACCAGATAAGTGAAGCTTTCCTGGGAATCCCTAACCCTTATTCTTGATCAACATCACATCAATAATCTTTGTTGCCATCTCCTCTGAAAGTCCCAGAGAGTTGTACAAACTATCCAGTATCCTCTCTTCCTCATCTGCCAACTCACCGTCGGACAGTGCAATATCTGTCGCCACTGCAAAGACTGTCTCCTTCAGCTCTACTGGAAGCTTCCCTGTCGCAGACTGCAGTAGAACATCACAGCCGTGGGTTTTGATTTGATCCAACAACTTATCCAACATTTTGGTCTTCTCATCTGCTGAATAGTTATTGAACAGTTGCATTCGAGCTAGTGTTGTCCTCAGAGCACCGGACTCACCACTCGCAATGATGCCATCTGCCGCAACTGTGATTAGGGCGATCGCCGCAAAAGCCTCCGCTGGCGTCAACTCAATCGTTTGAGAAGGTGCGCTAGACATAGTTCTTAAATCACTGCCAGATTGCAGGAACGTTTTCATATTCATCCCCCAAGATAATCCAGGATTCCAACAAAGACCCATTTTTTCCAATCAAGTTAAGGAAGCGAGTAGGAAAAATGATCTTGTAGCAGAATACTAGAAATTCTGGACTATTCAAAGCTTTGCCACATAGGCATTTCAAGCGATTTTCTGGATTTTCCCCAAAAAAAACCTGCAAAGGTATTGACACTTCCAGGGAGAGGAGATACATTAGTAAATGCGCTCGAGATGAGGCAACGACCTCCCGACGCAAGAACCTTGACAACTAAAGAGCCAGAAGAAAGACAATCATTTCCTGTCAAAACCTTTTAAGCAAGGCATTTAAGGAAGCTCAAACCTTAAGTGTTCTGAAGGATAACAAGAAATTGAGCAAAGCCGGAACTGGAGTCCGCAGATTGTAACTGTGAGGTTGTAGCATGGGCGAGTAAGCCTGGGTTGTAACTGAAGCATTTAACAATTTGTTAAGTATCTCAAGGATACCGGATAAAGTTCCAAAGGACAAATATCCAAACGGAGAGTTTGATCCTGGCTCAGGATGAACGCTGGCGGTCTGCTTAACACTTGCAAGTCGAACGGACTCTTTGAGTTAGTGGCGGACGGGTGAGTAACACGTGAGAATCTAGCCTTAGGTCGGGGACAACAGAGGGAAACTTCTGCTAATCCCGGATGAGCCGAGAGGTAAAAGATTTATTGCCTAAGGATGAGCTCGCGTCTGATTAGCTAGTTGGTGTGGTAATGGCATACCAAGGCAACGATCAGTAGCTGGTCTGAGAGGATGATCAGCCACACTGGGACTGAGACACGGCCCAGACTCCTACGGGAGGCAGCAGTGGGGAATTTTCCGCAATGGGCGAAAGCCTGACGGAGCAAGACCGCGTGGGGGAGGAATGCCTTTGGGTTGTAAACCCCTTTTCTCAGGGAAGAAGCAAGTGACGGTACCTGAGGAATCAGCCTCGGCTAACTCCGTGCCAGCAGCCGCGGTAATACGGAGGAGGCAAGCGTTATCCGGAATGATTGGGCGTAAAGCGTTCGTAGGTGGCAATCCAAGTCTGCTGTCAAAGCCTGGAGCTCAACTCCAGATCGGCAGTGG
>JBHJGO010000102.1:0-3445 GCA_050331715.1 Microcoleaceae cyanobacterium
TGGCAATCCTACCCCAACAGCAAACGGTTCCACCCGGTTTAACGGTGTCTCAACTGGTGAGCCTGGGTCGCGCCCCCTATCAAAATTGGTGGGAATGGGAACTGGATGCGACGGGGAAGCAAAAAGTTGAAGAAGCGATGATCGAAACTGGGGTATTGGAATTTCGCCATCGTCCTGTCGCCCAGTTATCAGGTGGGGAAAAACAACGGGTATTTCTCGCCTTGGCGCTCGCTCAAAATCCAAAGGTTCTGCTGCTGGATGAACCGACTACCTACCTCGATATTCACTACCAGTTGCAACTTCTAGATTTATTGAAATCTTTAAATCAGCGACAGAATCTGGCAATTATCACTGTCTTACATGATGTTAATTTAGCGGCTCGCTATAGCGATCGCCTAGCGCTTCTGCGTCAGGGAGAACTGCTCGCCGTTGGTACTCCTGAAGAAATTCTCACTCCAGCTCACTTGATGAATGCCTTTGAGGTGGAAGTTGTGGTTTTAGAAACCCCGGTGGGAATCCAGATTTGCCCTCTGTCAGCAACAAACACCGCACAAACAAACACTACACAAACAAGCTCTGCTCACTTGACATCAACACCATCATGATTAAGATTTTGATTCAAACGCTAACAGTAATCTTTCAAAGAGGTCTGATTCTTAGCTTGTGCCTGATTCTAATGGCGTGTGGGGCTACAGATAATTCAGCCGTTTCATCAAATTCTTCAGTTCAACAACCCACTGAATCTACCTCCGAAGCTATCCCTGAATCTACTGTTGAACGAGTTGTGGCTCTCTCTTCCCTGACAGCAGATTTAGTCCAGGAGCTATCGTCGACAAAGTTAGTGGGAATTCCCGGCAGCCAACTGTTGAGTCAAGATCCCCGCTTTCAGGAGATAGAAACCGTCAGCAGTGGTCGAACCCCGCCCAATTTAGAAAAGGTTGTGGCGCTCAAGCCCGATTTGGTTCTCGGTGCAGCCGGATTTCATGATCAAATTGGGCAACGATTGGAAGAAATTGGAATTACAACTCGTCTGGTGGATGTGGATAGTTGGCAGTCTTTAGAAGATATCACCCAGGACTTGGCGACGCGCCTGAATGCTGATCCTAAAACCCTATCAACCCGCTATCAATCCTGCCTGGCAAAAGCACCCGCATCAGAAAAATCTGTTCAGGTTCTGGTCAGTCGCCATCCGATTCTATCTCCCAATAAGCAAAGCTGGGCCGGAGACTTTTTGGAGCAATTTAACCTGAATAATCTGGCGGCAGATTTGCAGGGAAACAGTCCGATTGGAGGTTACATCACCCTCTCAGCCGAGAAGTTATTAGAATCCAATCCAGATGCGATTTTTGTGATTGATCCGACGAATGCCGGAATCATAGAACAGTTTGAGGCTGACCCCTTCTGGGGAAAACTCAAGGCGACCGTCAACCAACAGGTTTACTCCTTCGACTATTACGGCTTGATCAACCCCGGTAGCATTGAAGCGATTGAAGCGGCATGCGATCGCCTCAACCAGGTGCTCTCCCAGACTCTGCAAGTTACCGCTTGAATAGTCCTTTGATTTACAGCTCAGAATAGGGGTTGAGCTATTACGTACTGAAGCAACTGGTATGACACTTTACTAAATCTGCTGTTGATTTTGAATGGCTTTCTGCATTGTTTCATGCAGTTCTGATTGAGTTAAAGATCCGAGTTCTCCTGATTGGCGGGTTCGCACACTCAAGGTCTGGTTTGCCACTTCTCGCTTCCCGATCACCGCAACAACAGGAATTTTTTCCACTTCTGCGATGCGGATTTGTTTCCCTAAACGTTCTCCACTAGAATCTACTTCAACCCGGTATCCCAGTTGTTTGAATTGCTGGGCGATTGTGTTGGCATAGGCTCGTTGGTCATCACTCACGGGCAATAACCGCATCTGTACTGGAGCCAACCAAAGGGGAAAATCCCCGGCGTAGTTTTCAGTGAGAATGGCAAAGAAGCGTTCTAACGACCCAAAGATGGCGCGGTGAATCATAATGGGACGCTGACGTGAACCATCGGCGGCGACATATTCCATGTCAAAGCGTTCGGGTAAGTTGAAATCCACCTGGATTGTGGAACATTGCCACAAACGCCCAATTGCATCTTTGATCTTGATGTCGATTTTAGGCCCATAAAATGCACCCCCTCCATCATCGGTGACATAATCCCACCCTTTGGTATTTAAGGCTTCAACCAAGGCATCCGTCGCCAATTGCCAGATGTCATCATTTCCGACTGATTTGGCCGGGCGAGTGGAAAGATTGACTTCGTACTGAACAAAGCCAAAATCAGACAGGATTGCTTCAGTGAGATTCAACACGCCTAAGATTTCATCGGCAACCTGTTCTGGTAGACAGAAAATATGAGCATCATCCTGGGTAAAGCCTCGTACCCGCATCAAACCGTGCAACGCCCCCGACCGCTCGTAGCGGTAGACAGTACCTAATTCAGCCCAACGAATGGGTAACTCCCGATAGGAGTGCAAATGGCTCTGATAGGTCAGCACATGGAAGGGACAGTTCATCGGCTTCAGCTGATACTGCTGGGCCTCAATCTCCATCTGGTCAAACATATTCTCACGGTAGAAATCAAAGTGACCCGACGTTTTCCACAGATCAAGATTGGCAATATGGGGAGTGTAGAGAAGTTCGTATCCTGCCTCTAGATGGGCTTTTCGCCAATAGTCTTCAATCAGCAAGCGCATTCGGGAGCCTTTGGGATGCCAGAAGACCAATCCACCCCCGGCATCCTCCTGAATACTGAACAAATCAAGTTCTTGACCCAGCTTGCGATGGTCTCGCCGTTTTGCTTCTTCCTTCTGGTGCAGATAGGCTTGCAGTTGTTCGGGGGTTTCCCAGGCAGTACCGTAAATTCGTTGTAGTTGCGGCTTTGTTTCGTCGCCTCGCCAGTAAGCTCCCGCTACGCTTTCCAGGGCAAAGGCATCCGGGTGAATGTCCCCCGTGTGGTTCAGATGAGGCCCAGCACACAAATCCCACCAGCAGTCTTTGCCAATGCCGCGTTGGGTAAGCGTATGGGTTGAAATATCGAACAATGAGGGATCGGATACGCCTTGTACAGTATCAATACAGCCAATGAAATAACGAGTGATAGGCTCATCAGCCGGAATGCTCTCCAGAATTTCCAGTTTGTAGGGTTCGTGGAGTTGTTCGATTTCTGCCTGGATTTGCTGTCGCTCTACCACTTCCCGGATGATGGGCAAATTCGCCTTGATAATCTGCCGCATCTCCGATTCGATTTTAATTAAGTCGTCTGGGGTAAAGGGCGTTTCGCGGTCAAAGTCGTAGTAGAAGCCAATGTCTGTCCAGGGGCCAATCGTCACTTTCGATTCTGGGAACAGCGACTGTACCGACATTGCTAGCACAAGGGCACAGGTATGACGAATCTTCAGTAAGGTTTCTGCGCT
>JBHJGO010000103.1:0-5884 GCA_050331715.1 Microcoleaceae cyanobacterium
ACTTTTTGGGCAATCTTTTCCAGACTTATTTGAGTCGATTCTCAGTACATTTACTGAGCTGCCTATGCCAAGACAGTCATATAAACCATGTCAGCCCAAACCTTTACACAGTCAACCTTTTTCGCCTTAAGTTGATACCCAGTAACTCACAGGATACTGCTATCAAAATATCCATACACCTGATGTGGTCGATCCTCGAAACATTCCTGATATTAGTGACCCCTCTTGTTCCATTAATAATGGTATATAACATCGATGTAAATTGCAAGAGGGTCAGAAGAAATTTCTGATTTCTCTTTGTGAAGATGTTTGTCACAAGATCATTCAATCTTCATCAAAGCTTCATTAACTTTTGATTAACCTTTTAGTTTGATGTGAGTTCACTAACCTGCTCAGAAGTCAAGAAACACCGTTCATAATGTTCGTACCAGAGGGATTGACTGACGACATTAATCTGGTCATGCACAGGAAAGACGGGATATTTCAGATAGCTATCGAACCGAACATGGAGCCAGGGAACGCCGTGACCATGGGTGTTGCACCAGACTGGTATCTGCCGTCGAATCGATTGCAGGGCGATTTCCCCGACGCGACACCAGAGGGCATGTTGCTTTTCTAGAGAAGCATTCCGACAGAAGGCAGCAATGTGACCATAATCTCCAGGAGGCTTGGGGCTAACCAATTGAGCTGTGCCAGAGATATTATTAAAGGATGCGACTAGTTCTCCATGCTCTAATCGTTGAAAATATTCCTGAAAATCAAAGGGATTCGTCGGCTCAAAAAAGGTGTCGGGAACTAGAGCAACATAGAAGGGAAAGGTCTCCGCTGTCGCAGGATGAATGGGTACTGACTTCCATTGAAAATCGAAGGCAACGTCTGCCCACGTTTGATTCCAAATTTTACGAAAAGTGGAATTGTGCGACAGATTGTGAGCAACAGTTGACCAAGTAAAAGGCAACCCCATCGAATCAACGAACTGAATTACCGTCAAATTTCGTTGATTGAATTGATATTGAGCAGCTTGAACCGTCGCCTCTGTAATATTATGATCCGAGTGTGTATATGTAGGGCTTAAAAGACTGAGAGATTGTGTCAAAACGAGCACCCAGGAATTCAACCCCAGCATCCTAACGCATTAAATTTAAGGATGTGTTAACGGAATACTGTGGAAACACCTGAGCTAGTTGGCTAGAATTTAACTGAAGGTGGGGTTGCAATACGGAAGAAATTGCATCTCGAAAATCGGTTGTAATCGCCAAATCACGGCCTTCGTAACGCTGAGACTGCTCCAGTCCAGGCCACTGACCCTGGACTTTTCCGCCATTCACTCCGCCCCCCAGAACCCACAAAACATTTCCATGGCCATGGTCGGTTCCGCGATTACCATTTTCTTTCACCGTTCGACCAAATTCAGACATAACGATAATTGCCGTGTCTTGATAAATCGGCCCCAATTCCTTGACTAAACTCATGATCCCAGTTGCTAGTGGGTTAAACAGGCGCTTGAGTTGGCCCGCTTGCGCCACATGGGTATCCCACTTACCGACCTCTAGAAATGCAAGCTGGGTTTTGGAATCTCCTTTCATCAAACGGGCGAGATTGCGAGCATCCCGAGCTAACTGGCTAGGTGAAGCAGCGCCCCGATTCGCCTGCTCTCTCTCCGCTTCGAGTTCTGCAACAATAATCTCTCTGGCCGCCTGTCCCTCTTCATAGGCCTGGCTCAGTTTCCCGTGGCCCTGATAAAGCTGATCAAAGGCTTGATTAACATGAGGTTGATCTAGGGGCAGTGGACGAGTGGCGGCTTTTCCAGCAGAAATATTAGTGGCCGGTAGAGCACCACTCAGAATCAAAGGAATTCTTGAGCTCACACTAACCGCTTGAACAGGAGTTCCTTGGGGCAAAGCTCCTAGTAGACGATTCATCCAGCCATCATTCGCGGCGCGTCTCTGCTCAGGAATCCCGGCTTCCATATTGTCCTGGGCTTCAAAATGGGAGCGGCTATTACTGGGAGAACCACAGGCATGGATAAAGGCCAGTTCTCCCTTTTTCCATAGGGGCATGAGGGCTTTCAGGTTTGGATGCAGACCAAATTGACCATCTAAGTCCAATACCCCATCCTTCTGACTCGGAGCGGCAAGGGCCAACGTGGGTCGAGCCTCATAGTAGTTGGGCTCCTGGTATGGCACCACCAGATTCAATCCATCAACACCCCCCCGCAGGAAAATGACGATTAAGCGCTTCGGGTTGGAGCTTTGGGCAAGTGTGCGGGCGGCCCATCCATTCCAGCCAATCGGGATGATCGTTGCTCCAGCGGCGAGACCGAGTTGTTGTAGAAACTTACGTCGATTCATGAGTTAATTCTTTGAGTTAATTCTTTGAGGTTTTAGCGTTGCATCATTTCTGGACTGCCTAGCATTAATCCTACTTTGAGGTTTTTGGGATTATTGTTAATTACCTCTAGCGTTTGAGGTGAAAGTAAACCCTTCAAGGTTTGGGAAAGTTGATTGACATCGACAGGCTGCTTCCTCTTGAAGTGTCCTCGACTAATTGACAGAGCAAGACTAATACGACGCTGAACGGCATCGGGACTCAACCAGGCTTCTTCTGTATTTTTGTAGCCATCTGGTGTAATGCATTCGTACGGTGGCATTCCCATCTGTCTTAACCAGCCAGCAACTTGCTTTGTGGGAATATCGGTAGTTCCGGTTGCCCGCAACAAAGAGACGATGTATTGATAGGGAGTCTTGAACTTCTGGCCGTAGTACTGCGGATCCCAGAATTCATCGCTCTGGAATAGAGTTTCTAAGACCGCTGAGATATCCCCCTCGGAGGCCAGGAATTGCTCAGCCATTCGATCCACCAAAGCTGCAGGTGGGTTGTCAGAAACAAAATATTGGGCCAGTTTGTAGCTAACATGGCGTGCCGTTGAGGGATGACTGGCTAAAATGTCCAGCGCTTGTTCCACTTCTGGAACGCCCTGACCTGGGATGGCTTGACCTAAAAGCACTTTATCGCTGAAATCGTGGCGCTTCTCATCGAAGTAGAATTCTCCACCCTTGGGCTTGTCCGGGCGGACAATGCCCCATCCTGTTAGAATCTTGGCCAGGGTAATGACATCTGTCTGAGTGTAGCCACCGTTCACCCCCAGGGTGTGTAACTCCATCAGTTCCCTGGCATAGTTTTCATTGAGACCTTTGAATCGTCCCCTGGCTCCAGGACTACCGGGGGCGCTATTCTGCCAGTTGTCCAGGTAGACTAACATTGCCGGGTGTCGGGCTGTGGCTTCCAGTAGATCCCGAAATTTTCCCAGGGCATGGGGGCGAATCGCCTCTATCTCATACGATCCTGTCCAAAATCGATTGTGGGCTTTTCTAGCGTAGACATTGAAGTGATTAAACCAGAAATCCACCATCACTTCCTGGAGTTGGCGGGAAGAGGTTACAGAGCGGAGCAGCCTCGCCTGAATAGCTTGCTGTAGCGGCTGATTTGATCGCTGACGCAGCTTTTTCAATTCCTCATCCGAAGGCTTGCGACCATCTTTCTGTTTGGGGAGATTGTATTGCTTAAAAAGCTGGTTAGCAGTGAGCTTCAGGGTCGGTAATTTAGCCAGTGTTTGGGTCAACTTGGGGGGATCTGACAAGGTTTCCGGGTTTAATTGACCCTGGATGTAGGCTTCAAGCCCCATTTTCTGAACCTGCTGCACATCTCCGACTGTTGGCCCAAAACTGAGGCGATTCAGGGCGTGCAGGATTTGAGCTTGGGTGGGAGTGCCATTGGCCGCAGGTTGCCAGTTGAGGGAAACCGAAGTGAATAGAACTCCACAGAGAACCAGAGCCATCAACCACCATCTAATCTTACGTATCATAAGGTTTAGCGAAGATAAGTTACCGAACAGAGTCAAGCACCAGAGGTCAGAATGCTGCTGATTTGACGAACAAACCCTAGACCACCATGTAAAATCAGCATCTGTACACTACAGACGCCAATTCCACTCAAAAACGTTCAGCCAAAAAAACTCAACCCAAGCTAGATATCGAGAAACGCCTAGTAAACACTGAGAAAGGCGTGACTGTTAATCATTCTAGCCCTTCAGAAAAGCAAGTGTGTAGGCGTGGGATGGTGATGAAGACGGTGATGAGACAGTCTAAAACAAATCCGCCTGATTAAATCGCTCTGCCTTCTGTTGAGTTTTGGCCCCTTCGCCACAGGTTCGGGGAGTCGGAAACAACTTTCCTGGATTAGCCAATCCCTTGGGATTAAATACATCGCGAACCCAGGTCATCGTTTCTAGATCTAATTCGGAAAACATCTGCGGCATATAACATTTCTTGTCCGCCCCAATGCCGTGTTCTCCAGACAAGCTACCCCCGACCTCAACACAGATTTTCAAGATTTCGCCTCCAATTTCCTCGACCGTTTCCAAGGCTCCGGGCACAGCGTTATCGTAGAGAATCAGTGGGTGAAGATTGCCATCTCCAGCATGGAAGACATTCGCAATCGGATAGCCATATTTCTGACTCAGCGCTTTAATTTCTTTCAGAACGTAGGCCATCTGAGTGCGGGGAATCACCCCATCCTGAACGTAATAGTCCGGACTCATATGCCCCGCTGCGGCAAAGGCCGCCTTGCGTCCCTGCCAGATCTTCTTCCGTTTTTCAGGATCAGAAGCCGTCGTAATCTCGCGGGCCCCATTTTCCCGGCAAATTTCAGCCACTCGCTGCTTATTTTCCTTCACTTCAACCGCCAAGCCATCAACCTCCACCAGGAGAATCGCTCCGGCATCACGGGGATACAGGCCAGTATTCACCACATCTTCAACGGCATTGATGCTGAGGTTGTCCATGATTTCCATACCGCCTGGAATGATCCCAGCACTAATCACGTCGGAAACCGCAGTCCCCGCCGCTTCCAAGCTCGGAAAATCAGCTAGAACTACAC
The DNA here is from genome assembly GCA_050331715.1 of Microcoleaceae cyanobacterium. Lineage (GTDB taxonomy): Bacteria > Cyanobacteriota > Cyanobacteriia > Cyanobacteriales > Microcoleaceae > JBHJGO01. The sequence goes on from JBHJGO010000103.1 coordinate 4,939, forward strand.
AAATGGATTCAGGAGTCTTGAGAATTCTCAGGGTGATTTCTGTGGCGATTCCCAATGTCCCTTCTGAACCAACGAATAACCCAGCCAGATCATAACCGGGCATTTCTGGAACCTGACCCCCAAAGTCCATAATCTCGCCTTCCGGTGTGACGACCCTAAGCCCTAGAACATGATTCGTTGTAACGCCATATTTTAGGCAATGAACCCCGCCGGAATTCTCAGCCACATTTCCGCCAATCGAACAAATAATTTGACTGGAGGGATCGGGTGCGTAGTAAAACCCTGCTCCACTTACCGCCTGCGTCACCCAGTTATTAATCACACCGGGTTGAACCGTAACCTGTTGGTTTTCCAGATCAATTTTAAGAATCTTCCGCATCAACGCGGTCACGATCAGAACACAGTCCTCGACGGGCAATGAGCCACCCGACAAACCGGTTCCGGCCCCCCTGGCAACCCAGGGGAGATGGTGGCGATCGCAAAGTTTCACCGCCTCTGCCACTTCTTCAGTCGTTCGGGGCAGGATAACTAAAGCTGGCCGCTGGCGATAGCTGGTCAGGCCATCACATTCGTAGACCAAAAGTTCTTCTCGCCGCTGCACCACGCCCCGTTTGCCCACAACAGATTCAAACTGCTTGACGATGGGCTTCCAGTTGATCTTTCGATTAATACTGCGATTATTACTCTGATTAATCTCCTGGGTCTGCGGTTGAGGCTTGTCCTGGGCTAGCATTGGGAATCCTAAGCAAGATTTACATATCTCTCATATTCTAAGGGATTGCATGAAACTGCTTGATGACAACATATACAGGACTTACGCATTGACAAGAGAGCCATAATGTGGGTTGAAGGTATAAGTCCTTTGTAATTTCTCAAAAAAGCTTGCGAATCCTCAGTAAACCCTCAACCGCCAACTGCGATATCAATCTCTATGTTCGGTATCTAC
>JBHJGO010000104.1:0-32688 GCA_050331715.1 Microcoleaceae cyanobacterium
TCTTCTTCTTCATCCTCTTCTTCATCTTCTTCTTCATCTTCTTCTTCATCTTCTTCCTCTTCTGCCTCATCATCATCGTCCCCATCATCGTCGTCCTCGTCGTCCTCATCATCATCGTCTCCATCATCCCCAGAATCAGAATCATCCTCTTCAGAGTCCTCATCATCGTCGGATGCTTCCTCATCTTGGTCATCCTCAGAGGCTTCATCCTCAGAGTAGAACTCAGCAATTTCTTCCTCGTACTGTTCGCGATAACCTGAGATGTCTACTCCGCCTGCTGCCAGAAGCACATCAATATCGATGGAAATCTCGCTACGGAAAGCAAACTGAATCACATTTTCATCTGTGAAGTCTGCACCGAATTCAGCAACCAATTCCTCTGAGTAGACAGACTTGAAGTACTCAATGTCAACCACCTGAGTAAGAAGATCTAGTCTGACTTCTTTTCCGAACAGAAAGGACTTAATCTGGCCATCCGTTAAATCCGAGACATCCTCCAGCTTGAAGAATTGCTTCAGTTCTACAGCAAATTGTTCTCGAACAGTTTCAAAGTCAATTGGAGCTGTGGGTAGACCCTCCTCAAGCAAATTAGCTGCGAATGTTTGAACCTCTACACCAGTAATTTCGCTAACTTCAACGCCGTAGAATGCTTCCAGTTGAACAATGTATTTGAATCGAACATATTCCAGGTCAATTTTGACATCCGCTTCGATGCTTTCGATGACCTGCCCATCGGTCAAATCTTCAGTGCCTTCAATATCGAAAGCCGCTTGGATTTGTTCCAGGTGAAGCTGTTTAGTATATTCCAGGTGCAGAAATGGGGAGGGATTCTGGCCTTCTTCTAAACCCACTCGATTGATGAACTGCAGCAGTTGGACATTGCTAACTTGTGCAACGGACGTTTCAAAGAAGGCTTCCAACTCTACGGCGTAAACCTGTTTGTAGTAGTTGAAATCAATTAACGGTGATGGGCTAAATCCCTGTTGCAATCCTTCACCCTGGATGTAAACAACAATCTGTTGATAGCTCAATTCAGTGACTGATGTCACTTGGTAGAAACTGGTCAATGCTGCACTGTACTGTTCCAGGTAGTATTCCAGGTCAACAAATGCGGAAGAGTTCAGATTTAGTTCTAGACCTCTTTCATCTAGGAAGTTGAGAATCTCGTCGTCAGAGATCAGATTAACCGTTACGCCAAATTCAGCTTCCAATTCTGCCTGATAGGTGACGCGGATGAATTCAGTACTGATGAATATTTTTTCCGTAGATTCAACGTCAGAATCGTCCCCAGTACCATCATCGCTATCCTGATCATCATCTTCTGAATCGTTTCCTGAATCGTCACCATCATCTCCTGAATCAACCTCGTCATCCTCATCGTCACCGACTACATCATCATCTCCATCATCACCTGCAACGTCGTCATTAGAATCATCATCAGAATCGTCAGGCGTTGGAGGATTATTGGGAGGATTGCTTGGAGGGTTATTGGGAGAACTTGTTGGGGGATTTGTGGGCGTATCGCTGCCACCGGAAGAATCTTCTACATCATCGTCCTCATCGTCGTCCTCGTCGTCCTCGTCATCATCTTGATCAGAATCGTCATTGTCATCTGAATCATCTGAATCATCTGAATCATCATCCCCGTCATCATCATCCTGGTCGGAGTCATCATCAGAGTTATCGTTGTTGGAGTCCTCCTCTGGTGGCTCAGCGTTTTCTTCCTCCCTGTCCAAAATCAACTCCAAGTTTTCCAGAATGCTGGTGATCAGCTCGGAAATATTCAGTTCTCCCAGCGTAGAGATTTCCAGAACCTCCAGCACATTAGACACCTTGAAAGAGAAGCTGAACTCACGATTTTCAAATAAACCGAATTGGAGAAAATGCTCAACGGGTGAGATCACACCCGCTTCAACAAAGGGAATCAAGTCACTGTTGAGATTCAGATATTCAGTGACGTTAAAGAAACTGCTGAAGTTGCGAGATTCAAACTGGCCAAACTGGATGAAATGCTGATATGTACTGAACCCATTGTCAGCGTTATGAAATTCGACTAAATCTGCGTTGAACTCTAGATAGGTTGCACTGCTGAAGAATGTACTAAAGGCGCGGGTCTCAAATTGCCCAAAGGTAAGGAAATGTTCAAATGCAGCAACGAAATCATCTTGAAAGATGACATTTAGATCCGAGTTCAGGCTGAGATATTGACGCAAGCTAAAGAAATTGCTGAACTCTCGACCTTCAGCGATTCCAAAGTTGAGAAAATGCTCTAGACATCCCTGACGACCAAACGACTCCTCAACATCTGAATTCTTCTCCAGATATTCGGTAATGTTGAAAATACGACTGAATTCTCGACCTTCAAATCGTCCGAAAGCCTGGAAGTGCTCCAGAGCAGTAAAGGTTCCTGCTTCAATAAATGGCTCCAGATCAGGATTGTGCTCTAAATAAGCTTCTTCATCAAATAAGCCAAGTAGAATTCTTTCGATATCAAATTCTGTTGTTGTTAGTGTGAGTTCTGGAGTCAAAGTCTGTGTTTCCATAGAGAATCAACCTCAATTTTTGAGACAAAGTGGTCATGCATATCTTCTAATCACTTACCCTGCAAGTTTTTTGAACTTACATGATATAGAGATGGTAGCCTTGAAGCTTTGTGGCTACAGCTAGTAACAACCCCTTCTTGAAGTCAATAAAGCATCTAAGCTTTTTGTTCTTGATTCAATCATAATGAGTACTTTTAAGATGTCTATGAGCAAAAAATTAGAGAAGTTTTATAATTTAAAATAGACTAAATATTGGTATGCCGGCTGTAATTTTTCGGCTAAAACACGAGAAAAACTGATGCATTGAGCAGTAATGCATCAGGATAAAAACCCAAAAGGTTATATATTTTTCTACGGAATTCTATTGGTGCTTAAGACAAAACCGTAGATTGCCAATCTTCAAGTTGATGACAACTACAAAGAAGCAATTGCCAAATTTTAAAGATAAGTGATATGGCTAATTTGAGGTTGATATAGCAGCCACAAATGATTTGTGAAAAGGGGGTGAAGTGGGCGGTGCACCCTTCTTGGAAAGTCCCCAAACCCTCCATAGTACTTTTCATGATTGATTCAGGATTGCTGTATAACCGATGTAGGAAAACATTTCATAGATACAGCGTGCTGCACACTGCTGGAGCACAGGAGTTGGGGATGCAGTGCGCCCCCAACTCCCAAATCCGTATCAAACGCAATTGAAAACTGCTGGATGTCGAGAAGGTGCATTGAGAAGAACCCTTAAACTGCTGGTACTTTGCCGAAACAGCCCCCGAAGTGATCTGATGTATGAGAAGACGTGATCGAGATCATCAGAGTTCCTGAAAATTAATTAATTTGTCTGTGATATATATCACTTTGAATAGGACAATTTGTAAACTGTCTATTTAGTGGTAGGTCAAGGAGAAAGGCGATAACCCATGCCTCGAACGGTTTCAATTTGATTTCCACTCAATTTTTTCCGTAGATAACCTACGTAAACATCGACGACATTTGAGCCAGGGTCATAATCATAGCCCCATACCTGATCCAAAAGCTGTTCTCGACTCAAGACCTGACCAGGATGGCGCAGAAATACCTCTAGAAGATGAAACTCTTTTGCTGACAGTTTAATGGGCCGCTCATCAATCTGAGCTTCACGGGAATAGAGGTCAAGGGTTATATTGCCTGCAGCCAGAACCCGCTCCTCATTGCTAGTCGTCACGACATGATGGCGGAGACGAGCTTTCACGCGAGCCAGGAGTTCTGCAAATCGAAAGGGCTTGGTCACGTAGTCATCGGCCCCTTCTTCAAAACCTGTGACCTTGTCCTCCAGGTCATCGCGGCCCGTCAAGATAATAATCGGCAACTGTTCACCCTGACCCCGCAATTCCTGCAGAACTTCGAAACCATCCTGATTCGGTAAACCCAAATCAAGAATCAGCAAATCAAAATTATTGCCAAGCGCCTTCTCAACAGCCTCTCGCCCATCACTGGCAATTGTTGTAGTAAAGCCGTGGGCCTTCAATCCCTTTTCCAGGAAGGCCGCGATGCGAGGTTCATCTTCAGCAATTAAAATCCGACTCATTAAACACAACCTCCACTATGGAGGAAAGCATAAGAAATCACAGGTTAGCTGTCTCAAATCAGCCCTATCACGTCGACTAGAGAATGCTCACCCGGTCTGCAAATTGGACTACCCTTCTGCATTCAGTCCAGTTATATTCAGTCTAGTTCCCATTGTGCCATCCAGAATGTGACAGTTTGTCACCCTATTGACCCATCTGTGAACCTGATCTGCTGAAGCTAACCCTGACTCAGTTAGCTGTAACCTAGATACTACGGTATTTCTTCTCTGGTTTGCAAGCAAACGATGGGAGTAATTTTCATTACCCTGAGTATTCTGGCGGGCCAAATCTGATCAAACTCTGAAGTTTAGAGTTGTCACGCATCCCCGCTCTAGAATCTTTTAATATAGAAGTACAAGAATGTTGAGTAATGTAACAAAGCAGTTTTCTGGGGAATTTTTGATATGACTGCTGCCGTTCTGATTAAAGAATTGCAAAAACGATACGGTGCTGTTGAGGCCGTTAAGGACATTTCCCTTGAGGTCAAGCCAGGAGAGATTTTTGGTCTACTTGGCCCGAATGGTGCAGGAAAAACCACCACGCTACGGGCTTTGTGCACACTGATTACACCCGATGCTGGCACCTTGGAGGTTTCTGGCGTCGATGTGGTACAGAATCCTCGAGGCGCTCGCCGACGTTTAGGCTATGTGGCCCAAGAAGTTGCGCTGGATAAAGTCTTGACGGGCCGGGAACTACTCCAGCTCCAGGCTGCCCTCTACCACTTGCCCCGTTCCACTTCCCAGCAGCGGATTGAGCAGGTCACCGAACTTTTAGGGTTAGGGGATTGGATTGATAAAAAGAGTGGTACCTATTCGGGTGGGATTCGCAAGCGGCTTGACCTGGCTGCTGGTTTGCTCCATCAACCGGACGTTTTAGTGCTGGATGAGCCAACTGTGGGGCTGGATATCGAGAGCCGTGTGGTTGTTTGGGACTTTCTTCGTCAGCTTCGGGCAGCAGGCACAACGGTTTTAATTACCAGTCATTATCTGGAGGAAGTGGACGCCCTGGCAGATCGGGTAGCGATTATTGATCGGGGTGTCGTGATTGCCACGGGAACTCCCTCAGAACTTAAGGATCGGCTGGGGGGCGATCGCATTACGCTAAGAATTCGAGAATTTGCACCGTTGGAAGAGGCAGAACAGGCCAAGGGTGTATTGCAGCCGCTTGCCTGCGTCCAGGAAGTGATTATCAATCCATCCCAGGGAAATTCGTTAAACTTGGTGGTTGATTCCCAGAGTGATGCCCTGCTAACTGTTCAGCAAGCCCTGAAGGAGGCAGGATTACCGACCTTTGGCATTGCCCAATCTCGACCTAGTTTGGATGATGTGTATCTAGCAGCAACCGGGCGAACCTTGATGGATGCCGAGCTTGCGGCGGTCGGAACCCGTGATCCAAAAGCAGAGAAAAAGCAAAGTATGCGTTAGTCAGGAAGATTCAGTTAAAACGTTCTGACTATCGAGTCTCGATCATCCAAAGTATCCAGAAGTTTACCAGAGGAGACAAACAACATGAGTGGTACAGCTCCCATGAAATCTGAAGCAATTCTAGCGCCTAGCCGTTCTGACCTGGCAGAGCCTGGTTTTGTGAGCGAATTCATCCAGGAAACCGCAGCCCTGACCAAGCGGTTATTTATTCAGCTTCAGCGCCGTCCTTCTAGTCTGGTGGCTGGCGTGATTCAACCCCTGATGTGGTTGATTTTGTTTGGTGCATTATTTCAAAACGCTCCAGCGGGACTTTTTGGTGACAGCCGCAATTATGCTCAGTTCCTGGGAGCCGGTGTCATTGTATTCACGGCCTTTGCTGGAGCCTTGAATGCCGGACTACCCATAATGTTTGATCGGGAATTTGGCTTCTTGAATCGATTGTTGGTCGCGCCTTTGGCCTCCCGGTTATCAATCGTCACCGCATCTGCAATTTACATCATTGCCCTGAGCTTGATTCAGACCGCAGCCATTGTGATTACAGGTGCATTTTTGGGCGCTGGGTTGCCGGGGTTAGCAGGATTGAGTGTGATCGGATTAATTGTGCTGTTGCTGGTTTTAGGAGTAACGGGGCTGAGCCTGGGTTTAGCCTTTGCCCTGCCGGGTCATGTGGAATTAATTGCAGTTATCTTTGTCACGAATTTGCCGTTGCTGTTTGCTAGTACTGCCCTGGCTCCACTGGAATTCATGCCGAAGTGGTTACAGATTGTTGCCAGCCTGAATCCCCTCAGTTATGCCATCGAGCCCATTCGTTACCTGTATCTGCACAGCGATTGGTCATTGGGTTCTGTTGTGATGCAGGCTCCCTTTGCAACCATTACATTTGGTGCAGCCTTGGTGGTTCTCTTAGGATTTGCAGCCACTTGTTTGTTGATCATTCAGCCCCTTTTACGCCGTCGGTTTGCCTGACGCTGACTGTTTATGGTCAGACCCCAGTCCAGTATCAATCTCATCTTGCCCGTTGGAACTCAAATCGTGAGTCGGATCGAAAAGACCAATCCAGCGGGTGAGTTGCTATGTCGGCCAGGAACCGTGGGAAAGATTATTCAGTCCCCCACAGACAATTCTCATTGCTATCACATCGAACTGCCCAATGGAAACACTGTCTCTCTAAAACGCCACGAATTCAGTATTCGCAAACAATTTCAGGCCATTGGCTTTGAGCGACCCGTGCATCAATTGGAGGAACTCAACCTATTTGACCGGGTCATCTATCGCTGTATTGTTGGTTCTCGTGCCTATGGTCTAGATGATAAAAATTCTGATACGGATCGCCGAGGAATCTATCTGCCTACAGCAGAGCTTCATTGGTCACTCTACGGCTTCCCCGAACAAATTGAAGATCATCCGGCCCAGGAATGCTACTGGGAGTTACAAAAGTTTCTGATTCTGGCCCTCAAGGCGAATCCCAATGTATTGGAGTGTCTTTACACGCCGCTAGTGGAAACGGTCACTCCATTGACCCAGGAATTGCTAGAGATGCGAGAAATCTTCCTCTCTCAGTTGGTTTATCAAACCTACAATGGCTATATTCTGTCCCAGTTCAAGAAAATGGAGCAGGATTTACGTAACCAGGGAACGGTGCGGTGGAAACATGCGATGCACCTGATTCGGCTATTACTGTCTGGGATTACCATCCTGCAAGAGCGGTTTGTTCCGGTTCGAGTCGAAGCAGAGCGGGAAAAGTTATTGGCAATTAAATATCAAAAGATGTCCTGGGAAGCGGTGAATCAATGGCGCTTGAACCTGCATGAAGAGTTCGACCAGGCGTTTAGCCATACTCAGTTACCCGAACGACCTGACTACGAACGGGCAAATGCGTTCTTGATTCACGCCAGAAAAAGCGCAGTTAAAACATGAATCAACTACAGCATCAATCTACACTGGCCCAAATTATTGCTCAGCAGCCCTATCCTCTCCTCTTCGCCACAGTCAGTGGAGCGCACTTGTATGGTTTTCCTTCTCCTGACTCAGACTATGATTTACGGGGCGTTCATATTTTGCCCCTCTCCGAAATCGTTGGCCTCAAAATCGGACAGGAAACCCTGGAAAATTCAAGCTGGCAATCCGGGCTTCAGATTGATTTAGTCACTCACGATATTAAGAAGTTCTTTGGGTTGCTCTTAAAACGTAATGGCTACGTTTTGGAACAGCTTTATTCTCCGTTGGTGATTCATACCACGCCCGCTCATGTTGCTCTGAAGGAAATTGCCACTGGCTGTATTACCCGATATCACAGCCATCATTACCTGGGATTTGCCCGCACTCAGTGGAAGTTATTTCAAAAAGAAACCCCCCACCGCGTTAAGCCATTGCTCTACGTTTACCGGGTACTATTGACGGGAATTCATCTAATGCAAACAGGTATTATCGAAGCAAATTTGATCAAGTTGAATGAGAAGTTCCAACTCTCCTATCTACCCGATCTGATCCAGGCAAAGCAGTCTGAATCCGAAGCGGCAACTCTGCAACCAAGTGATTTGAATTTCTACGAACAGGAATATGAACGTCTATCGCAACTGTTAGCCACAGAGAGCCAGAATAGTCATCTACAAGAAGAACCCTCTGCTCGAAATGCTTTGCATAATTTGTTAGTAGACATCAGACTTAGAGCAGCTGAAATAATGTAATCAATTGATATTTTTGTGATCTACTGAAAAGTGGGGTACTCTGGAAATATCAGTGGTGTGAACGATAGCTACATCGGTGAATTTACTGTCCCCCAATTAGGGGAAGTAAGCATCAGAGACATTGCCAAAGTATTAGAAGCGGATGTCAATAAATTTATTCCCATGTGGCGCTCATTTAACTCCCGTAGAAAAAATAACCCTGATCCAGTCAGTGAAAGACTTGCAGAACTAGAGCAAGAGATCAATCAGCAATATAGAAATATGTATACAAACAATGATAGTCACTCTCGTTATCGCTTTATAAAGCCCTTTGCTGCCACCCTTTTGTTGGGAATTCCCCTGGGAATTGGCCTGATTTGGTTGGTAAACTTACCCTATCCCATGATCCGCAGACCTATCGCCAGAACCGCTCCTCTTCTATTGCTACCTAGCTACATCAAAATGGATCGGGACTATCGCGAGGCGATTAAATATACGGAGCAGTCCGACCAACTGATCAACCAAGCAACATCTTCAGCAGACATTAATCTGGGTGCAGAAAAAGTCCAACTGGCTCAAGAAGCCTTGGATGGTTTACCTGTTTGGTTCTTGGGCTATCAGCCTCAATTCTATTGTCGGTGGTTCAGTTGTCAATGGCGCTTTACCTTTGATGAGTTTCAAAGGGCTCGTAAAGATGTCAGCCGACTAGAGGCGAAGATTTTTCAGGAGCAAAATGCTCAGACTCAGCTTACTCAAGCCGAACAACAGTTAACCACAGCCAAAGCACAGTACCAAACGGCGGCAGATCCAGGGACAAAACAGCAAGCGATCGCCAGTTGGCAGACAGCTATGGATCAACTATCCCAGGTTCCGGATCAGACAATTGCAGGCGAGCTAGCGGATCAGAAATTGTCTATCAGTGAGCGAGATTTCAATACCCTGACGGGTGGCATCTCCCAGCGTCAAAGTGGAGACAATCAGATCGCCGCCGCTGGACAATTTGCAATGAAAGCAGCGCAAGCCTCCCAAAACCCACCCCATTCTGCACTTCAATGGCAGCAAGTGGCCAAGTTGTGGGAAGAGGCTGTTAAGCGATTACAAACGGTTTCTTCCGATAATCCCTCCTATCTCCTGGCCCAGGAAAAATTGGCAGAATATCAAACCAACCTGGGCATTGCTGAGATGCGAATGGAACTAGAAACCCAATCTGAAAAGGCATTGCAAAAGGCCAAAGATGGCATTGCCGAGTATCAAAAAATTGTAGGCGGGAGTGATAGGAATCAGAGCAGAGCACAAAGTCAACTTAGACAAATTATCAATCAACTAGAACAGGTTAAGTCTGGAACAACCAGCTACTCCGAAGCCCAGCAAATCTTAAAATTTGCTCGACAGCGGCAATCATCTTAGCTTATTGTGGAGATGAATCTGGCACAGGACTTAATCTGCCTGAATATTAGATCTATTGGAATGCGCCTTAAGTTCAAATTGAGGGAGTCTGAATAGAACTCCAGCCGTAAACCAGTAGTAGACAGCAACCGGATCTGTGTCCAGGGGATACCAGTAGGAGTTATAACTGATCAAAAAGATGTAAAACCAAAAGACGACTGCGTAAATTCTCAGATTATGCAGGGTCAATTTTCGATAGCATTTGTATCCATACCAGACAATTGTCGTGACCAGCCCAAAAAACGCCAGAACACCGAATGGCCCAATTTCGTAGAGTAATTATGGATAATAGGTTTCGATCAACTGCGTGTCACCCAGTACTCGAACGGCATTCGTGGCTCGACCTAGACCATGACCCAAGAACCCTTCCTGCACGTTGGTAATCCATTGAATCTGACCCGTGACAAATTCATTCGGGGGAGATGCAATCCAGCGAGAAATTAAACTTTCAACCCGCTCACTAACAACATTTGGAAAGATTGCTGAGATTCCGCCCACAAAAATGAAAATTCCCAGGCCAAGGGCTAGAACTCGCTTCAATGAGGAAACTTGACTGACAGCAATCATTAAAACAACAATAACGAGCGGCACCCCTAAAATCGCAGTTCTTTGGCCGCATATGACTGAATTCGTAACAACAAGCCCCAGGGAAACAAATCCAGTAATCCGCCAGGGCAAAGCGCGATCGCCCAGAGCAGCAGCAAAGCTAAAAAAAGTGCTGGAAATCAAAAACCAGGCCCAGTGCCAGGGAGCAACAAAAGTTCCGGGTAATCGAATAAAGTTCTCTGATGGATAGTAGCCTAAAGCTCCTCCTACCAAACATTTTCGTTGTAAATTTGCCCGGAGTAATAGATAGTCTGGTAATCCCGTATTATCCGGGCAGACTCCTTGAACGACCAACCAATATTGAGCGATTCCCAGGATACAACAAACAATGGTCAGAATCACTTGCAATCGGCTAAAGCGATACAAATTCCGGCGCGTTTCAACCAGGTAATATCCACAGGTAATCAAAGGAATATAGCCAACCAATACCTTGAATCCAAATAGACCCATGAGCAGGGGTTGTTCGCCAGATGGGGCCTGAAATTGTTGTGTGCCATTCACTAAAATTAGGGTAAGAAGGGCAATACTGAGCAGGATCTTGAGGGGTAACTTTAATTGTGGTGGAATAATAATCGGTTGCTTTTGATGCCGTAAGGATTGAATCAGGGCAATCAATGCTGGAAAATAAAAAATATCTTTGGCTAAATGGAAGGTGAAGTGATCATTCCCAATCCAGTAGGCAATTGTTCCGGCAAAGGGTACATAAATTAAGAAGATCCATAGCGATAGATAGGGATGGCGGTAGGAAAATGCCAAACCCATAACAAAAAAGATGCCACTGACAACCAAAGACAGAGGCAAGCCATTTCCAAACAGAAAAAAAGCAATAAATAACGCTATCCCACCAGATATTAGGTAGTAGTTTAGGGGGTTCGTTTCAGTGGGTATAGCCTCTTGCTGGCTAGGGGTTGAATCCATATCAATCGAATTCACATCTGGCATAGAGTTCTCCAGAGATGATTCAAAAAAACTAGGGGATTGGGATGACTTGTCGCCCTCAGAATTCGACATGATAATTGATTAATCTTTCTTGTTGCACACGACTGGGATTCTATCGGTATCGACTATGAAGATCAACTTCAGTGAGAATCATTCACGTTAGTGTTACTGACTCTTTCATTCGGATTGGATTTCACCTGCCAGAGCTGATAAATTCTGTATTGTTCCTCGGAACTCAGTTGAGCATAGATAGACATAATTTCTTCATGGGTATAGTCCTCAATTAATCTGCTTAATTGATGCAAGGTTGTTGCATTCAACAGAGCCGTTTTCAAAGACACGAGTAATGGAGCCGTGACCACCGACTCAGAGTTCATATGAGTCATGGAGATACAACTAATGAATTCCTCAAACTTCTAAACTGATCCTATGCTAATTTGTCTGACCCGTCTAATTGAAACTGCTGATGCACCAACTCTCCCAGGGTTTTCATGGCTTGCTGGATCTCTGCTGACCAGGGTAACCCACAATTCAATCGGAAACAGTGACGATAATCATCAGCGGTCGAAAACATTGAACCCGGCGCAATACTAATGCGATATTGATAGGCCGTCTCGTAGAGCTGCACTGAATCAAATCCTCTAGGCAACTCGACCCAAAGCACGTGGCCTCCAGGGGGTCGAGTCACTTTTGTTTCTGGTGGGAAATAATCGTAGATGGCCTGGTGCATTCGCATCACCTGCTGCTGATAGGATTGGCGCAGATGACGCAGATGGCGATCAAATCCCCCATTGGCCAAGAAAGCTGCGATCACGAGCTGATTTGGTGTCGCAGTTCCCAGATTCGTAAATAACTTGAACTGTTTAACCTGTTCTTGGTAACGACCCGCAATCGCCCAGCCGACCCGTAGGCCGGGGGACAGCGTTTTGCTAAAGGATGAACAGTAAATCACTAACCCCTTCCGGTCAAAAGCTTTCACTGCTCTGGGACGATTCCCCTCGAAGTACAATTCACCGTAAATATCATCCTCCACCAGAGGGACATCATACCTTTCCAGTATTTCAACGAGCTGTTGTTTCTTTTCATCTGTCATGCAACTGCCGAGGGGGTTGCTGAAGTTGGAAACTAGAACGCAGGCTGCAATATTTTGCTGTTCCAGGGCATTTGCCAAATTCGGTAGAGACAAGCCATCCCTGGGGGAAGTGGGCAGCTCCAGCGCTTTTAAATGTAGAGATTCGAGAATTTCTAGAATGCCGTAGTAGGCAGGGGATTCAATGGCAACCGTGTCTCCCGGCTGAGTAATCGCTCGCAATGAAATATGAATGGCTTCGTAGGCTCCATTCGTAATCAATACCTCATCCGGTGTGATGGAACATCCTGCATCCATCATCCGACGGGCAATTTCTCGCCGCAGCGGTTTACAGCCTGGAATGGGAGCGTAGGAATGACAGAGGGTGGGATTCTGGCGAACAATTTGCCCCATGAGGCGGTTCAGTGCCTTTGTAGGAAAGAGACTGACTCCCGGAACGGCTGCACCAAGTTTAATGACTTTGGGATCATGCAGGGCTGCATTAATCCGCAGGGAGAGGGCTGCGTCAACTGTCCGAATCTGTTGCTCAGGGGCAGAAGGGGCTGGTTCGTCGCGGTGGATCAGAGGGGACTGGCGCACGTAGTAGCCGGATTGGGGTCTCGCCCCCACCAGTCCGCGATCTTCGAGTAGTCGATAGGCTTCTAAAACAGTAGAGATGCTGACATTCATCTGGCGGTGCATTTTCCGTACAGAAGGAATGCGATCGCCGGGTTGTAGTGTTCCTTCTTCAATCAAGCATTGAACACGATAGGCAACCTGCTCGTAGAGATTAACTTTTCCAGCGGACTCTAGAGGTTGAACGTTCATAGACATGTAGGAGTGAGAAGTTGGCATTGAGCTGACAGAAATCGGCAGTCAGCAGTCAGGACTTAGTAATCGTTAACCCAGCTTTGGGAATGTTTTCAACCTGAAAGCTATAGACATGACACCCTTACATCGCCCAGAGGCTCTCTATTTTAGAGATGCAACTCTGAAGCCATTTACTCAAACCTGAAAGCTGGTAGCTACAAGCACACCTCACACGTACAGCAGATAGCCTGAACAGTTTGATCCTTGCTGACTGTAACCATTACAATCTAGCCCGTATGATTTGTTCAGTCAATATTAACGCAACGTCACAAATTCCTCGCCACTGGTGGGGTGAATTCCCATTGTGTTGTCGAAGTCTTGTTTGGTGGCTCCCATGTTGACCGCAATTGCAATCCCCTGAATTAATTCAGCCGCATCCTTACCGACCATGTGTGCACCCAAAATCCGGTCTGTATTTTGCTCTACTACAAGTTTGACCATGACTTTTTCATCAGCTCCTGTCAAGCTGTGAAACATGGGACGGAAGCGAGCGCGATAGCACTTCACTCCATCGCCGAACTTCTCATGGGCCTGGTCTTCAGTAAAACCTACCGTTGCCCCCTCAGGCTGAGAAAAGACAGCAGTTGCAATATTGGCATAGGTAATGTAATGGGGCGTATGGCCATATTCTGTGTCAGCGAAGGCGCGACCTTCTGCAATGGCCACAGGAGTCAGGTTCATCCGGTCTGTACAATCGCCGACCGCAAAAATATTCTCCTGGGTTGTGCGGCTATCGGTTGTGACCTTAATTGCTCCTTTTTCAGTTTCGACGCCTGCCTTCTCCAGCATTAATCCCTCCAGACTGGGATTTCGACCCGTAGCACAGAGAACGGCATCAACGATGAGGGGCTTGTCCTCTTCCCCGGTGAGAGTGAGTTTCAGTCCGTCATCAACCTTTTCAATTTTTTCGACATTTGAATTCAAGCGGAAATTAATTCCATGCTTGACCATCCCCTCTTGAATGGTTTCTCGCATATCCTGGTCAAATCCTCGCAGAATCTCATCTCGTCGAATAATCTGAGTCACTTCGGTGCCCAGACCATTCATAATTCCAGCGAATTCAACGGCGATGTAGCCGCCACCCCAAACTGCCATCCGTCTGGGTTGTTCTGGCAGCAAAAACATTTCGCGGGACGTAATGCCATACTCTGCACCCGGAATGTCGAGTTTAACGGGATGACCCCCTACCGCAATCAGAATCTTTTCAGCAGTAATTTGGCGATCGCCAACTTCCACCGTGTGGGCATCGATAAAACGGGCGTAGCCATCAATCAGTTCTACCCCAGCTTTTTCCAGGAGGCTAATGTGCAGGCGGCTCAAGCGTCGAACTTCCTTATCCACTTTATCCACCAGGACTTTCCAGTCAAACTGACTGTCCACCGATTTCCAGCCATAGCCCTCGGCTTCCTTGTAGAAATGGGAGAAATGGGAGGCATAGACCATCAATTTTTTGGGTACACAACCGCGAATCACACAGGTTCCACCGACGAGATCGTGTTCAGCAATTGCAACCTTTGCACCATAGGAAGCGGCTCGTTTGGATGCAGCTAATCCACCTGAACCTGCCCCGATTACAAATAAGTCATAGTCGTATGCCATAGCCCAAATCCTTTTGATTCAAAAAATTTACCCTTCAACTACTTGACTTGGTATAGCGTTCGCTGAACAGCAGATGGGTTTCCATCTCGCCTGTTGTCTACAGTCAAGATTTTACTGATTTTTCAGTCCCGGTCGAAAGACAGCATAGAAAATCGACGGATATACATTAAGGTAGCGCACAACCAGAACATGCAGCCAAACATTCCAGAGAATCATGCTCAAGGCCGTAGCGATAGCAGCGCCTAGGATACCGAAGGGCGGAATCAGAACTGCATTCAAGATTACATTTGCCAGGGCACCCCAACCTAGAATAATTGCCGATTGATTTTGATGGCCCGTCATAATCATCAGATACCCTACGGAACCACAGCCAACATTGAATAGTTGTCCGATAATCAGAGCAAATAGCGGTAAACGAGCAGCAGTGAATTCAGGCCCAAACAATTGCAGAATCGGTCTGGCAAAGATGACTAAACCTAGCGCAATTCCCAAAGATGGCCAGAACATCCAATGGGTGACTGTCATGACCAGGGAACGTAGTCCCTGATAGTCCTTCTGGGTATAGAGGGTTGTAAAAACGGGAGCGATCACTGTATTAACAGCTCTCAGAACAAAGCTGATCCAGACAGCCGTCTTGATTGCCGCACTATAAATTCCCACATCTTGGGCTGTCTTAAGCGCTCCAATCATCACAATATCGGTTTGGTTCAAAAAGATGAATAATACCCCTTCGGCCAGTAGAGGCAAAGCGATAACCAACCATTTTCGAGGGGTATGGACGGGTTTGACCCTGGGAAATTGGATTTTGAATTGTTCCCAAATCAGCAGAGCTTGAGCCAACAGAACAATGGTTAATGCCGCCAATGACAAACCCAATACGGAGAGGCTATTAATGGGGAGACCTTGTTGGAGTAGGATCACAACGCCAACTAAGATCAAGATTGGAGTGATCACCTGCGAGGGAAAGTAGGCTAGCAGAACCTTCTGCATGGAGCGGGCCATTTCTATCTGAAGCTGGGTCAAACCCAACAGGGGAATCATCCAAATCCCAACCAGCAGAGATCGAAAATAAATCCAATCTGGAGGATGCCACAATTTAAGTAGGCCGACGATCCCCAGGGTCAGAAAGCTACTGGAACCCAGGATCATCAGCCAACTGCCCTGAACAAGTCCCCAAAGCTGCCCCCACTGCTGAGTCACCCGATATTCCGCAATCAGCCGTAGTGCCATCGTGGGCAAACCCAGAGCGGGCAGAATTGATAATAATGTAGCCAGAGCAACCACATATTCGTAAATTCCAAACTCAACTGAACCCATCCAGCGGGCTAGGAAGATTTGGCTACAGTAGACCATCCCTACAGCAGCAGCCTGAGCCATCAATGCCACACCTGCTCCCTGGGCGACAGATCTTAATAGAGGCCACTGAGGAGAACCCCGTAGATGTTCCCACCATCGCCTTGGAAAAGACATCTATGAACCAGTAAAGTTATCATTCTCACCGACTGCGCCGTGGCCGGAGATGAGGCTGGAAGAAATCACCGGATTCTTCGTAGAACTCATAGGGGAGAGGCAGGTTCACCGACTGTAGTGGATAGCGTCTCAGAACTCGACGGGGTTGCGGCTGAGCCACCAGAGCAATCAAACTGAGAATTACAACACTACCGCCCAAGAGTAGGGCTAGAACAATCCCAACCAGTGTCCACAGAACAGCAGATTGTACGGTCATCGGTTGCTGAGCGATTGGGCGAATCTGACCTGAACCACCGATCATGGTTCGCTGCTGATCCTGCATCTGTAACATCAGTTGCTCTGTTCTGATCCGCTGCTGCTCGAACTGTGAGGTTAACTGCTCAATGCGAATTCGTTGCTGATCCAGTTGACCCCGAAGCTGATCATTCTGGCTGCGTTGTTGATCCAGCTGAGTTGTCAATTGCTGAGTCACATTCTGTTGTTGATCCAACTGAGTTCGGAGTTGAGAACCCGATGACGACTCTCCAGGAGGGTTTGTTGAGGGAGGAGGAGGAAGTACAGGGGATGGCGGCAATACGCCATAGGGCGGCTGACCTAGTGGCCCTGAATAGGGCTGGCCCAAGTTACTTGGAGGGCCATTGTAAGGCAGTGTTGGATACGGTGGGGCGGGAGGTAAGCTTCCCTGACTTGAATTAAACGGATTCACATTAAACGGATTCGAGTTGTCCAATAGGTTCGTGTTAAATTGAGGCAACCCGACCTGACCCCGTCTCGGCACATTACCAAACATTAACCAGGCAACTAAAACTGAGAGGGCTGCTAGAACTGCAAATAAGCAACCTCCAACGAATGCTGTAGCCTGGCTGGTTCCCTTCTGTTTCACACCAAAATCCTATCAGGATGACTTGAGACGAATTTTAACCTATCTCCCCCACACATAACCCCAAAATTAAGCAATTAAACAAATTAGATTGTAAATCAGTGATCGAGCCGAATGTAAACCTGGAGGCACTGGCCCAAATTTATGCTTTTTACCCAGTCCACCTGATACACAATCCTGGATTAGCTTACTGGAGATACTTGAACCTGTCAATTAATTTGGATTCAGTAGGCTCTAGCGCTAAATCTCCGGCAATTTATCCACCACCTTCTCCCATTTTATAGAGATATTAAAGAAGGGTATTAATTAATACCAAACCACCTGGGGGGGCGGATACAGGACTGGTGATTCCTATTTTTCCGACGTTCTATTGTTTGTCTCCAAATCACAAATCAAATTCTTTTGATTGATAGTTGAACTGCACCGTAGAAGTCTATGTTTTCGTCCCCACTGAACTGAGCGGGCAACAGATAAAACATCCTAACCACCAATCCCAAGCCTTAGTGCAAGTCCTGGTGTCAAGGGAAAGAGAGCTGATACCATCAGGAAAAAGACCAACAAGCCCAGGACAGCACGGGCGTCATCGGGTTCTGAGAGTTCATTCAAGCAGGGCCGTTCTAGGTTGCGCTGCAAGATCAGAATCACGACAGTCCAGTAGAGGGCTACAGGATTGACGAAAGAAGCAAGAACCAAAACTACAAAGGTTACCAGGGTTGAGCGTCTAGCAATTTTGCGGCCATAGATTGCCTGCATCATTCGCCCACCGTCCAGAATACCGGCAGGCATCAGGTTAATCATATTGATCACCAGACCCAGCCAACCAATGATTGCCAAGGGATGGATACCAACGATGGGTTGTGTCAGAGCCGATCCCAGCGTCATCTTAGCCAAAACACCCACCAGGACTGAGCTTTGAAAAAAGTCTGACGAAATTTGAAATGGGCTCGTATCCCCAGAGAGCACCAACCCCACTGACAGTAGTGCCAGAGAGGTTAATCCACCAGCCGCAGGCCCCGCTACAGCAACATCAAACAAGACCCGACGATTGGGAATTAAGGACTCAAACCGATTAAATGCTCCAAATGTACCAATTTGAATAATTGGAATAAAAAACGGCCAACCGAATCTCACATCATGTTGTCGAGCGACTACCTGATGGGCAACCTCATGAATGGTCAGAATGCTGATCACGCCGAGGGCAATTGGCATCACTTCTGGATACCGCATTGGCTCAGTGAAGAAGTCAAATCCTAACAGAATTCCTGCCGCTTCAAAGGTGGTGGCGATGGTGACCAGGATCAAAATAACCGCCAGAACTTTTTGGGGTAACGTGGCAGGTTGGGGATCAGTTTTGTGGGGCAACACGATCACTACAGGTTTATCCATGGGATCGGTAACAAAAAACAGGCGATAGCGATCGCCCACCACCTTGCTCAAACGCTGGGAAAGCTGTTCATAAACGGCCTCTGCATCTCCCAATAGATTTCCCTTGAAAATAATTCCTTCCTGATAGGGCAGCGTTTCGGTGGCAAAAAATGTTCCCACGCCAAAAATAGTCTGAATCAATTTAAGGTCTTCTGGCGGCACCGGGTTAGCCCTGGAAGTGAAGTGTGTAGCCTCTGGGCCAGGGGACTGTGCCGTTGCATGCTCCGATGCCGTCTCACTCTCTGTATCCTGCACTAATGACTTCTCCGGCTCTGAAGTGTGGGTACTCAAGGACTGATGAGGATGAGATGCATCCTCTGGAGGCACTTGATTAGCCAGTTGGCGGATTCGCCGCCCCAAAATGATATAGAAGCCAACGGAAGCCAAGAACAGGGCAAGAATCAGGGTGGAATTCAGAAAAATGCCGACAATCGTCAGCCCGAAAACTAACAACCAAGGGGCCACTAGAATAACCGACTGTAGCCAGGAGAGTAAACCCATTTGGCCGTAGGGCCGAGATCGAAAATACCCCCAGACAACAATTCCCAAGGCAACGAGTAGGAGAAGTAACGCTGTGTTGTCGGGTACAGTAGACATGGAAAATTTCTATCTCAAACCGGAGGGCAGAAGCCAATCAAATGCAGGATTCAGATCAACTTTTATCTAGGATAGCGCCTATCCCGAAAATTGCTGACTGCGGCTTTAGGGCAGAATCAGGGCAGAATTCGCCACATTCAACTGTTGAGATTCGACGGATTTAGTCAAGTCAGTCGGTTCTTTTGTCCCCTGGTCAAGAATTGCCTGCGCCTCAGCCATATCCTGACAGGTGGCTTCTCGAAGCTGCTCTCGTAGATTTGGCATGACCGCCAGTGCCCTCGTCCAATCAGGAATCTGACTATTGGCAGGATTGTCCAAGTAGTCTTGCCCTGCTTCTGTAATCACCTGCTCAAATAACTCAACAATCACTTCCTCTTGATGACGGTCGTAGGGAAGGTTATTGCATCGAGCATCGACAAAATATTGCCGGGTGATGTCCTGGGCTGCCCGCCGAAACTTCACTCTTAAGGCCCGAATCTGGTCGGTGGTCAATACCACCTGTTCCATTTCCGTTAACGTTCGCAAAATTGATCGCAAAATGTCTCGGCACATCTTACGGAGTCCCTGATGGGCCGAATCTCCAATCGGTTGATGCTTATGATCGAATACCCCTAAATCAATCTGAGCAATCCGCTTTTCAGCCACATTGCGGTAGACCTCTGCCAGGAAACCCATCTCTAGTCCCCAGTTACCAGGAATCCGAGTATTTAATGCTAAGTCACTGGTGACGGCAAACTCTCCAGAGAGAGGATACCGATAGGCACTCAAGTAACGCAGGTAATCGTTATAACCTAACAAATCCGTTAATGCTGCCAAGAGAGGGGTAATAAACAACCGAAAAACTCGCCCATGAAATCGCATTGGATCACCACCAATCCGTGCATAATAGGCTTTATTAAAAGCAATCCCTAACTCTTTTTCAACCAAGGGAAAGAGGAGCTTGAGGGGATAGGATTTGTCATAGGTAATGATATCAGCATCATGCAGCGCGATCGCCTCTGCCTCCAGAGATGCCAGCCCTAAGCCCAGCCACACTGCCTGCCCTTTCCCGACAAAATCCAGCAGATCCAGGCCTTTTTCTCGTAAGTTTTCTAATAGACAGACAACTCGCTGACCATTTTCCCAAAGAATAAACGTCGGTTGAGGTAGTACACTAAAAAAGTTTACAGCTTGCACATACTGCACCAGGGTTTTAGCATTCAAACAAACTACAACAGTATTAACAAATTCACATCGCTTTAATTGATCTCGGATCTGAGTTAAAGCAGAGCGTTCTAACTCTTCATATAATGCTGGAATCAAAACGGCTGTTGGCGAGGTTTTGCTGAGTTGAGTTAATCGTGTCTCTAGAAGAGTTAAATCACAACCTAAATCATGAATTGTCGTGATTAGTTCCTGCTTATAGTCCATGGAGACGTTCAACCTCTGCCGTAATGCAAAAATAATATATCTTGATTCTACCTCTCAAGCGTGGGACTTGATAGACTTACTCCCATAAAATATAGAAAAAAATATAACAATCTTGAGTAATGGGGATTGGGTACAGAGAATTGAAAACTAAGACCTAAAAATTAGAGGTCAAAGACTGAAAGTCAAACTCGGAGCAGTGAATTTGTCCAATCTTCAGCATAGATTCATTAATATAGATACGTTTATCAAGAAAAATATTCAGTAGTTGGTTCTCATAAATTTTAATTCGCTGCTACAGAAGTTTAAGATACAGTATTCTAGAATACAAAACTTTAGAATTCTTAGGAATTCTGATTTGTCATAGGGATGTTTCGCTCTATCTCGAAGCTGTATCCGGAGTTAGGCCAGTCATCTAAACAGTTGTCCTGATGGTTTGTCAAATTCAAACTGAGGTTGATTGGTTTAATCGACGCTCCAATAGAACCGTGTAGATAGGTTGGCTACCCATACTATGGGAAGTCATTGAAGCGGTCAAACAAGTGACCATTAAAGGTAGAATTTGCTGTAATTTCCAATGTCAATACAATTGCAGTCAGTGGTGCTCGAACGGTAGCGGCCACTAAAGCTCCCATCCCAGCGACTGTCAGGATTCCAGGTTCGGGCAGGAATTGAGAAAACAAACCATAAGCAATGCGCTCCATACTTTGGCTAAACTGAACCATTAAGGCTGAAATCCCGACCGACAAAAGGACTGCTGCGATGGGGAAACGATCCAAGCTGTGGATTAAATCAATTCGAGCAGTAAAGATGCTGGCACTTAGCATCCGAAATAGCCCGCCAATCAAGCTCGTTAGAATGCCAGTAACGGCGGCCCATAATAGAACTGGATTCAATCGCTGATTCGCTTCAAAGGAGCGATGGGAAACCTCGCCCCCTTCACCTCTATTTCACAAATCATTTGTGATTGCTATATCGGTTCAGGATCTTTGGGATTGAGGGACGACTTTTGACAAATAGGTTGATTTTCTAAGCTATCCCCAAAAGAGTCAATTCCGTTTAGAGTTGCAGGTAGGATGGGCGACTGGGAGAGAGAAACATGGAAAGCGGTATCTGGGGTGACCAAGAGGTTTGTGATGTGATTGCAGAAATTCTGCGGAAAAACTATTTCTTCAATTCGGAACAACAGATTAGAGAGTCAAGGATTTTGTCACAGAGAATTTCCAACAAAATTTCAAATCTTGAACAAAGGTACAAGATAACTCCAACTCTAGTCGCTAGTGCTATTACAATGATTTTGACAGAATATATTGAAACTCGTGGGGTTGAGCTGATTTCAAATTGTTCACATCTCTCTGTCAAAGTTGTTCGAGAACTGAAATATCTGGGTGTTTTTTCTTACCATAAGAGTAGAGCCTCAATTAAAAGCGTCATTGCTTCAATTATTGGAGAAGAGATGAATCTTAGGTCTCATGTCACGGATGAAATTGCTGAAAAAATGCTAGACGCGGTTGATGAACTTCAAGCCACGGGAAAATTTTCATCTTCGATATTATCTGGAGTTCTCTCACAACTATTAAATCAAGAACTTGATCAGCCCCCAATCAAATGTGCTGAATGTGCAGCAGTTATTGTTAGAAGCCTCAAGAATATCAAGCGACTGAATCGAAAAATCCTGAGAAGCACATCAGACTAATATTCCACACTCTCCAAGGCTCGACGAATCATGATTCGCACTAACTCTGACTTGGGTTTTCCAGAATCTAGAGAGAGTTGGTTAAGGCGACGATGCAAAGGTCGAGGCAAATCGACGGTTAAACGGATCGTCGGCTCTTCTTCCTCTATATTCCCTAGTAGTTCTGATTTTTGGGAGGATTCTGTTACAGCAGTTTCGGGGTTTATATTTGCACTTTTATTTGTTTTTGAATCAGTATCATTCTGTTCTTGATTGCTGGCTTGTGAGCCAATGAACTCACGAGCTGCTTCACTAATTTTTTTGCGATTATCACTCATCTTAAATTAACCTCCTGAAAGAGCTTTTCATAGCAACGAGAAACCGTTTTGGCATTGCGATCGCCCTGGTAATCAAATAGCGTCTTATTCTGAGCCATGGCATCAGCAACCACCTGGCGTTGAGGTAACTCCGTTTCTAATAGTGGAACGTCTTCATAGGATCGTAAAAATTCTCGCGCTTCCTCAACCAAGACACTTTTCGAGGTGACCCGCATCAAAAAGGTAAAGGCTCTCAGAGGTTGCTCTCGATTATTCTGGGCCAGACGCACTGCATTGATGGTTTGGTGAGTGGTTGAAATATCCAGAATACTGGGCTGCAGAGGGATCAAAACCAGATCAGAGATTTGCAGGATTGCAGCTTGAATCTCACCAGACTGACTGGCACCATCAACCACAATTGTAGTGAATCCCTGGGAAATTTTTGGCAGCTCACTCACTAATGCACTGGGATCATGCATTTGAAAAACGGTTGGCTGGGCAATCTGTTGCTCTAAATGCTCGACCCACATTGAACTGGCCGCTAGATAATCGGTGTCCACCAAGGCCACTGAGCCGTGATAGTTGAGTAACCAACGACTCAAATGAACTGAACTGGTCGATTTCCCACATCCTCCCTTTAAGTTGACGAATGAAACAATCATGCGTTTAGTTTTTTCTAATCTACCAATAGATTAAGATAAGTTTTTCAGCAAGTCAATCAGTTTTTACTGACTTCAGTACATTTTGAAAACTTTGCTCACTTCAGTAAAAACAACAAAATAGGTAAAGATCTTGACTGACAAGGGTTTTCAGCTTGTGAATTGTCTAAAAGTAGATTTGATCGACTAGCTCTAGTTTACTTTTGGATAGGTCTGCCTTGAACTTTCACAGGATTTCATCAAAATACCAAGAAATCTGTATAACAACCCTACTGTTCTTTTAGACAAAGAGCCTTTGATTGATTAGGAAATCCGTTTACACGAAATGGATTACTGAACTATATGACAAGAAATCAAGCCAAAATATCTATCCATCAGTTGAATATTTCTTAGGGAGAAATATCTGAGACAATTAGTATTGATCACTGTGCCGATCTTAGGCTAGAAAGCAGATTGGCAGATTTCAAATCCTGAAATAATTAAAAAACAAAACGAATTGGCCAGCTTCTACTTAACTTGTAAATGTGAAAAAGTTGTGTCATTCAAGCAATGATTAGATTTCTTTATCTGGCCTTGGATACCGGATTTAGAATATTTGATTATCACTTGCAATATATTATTTTTGCTATAACATTATTGATGTTGATAGTCGGCGGCTTTTGAGCGATCTGTCTCTCCTATAGCTACCTTCATACATTCTCAAGAATCGTTGGCCTACTGGTACTTTGATTTGGCGTAGTGGGTAGGTTGCCTGCGGTCTCTATATTCTTGAGATTTTTGTAGAACAACGTTGTTTTAGCGTCCTCTTCTCCAACAGGGGAGGGATGTTTGTTTTGCACTAGTACATTGTTTGCTGTTTTAAGAAGCTAGTAGTTAAGTCTCCTGTTGCTTCCTATAGCATCCACTGAACTAATTTGAACTTATTTATGGGAGTTACAATGCTAACTAATTCATTTGAGACTGAAAATATTGTTTTGCCAGATTACGGGTTTGTTGATCCTGAGCTTGAAGTATTTACTGCTGGTGAAGATAGCGTTTTTCCTGAAGCTCAATCGCTAGTTGAGGAGGTATCCTCTTCCTCTGATGATTTTTTATTGGGTCAGACTACTGCTTTCGAGAGCATCGATGAAGACGGAGGGAATGGGTTTGACTTACTGACTGATCAGTTATCTGAAGGTGGGATAATAGAGCTAATTGTAGAGTACGACACTAGCTTTATTGAACCTCAGATCGAATCACAGCGACAGTTGGAAGGTTTGGCGAGTGACGAGCCCGATAGTACGGATACCATTGAGTTAAAAGCTCGGTTGTATCAAGACGTAGAGGATCAAGTTATATCCGATATTCCTGGCATTGAGGTAATTAGCTCATATAGCCATTTGCCATTGAATTTTGTGGAGGTCAGCTCTACTGAAGAATTAGATGAACTTGTCAGCCATCCTGACGTCGTTCAGGTTTACGAAGATACATTTGAGCTACTATCTGATAGCTCAAGTGAAAGTGAACCCCTGAAAAGTGGTAGCATTACTTCTACAGATCTACCGAGTGTAGATGAAGACATTGATAGGCCCAATTTAGCTCAAAGTTTACCTCAGATTAATCAACCCACTGCTGAAGCAAATGGGTATATTGGTTCAGGAACAACGGTAGCAGTATTAGATACGGGTGCTGATCCTAATGCTCCTGGTTTGGGAGGAAGGATTGTTTTTTCTCGAGATTTTGCCCCGGATGATGGTGCTTTCGATGACGATAACCATGGCACAAATGTTAGTGCAATCACAGCAGCAGTAGCTCCAGGTACAGACATTGCTGCCTTAGATGTTTTTACTTTGATTCCTGGTTTTGGACAGGGAGCATACACTAGCGATCAAATTGATGCGATGAACTGGTCAATTGCAAACAAATCGACCTACAACATTGTGGCAATAAATATGAGTCTAGGAGGTGGTCAATACTTCTCTCCTACAACCTCTGATGCCAGATATTCAGTTATTCAGAGTGCTAAATCTGCTGGGATTTTAACAGTTGCCGCCTCTGGAAATGATGGTTGGTCGAATTCTATGGGAGTTCCTGCAGCAATCGAGGGTGCCATTTCCGTGGGAGCTGTCAGTACAAGTGATACAGTTGCCAGTTTCTCAAATAGCGCCAATTTCCTAGATGTACTTGCTCCAGGGGTCAGCATCAATGCTGGTGGATTCAACTTTTCCGGTACTTCTATGGCAACTCCCCATGTTGCCGGTGCAGTTGCGGTTTTGGCAGCGGCTGATTCTACAGCAACGCCCGATGACATCGTTGATAGCCTGAAGACTACCGAAACCTCGATCACCGATAATCGTAATGGTCTGTCCTTCCCCCGGCTTGATTTGGCAGCGGCTCTGGACTTGACGGCTACACCACCGCCACCATCTCTAGACGACAACTACGAAGAGAACGATAGTCGGAACAATGCCTATGATTTCAGCAATCAAGAGCAAACTTGGTTGAGCAGCATCAACGGTGAAGGTATTGCCAATGATGATGACTGGTACGAAATTCAGGTAAATGCTGGCGAAGAACGCATTTTAGTCGATCTGCAGTTCAGTGACGCCGCAGGCGACATTGATATACAGTTGACTAACTCTAACGGCGGTGTATTGGTGGGTTCTTACTCCGTTACGGATAACGAATCGATTGACTACACCGTTTCTAGCCCTGGAACCTACTACCTGAGAGTTTACCCCTACAGCGGATCAGACAATACCTATGATCTCTGGTGGGATGATGTGTCTGTTTCCAATAGCAGCGTTGCCAATGACTTTGATGGCGACGGCAGGGCGGATATTCACTGGCGCAGTGGTAACAGCAACCGTATCTGGGAAATGGGTGGAACCGATACTGTCGATAACAAGAACACTATCAGCGGTCTTAGTTCAGCCTGGGTTGCTCAGGGCAACGGTGACTTCGATGGTGACGGAGATGCTGACATTCTCTGGCGCAATGGCAATGCCAACCGTGTCTGGGAGATGGAAAACGGCAGTGTGCTCAACCAGATCAGCATTGGTGGGTTTAACTCTGCTTGGGACGTGACAGGGATTGGTGACTTCGATGGTGACGGAGACGATGACATTCTCTGGCGCAATGGCAACAGCAACCGGGGTTGGGAGATGCAGAACCTAGCGCGGGTCGGCAACTCCGCCATTGGTGGCTTCAACTCAGTCTGGAGTGTGACTGGTATTGGTGACTTCGACGCTGACGGAGACGATGACATTCTCTGGCGCAATGGCAACAGCAACCGGGTTTGGGAGATGCAGAACCTAGCGCGGGTCGGCAACTCCGCCATTGGCGGCTTCAACTCTGCCTGGCAGGTGGAAGATGTTGAGGACTATGACGGAGATGGAGATGATGACATTCTCTGGCGCAATGGCAACAGTAACCGGATTTGGGAGATGAACAACCTGTCACGGACTGGTATCAACAGCATTGATGGGCTGAATTCGGCCTGGACTGTCGTTGGTTGAGTATGATCAAGGTGGGTAGCTTGGCTGCCCACCCTTCAGCAAATATCGAATCTAGGCCATTAATCGGATTCATTTTTTCCCAACTTGACTCCAGATTTTAGAGCAGGGTTGTTTTCCCAGCGATCGCCCACATGGGCATAAATGCAAGTTGTGCGGGGGTCAGAGTGGCCTAGAAGGTCTTGAACCTGACGCAGTTCAGCTCCAGAACGCAATGCCAAGGTTCCCGCAGTATGTCGCAGGCTGTGAGTGGACAATGTGCGGCCTTGAGTATGTTTCAACTCGGCTTCCTTTAGATAGGTGTCAACGATTAATCGCACGCCTCTACGGGATAATCTCTGGCCTCTAGCGCGATTTCCAACAGCAATAAATAACGGACTAGAGGGCTTCAATTCATCCTCCTCCATCTCTCGAATTTCCAGATAGGTATTGAGCAACTCTGCAATCTCAGGGGTGAGGGGAACCACCCGAATATTTCGTTTTCCCTCAACTCGAATGCCCAGATTACGACCCTGCCTTACAATATCGGCAATGTTAGCTCGATGCAGTTCAACGGTTCGGGGGCCTTCTAGAGCCATGATAGCGATTAAAACCCGATCTCGTGCAGTTTTCAAAGTGCCATCGTCGGGAATCGTTGCCAAAAGATGCTCAATTTCGTCTTGTTCCAAATAGGTAATCCGTTCAGCCGGATCGCGTTTTTCTCGGGGAGGTTTGACACCCGTTGCCGGGTTAAGTTGTAGTAACCCCTTGTCAACAGCGGCCTGATAGAAGCGCCTGACCACCGAGAGCTTCAGGGCAATGGTGGCAGGTTTGAATTTTTGTTTATCCACCATCCAGCGGCGATATTTTTTGATGTCGTTCTTGGTAATGGTGGCTGGGTGAAGGTTGTGGCGATCGCACCAGTTTAGAAATTGAATCAGTTGGCGTTGGTAGGTTGTTAGGGTGTCGGCTGAAGCGTCTCCGGCCCCGACATCGATTTCTAGAAAGTCAGCAAAGGCTTCCAACAGCTCATCCGTTGGGATCAGCTCTGTGGTTTCAATGACTTGCAGAGGCGCGGTAGACATTCTTGTAAAGTTGAGAGGGCCTGAAAGAACCGACTCTATAATTTTAGCTACAAGACAGCTCAAAATTTCGGGTTTTCTTGCGAAAGGCTCTTAATGCTGGACTTCCACCGATCTCAGCACTTTGCTGTAAGACCTCTTGCACCCAGTCTACAACTGCTAGCCCTGTGAAGGTTGGGCTATTGGTGACTGACTGATACTGATCCGATTGACCCGATTGCTCAATCCATAATTCGGGAACTTGCAAGTTGATGTAGACATCCATTCATGTTTTCTTGCTTGAATGGGGTTGAACCAAAACACTCACAATCTATTTCCAGTTCGTCGAGCAGGATTTTCACCCAACTCTGCCAGGATATATTCAAATTTTTGCCAGTCTAAATCACGGATCAATAGACGCTGACCTACTGGAACCTCAGGTTGTCGGAGTTGAAGGGTGACCATGCAAAGTTGAAAGTCGGTAAGATTGTTGTAGATCTCCTTTGAAGGCTCTCGGAGAATACCTGACATGATTACTCAAGCTGAGAAGAAAACCTATACTGCTGAAGAGTATCTAGAACTGGAGATAGTCTCAGA
Source organism: Microcoleaceae cyanobacterium (assembly GCA_050331715.1). Lineage (GTDB taxonomy): Bacteria > Cyanobacteriota > Cyanobacteriia > Cyanobacteriales > Microcoleaceae > JBHJGO01. The sequence goes on from JBHJGO010000104.1 coordinate 28,325, forward strand.
AACTCGCAGTGAGTATCGTGATGGAAAAATTATCCCGATGACTGGCGGCACTCCCAACCATAATGACATTGCAAGCAATTTGATTACTGCTCTTAAAATGGGACTAAAAGAAAAACCCTATCGTGTCTTCATTCTTGATCAGCGGTTGTGGATTCCTAATGTTAGTCTGTATACCTATCCTGATGTGATGGTGCTTCCCAAACCTCTCGAACTTCAAGTGGGACGGAAGGATACCGTAGTTAATCCCTGCTTCATAGCTGAGGTATTGTCTAAACCTACCCAAAGCTATGATCGAGGTGATAAATTTTTTGCGTATCGGACAATCCCTGACTTTCAGGAATATCTTTTAGTTGATCAGTATCGGGTTCACGTCGAGCATTATGTCAGAACCGCTGCCCATCAATGGCTGTTCTCAGAATATGACGATCCTAGCCTGACGCTTGAATTCAGTGCTTTTGAGTTTCAGGTTCAAATTGCAGATTTGTATGAAGATATTGATTTCTCTGAGATTTAAAAGGTATGTCTTCAAATAAGGAGTCAAACAGGGCAGATAGTCATCCTTACATAACTGGTCAATGTAGATGCGGACGGGTTCAATTCACCAGAAGATTATCCGGTCTTGTTTTCCGAGTTTGCGCAACGACGTAGAGAGGAGTGATGAGAGTAGAGTCTCGTAATTTCCAGTCAGGAGCTGACAATGAGCTACTTCATCAGTTAATTGCTGACTGTTGGAAAGTCTATGGCCCAGCAATTACGTTTCACATTGGCGATCTACACTGGCGACTGCGTCCTCAATCGTTTCGGTTGCCTGAACAAGATATTCGGCTGTGGTTTGCCGATGATCAACTTGTGGCTTTTGCCTGGTTCGATCCTCCTGATAGTGGTGATCTGTTGTGTCATCCCCGTTCAGATCGAGACTATCTGGAGCCAGAACTTTTAACTTGGCTGGAAAATCAAGCACTAATTCGCAATGTTTCAAGTTTCACGGTGGGCTGTTTTGATTCTGATCTGTTGCGCGGCAGCTTGCTTCAGTCCCGTGGATATGATCGGCAATCTAGTTTTTTGTCTCACATGATGCGATCTTTAACGACACCAGTCGAGTCAGTGACTTGTCGGAAGAGTTATTCAATGGGTTGTACCACGACTGAAGATCTCGAATCTCTAGCGAATACCATTGCCCTTACCTTCGACAGCAATCCAAAACCAACGTCTACTTATCAAACATTGAGAGCGAGTCGGTTTTATCAAAATAGCTTGGATCAAGTTGTTCGATCTGATGCGGGGGAAGTTGTGGCGTTTTGCATTGCCTGGTATGACGCACAAAATAAAGTGGGATTGCTGGAACCTGTTGGCTGTCATCCTGAACATCGGCGGCAGGGTTTGGCGTCGGCAGTCATTACATCAGTTCTGGAACAACTTCGCAGGATGGGTACTCACACTACAGTCGTCCATCGCGCCGGAGATAACGCTGCTGCCTGTGGTCTATACAAGAAGTGTGGATTTCATCCCGTGGCCAATGATTATGACTGGCAATTGACGTTTTAGCGAGTCCAATGGGCCAAATTTGTCTGTAATTTCATCTCTAATTCCGATAATTACCCTTATAGGAATTAGCTGTATCCCTTAGAATGCAGTAATTTCCCAAGTTTGACCATCAATTAGGAGTTTGGCCATGCATATTGAACCCTACGACCCCAGTTATCCCGATGCTATTATCCATCTTTCACTTCGGGCCTGGGTTTCGGTGTTTGATTCGATTCAGAACGTGATGGATGCAGATGTGTACCAAGTATTTTATCCTGAAAGTTGGCGCGTGAATCAACAATCAGATTTGCCAAGCTCAATCGTTTGTAATCAGATAATCAGCTTGAGCAGAAAGTGCACAAGCCAGAAACTAAGCATCCTTCCTGTCTCTAGGAAAATCGATAGTTATATTTACTTCAACCGTAGTAGCTAAAGTCTGAACTACATTTAAAAACTGCTCTCGAACTGTTTGATCGATCTTCAATCGCTTACGTTGTAAAACTTCCTGATACTCTTCCAAAATCTCTTCAGAGATAATCCACTCGCATTCTGAAGCAACCCATAGAACGACTCGTTCAGGATTTTTGTCCTTTAGAGCAGCAGAAACCAAAATATTGGTGTCAATAATGATCTTCATCCGCTTTGCCTGCAAGCATCAATTTCTGCCGCAATCTCTTCTTCAGTAATTCTCTGAGCTTCAGGAGTAGATTGCATTTCCTTGAACAGTTCCCTCAATTCCTGAACTAGAACACTTTTAGATTCTTGGTTGGCGGGATTAGAAGCTGCAGGGAGTGCTCGACCTTATTGGAAATTCGTCGTGGCCTGCAAAAAATTAACCCAGATGCCGCTGAAAAATTTATCGAACTGTATCTAGATCAATCCGACGAAGAGAACCACAATCACGAAATGTAGGGGCGAGGTCTCCTTGCCCTTTCCCGGAGTCTACTGCAAAGCAACAATCACATTAGAAAGTTCCTGAAACTGCGCTTCACTATAGACCCCTTGACCTCGCCAATAAACCTTCCCAGCCCGATCCACTAAAAACAGCCGAACCTTTGAAGTATTGCCAATCTTGAGCGCATTCTGAATATTATTCATATCGGTATATAGCGTAATCGTCGTCGCCCTAGACAGTGGATCAGAAATCCCCGTCGCCATCCAGAAATCCAATTGCTTCCGCTCAAACCACGACATCTCTGGCAATGTTGGCAATTCATAAACACGAACCCCAGAATACTGACTTTCCACAGCCCGCAGCGCCTCCATCCAGGTATTCACCGAAAACTGCTGTTCCTGTGCAAAGGCCAGCAATACCACGTTATATTCTCCCTCAAAATCTCCCGGCAGATTGTAGGAACGATTGTTGATATTCCGTCCACTCACATTGGGAAAGTAAGGGGTAGAACGGTTCTGAGCCAGAGCATCCACTACCACACTTCGATCTGCTTGCACTCCAGAAGATTGGAAACCCAGAATTGCTGTGGTCACTGCCAATAAAGCGATCGCAAACTTCAACATCAGAAAACTCCTTCAAATTTCAATCAACAATCAACAAACTATTTTGTTGGGAACTATGGCAAAAAAATTTACAGTCTCAAATTCTAAACCCTTGCAATTCCCCGAATAAACACCTCAATCAACTGCTCCGCCATCTGCTGACGACTGCCCTGAACATACTCCTCCGAGATCATGTGTAACCCCTCCACCGAAGATAAAATAGCTCCCGCCACAATTCCCAGATTCGGATGGTCAATCTCACCCCTCTGTTGTGCCTGTTCCAGCACAGACTGAATTGGAACCAACAGAGCGAAGAACGCCAGATTCTCCAGCTCCTCAGCAGACTTTGGATCAATCGACGGCAGATCCGAATTCGTCAACCGAATCAAATCCATCGGCGGTTGAGACAATAACCAAGCTGAAATCCCCCTCAACTGAGCCTCCAAATCATCACCTGCCCCACCAATTGCTGCTTGAATTCCAGCCTGATGTTGGCGCAGATGTCGAGTCATCACCTCAACAAATAGATCTGCCTTGCCCCCTGGAACATGATGATAAATCGACGCATGATGAATCCCAGCTTCCTTTGCGATGTCCTTAACCGTCACGGCTTCATAGCCACGCCTCATGAACAACGATTCAGCCGCTTGTAATACCCGTTCGCGAGCTTCAGACTTTCGCACAATCCCCAACCAACCATTTTGTTGGTATCTTGACCTTAACATATGCAACCTGAAAAATAAAAGGTTGGCTTAAGATTCTTAGTTTACCTAATATATCGATTAAAGTCAGAATAACGCCGATATTCCAGAATTCCTCCCATGACCTCCACTGTTGCTGCTAAAGATATTAATCTCCGCGACTTAATCGATCAGTTCAAGATCGAACTTGTCCAGGATCGAAGCTTTTTCCCAGAATGGCAACAGAATCTACCCGAACTCACCGATACCGAACGTCAACTCCTCGATCAGGTCAAAGCCGGATACCTCAACTTACTACAATACCCACCACTAACTGAGGATGTCGTCAGAATGGCGGTAGTTGACCCGATCTTGTTCATTGGCAGTTTTTTCCTACACCCCTACAACATTCGTTCAGAGGAACCGATTAGTCTCAATATTCCAGATGAAGAGGTCACAATTCGGGGCCGCATTGATACTCTCTCCTTATTCGCGTAATCAAGTGCAAGTAAAAATACTCAAAATTATTGGATAAGGGGGTGTCATCCGGGTCGTGCTAGGAGGTCAGTATAAATGTGGGAGGAAAGTCCGAGTAGATGAAGGATTTTTTCCTGAAGTGGGGTTAAGGGAGGCAGGTGTCGGTAGGATTGCTCGTGAACCGTG
>JBHJGO010000105.1:0-6027 GCA_050331715.1 Microcoleaceae cyanobacterium
TCATCGTTCCCTGATTTGATTTGCAAGGGTTACGATACATTGCTCTGGGATCTTCCGCAGAGCTTTTTTTACTTTTAAGCTATGTGTTTATTTATACCTGGATTCGTAGATGGGCTTTTTTCGCCTTAAGTTGATACCCAACTTTGTTAGGTTGCTGAGGAAGGTATTTGCCGTCTCGCAGGCGGAACCAGTCAAATTCTCTATCGTAGACTCGCCAGACAAGATATTCCTGGACTTGGTTACGACGATAAACATTGAGTTTTTGGGTTAAATCGATAGAAGCGCTACTAGCAGCAATTTCAACGATCAGTTCTGGTGCGCCCTCAATGTAGTCATCCTCACTGATACTGGATTGTCCATTCTCCTTGATTCGTAGAAGTACATCAGGTTGAACTGCATTATCGCTGTCGAGTCGAACGGTTGCGTTTTCTAATAATTGAACATACGGAGTAGCAGCTTTGTAGGTAACTAGCCATCCGACCACATGGGCATGGGGTTCCGCATGGGCTTCGGCATGAAGTAGAGAAGCCATGTGGACAAATCCTTCAATCAGTTCAGCTTTTTTAACGCGGGGCATGGTGGTGTAGCGACGCTCAAATTCGTAGCGGGTGAGTTTGTCACCATTTTCTAGGGGAGGGAGAGTTAGAGGTAAAATGGTCATTTTTAAGCCAAAAGCTGCAAGTCAATAAGGCCGCCAACCTATCGCGGTAAGCTTTAAATCATCCTCTGATCGGTCAAAGCTTTCATAGAACTATGCTTTCCAATTTAACGCAACAGAAAATCCTGACGACCATTGAGCGGCTGCGGCAGTTGACCCAGATCAATGTTCAGACCCATTGGCATATTGGGTTGCCAGAAGATCATCAGGCAGAAACTTTACAAGCTATAACGTCTACCTGGAAAAGCTGGCCCATTGCTGAAATCAATCAAAAACAGCATATTGCCTGGCCCCAGGGTAGAAAGGTCGTTTGGCTTGCCCAAAAACTTATCGTTCCAGAACTGCTGCATGGTTTCGATTTAACCGGATGCTCTCTCCGATTGGTGTTGAGATGGTGGGCAGAGGTTGCTGAGATTTATCTGAATCAAACCTTGATAGGGTCTGGAGATTTATTTGACTGTTTTACCCGAATTTTACTCTCAGAATCCGTTCGGCCAGGGGATGAATTCTCAATAATTCTGAAATTGATCAGTCCAGGTCATGATCCGGGCGCATTGGTGCAGTCTGTTTGTCAATATGAACTAATTCAAAAAGAATCAACTCAAAAACAGCCTGGTAAAAAAATAGAAGAGCAACCTATTGATCCTGGACTCCTTGCGGATGAAATCGAAATCATCCATCTTTATCTCACTCAAACTAACCAGGAGTTAGAACATCAGTTCCAGAAATTAGAACGACTCGAATATTCCCTGGGAAAAATTGATTGGTCTGTCCTGTTACAAGCATCACCACAGAAAAATTCTGACCAGAACCGAACCTTTCAAACTTCTTTACTAAATTGCTATCAAGAACTCCTGAAAATCCATCTGCACAATCAACTAAAACTCAAATTGATTGGTCATGCTCATCTGGATTTGGCCTGGTTGTGGCCAATTTATGAGACATGGGAAGCGGCTCAACGTACCTTCGAATCTGTTCTCAATCTACAACAGGAATTTCCAGAATTAATCTTTTGCCATTCAACCCCAGCTCTCTATGAATGGATCGAACACAATCGACCGGATCTGTTTCAAGCAATTCAACAAAAAGTCTACGAAAATCGTTGGGAGGTTACTGCCGGACTCTGGGTTGAACCCGAACTGAATATTATTAGTGGGGAATCTATTGTACGACAGGTTTTGTATGGTCAGCTCTATACTCAGGAAAAGTTTGGTCAGATTGCCAAAGTTGCCTGGTTGCCGGATAGTTTTGGGTTTTGTTGGCAGTTGCCCCAAATTCTTTGTCAGGGTGGCATTAAATATTTTGTCACCCAAAAACTCCGCTGGAATGACACGACTCAGTTTCCCTATGAACTATTTCAATGGCAGTCTCCCGATGGCAGTCGAATTCTCAGCTACATGTCGGCTCTGATTGGCGAAATCATTGACCCCATTAAAATGATCAAATATGGTCTGGAATGGCAACAAAAAACACAATCTAATTCTGCTCTGTGGCTCCCTGGTGTTGGCGATCATGGGGGCGGGCCAACCCGTGATATGTTACAAGTTTCTCGCCGCTGGCAGAACTCGCCCTTCTTTCCTGAACAGGAATTTATCACGGTAGAGCGTTATCTGGATGAATGTGTTAGTCATCTAACATCTGCTCAACTGCCGGTGTGGAACGATGAACTCTATTTAGAATTTCACCGAGGCTGCTACACCAGTCATGCGGATCAGAAATATTGGAATCGTCGCTGTGAAAGATTGCTCTATCAAGCGGAGTTATGGGCTTCAATTGCCACCATTAAAACCGGATCAACTTACCCCAAGTCTCAAATTGAAACCGCCTGGAAAAAAGCTTTATTCAATCAGTTTCACGATATTCTTCCCGGCTCAGCGATTCAATCTGTCTATGAAGATGCCAATCGAACCTGGCAAGAAGCCGCATCAAGTAGCCTAGAAATTCTTCACAAATCATTGACTACAATTTGCCAGCAGATTAATTTACCTGCTCCTCCCCAGATAGATAGTCTACCGATTGTTGTGTTTAATTCTCTAAATTGGCAACGGTCTGAAATCGTTACTCTAGAACCCCCTGATTCTGAACAATCCTGGCAGATCTTAACGTCCTCTGGAGAATGCCTTGAAACTCAGTGGGTTGAGAACAAGTTGCTGTTTCGTGCAACAGACGTCCCTTCAATCGGGTATCGAGTGTTTTGGTTGGTTCCTGAGCCAGAAGTTGATTCTAATCAGGATATGAAGGAAACGGTTACGACATTTTCAATGTTGGCGGAGTCCGGAAGGTTGGGGCGTGCTGAGTCCCAGCCTCCCAAGTCCTTACCTCAAGAAGCCTGGAAAGGCTATAGAACACCTTGGAGATTAGAAAATGAATTTTTGATCGTTGAGGTATCAGATCAAACCGGAGAGTTACTACAAGTTTTCGACAAGCTGAACCAGCGTGAAGTTTTAAGAACTACGGAAACTTATCATTTGCAATTTTTCCAGGATCAAGGACAATACTGGGATGCCTGGAATATTAATCCGGATTATCCAGAACATCCATTACCACCCGCCGAATTACAATCTATTCAATGGATGGATCAAGGTCAGTTACAGCAACGGTTACGAGTGATCCGAAAATTCAGAAACTCGGAATTCTGTCAGGATTATATTCTCCAGTCAGGCTCTCCTGTGTTGACAGTCGAAAATACAGTGGATTGGCACGAAACCCATGTACTGGTTAAAGTTGCTTTTCCTCTGAATTTAACTGCAACTGTTGCCACCTGCGAAATGCCCTGCGGTGTAATTCAGCGATCTACCCAACCCCAGACCGCGTTAGAAAAAGCGAAATGGGAAATTCCAGCTATGAATTGGGTAGAGTTAAATTCATACACTTCAGATTCCAACCCAAATTCATCGAGCTATGGGGTTAGCATCTTCAGTGACTATAAAACAGGCTACGACCTGCAACCCAGTCAAATTCGATTGAGTTTACTACGGGGTTCAACCTGGCCTGATCCAATTGCAGATCAAGGGATTCACCATTTCACCTATGGCCTTTATCCCCACGGGGAGAGTTGGCAGCAGGCCAACGTTAACCGTCATGGCTATGCTTTTAATCAACCGCTGACGGTAGAGTTACTCACTCATGAAATTCAGACAGATACCCAAGCCCTAGACCGTCATAGTTTCCTTGATCTTGAGGCTAGGAATCTAATCCTAATGGCTCTCAAGCAATCGGAAAGAAATGAAACGGAGTGGATTTTCCGATGCTATGAATCTGAAGGTAAGCCCGTCAGGTTTTCACCAGAAGGTGAATTGAAGTCAATGGTTAGTTGCCAAGTTGATTTGCTAGAAGAGCCTATCGTAAATCAGGAATCCTTTCAAATTGATCCCTGGAAAATTGCTAGCTTTAAGTTGCGTTAGAACATGTGGAAATGTCAGCTCAGCAACTTATTCAACGTAATCGAACAACACAGAATTCATATAATATTCTGCCCACTCCGAACCAAACGCTTTCTCCAAAACCCGTCGGGTTTTGTCATTCTGGCGTTGTTGAGTGCAATAGCGTCGATGGGCATCAAGGATTTGCCGCTGTTGTTCCGCTGAAACCGGAGTCTGGCTCCGGGCAAAGTGACAATGGATACCCAGATAGGTAGTGACCACCCTAAGAAATTGGGCTTCCTCTTGAGGATTTGCAGGCCGAACAAACAGACAAAATTTAGAAAAGATATCTCCCCACTCAGGGATCTCACGGGGCTGAGTAAATTCTTTGACAGATAACCCTCTCAGGGCCAGTTGATAATCTTGAGGTAGATCTTGATCTGGCGTCGTAGGCGACAGATCAACGATTGCCGCACTAATCTGACCCCGACCACCCACTAAGTCTGTTCCAAAAATAGGTAGAGCGTAGTCACTACGAGGAAACATCACGCAGTGCAAGATGTCCAAATTTTGCCCCACCTTTGCCAATTCCAAATGGAGCTTACGAAATTGGGGGGTTTGGTAGCAACGATTCTCGATCACTAATCGCTCTCCCTCCAATCGTCCCTCGACGTAACCCAACTCATCTGGTAAGGGATAAGGTTCTAGATAGAAGGAATGCTTCCAGATTGACTCAATGCAATCTGCTAATCGGTGGATTAATGGGTGCTGCTGCTCTCGCAGAGAGGTAGTTACAGGTGGCATTGATGAACTAGATCGCCCAAGATGAAGTTTCAAACTAAAGCTCTATCAGTGTTGTTAGGGGTTTGAAACGCTATCATTGTAATTTAGCATATTAGATTGGCGTTAGGAAGGAAGGCGTATGTTGGGTTTAGGATGGCCTGAAGCAGCGGTGGTTCTTGTGGTTGCATTAATCATTTTTGGCCCTAAGAAAGTACCGGAATTGGGCAAGACCTTGGGTCAAGCTCTAAAAGGATTTCGAGAGGAAGTCAGCGGAAATTCAACTGCCACAACTCCCCCAGAATCAGACCAGGCAGACTGACCGCACTCTTGTAGAAGGAGCTGCTAGTAAGACTGTGGACAATGCTGCTCACCGTTCCAATGAAAATTTACTGATTCACAGGATACCTCCTCGAAATATCCGGATTGGCTGGGGTAGGTCCTTGAAGATACTAATGTTCAGTTTCCAAATTGACTTCATCGAGGTTGCAATTTGTTGCAAGCCTCAGCCCACTATTACCAGATAGGGGCCAGATAAGCCCAAACACAAAGCGGGTTGGATTGAGTTGAAGTTGACACTCCTTGGGAAAACGAACACAACGGAGAACGAAGAGACAAATTATGGGGAAGCTTAGGATTCTACGGCGACGCAGTGTGCAAATCTGTTTGGGATTGATGCTTGCAGGCATAGGCATTCGGCTGCTTCCCCTTTTTTTTCCGATTCGAGCCCAAGACATTACCCAGGATCAATTGGCGATTGAATTCAGCGATCGCCATGGTGCACCCCTTGGAACGCTCCTCAGTCAGGATCAAAATCACACAGCAACGGTTCCGCTGGATCAGGTGTCGCTCCATTTTATTCAAGCCATTATCGCTGCCGAGGATAAACGATATTACCAGCATGGGGCATTGGATCTCCAGGCTATTGGTCGAGCGGTTCTGGAGGCAGCCCAAGCGGGTGAAATTGTCAGCGGTGCGTCCACCATTACGATGCAGTTGGCGCGGATGTTGGATCGCTCACCTCGAACCCTCTCAGCTAAGTTACTGGAAATCTGGACATCCTGGCGCTTGGTGGCAGGGATGACACCGGATGAAATTCTTCAAGCCTATAATAACCGTAAGCCCAAGGCCGCAAATCTCAACGGCGTCGAACCTCCATCACGCACAAATAAAACAAAACCACCAACAGACTAACCCCTACCTCAAACCACAAAAAAACCCCCACAC
>JBHJGO010000106.1:0-21793 GCA_050331715.1 Microcoleaceae cyanobacterium
TCTTCTGTTCGTTGAGAGCTTTCATTGAATTGGAACTCGGGCGTTGGCGACAGCAAATCGCTAACTGGTATCAACCCCAGCGCGAATTGTACCTGGAGGTGGCTCGTCAATTCATTGTGCAGGAGTCCCTTTTGCTCAATAATCCTTGACCTACATTCTTCGTATTTTGTCAATGCGTAAGTCCTGTCTTTTTTTAGAATCTTTGGTGATTCTGGGTATCGTATGGATATGTCCGAATATATTGAGCTGTATATCTTTACAAAGGGGTTGTGGGTTGATGAACATAGTTTTGACTGTTTGCCTGGTCAGCATCGGAATGAATGTGCCCAATGTCCTAGCAGTACAATCCCATCGTCAAATATTTTTGGCAGAATATGATCCAGGGAAGGTTGGTACAGGTGGGGCAGAAGATACAGGATCACGGTTCGGGATTGTCGGAACGGCGTGACCCTGGAGGCAGCAAAACTTCGATTCACTCTCGGATTTGCCTGGCTGATAAAATGCACAGGCATAGGTTCCAAATCCAGCAATGATTAAAAGGTCAAGCTCCCCTACATGGCGATTCAAATCTAAGCCATATTCGGGGTACTGATTTGTGTACTTTGAGGAGATCACCCATGAGTTTAAAAGATCGCGTCACGGAAGATATCAAAGCGGCGATGAAGGCTAAGGATAAGGTACGTTTGGAAACAGTTCGCAGTATCAAGAAGGTCATCATCGAGAAGGAGTCCACAGTACGGGGTGAAGGGCAGGAGGCCCTGACGCCGGAGCAGGAGATGGAGGCTCTAATGCAGCAGGCCAAGCAGCGACGGGATTCGATTGACCAGTATCAAAAAGCAGGCCGAGAGGATCTAGCAGAAAAAGAAGCAACAGAACTGGCTATCATTGAAGAGTACCTTCCTAAGCAGCTTTCGGACGAGGAAATTGCAGCAGTGGTCGATGAGATTATTGCTGAGTCGGGTGCAAGCTCTCCCAAAGACATGGGCAAGGTCATGGGGCCTGTAATGCAAAAGTTAAAAGGCCAAGCCGATGGCAAGAAAGTTCAGGAAATTGTCAAGGCCAAGCTGAGTTAAACCAAACTGAGCTAAACCATTACGGGCATCAATTCCAAGCATCGTATAACCTCTATATCGTCATTCCCACACAGGTAAAAATTCCTGGAATCCCTCAATATCAATGCTCTTCTTGTTCTGATCCCATGCAATCTGTAATTGGTTATTGCTAAGCTTGACCTACTCACCTCAGCTCCATACTTCGAGTCTCTCTATGCAACCTGCTCTTCCGCTTGGAACTGTTCTTCAGAACCGTTATCGTTTGATTGACCTTCTTGGCCAGGGGGGATTTGGTCGTACCTATCTGGCTGAGGATTTAGGGCGGTTCAATGAACGCTGCGCCATGAAAGAATTTATGCCAGTCGAAGCAGGAGATCCGACAGCTTTTGCAAAGTCCAAAGAACTATTCCAGAGAGAAGCCCAAGTCCTTTATCAGATTCAACATCCCCAAATTCCTCAGTTTTGTGCGGTGTTTGAGGACAAGCATCGCTTATTTCTGGTTCAGGACTATGTGGAGGGCAAAACCTATCATGCCCTGTTGAAAGAGCGCAGACTGTCGCCTAGTGGCCCCCAAACCTTTTCGGAGGCAGAGGTGTTACTGTTCCTGAAGCAGATGCTGCCGGTTCTGACCCATATCCATAATTTAGGTGTCATCCATCGTGATATTTCACCGGATAATATCATTCTCCGGCAGCGAGATCAGCTTCCGGTTCTAATTGACTTCGGGGTGGTGAATGAGATTGTAACTCAGGTGCAAGCTCAGTCTCCCAACCTAACCCAAGCGCCAGTTACCCGTGTTGGTAAGGCGGGCTATTCTCCAGTCGAACAGTTGCAGATGGGTCAGGTTTTTCCCAGTAGCGACCTGTACTCTCTAGCGGTAACTGCCATTGTGCTCCTGACAGGCCAGGAACCTCAGCAACTGATGAATGAGAGCAGTTTAACCTGGAATTGGCAGCCCCTGGCCAATGTGAGTCCAGGTCTGGCCTACATCTTGAATCGAATGCTAAGTCGACAACCGGGCGATCGCTATCAGTCTGCCGTAGAAGTCGAACGGGCTTTGGCGAATCTTGGGACAACAGTAGCCAAAACTGCTCAACCTGTACCTCTGAGCATGTCAGAGATGAAAACAGTCGCCGTTGGGCGACCAGCGGTTGGTGGCTCACGACCCAATCAAGTGAGCAGCGTGAAGACCACTGCCAGCTTACGTCAGTCGTTTTGGGACAATCCTGTTGCTGTGATTGTCTCTGGAATTGTGATTGCCCTGCTGACAGGGTGGGGATCGTGGATTTTGGTCAATGCCCTGCTGGATTCAACTCAGCGAAACAAACCGATTGTGGTTGAGACACCGGAGCCAACGATTTCTCCGGAACCTCTGCCGACTCTGACCCCAACTCCCACCCCAACTCCGACCTTTTCTCCTCTCCCCACGCCGACACCCACTCCAACTCCAACGGCAGAGCCACCCCTACCTCCTAGAGTATTAACGCGGCGGATAAGTGTTATTCCTGGAGATCCTGCCGTGATTGAAGGCTATCTCCAGTCAAACGCCACGGCAAACTACTTGCTTGCGGCTCAGCAGGGACAGCAACTGTATGTTTTCGCAACGGGGGAAGGGGTACTGATGACGCTCCTGGATCCCAGTCAGAATCCAGTGGACAGCCGCGCCGAACGGGTCTCACTTTGGCAAGGAACACTGTTGGACGATGGGGACTATACGATTCAGCTTGAAACCGTACCTGGAGTTACAGACAGTAACTATGTCCTAGAAATGAATCTGATTGACTCTTTGCCACCTGTTGTCCCTGAGCCTGAACCTCAACCTGAGCCTGAATCAACACCAGAGGTTAATCCAGGAGGGTCAGGTGATGCAGAAGACCCTGAGAACCCAGACGAAAATCCAAATCCTGATCAGCCAGACAGTCCTGACATAGACCCCGATACCAACCCAGATGGGGAACCCGATGAAGCACCAGAAACTGATCCAATTCCTGAACCTCAGCCCGAACCGCAACCGACCTCGACGCCGACCGCCGAACCTGCTGATCCTGGCAATCTTCCTGAGCCCACTTCCGATAATTTAGAAAAACCGGGCCCAAAAGAACCCACATTTTTTCCAGAAGGTTAAGGATTTGCTAATCACCTGTTAGACCTATCAGTCGATCACCACCTATGGCTACCTACGATGATTTTCAGCAACTTGAGATTCGGGTTGGGCAGATTATTCGGGCAGAATCTTTCCCAGAAGCACGTAAACCGGCCTATAAGCTGTGGATCGACTTTGGTGAACTGGGGGTGAAGAAATCCAGTGCAGGCTTGACCCAACTCTATCAACCGGAGGATTTGGTTCACCGACAAATTCTAGCAGTTACAAATTTTCCCCCAAGGCAAGTGGCCAATTTCATGTCAGAGGTTCTGGTCTTAGGTATAGTTTTGGAAAATGGAGAAGTTGCACTGGTACAGCCAGATCGAGAAGTCCCTCCAGGTCAGAGGATTCTATAACATCCATTCCGAAGCCCTTGAACCCAGATCTATGGGGATATTCACTGCTTTTCCCAGACGGGGTTTCACGCGGGTATTCAGAATCGAGGATTCTACTTGTTCCGCCATCCCCCAACTATTCAGATATTCTGCTACGGTGTCTAGGTGAGCCAGATATTCCGCTTCGCTCATGGGGAAAGACGCCTGTTCCAGATACTTCCACATAATCTGGAGAAACATCTTGCCGGGCGTGCGACGGAGCTGGACATCGAAGGAAACCCCCCATTTGTCCACTAGTAGTTGTTGTAGATCCTCACCTGTCATCGTCAGCAAGCTCCTGAGAAATATATGGGTTAACACTGTCTTTGAGGAATATGTTCTTCTTTACATTTTGTAACAATAAACCTCTGAGTTAAAAAATGTAATAATACACTGAGAATTCACGGTAAGCTACGGTTATATGGCCGTTGGTTACCACTCTGGATCGCAGGTTTGAGAAATCTCTTCCCCGTGCGATCTGCCATTCATAGCTAATTCTTTGCTAAGAAAAGTAACATAAGATCGATTAACTTCGTCTACTATGACTCAAATTGCTCAACCCTCCGACGTTCCCGGCATGGGCCGTCGTCAGTTTATGAATCTCCTGACCTTTGGGTCAGCGGCTGGAGTTGCGGCAGGCGCACTCTATCCTTTTGTGAAATATTTTGTTCCTGCTTCCACTGGTGGTGGGGGTGGGGGTGTCACCGCCAAAGACGCTCTAGGAAATGACGTTATCGTCAGTGAGTACCTGGAGACTCATCCTGCTGGCGATAGAAGTCTGGTTCAAGGTCTGAAAGGGGATCCAACCTATCTGATTGTAGAGAACGATGGAACCCTGGCAAACTACGGTTTGAATGCCGTTTGCACCCACCTGGGTTGTGTTGTTCCCTGGAATGAGGCAGAGGACAAGTTCATGTGTCCTTGCCATGGCTCCCAGTACAATGCCCAGGGTAAGGTGGTTCGTGGGCCTGCACCGCTGTCTCTGGCCCTGGCCCATGCAGATATCAATGATGACAAGGTAAGCCTCACAACATGGACGGAAACGGATTTCCGCACCGATAAGGAACCTTGGTGGACTTAACAGATTTTTTCAGGATTTTTTGTCAATTGACCTAGAAGAAAGCGTTACTCAGATGTCAAAGCTCGACCAATTTAAAACTAGCTCTTGCGGTATCCAGGCCCTCTGGAAAATCACTCTGGTCATGGTTGCTACGGTAGCCCTATTTCTGACCAGTGATTTGCTACTTCCTCAAGGCGCTGCCGCCTATCCATTCTGGGCGCAACAGACAGCTCCAGAAACTCCCCGTGAACCCACCGGACGAATTGTCTGTGCCAACTGTCATCTGGGCGTGAAGCAGACAGATATTGAGGTGCCTCAATCCGTCCTGCCCGATACAGTTTTCAAGGCTGTGGTTAAAGTTCCCTATGACACTGATGTGCAGCAGGTCTTGGGAGACGGTAGCAAAGGCGGTCTGAATGTTGGTGCAGTGCTGATGCTGCCTGAAGGCTTCAAGATTGCTCCCGCTGACCGTATTCCCGAGGAAATGCAGAAGGAAGTCGGGGATCTCTACTTCCAAACCTACAGCGAAACCCAGGATAATGTGATTCTGGTTGGCCCTCTGCCCGGTGATCAGTATCAGGAAATGGTCTTCCCTGTTCTATCTCCTGACCCCAGAACAGATGCTTCCGTTCAGTTCGGTAAGTATCCTATTCATGTGGGTGGCAACCGAGGCCGAGGTCAGGTTTATCCAACTGGGGACGCTAGCAACAATACGGTTTATAAAGCGCCTGCAGCCGGAACCATTACCAAGATCGATGTGGCAGACGATAGCTCCCAGGTGACTATCCAGACCACTGAGGGTAAGTCCATTGTTGAAACCATTCCGGTTGGCCCAGAACTAATTGTTTCTGAAGGCCAAGAGGTAGCTGAGTCCGAAGCACTAACCACCAATCCAAATGTGGGTGGTTTTGGTCAGCACGATACAGAGATCGTTCTGCAAAGCGCAACTCGAATTAAGTGGTTGCTTGGTTTCTTTGCCCTCGTCATGTTGACTCAGATCTTCTTGGTACTGAAGAAGAAACAGGTTGAGAAAGTTCAAGCGGCTGAAATGAACTTCTAGATTGAAAGTTCAAAGTCGTAGGGCGCTAATAGCGAAAGCGTAATGCGCCATCTCATACCCACAATCCATTTCTATTTGCTGAGGACTTAGGTAACTAGAAATGAAATAGCCAGGTTTCTGTTTGGGTTAGCCATTGCTAGCTTTGATGGGAACCTGGCTCTTCAGTATTCATAATCTACAGGTTCTCATCAAACTCGTTACACTCTAAGGAAGATCAATATCCTTCAGTGCAATATGGTACAGACCCCAACTCGCCAAACCACAGCTACAGAGCTTGCCACCCTTGCGATTGACCTGATTCGTCAAGCAGGATGCGAATACGGAGATGTCCGCTTCTGCACCTATCGAAAGCAGGTGTTGTTTGCCCGCGATCGCTCCCTCAGTCGTCTTGCGGATAACGATAATTCCGGCTTTGGTATTCGGGTTTTGCTAAATGGGGCTTGGGGATTTGCTGCCAGCCATCGGAAAACACCGGAGGAAGTTACCCGGGTGGTACAGTTGGCGGTTGAGATTGCCAGAGGAAGTCGCCTGTGTCAGCAGATACCGATCCAGTTAGTTCCGGTTGAAGCTTACCAGGATAGCTATACAACACCGATTGCTACCAATCCCTTCGAGATTCCAGTTGGCAAAAAGGCAGACCTATTGCTGGATTGGAATGAACGGTTACTCAGCTATGAAGATCAGGGGATTAAAAAAGCATCCTCCTACCTGCTTTTCAGTCAAGAAGACAAATTGTTTGCTTCTACCGTTGGTTCTCTGATTAATCAAACCCTCTACCGCAGCTATGGAGGTTACAACTGCACTGCGATCGCCAATGGAGATGCCCAGCAGCGGGGCTACGAACGGCCTCCGTTGAACATCGGCTACGAACACATTGATGCTGCCGATTTCTATGCCCAGATTGATCGAGTGGCTCAGGAGGCCATCGAAAAAGTTCACGCTCCCAAAGGGCCATTCGGGATTGAGTCAACCCTAATCCTCAAACCGACGAATGTCTGGCTCACAATTCACGAATCGGTGGGCCATCCAACGGAACTAGATCGCGTCTACGGCTATGAGTCCAACTTTGCTGGAACCAGTTTTGCCACCACAGATAAACTGAAAACGCTGCAATACGCCGCTCCCTGGGTTAGCTTCAAATGTGATCGGACTCAAGCCAATGGCCGCAGTACCATGGCCTACGATGACGAAGGAGTGCCTGCTCAGGATTGGTATGTTGTCAAGGATGGAATTCTGGTAGATTACCTGACTGATCGGGAAACAGCCTATCGGTTGGGTCGAGGCAGCAGTAATGGCTGTGCTTTTGCTGATAGTTGGTCAAGTGTACCAATGGTTCGGATTCCAAACCTGGGATTGGAGCCAGGGCCAGCGGGAGGCAGTCACACAGCAACCCTAGAAGAAATGATTGCAGATACCGAAGACGGAATTTTGATCGATGGAATTGGTAGTTTTTCCATTGACCAGCAACGACGTAATTTCCAGTTTGGTGGTGATGCTTTTTGGCAAGTGAAAAATGGCAAGGTTGTCGGCATGTTAAAAGATGTCACCTACCACTCCATGACCACTGATTTCTGGAATAAAGTAGATGCGATTGGCCCCGCTTCCGAACAACTTCAATGCGGCACCAATATGTGCGGTAAAGGTGAACCAATCCAAATTGCCCAAATGACCCATGCAGCCGTTCCCGTTCGAGTTCGAGATATCCATATTGGTGGCGCAAAGTAGATCTCAACCTAGTGGTGAGGATCTTCGGAATTCGGGAAAATGGTGTTCAGGTAGGGGGGGGATTTCACCTGATATTTGAGCACCTTAGAACTCGTTCAGGTTCGTAATCAGATCAATGCTCTCTGGTTTTCCCTCAGCATCCAGAGCGGTTGTTAGATGGCTGAGATACATTTTTTCGTCTGCGTACTCTAGATAGAGTTTCCAAGCGCCACGAGCATCAATATTAGCACTATAGATAGGTTGCTGTAGACCGGGAACTCGTCGAAGTTCTGTTTTTGGAAAATGTTTGTTTTCCCAGGCCTCTGGCATTTCCAGCTCTGACAAAATCTCTAGAAACCGAAACCGAAGCGATTCTGGTAATACCTTGACCGCTTGATGAATCACACCTTTATTATCAATTAAAATCATACGATTTTTACCGTTAATTTCTACTTCTGATTTTTGTCACTCATTACCTGGAAATTATTAACCCAAAACTTGCTGATAAAGGGAGTTTCCAACTTGCCGATAGATGGAGCTAACATCTTGCTGATTCGTATTAACTGCTTGGAAGAGGATAACCGCCACCTGTTCAAAAATAGGATCAGAATCGATTGTCAATAGAACTCGAATATAGTAGTTAACAATAAAAGAATAGAGGGATGAAGTATACCCATTTACTAAGTTAAATTGATGAAACTGATGCAGTCGCCTTTCCCAGATCATCTTATTCGATAACAGGATTGGAGAGGATTGATTAATCTCCTGAATAATTAATTCCCGCTCAGCTTCAGTAAAAGTTTTCAGATCCTGCTCGAATTGTTCAGTTGACTTAAATACAATTTCCATTACAAATTACGGATAGGGGTCAGAGTCATAGGGGGTTTATCGATTCACTCCCTAGAAAAATTTACCCTAGAACGGCCAAGTCGTAACTAGAAAAACTGCAACACAGGCAATGGCAAGCACCCCCTGAATCAAATTTCCCACCAGAGTCCCCACCACGATGCCGATTCCAGCTCGAAAGGATAGCTTGAACCTGGAGCTAAATCCCAAATCTCGACGGTAAAGGAACTCACCAATAAAGGCTCCCACCAGTGGGCCAATCATAATTCCCAATAGGGGGCCACCCACAGGTAAGGCAGGTAAAAATCCAAGAAATCCCAACGTGAAACCAACAATTGCTCCAATCTGTCCCCATTGACTGGCTCCAACTTGCCTGGCTCCCAGGTAACTGCTGAGCAGGTCAATGACAATACTGAGGACTAAAACCGCGATCGCTACACCCAAGGCCCAACCCTACCCGCTAAATCCCTGAACTAATCCCCAGTTCAAAATGGCCG
The DNA here is from genome assembly GCA_050331715.1 of Microcoleaceae cyanobacterium. Lineage (GTDB taxonomy): Bacteria > Cyanobacteriota > Cyanobacteriia > Cyanobacteriales > Microcoleaceae > JBHJGO01. The sequence goes on from JBHJGO010000106.1 coordinate 8,737, forward strand.
CTAGGATTAAACTCGATCCAGGAATCACAGGCACAACCGCACCAATGATCCCAACCAGCATTACCAGGACAAGAACCCAATAGAGAATCATCATCGTCATAGCTATACCGCTTTCCCTATGCTAAGTTCTTTCCCTATCATTTTAAGATTCTTGCCTGATTATGAATATCAAAACCTGGACATCAAGCGTTTGATGCCCAAATACGAAAGGTAGCAACACACCGCGCCGCTACCTCTCAAATCTACATTTCACGCGATTGAAAATCGCTATATCCCTAGTCTCGTCGTCCTGCACCTCGATTATGATCAAGGGATTGGGTTCTAATTTCAGAACCATAGGCCATCATCGTTGGGGTTGTTTGGGACTGTTGCTGAGTTGGAAATTGATTGGGAACCAGACGATCAAGCGCAACCAGGGCATCGGCAATACTGTTTTTCGCTTCTTGAGTTTCAGCATTCTCCAGATGACGTTGGGCGAGCTGTAGCAACTCCCGAATCGTTTCAACTGTGGGCATCTGAGGATTAAGATTAATTGTCATAGGATCTTCTTCGCTCTTGCTTAGTAATATCTTTGATGGAAGCCTTGTTTCATCGTGATAATTCATCATATTGGAAGTCTGGAGTAAATATGAACGGTGAACGACATTGTGTGGGTATGACCCTCTGGCATCAGAAATAGCCGGTAAACGAAGAGATAGAAAAGTTCAGGTTAGACTAAAGGGAAGCTGACAGTTGGACGCATCTACGTATCATGAAATTCGACGAGGCCCTTGCCACCATAGATGCAGTAATTTTTGCAAAAACTGGCAAGCACTTGAGCGATGCTCAGCGGGCAGTGCTTCAAGGAACCTGGTCACGTCGCAAGTATCGTGAAATTGCGGCGGAATATCGCTGTACCCCGGAATATCTCAAGCAGGATGTCGGCCCAAAGCTCTGGCGATTACTGTCTGAAGAATTGGGAGAACGGGTTAGCAAAACGAATTTTAGATCCGTTGTCGAACGTCGCTGGCAATCCTCGGATCTGCCTGTCATTGCATCTGAGTCAACCTATCCTGTCCCCAATCATCTTGAGGGTGAGAAATATACCTCCACTGCCCTACTGCAACAAACTCCTATAGATCAACCCATTGCCACTCGAATCGATTGGGGGGAAGCAACGGATACGGCCCTGTTTTTTGGTCGTTCTGAAGAGTTGACCCTCCTGAAGCAGTGGGTACTGAAAGAACGCTGTCAGGTGGTTGCATTGCTGGGGATGGGCGGCATTGGTAAGACTTCAATTTCTATCGAGTTTACGCAGCATGTTCAAGATCAATTTGAATGTGTCATCTGGCGATCGCTACGCAATGCCCCACCCTTAAGCGAACTTCTGGCAGAAATTGTTCAGTTTTTGTCTAATGATGCTGAAATTCACCTACCACCAGATATTTATCGCCAGATTTCCCAATTGGTTGATCAGTTGAAGGCGGCCCGTTGCCTGGTAGTGCTGGATAATGTTGAATCCATTTTGCAAGAGCAGGATCGAGTGGGGCGTTACATTCCAGGCTGCGAAGATTATGGAGAGCTATTCAAACGGTTGGGAGAAACCCGACACCAAAGCGCATTGGTGATTACCAGCCGCGAAAAACCAAAGGAGATTGCTGCTCTAGAGGGAAAACATTTAAAGGTGCGTTCCTTTCCTATGGGTGGACTCCCCGCAGAGGACTGCCAAACCTTAATCCAGGTCAAAGGAATTTACGGCACGCCGCAGCAGTGGCAATGTTTGATTGACAAATATGCGGGAAATCCTCTGGCATTAAAAATTGTCACGACCACGGTTGAAGATCTATTTGATGGCGACTTGTCTGAATTTCTGGATCAGATTCAGCATGGAACTGCGATTTTTGGCGATATTCGAGATTTACTGGAGCAGCAACTGGGTCGATTGTCAGAGTTTGAACAGGAGATCATGTACTGGTTGGCGATCAACCGTGAGGCGGTTTCCCTGGGTGAAATTCGGCGGGATATCCTCTCTACTGTTTCCCCGGCAGAACTGATCGAATCGTTGGAGTCTCTGCGGCGGCGGTCGTTGATTGAGAAAAATTCTAACGGCTTTACTCAGCAACCTGTCGTGATGGAATATATGGTCGAGAACATCATTGAGACCATTGCCCAAGAAATTCAGACTGAGCAACTGACAACCCTGAACCGTTATGCCATTATCAAATCCCAGGCCAAGGACTATATCCGGGAAAGTCAGATGCGGGTGATTCTCCAGCCCGTTAGTTATCGCCTGCTAAACCAATATCCTTTGCAGGGAGAACTAGAAATCAAGTTCAAACATCTGCTGAACCAACTCCGAACCCCCAATCGTTCCGGCAATTTGGGCTATGCCGGAGGAAATTTGATTAATCTCTGTCAAGAACTGAATCTGGACTTAGCAGATTATGATTTCTCGAACCTGGCCATCTGGCAAGCCTATCTGCAGGATGCCAATTTACAAGGCGTAAATTTCGCAGGGGCTGACTTGTCCCGAACCATTTTTGCCAAAACCCTGGGAAATTCTCTGGAGGTGGCCCTTGGCCCGAATGACAAATTGGCCACTGGAGATGCAGATGGCAAAATCTTACTCTGGAGTGTGGAGGATGGACAACAATTGCTGGTTTGCCAGGGCAAAACAGAGCAAGTTCATTGCCTTGCCTTTAGCCCAGACGGAACCTTGCTTGCCAGTGGGAGCGAAGATCGGACGGTACGCCTCTGGCAGGTAGACACCGGAGAATGCTTACATCGCGGCCAACACCATCAGGATGCGGTCAGTTGTATTGGTTTCTGTCCCCAGGGTCGGTTACTTGCCAGCGGTAGCTTTGATCAAATCATTTGTTTGTGGGAAGTAAAATCAGGAGCCTTGATTCAGACTTTGCAGGGACATACTGAAGCGATTTGCACTGTGGCTTTTAGCGCGGATGGAAATTTTCTGATGAGTAGTGACGAGGGCCAAACGGTCTGTCTATGGCATGTTTCCACCGGGAAATGTCTGTCCGAATTTACCGGAGACAACAGCCTGAATTGGACAGTGACTTTTATTGAGCGGGATATCAATCAGACGCCGACCAATCTGACATTTGGCCCAACAGAATCTAATCTAGCGGCTCGAACAACGCAACTGGCGATCGCCAGTAGTTGTGATGAAAATATGATTCGGCTCTGGGATGTCGAGCGAGGACAGTGTTTTCAAACTCTACAAGGCCATCGAGATTCCGTTTGGCAGGTTGTATTCAGTTCCGACAGCCAAATGATTGCCAGTAGCAGCGATGATCAGACCGTTAGAATCTGGCAAACGACCACAGGAGAATGCCTCAAAACCCTTGTGGGGTTTGAGGGTCAGATTTGTTCCCTGGCCTTTGATCCAAGCAATCAAATTTTGGCTACTGGCAGCCAGGATCAAACGGTACAACTCTGGGAAGTGAGCACAGGCCAACGGCTGAGAACCCTACGGGGCCATCGACATCAGGTTTGGTCATTTGTTCTCAGCCCCGATGGACAATTTTTGGCCAGTGGCAGTGACGATCAACAGGTGCGATTATGGGACATTGAGACAGGCCGCTGCGTGAAACGGTTTCGGGGCCATTCTGAATGGGTCTGGGTGGTCGATTTCAGCCCACGGGGGGATTTACTCGCCAGCGGTAGCTACGACCATACGATAAAGCTGTGGAATGTTTCCACTGGAGAATGTCTCAAAACATTTCATGGCCATTCTGATCGGATTGAGGCCGTTTCCTTCAGCCCCGATGGGACATTACTGGTTAGTGCCAGCATCGATCAAACGGCAAGACTCTGGGACATTCAAACCGGCGAGTGCTGCCATCTCTTGCAGGGTCACGTAGGCGGGGTAGAATCCGCCGCATTTAATCATAATGGCCAATATCTGGCTACTGGCAGTTCAGATCAAACCATCCGGCTATGGCAGGTGGAAACTGGCAACTGTATAAAGACTTTGGTTGGACATCGTCAGCGTATTCAAACCTTAGCCTTTCATCCTACAGGGCAGGCTTTGGCCAGTGGAAGTTTGGATCGGACTGTCTGTTTGTGGTGTCTTAAGACCGGAGAATGCTTAAAAAATTGGTCGTTGTCGATTGAGCATTTGTTAGGTATTGCATTTACTTCAGAGGGAAAACTTCGGATTGGTGGAATTATGCAAGGAACGGTTTATCTGTGGGATTTTGAGACTCAACTGTCAATCAAAAGCTTGTCAGGGGATTTTAGTCCGGCAAGTTTAGCCCACTTTAGTCTAGATCGTCAAACAATAGCAATTGGTAGTCCAGACCAGCCCATTCAAATCTGGCATCTGGTCACGGGGAATTGCATTAGAATATTAAGGACTGATAAGCCCTATGATGGGATGAATATCACCGAAGTCACAGGAATTACTCCGGCTCAAAAAGTCACCTTAAAAGCGCTAGGAGCAGTTGACTTAAATCATCAAAATTGACAAAACTTGATCATCTATCGTGATTAAATCCCCTATTTGATGAGGGCTTTACTAGAGCTTTACAGAAGTAATTCTGCTTTTGATCAAACTTTTACAAAGATTCTCGAGAATGTCAGTTAGACTGTATGTATGCATCATCTCAGTGTTGCCATGCATTTGCTGATTTGATTAGCTATATGGAGTTAGTGTTGCTCCATTAGGCTGTTTGAGGTTAGTCTTTTTTAATTTTCTAGCTCTAGCGGTCACTAAGGGGGTTGGATAAATGGGTTTGGATTGAGGAGAAGCGAGTTAATCAGTCAGGTTCGTCTTCAAAGATGAATCGTGGTGTGCAGGTTGCAATTGAAGAATTCAGCCGCAACCCTAAGCCAGTTTGAGGCAACCCATCCAGACGTACTGTTGGTGAGGGTTTGTGTCAAGCCTATGATGGATCCAGGTCAAGCCGCAGAGCAATAGTGGCTACGGGTTGATGTTTTGTTTAGAGATCATCATCTAGATGTTAGTTACCCTGTTCCGTTGTATAGCCTAGTTCAGCTGTGGTTGTTCCAAGTAATTGACAAAGTTTTCTAAAGAGAGTTTATCTTTTGAGGTGAGAAGGGCAAGCTGTGATTAGGGCAAGTGGATTTAGTGGTAATACCTTTTCAGATGAGCAGTTGCTATACACTCATCTCCAGTCTCTTGCGGAATCAGAGGCTCCCCAGGTTGGCATTCAGCATTTCCGCCAGTTGTTTTTGGGAGAGCAACTGTATCCAAACCCCAAAGTTTGGAACTCTCTCAGCCGAGTTGTTGACTCCTACAACGCGCCGCAGGAATTTCCCTTCATCCTGAATCGTTGTTGCTATATCTTTATCAACCGCTGGTTACCGAGACCTCGATTGCAATGGGCGATCGCTGAGTTGGTTGATCTACTTCAAACTGCGCCCACGGGCCTTCCTCCCTGTTGGGAAGCGCAGCGGCTCCGCTCTCATCTGAAGCGGTTCATCCAAAGTGATCAGTACCAGGCTTTACAGCGCTTGGCCAAAGCTTTTAAGGTCGAGAAAAGCGCTCAGACAAATCTCGCAGGAACCCTGGACAGCCTCATTGCTCGGTATCCCTACTTGTACGAGCATGTTTTTCTGACGGAAGCTAGCACTGAGCAACAGCGTCAGGACATCCGCAAGATGCGGCAAAATGCCCAAACCAAGTTTGACGAAGAATTGTTTGACTGCATGACCTGCCAGCCGCCACGAGACCCCCAACGACGGGCCGTTTGGCAACCTCCTCCGAATCCTACCCTGTTGAGTCAGCCAAAGTTTCAAGATGCAGTGAAGCACTTTACGGGCAAAGTTGATGGGGTTCATACCTATCCAGAGTTGGCCCAGGCGTTCCTGAAACAGAGCCGTACCATTCCATCCTATCGAGCGTTTAAGGAGGAACTGTACGAATATCTCAGTGATTCTATCGATCCGAAATATGGTCGTAATCGCTTTAATCGTCGTCTCTACACAATGTTGCAGGAGACGTTGTCATATAACGATGGCCAGCGGTTGAATGATACGCTGCTCACCGGAACCTGCCGTAAGCTGTTGAATTTTATTGTGGTTGAGAGTGCTCACGAACCCAGCCACTTCGTCTTTCTGGACTTAACCAATAACCTGGGAGCCACCTCAGTGGTGGGAATGTTGATGCGGGTAATTTTGATTTGTCGCAAGGTGCGCTCGGATCTGGAAAAACGGTTTTCGATCCTGTTCAATCACTATTCTTTGTTCCCTAAGAATAAGGTCAACTGGTTGGTGGAGTCCCTTGAGAACCTGAATATTGCCTTTAGCTTGACCCTGGGTTCAGATCGACTACCGCAACGATAGATTACCGACCTGCGGTCAATGGGAATCCTCGCCCTAAAGTGCAAGGAGTACGTCAAAGAGATAGATCGACAATCACAGGCAAGTGGTCTGAGCCAGTCGGTTTCCCAGTTCGGATATTGTTAACCCTGAATTCGCGGCTATGCAAGCAGTGGTCAATCGGGATGGCAAAGAATTGGGAGAGTGGCCCAGGAAGCTGCCGATAGGTTCCAGGTGTGGGCCAGCTTGGGAGAATCCCAAACCCCCGACGAGCATTTTTAAGATTTGTCCGGCGAATCAGATTTTTGTAGTAAGGAGACCACATTGTGATGTTTAGATCTCCTGCTAAAACCATGGGCTGACTCAGGGTCTGCAAGTAGTCTCCCATCAACTTCAATTGTCGATTGCGAGAGTGAAAGAAGCTAGGCTTTACAGGAGGCAAAGGATGGGTGGCCACCAGTAAAAAAGACTGATTATTCACAGTTACTTGCGCCAGGATGGAGGGATTGCGATCCGTTCCAAAAAAGTTAACCTGCGGATTGATCAGTTCACTCTGGCTATAAATTACCAGGCCCAAATTGTAGGGATTTGCTTGACCGTAGGAATAGGGCAGTTGACCACCCAGGGAATCGAGCTGTGCAACCCAGGCATTATCAACTTCCATAAAAATCGCCAGGTCAGGATTTTCTTGCCTGACTTGAGCGACCACCTTTTCATAGTTTCTATTCTGGGTATTGACGTTAGCAATGAAAATTCTCAGATCACTTGCCGCTTTGGGTAACAAACGGTGGGGAGGTAGATACCAGGGAAGAATCTGGGCTGCCAATATACTACAGCAGAGTAATCCTCCTAGCAGGAAGAGTCGATTTCGAGTTAGATATAGTAGAAATAACAAAAATAAATTAACAATCAAGTATTGTACCTGGAAGTGCGAAAAGATTTCCAGATAGATTTTCCAACCGTAACGACTGGTGAGACCAGCAAACCCCGTAATTCCCACGATTAATCCGAACAGAATTAAAGCTGTAAAGTTTCTCAAGCACGATGGGGAGTTGTCAGGATGAGTCATGGAAGAGTAGATATTAATATAGCCTTTTCAGGTTTAGTCAGGTACAGATTTGGGAGGATGGGGTACGGTGCGTCCTATCTTGATGTCCTCCACCAGCTTTGGAAACGCTAAACACTATTTGGCCTGAATACAGTCTAGCGAAAATCGAAATCTACTAAAATGGCTAACGGCTTCCATGACATCTCAGGCCATACAAAAGAGGTTGATTCCTTATCTAGAAATCAACCTCAGATTAAACTGTTCAAATTCATGACACACACCTACCCAGCTCAGAGTAGATCCAGATCAGCCCTACGCAGCAATTGGATTCAGAGATTCTTGGATGAGATTGATCACTTCAAAATGATTTCTGAACGAACGATACAGAGCGAGGCTAGAATCAACCAAGGTGGGGAGAGTCGGTGTCAGCATAAAAGTGGTTAGAAATGTGTGAATCACCAACCAAAATATAGCCAGTCCCATAATGCTAAAGAATGGGATGAGGAACATGTCACTCGACCGAAGGTACAGACCTACAAGCCAGTTGGGTCGAGTGGGAAGTGCAATCAATGAAAGGGGGATTCTAGGTGTCATGGCAAACTGGAGGAGGTCGAGGAATTAACAGACGAGAACTTAACGAAAACAGTAAGCCAAACCAGTAATCTATTCAGTTTTCAACTTATTCAGCCTTCAACAACTAATTTCAATCACTAGGATTTGGTCAGCTTTCTAGCTAAAAAGACCTAGCCAAAAAGTTGATACCTAAAGCTAGCTCCCAACTATCAGACAAGACTAAACAGCCGGGGCAGAGCCAGATCTTCCTCCACTTTCTGAAAACATTCCTTGGGAAAAACTGTAAAGATACAGAGTACCAGGAAACAGCATCTCAGAGCTTTGGAGTACTCATCAAGATCCAACTCAAGGCTTCGACTTGAAATGCATCCATGATCAAATTCCCCATGGGGGAAAGGTTACAGATCCTGATGCAAATGTATTACCATCCTTTTCTGCTCGACAAAACCACTTGAGTTCACTAACTCGAATAGTGTATTCAAAAGCGCTTACAACTTTGCCGAAGTAGGTAGGCTTACATCTTTCGCCTCTCTACTCTTATATTATCTTTACAAATGAAAAATGTCAACGGGTTTCACTACTTTTTTGACATAGTTTTTAGAAGGGGAGTGACCCGTCAAGCTCCTGTCCCACAGACCCTTGGCAATTTCTATAACTGTGACAATCCGCGAACTGACTACTCGAAAAACACCTTTACAAAAGGAACAATTCTGTGAAAATACGGTATAAGAACACACCATTAAAACGAGAGATGATCTCTTGGCCCGAAAAATACTGAATTATCACCTCAACGTGGCTTTGACGGGCCAAATTTGAACGTTCAATGAGTCAGTCTTTCAATTGTCCAGAGTGCATGCTCAAATGGTATTATGGTTTGATCTGATAGCGCTTAGGTCACGAATTCATGGTTGCGTCCCCAGCCCGTTCCCCCTTAGTTACATTTCCACTGGCTGCAATCGTCGGTCAAGAAGCCATTAAGCTGGCACTTCTACTAGCTGCTGTTGATCCAGGTTTGGGAGGGGTTGTGATTGCTGGACGGCGGGGAACAGCTAAGTCAGTCATGGCACGAGCGCTACACTCTCTGCTGCCGCCGCTCGAAGTGGTCAAAGATTCCATCGCGAACCTTGACCCATCGCAGGATGTGACTTCTCAGGTTCCTACCCAAGTGATTCCAGCCCCTTTTGTGCAGATTCCTTTGGGGATTACCGAAGATCGGCTTGTCGGCTCCGTCGATGTGGAAAAATCGGTTCGGCAAGGAGAGACCGTTTTCCAGCCGGGCCTATTGGCAACGGCCCATCGGGGTGTTCTGTATGTGGATGAAATTAATCTTTTAGATGACAACATTGCGAATTTGTTGCTCACCGTTTTGACGGAAGGTCGCAATCAAATCGAGCGAGAAGGCATTAGTCTGAGTCATCCCTGCCGCCCCTTGCTGATTGCTACCTATAATCCGGAGGAGGGGCCACTGCGAAGTCATTTGTTAGATCGGATTGCGATCGCCCTGTCTGCGGACGGGGTTCTCAGTCTTGATCAGCGGGTTTCCGCCGTTGACCAGGTGCTGAGCTATGCCCAGTCTCCCGGTGAGTTCCTCCAGCAGTACGATGAAGAGATTGATAACCTGAAAACCCAAATTCTGCTGGCCCGGGAATGGTTGCGGGATGTCACAATTCAGCCGGAGCAGATACTTTATCTGGTGCAGGAAGCAGTTCGTGGAGGAGTTCAGGGCCATCGAGCGGAATTGTTTGCGGTGCGGGTCGCCAAAGCCTCTGCTGCCCTGGAGGGTCGAACCGCCGTGAATGCCGATGATCTAAGACGGGCCGTTGAACTGGCGATTGTGCCTAGGGCTACGATTGTAGAACCGCCAGAAGATCAACAACCCCCACCGCCGCCACCGCCACCCCAGGAACAATCTGATCAGGATCAGGAAGAACCCTATGAAGAAGAGGACAATTCAGAACCGGAACCAGAGGAACCCGCCAGCATCCCGGAGGAATTTTTATTTGATCCGGAGGGTGTGATTCTGGATGAAAGTGTGCTGTACTTTGCCCAGATGCAGACTCAACAGGGAAAGTCTGGCAGTCGTAGCGTCATTTTTTCCGAGGATCGGGGTCGTTACGTCAAGCCGATGTTGCCCCGAGGCCGGGTGAATCGGATTGCAGTGGATGCCACCCTGCGAGCCGCAGCCCCCTATCAAAAATCGAGGCGGTTGCGTCACCCAGAGCGGTCGGTCATCGTGGAAGAGGGTGATATCCGCGCCAAACGTCTAGCTCGAAAGTCCGGGGCTTTGGTCGTGTTTGTGGTCGATGCATCAGGTTCCATGGCCCTGAATCGCATGCAATCTGCAAAAGGAGCTGTGATGCAGCTTCTGACAGAAGCCTATCAAAGTCGAGATCAGGTGTCTCTCATCCCATTCCGGGGGGAACAGGCGGAAGTCCTCTTGCCCCCAACCCGCTCCATCACAACCGCGCGGCGACGGCTAGAACGAATGCCCTGTGGTGGCGGGTCTCCCCTGGCCCATGGATTAACTCAGGCGGTACGGGTCGGCGTGAATGCTCGTCAATCGGGAGATATTGGTCAGGTGGTGATCGTAGCGATTACCGATGGACGGGGCAATATTCCCTTGGCGCGATCGCTGGGAGAACCGATTTTGGAGGGCGAAAAGCCCGATATTAAGGGGGAACTGCTGGAGATTGCAGGCAAGATTCGAGCGTTGGGGATCAAACTCCTGGTGATTGATACTGAGAGCAAATTCATTTCTACAGGCTTTGCCAAGGAGCTATCCCAAGCGGCAGCAGGACGGTACTATCATCTCCCAAAGGCAACCGACCAAGCCATTGCAACTATGACCCAAAGCGCAATTAAAGAAGTCATGGCCTGAGAAAATTAATCAAAACTAAACGATGGGAACCCCATGTGAAATTAACAGCATTCTCAAGTTAAAGCCAGCTCAGGGCTATCCAGAACTGTTGGCAGAAGGTCGGCGGTACTCGGCGCAGAAGCAGGGATATCGCATTATGCCAATGGATGCTCCGATTGCGCTGGTGGATGAGAATTGGTTCGCCTGTGCGGACATTAAAATTCACAAGTTGGTCTGGGAGAGGAGCATGACCTATGTGGAGTTTGAGATTGTGCGGGTCTATCCTGTCCCATTTCTGACTAAAGGTTAGCTGATTTTGGCTGAACTGAATCTTATCTTGTCTGAAAAGGCTATGAATGGTATCAATTTTGCTATGTGACAGTTCAAATTGCGGAATATGACAAAAATTTCACAATTAAATCGAATGATAGATTGGTTACAGTTGGGATGAGTTAAGGAAACAGTTACCTGTGGTCTGCAACTCTCTCTACCATCTAGGTGCTTCAAGGAGATCCTGCCTTTGGTAGGAGTCGTTTAGTTAGTCAGAGAGACGATTCTGTCGTCCCTCTGACTGCTTTTAAAAAGAGAATGTTTTAGAAGAAATCTCTCACAAGAAATTTCTCACAAGAAGCTCTTCCGGAAGAAATATTCTAAAAGACATTGTAGATAACAGAGAAGTAAACTCCCTCTTCCTGCAATGTATCCTCGTCACGGGTCTCAACATCAATCAACGGAATGCCATACTCAATTCGCCCTGTGAAGGTATCTCCGAATCGAACCTGTAAGCCTAAACCCGTTCCTAATAATGTTGCATCCTGGGGGTCAGGACGATCCGTATTCCAGCCCGTGCCAAAGTCAAAAAACGGCACCACCTGAATTACGCCATCATCCCCAATTCGGACGATTGGAATCAGGGCTTCTGCGGAGAGAAATACTCCATTATCCGTTAGGAGAAAATCCTGGCGATACCCCCGAACACTTTGATATCCCCCCAGTGCAAACTGTTCTAAGGGTACCAGCGCACGGGTGGATAATTGAACATCTCCCCGAAAGACCAACAGCGTTTCAGGAGCCAGAAGCTGAACGTACTGACCCTGACCTCGCCAGGAGAAAAACCGACTGTCCGGTGGCTCATCATTCACTGTAGCTCCGAAAGCGCCAACGCCCAAACTGAACTGCGATCGCCCAGCCAGTACCGAGCGCGAAGTCCGGCGGGTATATTCCTGGAAGAAGCGGAGTGCCGAGACCCGGGTTCGACCCTGGTTATCAGCTCCGGCTGACAGCGGTTCTCGTTCACCTAGAATTTGGGTTTCACTGTTGTCACGGGACAGGGTCAGGCCCAGGGCAATGTCCTGAGTGGGAGTTTGATTAATCGGTTGGCGATAGGTCAAGCTGTAGCGATCAGAATCCCCCTCAATATCCAACTCATCAAACGGTTCCTCAATTACATCCGAGTTTGTGCCGAAATAATCGAATCGAATCGTACCATTCTTTACATTAATCGGGATTGTGTAGTTGACATCGTAGCGATGACTCCCATCGGTATTGGCATAGGCCACATTCAGCTTGTCGCCTAAGCCGAACAAATTCGCTTCAGTCACGCTAACTCCCCGTCGAAAACTTCCGACACTCGGAGTTCGACCATTATCGATAAAGAGCTGGACGCCAAAACTTCCGGCACGACTCACTGTTACCGTCAAAACGCTCAACTCAGGTCGTGAGCCTGCGGACAGTTCTGCTGAAATATTCTCAATCAACGGGTCGAGTTGCAGAAGTTGGAGAGCTGTTAACAGATCATTAACATTGAGCGGCGCTTCAGTTGCCAACTCAATCCGACCTCTGACATAGCCTGGATTCAATCGCCCTGTTCCCGTTACAACGATTTCCTCTAGTCCGCCTTCAATGATTTCAAATGTAACGGTTCCTTCTGATAGATTTTGACCGGCTGGCAAAATAGCACCGGAGTTGACGTAGCCTTCATCTACGTAGAACTTCGTAATAGCAGATTCAGCCTGTAACAATTCAGCAAAGGTAATTTCCTGTGGTAATTCTCCAATAGATTCTTCAACAACTGCGGCCAATTCTTCATCTGTGAATGCAGTATTCCCTTCAAATTGAAATTGAGTAACGTTGATTGTGTCGGGTGTTTCTGTATCGGGTATTTCAGGTTCGGGTTCCGGTGGTTCAGGTTCAATATCAGGCGGAACCTGTAAGGGGGGTTCTGGAGGGGGTTGCGGAATCGGCGAAGGGCCAGGTGGCATAGGGTCTATCGGTGTTCCAGGTCGAGGCGGAAGACC
>JBHJGO010000107.1:0-8495 GCA_050331715.1 Microcoleaceae cyanobacterium
AATTATTGGATAAGGGGGTGTCATCCGGGTCGTGCTAGGAGGTCAGTATAAATGTGGGAGGAAAGTCCGAGTAGATGAAGGATTTTTTCCTGAAGTGGGGTTAAGGGAGGCAGGTGTCGGTAGGATTGCTCGTGAACCGTGAAAGCAGTTAAGGTAATGTTATTGAATGCTTTGAGGAGACGTTCGGTACGAGGTTTGGCAGTAGTTTTCTTAGGATTTTCGGGGTAAAGTCCGCTCAGGGAGTCATGGGTACTGGCCAGTTGACGGTGGACGACAAACTCAATCAAACTCAACAGGCGCAGTCCCAAGCTGAGCAGATGAAGTAAACCCAGAACCTGGTCGTCACGCTTGACAAATAGAGGAGTTGCACCGAGAGATTTCCCCTTAAGCCGATGAAAGCTATGTTCGACAATCCACTCATCACGATAGGTGAGAACGGCTGATTCAAAGTTCAAGCGAGAGGAAGGAGCATTGGAAACATAGGCTCTCCAGCCAAAGTCAAACTGATGTTGCTCAAGGGCAGAGAAATTGCGAGTGACAGCAGTAATCTGATAACGGGGCTTGCGGGTCTTGGTCAGGGGTTGAAACTCAAAGGAAAAGTCAAGCAATCCTTCGACCCGATGGGCTTTGAGTATAGCCTGAGCTTTCTGGTGAAGTTCGGATTCTACCCGAATCTGCCGATGTCCTCTGCCAACTGTCGGGGTGAGTGCCAGGAGTTTTTGAGTGGCGGTTTGCAAGCGTTGCTCCAAGCTATTTTGCTGTTGGTGATGATGTTTATCGGAGTGAGCTAGGAACACTTGCTCTGACCAGTGAAGCATCTCGCCTGTAGGGAGTTGAGTTTTTAACTCCCGTGTGGTAACGTAGCCTTCTATTACACGAGCTACTGTACCATCCGCTTTGAGAATCTTAACTTCCTCTCGCTTCTGGGCTGTTGAAGATAGCTGTTCTATCCAGTCTCTCATCTGCTGCGGCACGCTTCCCGTTCGCGCCAGAGGCATTAGATAGTAGTGCTGATGCTGCTGGATATGGGCTCGGGTTGCTAAGGCTCCCATCTTGCAGTCTCCCACCCACAACATCTGTTCTGATAAACACTGACGGGCTTGCTCGAAGGCTGGAATGTACAGCACATCATCTGCCTGCTCTCCTGACACTACCTGGGTCACTAACGGTAGTCCCAGGGGGTCTAACTCTGCCATCATCACTTTCACTTGAGCCAGGCTTGGGTCATCTTTGCTATGCCCAAACTGAAACACTCCTGCTTCGTTGACCAGGTGTTCTCCTGATACTGTTGTTGCATCCATCCTGATTGTTTCTTGGGGTAGAGCGTAGCCCCTCAGCATTCGGGTGTTCATTTCTTTCTCTATTTCCTGCCACCTTTCCTCTTCGCTCAAATACTTCAACACGATACTCAAGCGGTCATCACTTAAGTCTGGCTCTCTCAATTCCTGAGCACACAACTGCTCTAGTGTTTTTTGCCGCTGCTTTACCCACTCTTGCACTACCACTTTGCGGTGATCTCCCTCTGAGAGGATATAGCTCAACCACAGCGTTACTACCCACCCCCAACTCAATCCTTTTTGTTTCCAGTGACTCGGTAGGTGCTTGTCCAACATTTGCGGCAGTTCTATTTGCTTCATGACGTTGACTAACAGTACGATATCGTCGATTCGCTCAGTGGCGACATTCAATGGGGCTTCCATCACTATTCTTTCTGTCCTTACCTTCTACCCAGAATACAACTGAGTAGTTTTACTCATTCCTGATTACGCGAATGGACAGTGACCAATGGTGTATTGTCCATCAGGATGGAGCTGTTCCAGGATAGGCTGCAACGAATCAGTCAGTAAAACGCTCTGGGGGTGTTCCTGAAAGTTTTTCACAAAGGTTCCGTCGGACTCGGGCAGTTGGGTGTGATCGGGCAGAACGGTTACCCGTTCAGGGTCATAGAGGTATGGGGAAGACATAGATTGCTGTAACAGTTGCGGATGTGCAGCGGAATGATCCTGAGAGCCTATTTTCAGTGTAGCGTTTTGAGTTGGGTCAGAAGACTCTCGGGTTAACAGTTTTGATTCTGGAACAAGAGACAATTTAGCGGGTTCAGAATCTATGCCACTGCGCCGATACGCTTTCAGCAATTCAGGAATTTCTCGCCAGTGGATGAGTTGCTGGTCTGTTAGGGTCTCAATGTAACGATAGAGTCCTCGACATAAATCCACCCGCAATCCGGTACGATTTCGATTCAAGCGATCAGCAATTTCTTTGGGGCTAAATCCTTGTAATAAACCTCGCAAATGGGATTTTTCAGTTCGAGTTAATTTCTGACGTTGGCTATTTCTGTAGAATTGTTTCGCCTTGGTTAGGTCGGTGTAGAGTTCTTCAAGATTCCATATTTCATAAGCTTTGGAAAATATTTGGGCGATAGAATGAGATGTCTGATGGCTAGAAAGAGTCATGGATAATTTTCAACACAAACAAAGTGAACATGGTAGATGTCACTTTAAACCTGTTTGAAAATCGGAAGGATGTAAGGCCAACCCCTGCAACGCCTAGTGAGACAGCTTACTGCAACCGAAGTGTATTCAGGAAGTCAGAAACTGAAGTTCAGTTTGGAGAAATCAGTACTCCCTTCTCTTTTAATCCTAGTAAGGGATGGGAAATTGCGAAATAAGCTCTCAAAAATGGAATTTCAATGCGATCACTCTTATAGAGTACATCAATGAAATGTGATTCACTACCGCAGCTTTGATGGGTTACACTACCACTAATTCAACCCTACAAGATATACTCTTACTTGCCAATACAAAACCGACTGAAGATCCGATCTAACACTGATTCAGTCACCTCTTCTCCAGTTACTTCTCCCAATGCATGAATCGCCCCTCGCAAGTCAATTGTCCAGAAATCGAAGGGTAGTCCATTAGCAATCGTTACATTCATCTGTTGGAGAGATTGCTGGGCCAGGGTTAGGGCAGCTGCCTGTCTTTGATTGATTGCAATCTCCAGGTTAGCCGCCTGAACATTTCCAGCATTCACTGTGTCTAAAATTGCTGCTTCTAGCTGATCAATTCCCTGATTTAGAGCAGCGGCTGTGGTGACGACTGGAAAGTTCAATTCAGTGTCTTGAACGTTTTGATAGAGATTTTGTAACTGCCGTATCACCTGTTGCTTACAGAAGTCAATCTGTTCAGAACTCAGTTGATCAATCTTATTCAAAATCACAATTACTGGACGGGACTGAATCTGTTGATAGATTTCTGCATCCTCGGCTGTCCAGCCCGCTGTTGCATCCAGGGTAAATAGCACCAAATCTGCGGCCTTGGCTGCGTTGCGAGAACGTTCTACCCCAATTTGTTCCACCTGATCCATCGCTCGACGAATGCCTGCCGTATCCAACACCTGCACTGGAATTCCCCCTACCACCAACTGAGATTCGACCACATCCCGTGTGGTTCCGGGGAGATCAGTAACGATGGCGCGATCGCTCTGACTCCAGGCATTCAACAAACTGGATTTCCCCACATTGGGGCGACCGACAATGGCCACCTTCAGACCTTGCCGCAAGAGTTCTCCCTGGGCCGCAGTGACTAAAAATTTCTCCAGCTCCGTTAAAACCTGATTAGTTTGCTGAATAATCTCAGCTTCATTCAGCGGTGGTAAATCCTCCTCAAAGTCAACCCTGGCTTCAATCTCAGCCAAAATGTCTAAACACTTGGCTCGTAGTTGACGGATTGGATCAGCCAGCTTTCCCTGCAATCCTGCTAAAGCCACCTGGGCAGCAGCTGGGGATTGGGCTCCAACGATCTCGGCCACGCTCTCAGCTTGGGTCAGATCCAGCCGTCCGTTTAAAAAGGCTCTAAGAGTGAATTCTCCGGGTTGGGCCAGTCTAGCTCCCAACTGGAGACAGAGTTGAAGTACCTGCTGGACTGCGACGATCCCCCCGTGGCAGTGAAACTCAATAACGTCCTCGCGGGTGTAGGAACGGGGAGCCAACATTAATAGCAGCAGGGCTTCGTCAACCGTTTGCTGGGTTTGGGGATCGCGGATGTAGCCGTAGAGAATTCGATGACTCTCCCAGGCTTGACGACCCGGCGTGTGGAAGAGCTGATGGGCAATCGAGACTGCTTCTGACCCCGATAGCCGCACGACCCCAATGCTGCCCTGTTCTGGGACAATCGCTGTGGCGATCGCTGCAATTGTTTCCGTTGTGATCATCGAAGCAAGTTCTGTATTGGAATAGGTTACTCTACTGGAGCACTCACCTTTCCAGCACCTGCATAGACAACGCCTCGCTTCATGTCCAGGGTGAGCAGGACACCGGGGCGAATAATTTGAGTAGCATTCTTGACGCCGACCACGACGGGAACGCCTAGACGCAGCCCAATCACCGCAGCATGGCTGGTAATGCTGTCTGCTTCCGTGACAATTCCGGCGGCTTTTCGCATCACATCCACGAATTCCACATCGGTTTGCGGCGTTACTAAAATCTCGCCTTCGCTAAAGCTGGCCAGGTCAGCGGCAGTATGGGTAACCCTGGCGCGTCCAGTGACGACGCCTTGACCTAGAGCCACGCCCCGACCGAGTTCCGCATTCACCACTTCTACCTTAACCAGATCGGTCGATCCAGCAACTCCCTGAAGCGTTCCGGCGGTCATCACAACCAAATCACCGTCGGATAACAGATCATTCTCCTGGGCCACGTTCACCGCTGACTGGAATGTCTGATCCGTTGAGGGTAAATCAAGGACGAGCAGAGGCTTGACCCCCCAGACCAGGCTCAACTGGCGGGCCACATCAACGTGGGGGGTGATGGCCAGGATCGGGGTTCGGGGCCGAAACTTAGAAACATTTCGGGCCGTTGCGCCCGTTTTTGTTAAGGTCATGATTGCGGCAGCATCAAGTTGTTCGGCAATCTGACCCACCGCTTGACTAATGGCATTGGGAACCGAACGACTGGTTTGTCCAGCATTCTTCACGGCATTGGGTGGACTGGGGGTGAGGTTTTCTGGCTCGATGCGGGTGGCAATTCGGGCCATTGTAGCGACGGCTTCGACTGGATACTTACCCACGGCTGTTTCATTGGACAACATCACCGCATCCGTCCCATCCAAAATTGCATTGGCTACGTCGGAAATTTCAGCCCGCGTGGGTCGAGGATTACTCACCATACTGTCTAACATTTGGGTGGCGGTAATCACAGGAATCCCCATGCGGTTGGCTGTGGCAATTAGCCGCTTTTGTAAAATCGGGACATCCTCTGCGGGCAGTTCAACGCCCAAGTCTCCACGGGCCACCATGGCTCCATTACAGAGGGTGAGGATTTCCTCCATTTGCTCGATGGCCTCGTGCTTTTCAATCTTGGCAATCACCGGCACTCGCTTTCCTGCTGTTGCAATCAATTCCTTGATTTCTAGAATATCCAGAGGATTGCGCACGAAGCTCAAGGCCACCCAGTCAACCCCCTGATCCAGGCCAAAGATTAAGTCCTTGCGATCCTTATCTGTTAGAGCCTTAACCGAGAGATAAACTCCTGGAAAGTTCACCCCCTTGCTGTTGGATAATGGCCCTCCAACCACAACCCGACAATGAAGCTGTTTCGCCCCTGGATCGACTTTCTCCACCTTCATCTCGACCTTGCCATCATCCAGCAAAATCGTTGCTCCCTCTGGCACTTCCTCTGCCAAAGGCTCATAGGTAACGGAAGAAATCTCTTGGGTTCCCGGCATCGGATGACTGGTGAGAATGAAAGGGTCATCGCGCTTGACTACAATTGAGCCATTTTCAAACTTGCCCAAGCGAATCTTTGGCCCCTGCAAGTCCTGCAAAATACCAACGGGTTTGCTCAGTTCAAAGGAAATTTGTCGGATATTACGAATATTTCGTTGGTGATCCTCATGGGTTCCATGGGAAAAATTCAGTCG
Organism: Microcoleaceae cyanobacterium; assembly: GCA_050331715.1. GTDB lineage: Bacteria > Cyanobacteriota > Cyanobacteriia > Cyanobacteriales > Microcoleaceae > JBHJGO01. The sequence goes on from JBHJGO010000107.1 coordinate 5,919, forward strand.
TAACGTCGTTGCTCCAGCCTCGATCAATTCACGCAAGACATCGGGGTGCTGAGTTGCTGGGCCAATTGTGGCAACAATTTTAGTTCGGTGCATTAATTCGGGCGATCGCATTAACAGAGAATGAAGCCTACCATGATTCCGCTCCGCCTCAATCATAACCAGGGAGACGTCACATCAGACCGTTTTCTTGGAAAGAATCTTTAAGATTTCCAGATGATGTCGTGTCCATCAATTGACGTCGGGCTGAAGCAGCTTCCGAATATTCTTGAAGATCAACGCTACACTGAGGGAACAAACTGCTATTGACCCTCCCAATAGGGGACTTCGTCCCAGTAGGGAGCTTCACCATTTCCAATCCATATGCCAAACGGTCACGACAAAAATTGGGTTCAGTTGTGTGAGGGTGGTTTGGTGTACGCCCCTTACCAGAAACAGATAGGCACTAGGTCAGAAGGTTTAGAAATCTATGCAGCAACGTTATCGAATGAGTACTAGCCGCCGAAGATTTTTACAGACCTGTCCCCCAATGCTGGCATCTTTGGCCTTGGTAACCTGTACGCGAAAATCTTCGACAGTCAGCCCACCTTCTCAAGCTCAAGGGCTAACCCCCACTCCAGCCTGTGACGATAGCCCCACGCCCTCTCTAACCGCAGGCCCTTTCTACACTCCCAACTCACCGCAGCGTAACTCTCTATTAGAGCCAGGTATAACTGGAACCCGCATGGTCTTGACGGGCCAAGTGCTGTCCAGAAACTGCATTCCAATCGCGAACAGTCTGGTTGATTTCTGGCAGACGAATGACCGGGGAGAGTATGACAACAACGGATATGCCTTGCGGGGACATCAGTTTACTGATGCCGAAGGGCGCTACTGGTTGGAAACGATTGCGCCTGGAATCTATCCAGGTCGCACCCGTCACATCCATGTCAAAGTCCAAGCAACCAATCAACCTGTTCTCACAACTCAACTCTATCTACCTGAAGAACCCCTCAATCAAGGAGATTTTTTGTTTCGGCCAGAGTTGGTAATGACGATTCAGAGTCAAGGGAATGAGAAGCAAGCCTCATTCAACTTTGTTTTGGACAGCTATGGTTAGGAACGATTAGCCTCCACTGGGTTCAAGCTGGATCAATTGTCCATTGGGTTCATCCGTCAAAACGTACAACAATCCATCTGGCCCCTGCCGCACATCTCGAACACGCTGACCAATCGGAATTGACACTTCATTCACCACGCCGCCCGATTCATCCAGTTCAATGCGGCGAATATCCCGCGAAACCAGGCCCCCAGCAAATAATTGACCGCGCCACTGGGGAAAGCGATCGCCATCATAGAACGCCAAACCCGAAGGTGCAATCGAGGGTGTCCAGATCAATTTAGGATCAAGCATGCCGGGAAGAGACTTTTCGGGAGAGATCAGGCCACCGGAATATTCTCGGCTGTGAGTAGCGACGGGCCAACCGTAATTTTCGCCCTTCTGAACCAGATTCACTTCATCGCCGCCCCGAGACCCATGTTCAGTGGCCCAGACTCGATTTTTGGTTGAGTCGAAGGCCATGCCTTGAATGTTTCGATGACCATAGCTCCACACCGCAGGTTCAGCATTTGCTGTATTCACAAAGGGATTATCGGGCGGGATAGAGCCGTCATCCTTTAGACGGATCACCTTGCCGAAGTGACTCCCTCGATTTTGGGCCTGTTGTCGGATTAGTTCACCGTTCAACGAAATGGGGGGATTCCCACCATCACCAATGGAAACGAGTAAGGTTTCGTCCGGTAACCAAACAATGCGAGAGCCAAAATGCTGTCCCCTTTGTTTTGTCTGGGCAACTTCAAAGATAACCTGCCAGTTACCTACGGTATTCCCGTCGAAGGTGGCACGGGCAACCCGCGTCCGGTTAGCTGAATTCGTACCATGGGAATAGGTAAAGTAGACTAAACGGTTCTCCGCAAAGCGGGGATGAATTGCTACATCCATCAATCCCCCCTGGTTCTCGGCGAAGATATTGGGAACTCCCGAAATGGGCGTTGGACTTAGAGACCCATCGCTTACCACTCGAAGTCGGCCCGCCCGTTCAGTGATCAGCATTGTTCCATCGGGCAGCCAGGCAACCCCCCAGGGGTACTCTAAATTACTAATCAGAGTGGTTTGCTGAAATCCTGGAGCCGCTGCTATGCTTTCAGCTGCGGTTGCCGCGTTAGTTGCTGTACTGCCAGATGACGGCGGCTCAGTAGTGGAAGGGGTTTCGACAACTGGGTCACTTGTTGATGCAGCAATAGAGGAGTCAGACTGAATCTGAGAGGTACAGCCGACAATTCCCCAAAGGAGAATCGTGCATCCAGCGAATGTCAAACGATGATTACTCACTTTCCGATTATTTTTTCCGACACTCATAAACCTTAACGTACTGTTCACTGTAAATTCCCCAAAATATTACAGGACTTACGCATTGACAAAATACGAAGAATGTAGGTCAAGGAATATTGAGCAAAAGGGACTCCTGCACAATGAATTGACGAGCCACCTCCAGGTACAATTCGCGCTGGGGTTGATACCAGTTAGCGATTTGCTGTCGC
>JBHJGO010000108.1:0-27095 GCA_050331715.1 Microcoleaceae cyanobacterium
GCTTTTTTTACTTTTAAGCTATGTGTTTATTTATACCTGGATTCGTAGATGGGCTTTTTTCGCCTTAAGTTGATACCCCGGTTTTCTGAGTTAAACGAGCGCAGAATTCAACAACATCTCGCCAGGAAACACGCTCAACAGGTCGATTGTCTCCTTTGAACTCTGCCCGACCAAGCTTGAGATCGCGTTGGATTTTTGACAAATTGGCAACTACTTTCCATTGTGCTTGGGTAATTTGAAACTTCCCCATGAAAAAAGGCTGGATAGTGACTTGATGTTGAGGGCTTTCGTTGTCCTGTCTTCCTTCCTCATTCTCAGGTGAACCCATCATGAAAGTCCCTCTTGGAATTTGCACCATTTCCAGCGTGATTCCATCACCCAAATCTTCAATAAATTGTTTGGCTTGTCCCTGTTCCCGTTTGATTTCTTGGCCTTTTTCATTGACAGTAACAATGTCAAACCTGAAGGTTTGGAGAGGTTCTGATTCGGTGGGTTTGGGTTCAGGTTCGGGTGTAGGTTCTGGGTTTGTAGGCTGATAAGGAACCGCAGCAATATTCAGTTCCTTGAGAATTTGTTGCTCGGTCAGGATTGCATCTTCCTCCGTCAAACCAAGAATTTGTTGATAGTCCTGAAGTTCGTGGCGGATATATTCACTGAAAGGATATTCCTGTTCAATGATCTGATGCAAGCTCTCTTGGTATTCTGCCAGATTTGCTCTGCGTTCCTCATAGGGCGCTAACATTTCAGCTTTGATTTGCTCTGCGGTTTCTGGGGAAACGCCCAATCGTTTAGCAACCCGTCTTAGAGCATTATTGGCAATAATTGAAAATTCCCCTTGACTACGCTTAATCCATTTCTCAACCTCCCGTCGGAATTCTCGTTCAGGATTGATCGGTGCCTTCGTTAGAAAAATATCAAAGCCTTCTTTGTAGGGATGAATTTCCGGCTTCATTCCGGGCTTGGCAATCTGTACCTGTCCCTTGGCGTATTCATGCAATTCCTGGATGGAAACTCGATTGTCACCATCCCGATCTGCAGCTCCGGTACGAATGCCTTCCACCAAATGATGGGTATAGATTCCAGTCCCTTCCCGTTCAAAGGAGAGCTGAACCGCGCTGGAGGAAGTCAGAATGGCCCACCCTTCGCCACCGAGATTTTCTGTCAGGTTCGGTTTGAGATCGCCACGGGGCATATCCCTGGCAAAAGCCCCGCTATAGCAACAATCCAGAATTACCACCTGACGTTTGCAATAGCTCTCATCCATCGCATCGTGGACAAAGCTAGCCGGGATTGAGTTGGCTTTGAATCCTACTTTGCTGGTGATCGGGGTTGTGAGGTAAAGTTTGCCGTTGTCGTCGGTGATGCCATGACCTGCAAAAAATAGCAGGGCCAGATCCTCCTTTTTGGAATTTTCAAACAGTTGCCAGATCGCTTCCCGCATTCTGACCAGTTCAGGGTCAATCAGACTTTTCACTTCAAATCCGCCTAAATTCGGAGCGGCGAGAACCTGTTGTAGCGCTTCCACGTCCTGAACCACTCCTGGCAATTCGGGCAAGCCTTCTCCATATTTGCTAATGCCGATCAGCAGCGCGGCTTTCTTGGACGTTTTCTCAGGCATCGAATTCAGTGCAGTTCTGTAACATCCCACAAAATCTATTCTATCCCTTTCATCCCAACCACTCGAAAATCAGAGCAACCGTAATTCGCATTCCACGGATGCAAGCCCGTCCGCCCATAATTTGCGGATCAAATGTAATACGCTTAAACATAAGACCTCGAATTGAAAGAAACTCTGTTATTCATCATCACCCAAATAAAGCCGAATAAAATCTTTCGCAGCCTCCGGGTTAATTGACTTCAGCCCTTGTTTGATCTCAAAGACCGCCTCAGCAACGGGATCACGATCTTCACCCACCCAGCGACTCACATTTGAGCGATCCACTCCCATTGCAACAGCTAGTTGATACTGACTAATACCGTATGTTTCTAACACCTGTTTGAGTGCCTTGCCTGCTCTCGCCATATCACCACTCTGACCTTGCCACTAATTGTGTCAGGCGATCTTGATGGTGTAAACGATGCGACTTGTCATTTAATGAGTTATTATGGATAGATGTCACTTGGCAACTAACTGACAACTAGCAACAAAAAATGATTCAAACCAAACTTTTCGTTTCAACTGAAGCAAGTCCAGAACCTGCACTACCAACGTTGCAGCCTGAAGCCACCCCTGCAAAACCAGACCGTGAGCCAGTTCTTGTTCTCATCATTGGTTCTCGAAAGGGGATTGATAAGATTGTTCGCTTGCTCTATCTGTGCCGTTTCGCTGGAGTTCAGGATTGGTCAAAAATCCTGCCTTCTCACGTCCCTGGAAAATTGATGAGAAGCCTCATTCGGTTTGTTTCACTGGATTGACAGCTATTCCTGCATTTTGCCCAGAATATTCAAAACAGTCTGTTCCGCTTTTTCTAGATCATCGCTGCTCTGAACCACAATCTTCACATCCTTGTCTTCATCCTTCACCACAATTTCTATCGGCTTCGGACTCACTCGACCCTGTAGCCATTTCAGTAACTTGTGAATATTCTCTCGATTGACCTCAATGGTTAGGAAACCAATCAATGTCGCTAGTCCAGGGCGACCGCCAGCTTCTGAATCTAGATCTTCGGTTCGGTCTGCCCTTTCGACCTCATCCAGTTGGCGCAGTTCTTTGAGGAGTTGCCGAGCTTGCTGGTCACGTTCACTATCATCCAGATTCGGATCAGCAATCGTAAAGTTTAACTGTATGGTTTGTTCGTTCATGGTTGAAATTCTGGAGTGATCGTTTGTTGTGCAATCCTTTTCCTCGGGCTCTGTTGAGCCAAAGTTTAATGGATCACACACTTATGAGTGCTGCTCTAATATTGCCCAAATGAGTTAAGACGATATACAAAGTGTCAAAATGATACGTAAAGCGTCAAAACGACACTAATCTGGTAACGACGACATTTAACTTGGTAATCGACAGTTATTCGACAGGGGGAGTCGGAAGGATTATTGCTCTGATTCGACGGGTGTAGTAGGATTCGAACCTACGACAAACTGCTTAGAAGGCAGCTACTCTATCCAACTGAGTTATACACCCACAGCATTCCCCATTATAGCTCAAGTTTTTGAGATTTCTGAAGTCCTCAAACTGCCAGAAGACTGAGATGGCGCAACCTCAGCAACTTTGGCATACCCCTCCGGAAACTTGAACGTATCCGCCACCCGCTTGACAAAGCTTGCCGTTGGCACTGCCAGGACTAATCCTAAAAAACCAGCCGTCTTCGCCCCGATTAACAAAGACATGAATACCGCCGCCGGATTCAACCCTGTTATTCCGCCAATCAAGCGAGGAGCAATCAAGTTCTCATTGATCTGCCCCAAAATCAAAGAAACCACCAATACCTTCACTCCCAGCCACACGCTCTGAAACGCCAACAATCCACTCACCAGTGCAATCGTAATCGTTCCACCGAAGGGAATAATGCTTGTCAAACCAATTCCTACCCCAAACAACAGACCAAACGGAATCTTCAGCACAGTGAAAGCCACTGACAATGCCACCCCCAGGATCGAAGCAATGATCGCCTGTCCAGAAAAATAAGCCTCAAAGCTAGGTCGAAATGCCATCCGCACCCGATAGCGCCATCCGGAAGGCAACCAGCTCAGAAAACCTTCCCACAGTGCAGGCCCATTAATTACCAGCAAGATGGATAGAACCAGCGTGACTAAGAGATCCAGGGTGCCACTCACCGTATCGAAGGTGAAGGAAATCAGTTGACTGGTGAGGGAGTTGAAGGCATCAGAAATCTGAGCTGTCAACTGATCCGCTAGAGCACTCAAATTGATGGGTGAATTTTGTAGCATTCCCTGGGCCGAGAGAATTTCCAGTTGTGCTTCTGCTGTGTTCAACCAGTCCGGTAAGCGCTTGGCAAAGTCCACCGATTGTTCAATGACTAAAGGGCCAAGAATCAAGGTAATAATGCTGAAAATCACCAACGCAATTAGCAACACTAGAGAAATGGCCAAACTCCGTCTGAAGCCTCGGCTTTCCAGATAGATAATCGGAAACTCCAGCAAAAACGCAACCAGACTTGCCGTAACGATGATGCTAGGAATTGGTTGCAAGAATTCCAGGAGTCGAGAACAGAGCCAGATATTCAGGGCCAGAATTGGAAATAAAATGCAGATGCTGAGCCAAAGAGGCAGCTTGAGATTTGAGATCATTAGAACCTTGCTGAATCAGTTTCGGAGTTTCAACCAGTCAGAATATAACGCCTTCTGGTGTCGAATTCTACGGTGCTGATCGAGCAGTTGTTGCCTAACATCAGGGAACGTCTCCCTTCTGAGAGGTGTCGAGGTATTATAGTTGCGAATCTGGACACTCCCTATCATCTCTAATCTATGAATCGACCCAAAACAAACTTTTTGCAACGGCTTCACCGTTTGAATTGGAGGCAGCTCAAATTCACCTCAAAACAGGCAATTGCAGCCCTACTATCCATTGGAACGGCAATCTTCATCTTTTGCTGGGGTCATCTTCCTGTCTTTGGTCAGCAACAGGCAACGGTCACGATTGACTTTGGAGCTTCCCAAACTGGGCTTTTCTCTGCCAGTGGCTTTTTGTACGGGATTGGCGATGGCAATAAGCCCCCGGACAACGTGATCACTCCCCTGCAACCGAAGTTCTGGCGCACCTCCAAGCTACAGCACTATCCTCGATTGCAGAAACTGGGCGGCACATTTCAACTGCAGCTGAGCGACAACTGGGGCTATGCTGGCAAGAACCCCTGGCCCTACAAAGACTATGCCAAATGGGAAGCCCATGTGAGAAAAGTAGCCCAGCAGAATAAAGATAAAAAGATGATCTGGGATGTCTGGAACGAACCCGATCTCAAAGACCCCTTCTGGGCTGGTTCCCGCAAACAATTCTTTGAAACCTACAAACGTACCTACCGGATTCTCCGACAGGAACTAGGGCCGAATGCCATAATTGGCGGGCCAAGCATTGCCAAGTACGACAAGGGCTTCCTGAAGGATTTCCTCAACTATTGTAAGGACAATCAACTGGAGGTGAACTTCCTCAGTTGGCACGAGTTGAACGATCAGGACATTACTTCGATTGCCTCCCATATCAAGGACGCCAGAGAGCGCTTCCAGAAAAATTCTGACTATCAAAGCCTAAAAATTAAAAAGCTCTACGTCAATGAAATCGTCGGGCCGACGGCCCAGTACCGGCCCGCTGAAATTCTCGGCTATCTCTACTACACCGAACAGGGCAGAGCAGATGGAGCCTGCAAAGCCTGTTGGGAACCGGTTGGTGGCGGCAGAAATAACTGTTTCAACAACAGCTTGGATGGTTTGGTAACTCCAGACACTGGTCAGCCCCGTGCAGCATGGTGGGTTTATCGAGCCTATGCAGACGGTTTCAAGACCCGTGTGAAAACTCAACTGAGTCACCCCCGCGTTGTAGCTCTGGCCAGTGGGGCAACCCAGAATAAACCCGCACAGATTTTACTAGGGTACTTTGAACAGGGAGTGACTGCACCCCAGGCAAATGTCACCGTTGTGATTAAGAATCTGCAAAAACTTAGTGGGTTTCAGCCAGGCAAACCAATGGCTTTGGTGGTGGAACGAATTCCCAACTCTGGAGAAAAGGTGGTTCAAAATCTAGCCCAGGTAAAGCAGGAGCAAATAACGGTTAATAATGAAGTCCTGCGTCTGACGATTCCCAATGTCAAACTCCATGAAGTGTATCGGCTGACGATTCGCTAGATGGGTAAAATGATCTGAAAAGAGAGGTCAAGTCATGAAAAATCGATTCATCCTCTGTTTCGTTGGTGCAGTCCTGTGGCTCTCCGCCTGTAACGCCGACCAAAACACAGCGGAAGACAATGATTCAGAGATTCAAGCTGAACAAACTGTGGCTAAGGAACCGGGTACTGAGAACACACTCCCCAAAGAAAATTCGTCTGATCCACGGTTCTCAACGGTTCCCTCGGAAGATGGCAGTTTGATTTTTTACGGGGCCGAGGGTGAAGGCGATACGACCCTTATGTTTGTGCATTGCTGGACATGCAATCACGAATTCTGGACACCCCAGATCAAAAAATTCTCCGAGGATTACCAGGTGGTTTGGCTGGATCTTGCCGGTCATGGCAAATCAGGCAGTAATCGCCAGGAATACACCATGTCAGCCTTTGGACAGGATGTGGCAGCCGTAGTGAATCAAGTAGCAACGGACAAGGTTGTCCTGGTCGGTCATTCTATGGGTGGCCCGGTGGTGATGGAGGCGGCGAAATTATTGGGCGATCGCGTTATCGGCATTGTTGGAGTGGATACATTCTACACACCCTTTGAGTACCCTGATTCAGAGGAGCAAATCGCAACATTTGTGCAGCCCTTCGAGGAGGATTTTCAGGCAACCTCAGAACAGTTGGTTCGCTCGATGTTTACCCCTGCTGCCGATCCCGCAGTCGTTGATTCAGTGGTGACGCAGATGGGCGATGCGGATCAACAAATGGCCATTAGCGCTCTATCTGAACTCTTTGAATGGAATGTCCAAGATGCCGCCCAGGATTTAGCAAAATACGACAGCAAATTGCGCAATATCAATGGTGCGCCTACCGGACAAGAGGTGCCTCTAGATGATTCAGTGACATTAATTCCGAACGTGGGGCATTTTGTCGCTCAGTCTAAGCCAGACGAATTCAATCAAGTTCTAGAGGACATTCTGGCTGAGTTTCAGAATACTCCCTAAGGAATTCAACCTTGATCGTGTGTATCGTCATTCCCGCGCAGGCGGGAATTCGGGCCGCTTACTGCTGCTTACTGCCGCCATCTATGAGTTTGAAACCCATGAAAGTTGCCTCAACCCCCATTTAAAAAGCTAAGAAACGGAAATTGTTGCACCAGCTTGCGTCGCCAGGCGGGTCTGGGATCATTCAAATAGCGATAATATTCCCAAATCTTCCAGTAGGCTCCTCCGTGACGAATCGGTGTGCCTGCCCAGTGGAGATACTTCAATCGTTTCTCCTGATCATAAAGAACATGATCCTGTTCAACAAAATGGGGAGAACCAGCCCAGTTCCCCATATTTCCTTGGGGCGTTTTAACTAAATTTCCCCGTTTCTGGATCCGTTTGAGGACGAGGTAGTTGAGTACGGGTTGATCCGTGACCCCTTCGCTAAAATCAAAATATTCTCGATGTTGAGAACATTCCTGCAAGGTACTGTACATTTCATCTAGGGTAAATAAGCCCTTACGCGAGGCCCAGAATCCACTATTGAATACATCCTGCAAATCAGCTTCCGTAAAAATCTGTTTCTCCAGTACCAATGGGGAGAAAATATTCCGGAGTTTCTCTCCCGAAAAGTGATAATCACAGCAGAAAAAATCAACCTCCGATAGGAAATCTAAATTGGCTGCGATATCTTCGAAGACAACAATATCAGTATCAATGTAGAGAAATTCGTCGAGCGGCCCAAACCACAACACAAATTTTCGCATTTTATTGGGCAGGGCGAGAAAATCCCGGTCAAAGATTTCTGCAATTTTCTGGGTAAATTGTTCAACCAAATCCAGATCGGGAAAAAGCTGAACTTGATGCTCTCGATGTAGCACTTCAAAGGCCCGATGATAATCCTGATTAAACGGAACCATAAACACCGGCACATCCTGGTTATAGCACCGGATGCTATTCAAGAGTGTAATAGTATTCTCTATTACCCGATCGTTTGCAACAATATAAATTCCACGCTTCATAGGTTTAGGATTAAGAATAAGTTTTACGATTCAGACTCCATATGACTTCGATTTCTTAATTTCACATTTTCTTCAATGAATTCAATCTTGTTCAGAATTCCAATCGCAGAGTGATAGGATTCCCAAATCAGTTCCTCCTGTTCCTCTGGCGTGTCCACCATATCATCTAGCAGTAATCGTAAGAAGCCGATCATAGGATTCAACTGACTGCGAACCTCGTAGGAACTTTTGACTAGGGCCGCATCCCTGGCAGCCTCATCTGCAAATTGCAAGGAATACAACTTGGCAAATTGTCCCCCCTTCCGCAGTAACTCATCGTGGGTTCCCAGCTCAATCACCTGGCCCTTTTCCATCACGGCAATCTGATCCGCCTTCTCGACCGTTGACAGACGATGGGCAATCACAATGGTAGTGCGATCGCGACTTAAATTATCAATGGCATCCTGCACTAAGCGTTCAGATACGGTGTCTAGAGCACTGGTCGCCTCGTCTAGGATCAAAATTTCAGGATCTTGCAGCAAGGCCCGAGCAATGGAGATCCGCTGCCGCTGACCCCCTGACAGGAGAACGCCCCGATCCCCGATCATAGTGTCAAACCCTTCGGATAATTTGCCAATAAATTCATAGGCATTGGCTCGTTCCGTGGCCCTGAGAATCTCCTCATCACTAGCCTCTGGGACAGCATAGGCAATGTTATCTCGCACCGACGCATTAAACAGGAAAGTGTCTTGACTGACGATGCCCATGGCCCGACGCACAGACTGAATGTCAAAATCTCGTAAATCAGTCTGATCAATTTGAATCGACCCCTTGCTTGGGTCGTAGAAGCGGGGAACTAAATCCGCCAGAGTGGACTTACCTGCCCCGGATCCGCCCACGAGCGCCAACGTGGTTCCGCGTGGTACAAATAGGTTAATGTCTTCTAAAACTAGCGTGTTCGTGTCGGGATAGGCGAAGCTGATGTGGTTAAACCGAATGCCCTCCTGAATGCCAGTGTAAGGTGTCTCACCTGAAACCATAAATGGCTTGTCATGCCTGCGGAGAAATTCCTGGACAACATCTACGGAAGGCGAAACATTCGCATATTTACTCCGGGCATTATTCAACTGGGAAACCAGCGGTATCATGCGGAAGAGCAGGAACAAGTAGGTCAGTAGCACTGTGGACAGGGCATCGATTTGATCCGTCAGCAACAATCGACCTACAAATACAATCAGCAGAATCGCAATCATACTGACCACTTCATTAATCGGTTGAAGTGCAGACTGACTGACCAGATTCATGAAAGCTGCCCTTTCCTGCTCCTTGAGATGACCCACCAATTTCTGATATTCCTTCCCTTCATTGGCCACGCCCTTAATCAGACGAATCCCACTTAGAGTTTCCAGTAGGGCCACAGAATAATTTTTTCCAACTTTTGATTGGAGTAGACCAAAATGCCGGGAGCGCCTGATAAAGAATTGGTTCATCAGGAAGACCAAAGACATCAAAGCGGTGGTGACTAGGGTCAATTGCCAGGAAATTGATAATAGCAGGAAGACATAAAATAGCAAGGTAACCCCAATGGAAAACATCCCGGCCAGAGCATTAATCGCACCGGCAGTTCGAGCCGTCTCATTGCCCAAGCGATTGACTAGATCTCCAACTTTAGTTTTCGAGTAGTAATCCAGGTCAACCTCCAGCAGCAATTTGATGCCTGATTCTCTTAAATCAGAGATTAGTGCGCGGGCCAAAGAACCGGATACCAGCGTTCCAATGTAACTGGTCAGGTTTTTCAAGGCAATCGCTAGAATGATTGCCACAGCCATCAGGGGAAGCTGGTATTGTTGCGGTAGACCTTCAAAGGGAGACAGCAGGACTCGGATAACGGGGGGGCCTTCAGTTAACAGTGCGTCTTGACCTAGAAAGGCCAGTACCACCGGGACAATCAAGGTTGTGCTAATACCACTAAAAACGGCACTAGAGAATCCCAAAACCAGCGTTAACCCGAACCGAAGCGGGTAAGGCTTAATCGCATTCAGTAAAAGTTCAAATGAAGAGGATTTTCGGATCATACGTTCCTAAAATAGGTCTAACCAGTGTAACATAAGTCTGTTTCCCCTATAGTCCCAAACTATTAGTATCAGCCATGTTCAGCGGGTGATGACCTGATGGAATATGTTAGTTATTGAGAGATAAATTACTGAGAGATAATACCAACTTTGACTGTGCCATCTAACTCGACTACTCAATCCATTAAAAAAGTCTCTATTTTAGTCAGTGATCTCTCCGAAAGTGGCGCTGGACGCTGGGCAGGTGGGGGAGTGCGGCCTTTTTTGCTAGCTCGGGTTTTACAAACACTGGACTACGATGTGGAGATTGTTGGGCTGGTTCAGGGCGATCGCAGTCGGGCCATTCAGACGGCGGAAATTTCCATCAAACCGGTTGTGAGTTGCCCCTATCCTCAGTTTGCGGTGTCAGCCCAGCGTTTCTTGCGTCAGATTGATGGTGATTTGATCTATGCCTACAAACTCAAGCCCACTAGTTTTGGTCTGGGCTTGGTCAAGCGCCTCCTCAACCGTCGTCCACTTTTCCTGGATATTGATGATTGGGAGCTGAGCTGGCATGGCGGTGAAAACTGGCAGTATCGGCCCAGTCTGAAGCAATTTGCTAGAGATGTCCTGAAACCCAGTGGCGCGTTGAGAAATCCCGACCATCCAACCTATCTCAAGTGGATTGAGAGCCAGGTACATCGAGCAGATGTGATCACCACCCACAATCAATTCCTGCAGCGGAAGTTCGGCGGAGTTTGTTTGCCAAACGGCAAAGATGTTCATCTGTTCGATCCCCAGAATTATTCATCTGCCGATAGCAAAGCCAAGTACGACCTGTCTGACTACCGAGTACTAATGTTTCCCGGTGCTCCCCGGCCCTATAAAGGAGTTGAGGATGTACTGGCAGCCTTAGATCTGATTGATGACCCCACCTTAAGATTGGTGATTGTGGGGGGCAGTCCCTACGATGACTACGACGAACAGCTAAAGCAGCGATGGGGCCGATGGATTGTTAATTTACCTAAAGTTCCCTATCCCCAAATGCCAGAGGTGGTTGCAGCAGCGGATATTATTGTAGTACCTCAACGGGATGACCCTGCGGCCTTGGCCCAGTTTCCCTTGAAGCTGACGGATGGGATGGCCATGGCGAAGCCAATTTTGGCCAGTCGGGTGGGAGATATTCCAGATATTTTGGGGGATACGGGCTATCTGGTAGATCCAAGCGCTCCTGACCAACTGGCTCGTCAGATTCAGGTAATTCTGGATAACCTTGAAGTGGCCCGAGCGCGTGGACAGCAAGCCAGAATCCGTTGTGTTGAGAACTATAGTCTGGAAGCCATGGCAACCATCCTGGCTCGGCTTTTGACAACGTTTGACAGGTGATGTTGATCCAGTCCTGTTCAGGTCATCTCCGATTATCGCTTGAACCTCTGCAATCCTGAGAACCCCATGAACAACTCAATCAAATTCGGTATGCGAACGAAAGGCCTAAACATCTTCTCACTGGAAGTGTTTTTCTCAATTGCGATTGGGCTAGGGGTGTTTTTACGGATTATTTTTCTGGATCAGCGGGAGTTTTGGTACGACGAAGTCCTATCGCTGATGATTGCTGCTGGAAATCTCACGGCCTATGTCAGCCCTGATTCTTCAGAATTTCCGGTTTTGTTGTCCAACTATACAAAGCTATTCGCATTTTCTCCCTCATCTGCCCAATTATTTGGCTCGATTTCCGATCAGAGCTGGCTGCAAGGGCTAGAAGCCTTTTTGAAAACTCTATGGCAAGAACCTCACCCGCCTTTGTTTTATCTGAGTCAGCAGATCTGGCAGCAACTTTTTGGGAATAGCGTTGCTGCGGCTCGCAGCCTTAATGCCCTGATTAGCATCATTGCGATTGGGAGTTCCTACGGTCTAGGACAAGTTGTTTTGGGCCAACGCGGGGGGCTATCGCTGGCCGCTTTAATGGCATTGAATCCTTTTTTTCTGTCCTATTCACTGAATTTGCGCATGTACTGTCCAACGGTACTCTGGGCAACGCTGAGCGCCTGGGCACTGCTACAACTGATTCGGCAGCGAAAGCAATCGATTTCGGTTCCCTGGTGGCAAGGGTTGGGTTGGAGTACCTTGTTAGCGGTTTCAGTCGCCTGTGGACTGATGACGTTCTATCTGTTCGCCTATTTTGTTCTGGCTTTAGGCGTGTTGGCTGTCTTCCTAGAACGAAAGCTAGCCTGGCGCTATGGATTGTTACTAGGATTGGGCGGATTGTTGACGCTGCCATGGATGATTTGGGGGTTCAGCCGCCAACTCGACAACGTAGATCTTGCTCGTTTTAATCGTGATTTGCCGCCAGTTGAGTTTCTTCTACAACAATTCCAGGGAATCCTTAAAGTTCTAGGAAATCTACTGCTGTCGGGAGAATGGGGATCTGATCTTTCCTTAACTTTCCAGCTTGGGATAGGTGCAGTTGTTGTAATTGTTTTGCTGCTGTGTGGTCTTAGCCTGTCTCGTCAGCGGGAGTACCCTACTCTAGTCACAGCTCTAATTCTAGGTCTATTACCCCTGGGGTTAATTTTCGGAGCTGATCTGCTGATGGGCAAAATGACCCTAGATTGGGGAACGGGTCGGAGCGTTATCTTTGCATTGCCGGGTTGTCTGCTACTGATTGTGATCTGGATGGAGCTCACCGCAGGTCGGTGGCGAACCCCCGCTGCCTGTTTCCTGGTTATTTTGTATGGAGCCATCAGTATTGGGAACTATACACTACGGTCTCGGACAGGAATGACCGAACTTGCGCGGATCGTCGAACAGGATTTAACTCAACCTACCCTAATCGCGATGAATTCAAGCGCATGGGGTCACGTCCTGCGTTTAGCTTATTACATTGATCCAACAGCAGCAGTAATGTTGTCAGCAAAGCCAACACCAGAATTGATAGAAGCCCTAGAAACCCAAGCACAACAATATCCACGGGTAATTCTACTGGAGAGCGCCAGACCGATCGTTCCGAATGAACCAATGACGGAAACCGAGCGGCAGCAGATCGCAAACATCATGCAGCAGGCTCGGATGCGGTTCGTGGGCGAGACCCAACTGTCCGGAACCGCCGATATTGATCGATTTACAATGAGGATTTACGAACGATAAATTGATTGGAAAACAAGATGAATAGTTTGGGATCCGACAAGAAAAATTAATTAAATTAGACAAGTTTATAGGATTGTAAACTTCTGTTAAGTTTTTAAAGATTAAAGTCGCAGAGTAAGTTCTTATACTTTTCAAAATCCCTTTAGAGAAGAGATTTTAGCTCCTGCCCTGGGTAGGAATACTGAGGATTTAATTAGAGAATTATGAGACCCCGATTTTGTTTTTTGTATCAAAAATTACGCTCTTTACACAAGGTTTATATTCACCAAAAAATTCTTTTCGTTTACTTTACCTGTTTTTAAAAAGAGATTTGTAATCTAGTAAATGAAGATCATAGAACGATGATTTTCTGGTGCAGAGTTGGATTAGAAGTATGATTGATCAAATCTCTCAATGTCTTAACCCGCTTCGTCAATGGCTGGATGCCCTCGAGATCAGCAATCCAAAGCTGGCACTGTTAATCTATCGAGTTATTCCAGGCCAATGTCCATTTGAGCGAGAAATTAAGGTGTTTGGCCATACCCTGCTGAGAATTCCTCCGCTATGCAAGTTAAATCCTTTGTATGAGCAGGCCGTTGGACTACGATTTCGAGCCATGTGTTATTTGGTTGATGAGTGCGGTATGAATGTAGCTTAGGGGTTTGGGGACGAAGTCCCCAAGAAGGGGGCACCGCACCCTTCACACCCTTTTCACAAATCATTTGTGATTGCTATATCCAAGTTGATTGGTAAATGAATGATGAATTCTGCACCTTGATCCAGGGCCGTATTTAAATTGAGTTCTCCTCGGTGCTTATCCACAACAATCTGTCGAGAAATAGCTAATCCTAAACCTGTTCCTTTACCAACGGGCTTAGTGGTAAAGAAGTGATCGAAGATCTTAGCCTTATTCGCTTCATCAATGCCGATGCCATTGTCCCGGATTCTAACCTCTACCTGATCTTGGCCATGCATTTGAGTCTTGATCCAGATTCTCGGAACTTGATGATTTCGTTCAGGGGGATTGCTCAGCTTACCTTTATTGATTGCCTCTTCAATTGCATCCAGGGCATTGGCTAGAAAATTCATGAAGACCTGGTTGAGTTGTGCAGGGTAACATTCAATCAGTGGGATATCTCCGTAATTCTTCACGATCTCAACGATCCTTTGCTCGCCACAGGATTTGACTCGATGACCTAGGATGAGAAGTGTACTGTCAATGCCCTCGTGAATATCGACAGTTTTCAGCTCAGCTTCATCCAGGCGAGAGAAGCTACGAAGTGACAAAACGATTTCACGAATTCGTTCAGTCCCTACCTGCATAGAGGCCAGAGTTTTCGGCAAATCCTCTAGGATAAAATCAAGATCTACCTCTTTGAGTTGCGCTTGAAATGCTCGAATTTCCTGTTCGGAGATAGCATCAATTTGCTGGCAGAACTGGGTTAGCGCGAGTAAATCGTCAACATATTCAGTCACATAAACCAGGTTGCCATGGATAAAGTTAACCGGATTGTTAATCTCATGGGCCACACCGGCAACTAACTGTCCCAGGCTGGCCATTTTTTCGTTCTGCACTAACTGACTTTGGGACTGTTTCAACTCCTCCAGGGTCTGTTTCAATTCTTCAGACTGAGACTGAATTCGCTGCACAAATTCCGCCTGGTTCAGGGCAATTCCAAGTTGTTCACCAATTTGGGCCAGGAGTTGGACTTCATCAGCAAGCCAGGTTCTCGGCCCAGAATTTTGAAAGGCAGTGAGCAATCCCCACAAATGATCATCTTCAAAAATTGGAGCAATGGCGTAGGCTCTAGCTTGAAATCTTTCCAGAAGCTCAATATGACAATCGGCATGCCCCGCTTTGTAAATATCTGGAATGGCAAAAGTTTCATTGTGCGCATAGCGACAGCCCTGGTTTTCCATCAAGTAAGTGTCCTTGATACTTGGGGAAACACCAACCAAAGGTTTCCAGCCTGGAGCCACCGATTCAAAGAGAAGGTCGCCACTCCAGTCTGGATTGAAGCGGTAAATTGTGACTCGATCCACTTCTAGGAGTTGCCTGACTTCTTCCGTTGCTGTTTTGCAAATCTCTTCCCAGGCTAAGGATTGTCGCACTCTATTCGTAAGCTTGACCAGGGCTTTCTGACGAGCTAGAGCTTTTTCCTGAGCCTTCATTTGAGCCATCAATGCGGCTTGTGATTTGATCTGCTCTAGTTGCTCCGCTTGCTGTAACGCAACAGCAAAGTAAGTAGCAATTTTTCGGACAAATTCAATTTCTGCTAGCTGCCAGCGTCTAGGATTGCTGCACTGATGAATACACAGTAGCCCCCATAGTTCTTCACCTTTCAGTACAGGAACAATCAGATTGGCACGTACTTGAAACTGCTCCAAAATCTGGATATGACAATCGCTCAGTCCTGCATTATGGATATCTGCAACAGCCTGCACCCGTCCTTGGGTATAATAAGCGGCGAATTGGGAACCAAAGCAGTGGTCATAGACGCGGGCTGCCATGGCTGAGGGAAAATCCTTGGCCACATCCTCAGCGACGAATTCTCCCTCGTCCCATCCTGTTCCTGGAGTAAAGCGGAAAACTCCAACCCGATCAGCATTGAGCAACTGCCGAATCTCGGTAGCCGTGACATTAAAAATGCTCTCTAACTCCAAAGAGGAGCGAATCTGGTCGATGATTTGGGCAAGGGTTTGCTGTTGCTTGATCTGTTGAAAGAGTTGATCAGTCGACGAAACCAATTGATAGGCAGTTTGTTGAAGTGCACTGTATTGCGGATCAGGAACAGGTAGGTTAAACATTCTTAATAGAGCTAAACGATAACGCTTAATAAAACTTGACTATTAAGGTTCCCTGAAATTAGGGCCAAGTGATCCTTAAATTCGAGATTAGAAAATCGGAAGTTTGAATCTAGCTTGAAATTTTGGGGCTAACCCTTGCAGAGCAGGTGGTCTAGCCAAGCAATCGATCCCAAGCAATCGATGGTTGTAAAACACGTACCACTAAAATATGCTAAAAGATTCTTCAGAGAAGCATTGAGCAGTTCTTCCTAGCAGGGGTTCGGGGTCAGGTGACGTGTTAGCTCCAATGTCTAGAGATTATTCAATAGCTCCCGTCAAACCATCAAGTCGCAGAGCGGATGATGCAGAATTCTGCCCTCACTACGGGGGTTCAATACTCAGGCAACAGATACGATGGAAAACTTAAACGTAGTGCCCTTGGAGACCGCGAACTTAGAAACCGCGACATTCGGAGCAGGGTGCTTTTGGGGGGTTGAGGCAGCCTTTCGACGCATTCCTGGTGTTCAACAGACCTCGGTTGGTTATATGGGTGGCCATTTTGTGAATCCCTGCTACTTGGATGTCTGTGCGCGAATCACAGGTCATGCTGAAGTGACACAAGTTCAGTACGATCCTGGACAGGTTTCCTATGCAGAATTACTGGATATTTTCTGGAAAATTCACGATCCGACATCCCTAAATCGCCAGGGCCCAGATCGCGGAGAGCAGTACCGTTCAGTAATTTTCTATCACACACCTGAGCAGGAAAGAACTGCCAGGTTGTCTAAGTTGCAGCAACAAAATTCTGGACAATACAATCAGCCAATCGTAACCGAGATTAAGTCTGCCGCTGAATATTATTTGGCAGAGGAGGAGCACCAGCAATATTATGAAAAACGTGGAATTAAGCAGTAGTGAGGATGGGAAATTCAATCACAGTTAATCAGGCAGAGTTTGACGCTGACGTCATTCAGCGATCCTACGAAACAGTCGTTCTAATTGATTTCTTTGCCACTTGGTGTGGCCCCTGCCAAATTTTGAAACCGATGCTAGAGAAATTGGCGCAGGAGTACGATTTTTTGCTGGCAAAGGTCGATATCGATCAGAATTCAGCCCTTGCCAATGCCTATCACGTCGAGGGAGTTCCCGATGTGCGAGTCGTCGTTCGAGGTGAAGTCCTACCAGGGTTCGTTGGTGTCTTGCCAGAAGCCGACCTACGACAACTTCTGCATCAACTGGGATTAAGCTCTGACTACGACGTTAGACTAGCTGCTATTGAGGCAGCGATGGCAGCCCAAGAAATTGATCCAGTAAAAACCCTCTCAAATCAGCTCACGACCCAATATCCAGATCGCTTTGAGGTAAGGCTTAAGGTCGCTCAATTCTTCCTCAATCAAGCTCAGGTCGAACTTGCTCAGCAGTTCCTCGAACCGATTCAAGCTGACCAACCTGAATTCTATGCTCAAGCTCAGGCTCTGCGACAACTGATTCATTTTCGAGGGGAGATGCAGCAATCCGGTGAAAGTGAGCTGGATCAACTGTATGCCGATGCCTGCCGTCTTGCCGTAGCCGGAAACTATGCTGACGCTCTGGCTTCGTTTTTGAATATTGTTGGTCAAGATCGAAAGTACAGAAACGATGGTGCTAGAAAAGCAATGTTGACGCTGTTCGAGCTGCTAGGAAATGAAGATCCTATTACGAAGAAATATCGTCAACAGTTAATGCTTCAGCTATACTAAAATGTAAGCTATTATGGCTTCTTTTTTAATCGGGCTTACATCTGTAACGCTTAACTTGGGGCTAGGTGAGGTGCGGTGGACAAAATCGCACGGCTGAGTTCAGAACAGTTCAAATCATTTGAAAATCGCTTAAAATCCCGTTGAGTTTTTGGTGAGTGAATTCGTTGCAGTGAATTAAATTTCGTATGAATAAAGCCCTAATTATTTTGAGTGAGCTGACAGATCGAGATATTGATTGGGTGGTGAATTATGGTCATCAGGAAAATGTGTCAGCAAGCACAGTTCTGATTTATGAAAACCAACCCATTGCAGCACTCTACATCCTGCTGAAGGGAACTTTGAGCGTTTCTGTAGCGGCAGCAGGCAACCAGGAGGTCGGCCGGATTGGTGAGGGAGAAGTTCTAGGAGAGATGTCATTCATCGATGGACGACTCCCCTCTGCGACGGTGACAGCGATTGAGGACTCCTACGTTCTCTCAATTCCACGTCAAAAGCTGGCAGAAAAGATGGAACAAGATACGCTGTTTTCTCTGCGGTTTTATAAAGCGGTGACCAAGCTCTTACCTTCTCGTTTACGTACTACGGTGAATACATTTGGTAAGCAGAATCAACCGTCCTCCTTACCCAAAGATCCAGCACCCGCGCCTGCTTCAGTGGTATCGACAGAAATTGATCTGGAAATGCAGCGTCATCGGCTCAACTTTATCCTAGAGCGCCTGCAAAAAACCCTGTGATATTTTTATCGTACAAAAAATAGTTTAGTTTGTCCCCAGTGATTCTACTGATTTTCAAGCATTTTTTTGAGTCCCTTGATAAATCAGTCAAATATTCTCTTGTCATCAAACTGCGCCACAGGCTCTTTGCAATAAGAATTTGCAACAAGAATTTGCAATGAGAAAAACTTTCCGTGATTCCTCGGTCACTCAGTATTTTCGCGATATAACAAGCATATAAAAACAGCATTGATAACGACGATTTCAGTAGAGCTACTGTTGAATATACATGTTTTCATATCTTACTTTTGAAATATAGTAACGTTTACGAGGAAACAGAATGTCAATGATTTTAGTCTCTGATACATCCAGCCTAATCCGATCTCTCCGCCAACGTTTGGGACTTTCTCAGGAGAAATTAGCAGCCACTTTAGGTGTTTCATTCCAGACCGTAAATCGATGGGAGAGAGGTCATGCAAAGCCTTCTCAACTTGCCCTGAGTGTCATCGAAAAGAAGCTAGTCGACATGAATGAAGAAGGTGCTGATCTACTAGAGGAATACTTTAAACAGTAGTCTTGCGAGAATATTTTAGACGGTTAATGCATCTGCCTATTGCTTCTCTGAAATAACCTCTTTATTAGATCTTGCATCAAAAATATTCTGGTAAGTTGAATCATCAACTTACCGAGTTTCTGTTTGAGATTTTCCCGTTAAATTTCTGGAAGAATATTCCCTAAGCATCTGGTTTGTAGTAGTCGTCTGCTGTCATCTGACCGATTAAACCAGGATCTTTATTCAAACATCTGTTATCAGATGTAAACTGACAGACGCGGGCAGCAAGCTTGGCGCGGGTTCCTGGAGGCCCGGCTGAAAAAATAACCTGATCTCCACCGATTGCCTTAACAATTTTCACACCACAGACTTGACAAACTTGCGGTTCTTCTGATGTCATTTTTCTAAACCGTGTTCTACTGTCCTCTTCGATCCCCGCATTATAACACCCAACAAGTCTTCACCCTTCAGAAAAGGTTTAACGGTCTCTCAGGCAAAATTCAGCTTGCCAGGATTCAATCAAAATTGTTGGTGGCTTGATGCAATCGCTGTTCCGTGTACATTCAATCACAGGTTTCTGCTAGTTCCTCCGAACTTCAATCGAAACCTCAGAACCCAAATTTTTCTCAAGTTCTTGATCTCGAAACCTTCTCGGAAAGGTTGTCCAACGTGCTTGTCATTATTCCTGTCCTGAATGAGGCAGCTAGTATTGCAGGGGTGATTTGCACTTTACAGCAGACTGGTTTGTCTCAAATTCGAGTGGTGGATAATGGCAGTACGGACGACAGCATTGCGGAGGCAGAGCAAGCTGGTGCTGAGGTTCTCGTAGAGCCGATTGCTGGCTATGGTCGTGCCTGTTGGCGAGGGTTGCAGCAAATTCCAGCGCAGATTGAGTGGATTCTCTTCTGCGATGGAGATGGTAGCGATGATCTGAGCGAGCTGCCTCAATTCTTTGCTGCAATGGCACGGGCGGATTTTATCCTGGGAGATCGACGAGCCACTGCGGCTGGCAGAGCTGCCATGACTCCAGCACAAAATTTTGGGAACTGGCTAGCCCCGGCACTGATCCGTCTGGGTTGGGGCTATCGATACCATGACCTGGGGCCACTGCGGCTGATTCGTCGATCTACCATGGAGGCCATGCAGATGCGCGATCGCAGCTTTGGTTGGACAGTGGAAATGCAAGCCAGGGCGGTTGAGATGGGACTGAGAATTGAAGAAATCCCGGTCGGCTATCGGCAGCGGCAGGGTGGCCGATCCAAGATTTCTGGCACACTCAAGGGCAGTATCAAGGCTGGAACGGTGATTCTCTCTACCCTAGGGTGGCTCTATGGAAAGCGTTTACAAATGCAAATTCGTCAGCATTTGACCCAGTTTGGTCAACAGTTTTCACTCAGGAGTTCCCAGAATAGTCTTCTCTGGTTCAGTGCGGCTTTAATTCTCGTGGGATGCCTCTGGATGCAACCCCATGGAGACTTTCTGCAACTGGGCACGGTAGAGCAGTTCTGGATTGGCTCTATCTTAATGGGCATTGGATTTCTCCTGAGTGGGAAAGTTACAGGGATCAATGGAAGATGGTTTTGGGGTGTGGCTGTGATAGCCCGGCTGATCCTGCTTTTCATGTACCCCGGTGATGATATCTGGCGTTATCGCTGGGAAGGTCATATCCAGAATCTGGGATTTAGTCCCTATCAGTTGCCCCCGATGGCGGCAGAGTTGGAACCCTATCGCACGAGTTGGTGGGAACTGATCAATACAACGGATACCTCAGCCATTTACCCGCCTGTGGCCCAGTTTGGTTTCCGAATTTTGGCAGCGATCACGCCCTCTGTTCTATTGTTCAAATCAGCCTTCGTAGCCGCAGATTTAGCAATTTGTGTTCTACTGAGCCATCGATTTGGCTATCAGAAGACGTTGATCTATGCCTGGAATCCATTGGTGCTCTATTCCTTCGCTGGTGGTGGACACTATGATAGTTGGTTTCTCTTGCCCCTAGTTGCGGCCTGGATGTTTAGTTCTCAAAAAAAATGGAGCTGGCCATCCGTGCTAATTGGTTTGAGCATTGCGATTAAGTGGGTATCTTTGCCGATTCTAGGATTCTGGGCTTGGTTGCAACTGCCACGATTTCGAGTGGCGATCGCCGTTGGATTTCTGGGTCTTCTACCCTTTGTCCTCAGTGCAGCTCCGTTTTGTAATCTGGAAAATTGCTACTTAATTCCCGTCAATTCCAACTTTGTTACCAGGGGTCATAGTGCTGAATTATTTCCCTATTTGCTAAGGCAAGTTTTCCCCCAAGTTCCAGATCGGAATTACATTTATGCGATTCCTTTGGTGTTGGTTTTACTGGGATTGTTAACCTGGGATTTCTGGCAACATTCCATCAGTCGGTTTGGATTGCAGCTGAAGTCTGATCTCTCGACTCGATTTTTGCACTTGTCTCAAGCCTACTTCACGGCGTTGTTGGTATTGTCTCCAATTGTTCATGCTTGGTACTTTACCTGGCTAGTTCCCTTTGCAGTGGCAACCCAAAATTTAGGGGTTCGGTGGGTGAGCGTCTCAGCCTTCATCTACTTTGAATTGCAGCGAGATAATGCTTTGGAAAATTATTCCTGGCAGTTATCACCTGTCGAGCGAACAATTCTGTGGTCTCCCTTTGTGCTTGGAACTCTGTGGACAATTCTACGATCCAGAAAAGTTTCTCGCTTGGACAACACTAGTCCGGTGGAGTAGCTGACCATTGATTCAATCTGCTTACTTTCAATTAACGCATTAACTCAAAAATTTCAGGAGGATTTTAAACCATGAAACGCTTAGTATATCCATTGTTAATTCCAGGTGTTCTTCTACTAGCCGGTTGTGGTGGAGCACTGATCGGCACCAAGACTGAACCTGCAAATGTACCCGTTGAATCAGCAACGCAGGTCGCGAATCAGCCCTTTAGTTACGATGACTATGCACTGGTTCTGAGTGATCATGTGGACTCAGAGGGTCAGGTTGATTATGATGCACTCAAGGAAAATCGTCAGCCTCTAGACAATTTCAATCAGTCCCTGGCTGTGCTTTCTCCTGATACCTTTGCCACCTGGACAGATGAGGAGAAGATTGCCTTCTGGGTTAATATTTACAACTCCCTAACCCTCCAGGCAATTATCGATAACTATCCGACCGAAAGTATTCGAAATATTCCAGGGGTTTGGAAGCGACTTCAGTTCAATGTGATGGGGCAGAATATGACCCTGGATCAGATTGAGCATGAAGTTATCAGAAAGGAATTCAACGAGCCTCGAATTCATATGGCAATTGTTTGTGCTTCTATCGGCTGCCCAGTGCTGAGACAAGAGCCATTTGTCGGTGAAGAACTGGATGCTCAGCTAGATGATCAGACAGAGCAGTTCCTGGCGCTAGATCGCAACTTCAAGATTGACAAAGACAATAATAGAGTTGAGGTTTCTTCTATCTTCAAATGGTTTGGTCAGGACTTTGAACCGACCTATGGTGTAGAGAATAAATTTGCTGGCAATGATAAGGAAAAGGCCGTTCTGAACTTCGTTAGTCAGTATCTTGATCCTGAGAACCAGGCTTACTTGACAGCAGGTGATTACCGGGTGGGTTATCTAGACTATGACTGGTCACTGAACGAGCAATTGTAATCCTACTGTACAGATTCAGTTCATATTACGCACGGTGCATTTCAGACATTTTTCCGGTGTCGGGGCTGGGTCTCCCAGCCCTCGACCGTTATTAACCTTTTAGTAGATGTAGATTGCCCCATCCGGTTGGATATTAATCGTGTGCTTTCCAGAGGGATCTTCACTCTGGCTCACCGTAATCTCGGCCACATTTTCATCTGTAACAGCAACACCATAGTTTAAGCTCGTTCCAAGGGCGCTGGGAACGGGATCAATTAACAAGAATACCTCCCTGGGTAAGTTCGTCAACTCGGCCTCTTGTCCATTGGCGACTGTCCGAATTTCAATTTCTCCAGTGGTCAGGGAATACTCTAGACTGACCCCGGATTGATTTTTGATCATAATTTTCGCTGGAGTGCGGGTATCAAGTCGGGCCACAGGTTGCCATGGCCCTGGAACATAGCTCGGTGCTTCAGATGCTTGAGCCACTTCTGTCTCCAATGCGGCTGTTTCTGGTGGCAATCCTGCCTCAGCCGTTACTTCTGTGGTCAAAGCACGATCAGCCAACACGCCACCACTTAAACTTGCAACTCCTAGAGCGAGAACTAACGCTCGACGTCCTAACAAAGCCAACATAAAAACCTCCAGAGATTCGGGAAACTAAGAAATACGACGATTGACCCGGAAATTAAGTTCTACAGAAGAATCACAGACAATGCAACCTGATTCGCTACTATAAATGAGATGTACTCTCCACTGATTGAATTCTAAGCCGCAATGACTACAACTCCGCTGCCTGCCAATGCACCGCAAACCTTTTCTCAAGTCCCCGATCAGTTGGGACGCTTTGGTCAATTTGGCGGGAAATACGTTCCCGAAACCCTGATGCCTGCCCTGGCAGAACTGGAGGCAGCGCTGAAGCAATATCGAGATGATGCCAGTTTTCAGCAGGAGTTGCAGCAGTTGCTTCGGGACTATGTAGGCCGTCCCAGCCCCCTGTATTACGCAGAACGCTTGACACAACACTATCGGCGTTCCGACGGCAACGGCCCAGAAATTTACCTGAAGCGGGAAGACTTGAACCACACTGGAGCCCACAAGATTAACAACGCTTTGGCCCAGGCATTATTAGCCGTGAGAATGGGCAAACAACGGATCATTGCCGAAACTGGAGCTGGACAGCATGGAGTGGCGACGGCAACCGCCTGTGCTCGATTTGGCCTGGATTGCATTATCTATATGGGCGTTCAGGATATGGAACGTCAGGCATTGAACGTTTTCAGAATGCGGTTGCTAGGGGCAGAGGTTAAACCGGTGGAAGCTGGAACGGGAACGCTGAAAGACGCTACTTCAGAAGCCATTCGAGATTGGGTGACCAACGTTGAAACTACCCACTATATCCTTGGTTCCGTGGCTGGCCCCCACCCCAACCCGATGATGGAGCGGGACTTTCATCAAGAGATTGGTCGAGAAACTCGGAACCAATGTTTGGAAAAGTGGGGCGGATTACCTGACATTCTCATGGCCTGCGTCGGTGGCGGTTCCAATGCCATGGGATTGTTCTATGAATTCGTGGATGATCCAAGTGTACGGTTGATTGGGATTGAGGCGGCGGGGTCAGGCGTTGACACGGACAAGCACGCAGCAACTTTAACGATGGGTCAGGTAGGGGTGCTACACGGCGCAATGAGTTATCTGTTGCAAGATAACCATGGCCAGGTGGTTGAGGCGCACTCGATCAGTGCTGGATTAGATTATCCAGGTGTTGGCCCAGAACATAGCTTTATGAAGGATGCAGGTCGGGCAGAATATTACGCAGTAACTGACCAACAAGCGTTGGATGCCCTACAACTGTTATCGAAACTGGAGGGAATCATTCCAGCACTGGAAACAGCCCACGCCTTTGCCTATTTAGAAACCCTTTGCCCTCAATTGACGGGTAATCCTCGCATCGTGTTTAACTGTTCGGGTCGAGGTGATAAGGACGTTCAAACCGTTGCAAAAGTTTTGGGAAACTTAGGTTGATTTTTTAGAAACGAGCAAATCTTCATTCAAAACCCATGCTAAAAAACCTGTGGACGATTACAGTTATTACGTCAATATTAGTCCTGAGTCAGCGGTACTTGCCTAACCAACTGGGAAGCATTTTTCGTCCTCAAAATCCTCAGCCCATCTCTAATTCTCAAGATGAATCACAGCCAACCAATATGGCCCAGACTGCTCCATTCTCTGATCTTGAAAAGCTAACCCATCAAAAAGTCAACGAATATCGAGCTTCTAAGAATCTGCCACCGTTGGAGTTCAGCGCTCAAATCAGTCAGCAATCGCGAATTCATAGTCAGGCAATGGCAGAGGGTAAGGTGGCGTTCAGCCATGCAGGATTTGAACAGCGGGCTGAAAAACTCAGTCAGCCAATTCCCTATCGTGAGATTGCTGAAAATGTTGCCTACAATTCTGGCTATTCAAATCCGGCGGCGGAGGCGGTTGAGGGTTGGATTGATAGTTCAGGGCATCGGAAGAACATGGAGGGAAACTATAATCTGACTGGGATTGGAATTGCCAAAAACTCAGCCGGAGAGTATTATTTCACTCAGATTTTTATCCGTAGTCGATAGAAATGATGAAGCGTGAAAGTTCATCTCATAAGTTACCTCCAAATTATCTCCAAAATCTATGACTGAATTTCATGTTTGCGATCGCGATTTGCCGGATAATTTACTCTCAAGCTATCTAAGTACATCTACCCTAGCGGTTGATACGGAAACGATGGGGTTAATGCCCTGGCGAGATCGGCTCTGCCTAGTTCAGATTTGCGATGACCAGGGGCAAATTACTACAATTCGGATTGCTAAAGGTCAAACGGAATCACTAAATCTCCAGAAACTATTAGAGGCTGATAATATCCTCAAACTGTTTCACTTTGCCCGATTTGATTTGGCAACTTTAAACTATCATTTAGGAATTCAGGTCAATCCGGTTTTCTGTACAAAAATCGCTAGCAAACTTGTCCGAACCTATACCGGGAGACATGGTTTGAAGGATGTGGTGCAGGAATTAGAAGGAATAGAATTAGACAAGACTTCCCAGAGTTCGGATTGGGGCAATAGCGAACAGTTGTCGACTGAACAACTGAACTATGCAGCGAATGATGTGCGCTATCTCATCGGCGTTCAGCAGAAATTGGCCGCAATGTTGGAACGGGAGGAACGCTTGGAATTGGCCCAACAATGCTTTGCCTGTCTACCCACGATTGTTGAGCTGGATTTACTGCAATTTAAGGATATCTTTGAGCATCATTAAGATTTTTTACGAAAAATTGCTGAAATATCTCGCAATCCGGTAGACCCAGATCCTCCCCCTCAAAGGATGTTACGTATTGTTGCAATTTTTCATCTGGATGTAACGGAGGCAGTTAAATCCCCTAACCTGAAGATTGGTATAGTGTTTTCCATGTACCCCACTGCAGCTCTGTTCTGATGCAGTGGTCATCTCTAAAACATACGTTGATTACGAGATTAAGGAGATTTTAAGGTGGCGCTTCCTTTATTAGATTACAAGCCCTCGAGTACAGAATATACTCGAGTCGCAGGATATGAAGTACCTGGTGATGATCAACCTATCATCTTTTCGGCGGAGAGCTTGCCCTCCGAGACCGAATGGGACAACTTGATTTGGGCAGCCTATCGCCAAATCTACAGTGAGCATCAAATACTCAAAAGCAATCGTCAGAAGACATTAGAGTCTCAACTTAAGTTCGGTCAGATTACGGTTCGTGATTTCATTCGTGGACTGGCCTGCTCCGACCCTTTTTTAAGACGCAATTACGAGACAAATAGCAACTATCGCTTCGTTGAAATGTGTGTCCAACGAATTCTAGGCCGTGATGTTTACAGCGAGCGCGAGAAGATTGCCTGGTCAATTGTGGTTGCTAACAAAGGGCCCCAGGGATTTATCGATGAGCTAGTGAGTAGCGATGAGTACCTGGATAGCTTCGGGTATGACACAGTGCCTTACCAGCGCCGTCGAGTTTTGCCTCAGCGTAACGTTGGAGAGACACCTTTCAATCTGAAGACTCCTCGCTATGGTGAGTATCACCGAACTCAGCTTGGCTTCCCTCAGATTATTTGGCAAACTTCCGTGCGTCGTTTCGTTCCTCAGGAACAGCAGGTCAGAGCTGGCGACCCAGTAAACTATTTGAATATGGCACGGGATATTGCACCCAAAGTCAATACAGTTGCTCGCGTTCCCCTGGGCAGCATCAATATCGAGACTATGGTTCCTTACCGGAAAAAGTAGGCTTGGGTCTATCCAGTCCTGTAAAGCGTTAAACCTTAATCGCTGTTAGAGATTGGCTTTTGGAGAAATGCTCTCAAAGTGTTCCCTGAAGGTCAATCACTGACAGCGGTTTTGGTTAGTAACAAAACTCAACTTCATTTGTATGGGTCAGACTCAGGTTATTTTTCTAGATGCAGTAGGGACACTATTCGGTGTGAAGGATAGTGTAGGAGAAGTCTATCGGAACCTGGCCCTACAGTTCAATGTTGATGTGCCAGCCGAACGCCTGAACCAAGCATTTTTTCAGAGCTTTTCAACAGCAGCACCCATGGCTTTTCCTGGAGCGCATCCCGATCAAATTCCTGAGCAGGAGTTTAATTGGTGGCATGACGTTGAATTGAAAACATTTCAAACGGCAGACGTTATGGACGAATTCACTGATTTCTCTAAATTTTTAC
>JBHJGO010000109.1:0-5725 GCA_050331715.1 Microcoleaceae cyanobacterium
TTCCCTGGCTACCAATTACCAAGGGACAGGGTAAGCAATTCGTGGATATCACAACCCGTGGGGCTTGGATTGGGATTGGAGCCTTGATTGTTGCCTGGATTACTATTCGGTTCATTGGCCCTGGTTTTGGCTGGTGGCAGGTTAACTAGCCCTAACCTCAGAAGGGAAATTCAGTCCATAGGGGTCTGCCCCTCCATTGAACTCTGTATAAGTGATGTGCTGTGACCTTCATCACCAATACTTATCAATTTTTATCATTGCTTAAACTGAATGGGTTAAGTTTCAACTGGATATAAGGTTCAGTTATATTATTAGATATTTAAATCACTGACAAGCACTGTCAAAAGAGCTGATATGTTAAGGTTCTACCTCCTGGGCTGTTAACATTGATATAGCTGACTCTGAGTTGATTAGAATTATAAACTCAGACTAAGTTATCTTCCTGAAAACCCGGTAAATTTCCGGAATATGACCTGGTTTCAGTGAGGATTTTTATAGGGGATCAAGGTTATACTGTGCCAAATTAAGATATAAAATCTTAAGAGATCATGTTGCAGTTACAGAAAAAATCTAAAGTGTGGTACTTGGAGGGCGACTTATGTTTCTCAGACTCGCAGAACAGCACCGTCAATTTGTTCAGGATCTGGTCATGAACCTTCAGGCTTTAGCAATTGTGCTGGAGCGACGGGGGTATTTGGCCTCTTGCTACACCTGTGGGGGTCAGATGAATAGTGCCTCCTTCATGGTCAGCCTGGGGGACAATCACCTAATCCGATTTCTCGTTTCTGACTACGGTATCACCTGGACAGAAATGCGGGACGACCGAGAACTGATGAAGTTGGAGGGCGCAGAGGCGATTGGCCAATTGCAGGAGCTTGCCAACTTAGTGAAGTATGACGTTCAGCCATCAGCAGCAATGCCTCAATTGCTTCAGAAGGCTTAGTAATCTGTGATTTCAAGCGGCTGTCTGTTTGACAGTTTGTGCGATATCGGTAGTCATACTGTCGCCGGACGCTTTCCAGAGTGTTACTTTAGTAGAAGGCAATTGCATTGAACCGCCCACAGCTCACATTTCAGAATAGGGTGTTCGGGTCGGTCAATCACTGAAGTAAAAGGCAGTATATGACATCTTTATCGTACGGGCTAGATTCTGATTGGCGTCATCTCTTCATCCCGACTAATAATATCCAACTTCACTCAGTAACCCAGGGAGAGGGGGATTTGGTGATTCTGCTCCATGGTTTCCCTGAGTTTTGGTATGCCTGGCGCTATCAAATTCCAGCTCTGGCCCGCCACTTTAAGGTGGTTGTACCTGATTTGAGAGGATATAACGACTCCGATAAGCCAAAGACAGGCTACGACTTGGATACCTTGAGTGCTGATATTCAGGGTTTGATCAATCGCTTGGGCTACACCAAGGCCCATATTGTCGGCCATGACTGGGGGGGAGTGATTGCTTGGCACCTGGCTCAGAAGTTTCCCCACTCCATTGATCGGCTGGCGATTCTCAATGCTCCACCACCCCATCGCTTCGTCCAGGAAATGATGAGCAACTTGGATCAGATGCGCCGCAGTTGGCATTTCCTAGCGTTTCAGGTTCCCGGATTGCCGGAATGGGCAATTCAGCTTAATTTAAAAACGTTTGTTACGGAAGTCCTGCGCGGTCAAGCGATTCGTAAAGGAGCATTCAGCGCAGAGGAGACAGAAATCTATCAAGCCGCTCTGGAGAAGCCTGGAGTTTTAGCGGCGGTGATGAACTACTATCGACAACTGATGGCTCCCACCAATTGGTTTTCGAGCTGGATTAAGTCACCTCAGAAAGTCATTTCTCCTACTCTGGTGCTTTGGGGTCGGGAAGATAATGTCTTTAGTCATCGATTAGTTCAGGGTTTGGATCGATTGATTTCAGCACCCTTCCACCTGGAGTTTGTCGCGGACTGTGGCCATTGGATTCAGCAAGAGGTGCCCCAGACGGTGAATCGAGAGTTACTCAATTTCTTGAGAGCTTGATTCCGGATGAAAATATTTATAAATTTGTTCAGCTAGCTTTGGCCCAATCCCCTCAACTTCTGACAATTGCTCAACACTGGCCATCCGAATGTAGTCTACAGAACGAAAGTAAGCCAGTAACTGTTTCTGTCGCGTGTAACCCAAACCTGGAACCTCATCCAGGCGCGATCGCCGCATTCTTTCCGTTCGTTTTTCTCGGTGAAAACTAATGGCAAAGCGATGGGCTTCATCTCGCAGCCGCCTTAGGAGTTGAACGCCAGATTGTTCCGAGTCAGTTGCCAGGGGTGAGGATTCCCCAGGCAGAAAAATCTCTTCCCGCTGCTTGGCCAGACTGACAACATTCAGTTCCTCTAGCAAATCCATATCTCGCAAAACTTCAACCACCGAAGAAAGCTGACCTTTCCCGCCATCAATCATCACCAAATCTGGCTTATCAGCCGCCAATTTCTCCTCACTCAAGGAACCGTAATCCCGAAACCGTCGCTGAATCACTTCCGCTAAACTGGCGAAGTCATCTGAGTGTCCAGCCCGAACCTCTGGATTTTTGATTTTATAGTGGCGATAATGTTGTTTTGCCGGTAAACCATCGATAAAAACCACACGGGAAGCTACCGCATCGGAACCTTGGATGTGGGAAATGTCGTAACCTTCGATGCGGTGGGGCAAGTCCGGTAGATCCAGGAGTTCAGCCAGATCTTGCATGGCGGCAGTGTTGCGGTCATTGAATTTCTGAATCCGTTCCAGTTCGTACTGGGCATTTCGCTCCACCATTTCGACCAAATCAGCCTTCGTTTGCCGTTGGGGATTAAGAATCGTTACTTTTCGTCTCTTCTGTTCCCCCAACCAACTGGACAAAATTGATTCATCGGGCAATTCATACTGCACCAGAATTTCAGTCGGAATTTCTACCGAATCTACAGTTTGCTAATGTTCCTCCAAAACCCGTTGCAAGATTACACACAATTCCAAGGATTTCTGATCTTCGACTATTTTTGAATCTGTGTCGTCTGAATCTGTGTCATTCTGAGCGTTTGGTTCAGGGATATGACCCTTTTGGTTAGTATCCGCATGGTTAGCGGATTCTGGCAAAATTTCTGCGACTTGAGCAAATTGAAAATTACTCACATCGGCAATAAATCCCAATCTTCCCACCAACTTTCCAGCTCGGATTTGAAACAGTTGCACACAGGCTTGCTGATGGTTTGCTGCCAAGGCAATCACATCCCGCGATACCCGATCATCTGGGAGAGAAACTTTTTGATCGGTACCAATCGTATTTAACGCTTTAATTTGATCCCGAGCCCGAGCTGCCGTTTCAAAGTTGAGATTCTCTGCTGCTGTTTCCATGTGCTGGGTGAGAATATCAATTAACTCTCCCGTCCTCCCCTGGAAAATCATGGCAACCTTCTGCAACGTTCTGTGATAGTCCTCTGGTGTGATCAATTCCTGACAAACACCAGGGCAGCGACCAATGTCATAGTTCAGACAGGGGCGATCTTTAAATAATGGTTTTGGCCTTTGCCGTAGGGGAAATACCCGCTTCACCAATCGCAAGGTGCTGCGAAGCCGACCGACATCGACATAGGGGCCATAATATCGGTCTTTTTTCCGATTCATTCTGCGACGCCGGGTAATAAAAATTCGAGGATATTCCTCTGACCAGGTGATGCAGAGATAGGGATATTTTTTGTCGTCCTTAAGTAGAACATTGAAGTGGGGCTGGTGTTTTTTGATCAGATTATCTTCCAGGGCCAGGGCTTCGGCTTCGGTATCCGTGACAATGAATTCAATCTCCACCACTTGCTGCACCATCATGCCGATGCGGGGGCTATGCCAGTGCTTGTCTCGAAAATAGGAACGGACTCGTGACCTGAGTTTTTTAGACTTGCCAATGTAGAGAATATTGTCGGCTTTGTCCCGCATCAGATAAACCCCTGGTGTGAGGGGAATTTCCTTTAAACGGCTTTCTAGGCGTTCTGGATCTCGAATTAGGGAAACAACTTGCGTCGATGACATTACCCAACTATTGGTCTGGATTTACCCAAATTTTTTATCTGATCTACCATGATAGAGTGCTAGCCCGATGATGGACGGTAATTTTGTCCATTACTTATGCGAAATACATTGATCTGAAAATTATCTAAAACATTATGACTGTTGCAACTGCATCCGTTTTGATTCAAGAAGATGAGGCACTTTCTCTGATTGAAAAGACAATTCAGCAATCCCAGGCAGAGGAAGTTGTCGTGACAGTCAGCAACAGTGAAGAGGCCCTAACCCGTTATTCTGAGAATCAAATCAGTCAGAACGTCAGCAGCACAGAATTTAAGCTATCCATTACCAGTTACTTTGGCCAACAAAGCGCCACCGCTTCTACAACGGAGCTGGACTTCGATGCGATTACTGCCGCTCAGCGCCGCTCGGAGGAGTTGGCAAAAATTGCCCCAGCCGATCCAGAATGGGTTCCACTGTTAGAACCGCAGCAATACGATTCCCGCGTTCCAGCCTTCGACGAAGCCATTGCTCAACTCTCTCCTTTGATTCGGGCAGAAAAGGTTCAGCAGGTTTGTGAAATGAGCGCCAAAGCTAGCGTTGAGGGTTCAGGAACCCTGAGTACAGAGGCAGAACTCTACGCCATTGGTAACTCTCATGGAATAAGAGCATGCAATCGCTTGACAGAGGCAGACGTCAGCTTCACCGCAAGAATTGGGGATGGTTCAGGTTGGAGCCGACAAACGGTTTGGGGTTTAGAGCAGTTATCTATTGAGGTGTTGGCGGAGACAGTAATCCAGAGAGCACACAACGCTCGGAATCCACGGGAGATTAGTCCAGGGGTTTACCCAGTTATTTTTAATGGGGCAGCCTTTGATGATTTAGTGAGCTACGTGATGTTCAACCTGGATGCGCGGGCGGCAGATGAAGGGCGTTCCTTCATGTCGAAAATTGATGAGTCCGGTCAGCCTGTCGGAAACCGAATTGGTGAACAACTCTTTAGTCCATTAGTCAATATCCAACGCAATCCAGCCCATCCGTTGTTGCGGGGTTCCACATTTTTTGGAGATGGAGCGAAGAAAGATGGCCTACAAATTGTTGAGAATGGTGTGCCGCAAGCCCTGTCCTACAGTCGTTACTGGGCAGCTCAGAAAGGCGTTGAACCCAAAGGTTATATGTATCCCTTTGTGATGCAGGGGTCGGATCAGAGTTTAGAAGATTTAATTGCTCAGACAGAACGGGGGGTTCTGGTCAACCGCGCCTGGTACATCCGGTATATTAATCCCCGGACATTAGAGGTCACAGGCATGACCCGTGACGGTACATTCTGGATCGAAGCGGGAAAAATTGCCTATCCCATCAAGAATTTGCGGTTCAACCAAAGCTTGCCGGAAATGTTGCGGGATGTGGATGGGTTGAGTCAGGTTAGTCGCTATGGCAGTAGTGTGTCGCCCGGAGCAAAGGTAAAGGCATTTAATTTCAGCAGTGTCACAGATAGCGTGTAGGTCTTTGCTATATGCCAATTTTAGAACTGTCTACTATGTGAAGATTGCCAACACGGTTAAACGTTCTCAGAGACAGCACATTAGACTTGTCCGAAAATCTGAAACAGAGACTAGATATGACTTTGGCAGAGTTGAGCTTACACTGACTTCAGGCCAAACTCAACAGTAGAATCGGGTGTTGAGGTAGTTCCTATCGACAATTCTCGAAAAGATAGGCT
>JBHJGO010000110.1:0-28413 GCA_050331715.1 Microcoleaceae cyanobacterium
CCGGCCCTAACGGTGGTGACGACACTATTTTTGGGGGAGTCGGAACCGACTGAATTGGCGGTATGGGCGCCCACGATCTGCTCCAGGGTGATAATGGCAACGACCGGATTTGGGGAGATGACGGCAATGACACTCTCTCAGGGGGTGATGGGGACGACATTCTAAATGGGGGCAGGGGAAACGATGTGTTTCAGATCTCGGCCTCTGGTGGACTGGATCGAGTCACTGACTTTGGGCAAGGAGATAAAATCTGGCTTCCTGGACTATTCGAGGAGTACACAATTAATAACTCTGGACTCGATGCCGTCATCCGTTCCAATGGTGAACAGATTGCAGTTGTCGAAAGGGTTGACCTGGATAGTTCTGACTTCATCTTCAGCGGCAGCGATAGTCTTAATCCTGTTCCTACCCCGGAACCACCACCCGAACCCATTCCAGAACCAGAACCTACCCCAGAACCTGAACCTACCCCAGACCCTGACCCTGCTCCAGAACCTGAACCCATTCCAGAGCCTGACCCTACTCCAGAGCCTGAACCTACTCCAGAACCTGAACCCATATCAGAGCCTGACCCTACTCCAACCCCTAGCCCAATATCTTCGGAAACCGTAGGCCGCTTTGAAATTTTTGAAGCAACTTTCACCGATCAGGGAAGCTACAGCAATCCCTATCGTCAAGTTGAGGCAACGGCAACTTTCACTAGCCCTGATAATGAGAGTTATGAAATTCCATTGTTTTGGGATGGAGGGGATACCTGGAAAGTCAGATTTTCTCCAGAGACTACTGGAAACTGGACGTACACTATCAACTCTAGTGATTCGGGTCTAGATGGAGAATCAGGTTCCCTCCAAGTTACCTCCTCTAACAACAAAGGCGGAATTGAACCTGACCCGGATGCTCCCTATCACTTCCAGTATAAAGATGGAACTCCCTATTATTTGATTGGAGATACCCAGTGGCGACTCAGTGCGTCTACGCCATCAGAAAATCTTGATCGCGATGCGGTGTTTGATTACATCGATACGCGAGCTGACCAGGGATTTACCTATATCCACGCCAATATGACAGACGCTGACTCTGGGGGCAATGAGGGAGGAGCGGTTTGGATTGGTGATCCGGGCGAAAAAATTAATTCTAGCTTCTTTGAAGAGGTGGATCGACGGGTAGAGCATATGCAGGACAGTGGCATGACCCTGGGATTCATGTTGTCCTGGGCAGCCGGTTGGAGTCAAAACTTTGATACTCAGCAGGAACGACTTGATTTTGCCGAGTACGTGACCTCCCGTTACAGTGCCTACAATGTTGTCTTTCTTGTGTCGGGAGAGTATAACGAGGCTCTGAATTACCAAACCTATGACCAGATTGGTCAAACGATTGCGGATACCGATCCCCATGACCGGATGGTTGGGATTCATGCAACCCGCTCGGCCAGCGCCTTTCAAAATGAATCCTGGATGAGCTTTGGAGATTACCAGCAAGTCTACAGCAACTTCCACACCAATATCCTGGATGAACGGAATGTGGATAAGCCGGTTGTTAACGCGGAGTATGGCTATTACTTGGCCCGACGTCCCAATGCTGACTGGACAGGATCGAATGCCCTGGAAGGAGTTCGTCATGCGACCTGGGATAGTGTGATGGCTGGTGGGTATGTGATTACTGGCTTTGGTGGTGTCTGGCTAGGCGGTGGCGGTAATCCAGGCGACTTCAATCCGGACAATCCGCTATATGATGACTGGGAGGAAGATTTCTTACATGTCAAGGAATTGTTCACCTCGCTCGATTGGCAAGCACTAGAACCCCA
Source organism: Microcoleaceae cyanobacterium (assembly GCA_050331715.1). GTDB lineage: Bacteria > Cyanobacteriota > Cyanobacteriia > Cyanobacteriales > Microcoleaceae > JBHJGO01. The sequence continues at coordinate 1,805 of JBHJGO010000110.1, forward strand.
CGATGAATTGATTAATGGCCCTGGCACAGAATATCTCCTGAGCGATCAGGAGGAGACCTATGTAGCTTACACGCGGGGCAATGCTGGGGTGTATTCTCTAGATCTGGATGCTTCCACGATTGCCACCTACGACATTGACCTATTCAATCCGCGCACAGGAAGCTTTACCGACTATGGCACTTACACGGGTAAAGACACTGTCAACCTCGATCCACCGAGTGCAGAGGATTGGGTGTTTGTGTTAACGAGTCGCTAAGCATCTCTCAGTAGGGTGGGCAACTCAGGACTAATCAAGGGATGCAACATTAGCCCACCCTCTAAATAAGCCATATTTCAGTTAAGGCAATATCTCATTCCAGGTAGTTTGTTAGACTGAGGCATTGATTGGGTTCAGTTCCAACTCGGATATGACTGCATTTAGACCGGATATCGCAGGAGTTAATCGAGATAACTTGATTCAGGAATCCCTGTGGTCTGAGCAATCAACTCTGACCTTGGGTCGTTCGATTCAACTGGTGGCAGAAGTAGTGAGTCGCAACTGGCAGAATGACTATGCTCGCAAGGTTGAAGACTATGCAGTTTTAGGCATTCCAGAATACTGGATCATAGACTACGCAGGATTGGGAGGTACTCGACATATCGGCAAGCCCAAGCAACCAACTCTCTCAATCTGTACATTACTGGATGAGGAGTATGAAATTCAGCAATTTCGGGGGAATCAGATGATTGTCTCTCGGATCTTCCCAGGCTTAACGCTAACAGCCGAACAGGTTTTGCAGGCGGGCCGATAACATCACCCCGATCCAGCTAGAGTTTCGACTGGGCTGGTTTGGCGAATTGTGGTCTAGTACTTTTCATCTCGTTCCGCTAAACTGTGGAATGTTTAGCATCCTTTGGGAAGAAATTAGGGAGAACACGAACGGTGGCAATTGAAATCGGTCAGAAAGTCAGAATTCGGGGGATCAGGCAGAAAGTTCCCACTGCTATTATCAATCAACTGAAGCAAAGTCCCTACGGCGTTGTCAAAGGTTATAGGATGGTTGATGGTAGTGATGTAGGTTTTGTAGTGGAGCTTGATGACAACCTATCAACCTGGTTTTTTGAGGATGAGCTAGAAGCTTCAGAGTAGCAAATCAGGAAAACCTTCGGAGAAATCGGAATTCAAATGGCTCTAATTTTGACATTTCTAGGCAAGGGTGGAACGGATCAAACCACAATTGCTGTTGCCAGTGCCAAAGCCCTAGCGCAGCAGGGTCGTCGAGTGCTTCTGGCAAGCCAGGATGCCAGCCCTGGCTTTAGCCTGATTCTGGGGTCAGAGGTTGAGGGCAAGCCCACTGAGGTGGCTCAGAACCTGGACGCACTTCAATTCAAGGCAACCCAACTGTTGGAAGAAAGTTGGGAGGAAATCAAGACACTGGAATCTCAATATCTGCGGACACCGTTCTTTAAGAACGTTTATGGCCAGGAACTTGGGGTTTTCCCAGGCATGGATACCGCTTTAGCCTTGAATGCAATTCGTCAGTATGATGCCCAGGGGAAGTATGACGTAATTGTCTACGACGGGGGGGCTGGCCCTGACGTTCTGCGAATGCTCGGTATGCCCGAAACCCTGAGTTGGTACGTTCGCCGTTTCCGTCAAGTCTTCCTGGAGTCTGATTTTTGGAGATCCATTTCTCCGTTTGTCCAGCCGATTGCTAGTGCCGTTCTCAACGTCGATGTCTCATCGGATAATTTTGCCCAGCCCACCAACCAGGTCAACAACCTCCTGGATCAGGGACGGGAAGCCGTAGCCGATTCCAGTCGCGTCCTAGCCTATCTTGTTACAGAAGGCAACGAAATTTCAGTGGCAACGGCCCACTATCTCTGGGGCAGCGCTCAGCAGGTCGGGTTAACGGTTGGCGGTGTCCTGTTAAGCCAAAGCTCATCGGATAGGGTGACTTCCTCTGCGGGCTTGTCGGAACGCTTTGAACCCTTGGCAATTTATCCTGTTCCCCAGCGATCTGGAGAGGATTGGCAGGCACTAATTGGCGCATTGCCCGATTTCAGTCAGCCCGTAACCGTACCGAAGCCGATTGAGATTGATCAGGCCCAGCGTCAGGTCAGTCTATTTCTACCGGGATTCGACAAGAAACAAATCAAGCTCACCCAGTATGGCCCAGAGGTGACTATCGAGGCAGGTGACCAACGGCGCAATATTCTACTACCTGATTCTCTGCGGGGTAAACCAGTTACGGGGGCCAAATTTCAGAAGAATTACTTGACCATTTCTTTTTAGTTTACTAAAACTTTAGAAATGACCGTTCTATAATGGTCTGAATTTTGCCATCATTTTTTAGGAAATCGTTGTTCTAGGGACTGAGTTCTTCATCTACTATATATTGACAAGTATCTATGTCTGACACATCACCTTCTGAATCTCCAACGAGTCTCCCATCTCCCACAGAACGCAGCGCAAAGGCTCGACAGCTTCTAGGAATGAAGGGAGCGGCTGAGGGTGAAACTTCCATCTGGAAGATCCGCCTGCAATTAATGAGACCAATTACCTGGATTCCACTGATCTGGGGCGTTGTCTGCGGAGCGGCCTCTTCCGGGCAGTATACCTGGACACTGGAGAACGTATTGCTGTCAGCGGCCTGTATGCTGCTGGCGGGGCCACTAATGGCGGGTTACACACAAACCCTGAATGATTTCTATGACCGGGAGATCGACGCGATTAATGAACCCTATCGTCCGATTCCATCCGGCAAGATTTCTGTCCCCCAAGTCGCCTCCCAAATTATTGTCCTACTGGTGGTAGGGGTTATCATCTCCGTCTTGCTGGATCAATGGGCTGGCCACCCATTCCCAACGATTACCGCCATCTGTTTAATCGGTGCATTCCTGGCCTACATCTATTCTGCTCCGCCCCTGAAGCTGAAGCAAAATGGCTGGTTGGGAAACTATGCTTTGGGAGCGAGCTACATTACGCTGCCCTGGTGTACTGGCCATGCCCTGTTTGGGGAGTTGAATGGGACGATTGTCTTTCTGACGATGTTCTATAGTCTGGCGGGTCTGGGGATTGCAATTGTGAATGATTTTAAGAGTGTGGAGGGCGATCGCCAACTGGGCCTCAAATCCCTGCCTGTTATGTTTGGTATTGGCACTGCGGCCTGGATCTGTGTCCTGATGATTGATGTCTTTCAGGCAGGAGTTGCCCTATACTTGATTAGCATTCAGCAAAATTTGTACGCGACTATTCTCCTTCTGCTGGTTATTCCTCAGATTACCTTTCAGGACATGTATTTTCTACGAAATCCTTTGGAAAATGATGTAAAGTATCAGGCCAGTGCTCAGCCGTTCTTGGTGCTGGGAATGTTAGTTGTTGGGTTGGCTTTGGGCCATGCCGCATAGTTTCTGTCAGAGTTTTGGGAGTGACCCGTGACACAATTTCATCAGGATACTGATCAATCTCGACCGACAAGTAATTCTGAACCTTTGGAGACCAATCATTCTAATGGCTCATATGCCAATGGAGATGGGGAACAGCATTCTGTTGCTCCAGTGACACGGGACTACTCTCGCCAGCCGATTCAGCCCTATTCTCCTTCCCGGTCGCAACAGTTGGATTGGTCGCCCGATACTGAATTGACCAGCTCGGCGGGTAGCTCAACCTCGCCGTCCTCATCATTTGATTCAGTTCAAGAAGGGACTGATGTTAATCCGGGTTCAGAGCATGTTGCAGGCCAAGAAATCAATGGATCAACTGATGCCGAGGTTCAAGATTCTCCTCGATCTGCGACTCACTCCAGTTCTGGCAGTCGGTTTCAATCTCTGAATCTGCTGCGAGACCGACTGAAGCAGCGTCGTTCTACTGGAAGACCTTGGTATAAGAAAATCTGGGTTTGGGGACTGTTTGGAACGGCTGTCCTGATTGGGGGTGGCATTGGCTACGGGGGCTGGAAACTGAGAGAAATTTATCATGCCTTACCAGAGGTAACGGATTTATCTGCCTACAACCGTGATGGAACCTTAACGATCAAGGCAGCGGATGGCACAATTTTGATGCAGGCTGGGCCAGCGACACGGGATAAGGTTCAGATAGAAAAGATGCCTGACTTGCTCGTCAAAGGATTTGTTGCCGTCGAGGATCGACGATTTGAGCAGCACAATGGTGTTGACTATCAAGGAATCATGCGGGCGATCACCGCTAACGTCATGGCACGGGATGTGGTGGAGGGGGGTAGTACCATCACGCAGCAGCTAGCTCGGGTGGTTTTCCTGGATCAGGAGCAGAGTCTGGTGCGAAAGTTGCGGGAAGCGATGCTGGCTCAGAAGATGGAACGCAACATGACTAAGCAGGAAATTCTAGAGCGTTACCTGAATCTGGTTTACCTGGGTTCAGGAGCCTACGGTGTGGCTGATGCGGCCTGGGTTTATTTCAGCAAGCCGGTGCAGCAACTCACCTTGTCGGAGATTGCTACTTTAGCGGGAGTTCCTCCGGCTCCTAGCAAGTACTCTCCCCTCGTAGATGTCGAGGCGGCAAAGCAGCGACGCAATGTTGTGTTATTCCGGATGCAGGAAGCAGGATTGATCAACGAGGCCCGAACCCGATCAGCGATGCAACAGCCTCTAAACGTGAACCCCAGTTCCCCCAAGCGTCTGCGGGTCAAGGCTCCCTACTTCACCAGCTACATTCAGAAGGAATTGCCAAAATACGTTCCGGCGGATGCCCTGGAACTTGGCGGTTTGACAGTCGAAACCACAGTGCACTTGCCCTGGCAAAAAATTGCTCAGGAGGTGGTGCGGGAGGCAGTAGAAGTTGATGGCGCATCCGAAGGCTTTGAACAAGCGGCATTGGTTGCAGTCGATCCCCGCAATGGTGAGGTGAAAGCACTAGTGGGTGGAGTTGACTTCAAGGAGAGTGAATTCAATCGAGCTTTCCAAGCCCAGAGACAACCCGGTTCAACCTTTAAAGGTTTGATCTATTCAGCGGCGATCGCGGCGGGATTTTCTCCCTATGATAGCTACATGGACGAACCCTATCGGGTCGATGGATATCGGCCAATGAACTACAGTAAGCGGCATTCTGGCTGGCAGTCAATGAGTAGTGCGCTGAGCCAATCTCTGAATGTTGTGGCCGTGAAAGTCTTGGTTGATGTTGGATTTGACCCGGCAATCAAGATTGCGAAAGGTATGGGGATTCAATCTAAATTGCAACCGACCTATTCCCTGGCCTTGGGAGCCTACGAAGTCAATCTCTTGGAATTGACCAATGCTTATGGAACTCTAGCTGCCGAGGGGAAGCACATTCCTGCCCACGGCATTCGCAAGGTCGTAAACCAAAAAGGGGAAGTGATTTACGAGGATCAGTTCAAACCCAAGCCAGTTCTGGACAAAGGGAGTGCGTCGATTACCACCTGGATGTTGGAGGGCGTGATTGAAAGCGGCACGGGTACATCTGCCCGGTTGTCGGATCGAGCGGCTGCGGGAAAAACTGGAACCTCTGAGGACTATCGAGATCTCTGGTTTGTTGGCTATATCCCACAGTTGGTTACAGGAGTCTGGCTGGGGAATGATGACAACCAGCCCACCTGGGGTAAGAGCGAGACGGCTGCCTACAACTGGCGACAGTTCATGAAGCGAGTCACCCCTGACATCCCGGCTCAGGATTTACCAAATGTTCCGACTTTGGATGGACGCAAGGGCAGTATCAAGGCCAAACCATTTCAGCCGAATACGATTCAAACGGGGAGTGCTGCGGTCAAAAAAGATGATGATGATTACCACCAGTACTTTTCCAAACAGCAATCCGGTCAATATGCCAGTCAGAGCTCAGACGGCTACTATGATGACGGCTACTATGATGACGGCTATTACAACGATGGTTACTCTGATGAGGGCTACTACAACGACGGTTATTACGACGATGGTTACTATGACGATGGTTATAGCAACTACTAATTCATGCACCAGTCACGATGAATCACGTTAAGATTTGAGACAGAGTTGTTAAGAGAACTGAACTGAGTTATGGATGAGCTTAAACCCATTGTGGAAGGATTGACTCGTGAGCCAATGGCTTTTTTGGGAGGATTATTTTCCGGCCTGCTGAAGTTGAACTTGTATGATGATCCGGTAAAAACCTGGCTGAATCAGCAAGGTGCGGAGGTGCCGACGACTGAACCCACTGAAGCTCCAGATCGTAGCAGTGGGCCTCAATCCATTACAATCGACTGATTCTCAACTGGAACTTAATAACGTCGGAAAGCTTCATCGAGTTTCAGATGTTGCTGCGCGAGGCCAACTCCTATGTGTGTAACGGTTTCTTACAACTGAACAGCTCGGCCAGGTATCAGTGATAGGATTCCGGAAAAACATTTGAAAAATAATGTCAGCACTATGTCAGAAGAACAAGTTGGACAAACCACTCAGGAACGGGAAGAGCAACCCTCAACTGGTGGATTAACAGGAAAGGCTCCAATCTTTGGGGGGAGTACTGGAGGGCTACTTACAAAGGCAGAAGTAGAAGAAAAGTACGCAATTACATGGACAAGTTCTACCGAGCAGGTGTTTGAAATGCCAACAGGTGGCGCTGCCGTTATGAACGAGGGTGAGAACCTACTTTATCTGGCTCGCAAGGAACAGTGTCTGGCACTGGGAACTCAGCTCCGGACAAAGTTCAAGCCTAAAATCACTGATTACAAAATCTACCGCATTTTCCCCAACGGAGACACTGAATATCTTCATCCGAAGGACGGCGTCTTCCCTGAGAAGGCAAACGAGGGTCGTGAGTACTACGGCAAGATCGATCATCGAATTGGTGAAAATGTCGATCCGGCAAAGGTGAAGTTCAGCGGCAAAGCAACTTACGAAGTTTAGTGATACGAAGTTTAGTGAATTGCGTTTTAGTGAACGTTGTTCACTCAACTGTAGTCAAAAACTGTTGTGCTCCGCAGTAAGAAGGATGAAGGTTCGGTCAGTCCGCCTTTGTCCTTAATTTTTTGCTAGTGTTTTTACAAACTATCAGGCAGAGACAATGTTTCCAGATTTCTCCGAATTCCGCCAGCTTGCAGCCCAGGGAAATTTTGTTCCGGTATATCAGGAGTGGATTGCTGATCTGGATACGCCTGTTTCTGCCTGGTATCGGGTCTGTGCGGGTCAGCCCTACAGTTTTCTGCTGGAATCGGTTGAGGGGGGAGAGAAACTCGGCCGCTATAGCTTTCTAGGGTGTGATCCGCTCTGGACACTCGCAGTACGGGGCGATCAGATCTTGCAAACCTACCGCGATGGTACATCGAAGCAATTTCAGGGCAATCCATTTCAAATTCTTCAGGATTGTCTGGCTGCCTATCATCCAGTGAAACTGCCTCAGCTTCCCGGCGGCATTGGTGGATTGTTTGGGTTTTGGGGCTATGAGCTGATTCAGTGGATTGAACCCCGCGTGCCGATTCATCCGCCCACGGCCACCGATTTGCCCGACGGATTGTGGATGCAGGTAGATAACCTGTTGGTGTTTGATCAAGTCAAGCGCAAGATTTGGGCGATCGCCTACGCGGATTTGAGTCAGTCTGATACCAATTCAGTGGATTTAGAAGCTGCCTACCAGAATGCCTGTGGTCGGGTGAGCCAATTGGTGGATAAACTACAATCTCCCCTTTCTCGGCAAAGTACGTTATTGGAGTGGAGACCACCGGGGCAACGTCAAGCTTCCAGTGCCTCTGTTCAGAACTTCCCTGACAACTACACCAGTAGCGTGTCCCGTGAGCAATTCTGCGCCAATGTGGAAAAAGCCAAGGAGTACATTCGAGCGGGGGATATCTTTCAGGTGGTGGTTTCCCAGCGGCTCTCTGCTCAGTACGAGGGGGATCCCTTTGCAATTTATCGCTCCCTGCGCCTGATTAATCCTTCGCCCTACATGGCCTATTTCAATTTCGGCGATTGGCAGATGGTGGGGTCTAGCCCTGAAGTCATGGTCAAAGCTGAAATGTCTTCTGAGGGCAAATTAATGGCCACTCTGCGACCGATTGCTGGCACCCGCCGTCGCGGTCAAACAACCTCAGAAGATGCTGCACTGGCTGAAGAACTGCTCCAAGATCCCAAGGAAGTGGCGGAACATATCATGTTGGTTGACCTGGGCCGGAATGACCTGGGCCGAGTTTGCCAAATTGGTACGGTTCAGGTGGATGAGCTGATGGTGATTGAACGCTATTCCCATGTCATGCTTATTGTCTGCAATGTTGTGGGAGAATTGGCCCGGGGTAAAACAGCCTGGGACTTGCTCAAGGCTTGCTTTCCAGCCGGAACTGTCAGTGGTGCGCCGAAAATCCGGGCGATGGAAATCATCCATGAACTGGAGGGGTGTCGGCGGGGGCCCTATTCTGCGGTGTATGGTTATTATGATTTTGAGGGCCAATTGAACAGTGCGATCACCATCAGAACCATGATTGTTCAAACTTCTGAAACGGGTCATACTGTGAGTGTTCAAGCAGGAGCGGGCCTAGTGGCTGATTCCCAACCCCAGTTGGAATATCAGGAAACCCTCAATAAAGCTCAGGGACTTCTGGAGGCGATGCACTGTTTGCAGAATCGATAGTTTCTCCATTTAGATAGTTTTTCTATTCAATAGTGTGTAGGCTCAGTAGTATGATTGAGTGCATCAGTGCTTGTCATCGAGATGTTGCTAGCGGGAATTGATGATCAGGAACTTGTTAGCAGCCTTTGAGTTGGCAATTGCCCCGGAAACCATTTGCAGTGTTACAGACGTTGGGCTATGGACTTTTGTATTGTTGATGTGTTTGCAGAAGACAAGTACACCGGAAATCCTCTAGCGGTCGTTTTTGGGGATCAGGTCGCTGCTCTATCTGACGTTGAGATGCAGCAGATTGCCCAGGAGATGAATTATTCCGAAACGACATTTGTGCCCTCGCTGCAAACCCAGGATGGTGGGTATGATGTACGGATTTTCACGCCCAAGAAGGAACTTCCCTTCGCCGGACATCCAACCTTGGGAACTGCCTATGTGATCCAGCAAGAAATGATCCAGCAACCCGTAGAACGACTGCTGTTGAACCTTGGTGTGGGCCAGATTCCGGTGACCTGGACACAGGCGGAGGATGGAGATGAGATGCTGTGGATGCAACAGAATCCACCCAGCTTCTATAAAGTTCTTGAAATTGATCCGGTTGCCCAGGCGCTGAGTTTGGATTCGACAGATATCGATGAGCGGTTCCCTATTCAAGAGGTCTCAACGGGGGTTCCCTACATTATTGTGCCGCTGAAGAGTTTGGCTGGACTGAAGCAGGCCAAGATTGATCTGATTGCCTACAATCACCTGATTCAAACCACAAACACCACAGAAATTCTGATTTTTTCGGCGGAGCCTTACAGTCCGGAGAATGATATCAGCGCTCGGGTATTTGCCCCTAATTTAGGGATTGCTGAGGATCCCGCAACGGGCAGTGCTAATGGTTGCCTGGCCGCCTATCTTGTCCATCATCAGTATTTCGATCAGAACTCAGCACAAATGGGGCAGCAGGGTCTCGAAATTCAAGTCGAGCAGGGTTATGAAATCAATCGGCCCTCCATTCTGGGATTAAAGGCTCGAAACGTTGAGGATCGGATTCAGGTCATGGTGGGGGGTAAGGTGGTCAAAGTAGCAGCCGGTCAGTTGTTGTAGTAGAAGTCCTTATTTCCCGAATGATGGGCTAAACCCCCTAAGCGTCCTCGAATGGATATGCTAAAGTAAGTGTACCGCTCTAGCTTTGCTGTGCCTCAGCAATATATTAAATTTTTATATGGATTCCGATAGTCAACCTCCCAGTCTTCCTGGCAGTTCAGGTATTCGATTTTCAGACATTTTTGGAACATTGATTGCGTTGCTAACTCTTGCACTGCCGTTGCTAGTGGTTGCCCGCTACTCCCCTAGTCAGATTGCTCCGGATTCTATTGCCCCCTACGTCTCTCCAGCATCAAGATTGAGTCAGCCGTAGAGTTTTTTTGGAAGATCGTCCAATCGCCTCTAGAATCTACATAGGAGGTACTGATTCTCCTGACACGCTTCTACCGGATAGAGGTTGTGTATGGAGATGGCTTCTGATGTAAAGAGTTGTTTGGAGAATAATTCAGTGGATTTATCCAGAATTCCAGCTCAGCCTAAGCCTGGTCTGGTCAACGTTTTGATCGAGATCCCCGCAGGCAGCAAGAACAAGTACGAATTTGACAAGGATATGAATGCCTTCGCGCTTGACCGAGTGCTGTACTCCTCGGTTCAATATCCCTATGACTATGGGTTTATCCCAAATACTCTAGCCGACGATGGCGATCCACTGGACGGTATGGTGATTATTGATGAACCAACGTTTCCCGGTTGCGTGATTGCCGCTCGACCGATTGGCATGCTGGAAATGATTGACGGCGGCGACCGCGATGAGAAAATTCTCTGCGTTCCCGATGATGACCCTCGCTATACTGAAGTTAAGTCTCTAAAAGACGTTGCTCCCCATCGACTAGAGGAAATTGCTGAATTTTTCCGTACCTATAAAAATTTGCAGAAAAAGGTGACTGAGATTCTCGGATGGCAGGATGTTGACAAGGTCACTCCCCTGGTTGAGAAGTTTATCGCTGCGGCTAAAAAGTAATAGCTTCAGCTAGATCATCCATTTGAAGAGTCATCCGTTGAGGACAATGTACCGAACGCTCCTACTGGCTAAGATTCATAACTGCAAGCTCACGGCTGCTAATCTGCATTACACAGGGAGCATTAGTATTGATCAAACTCTACTCGATGCAGCCGGAATTCTAGCCTACGAACAGGTGCAGGTACTTAATCTTTCAAATGGAGAGCGGCTGATCACCTACACCATTCCGGCTCCGGCTCACTCTGGCGCAGTCGAGCTGAATGGTGCTGCCGCTCGCCTGGGCATGCCCGGAGATCGATTGATTATCATTGCCTATGGACAACTGTCACAGGAGGAGCTACTGAATCACTCTCCTAAAGCGGTGTTCGTTAACGATGATAACCAAGTTACAGAAATTCAAAGCTACAATGTGTTTAAGCATTGAGCGTTTAGATAGCTCAGGTCGAAGTTTTCAGGGGTTCGGCCCGGTAGATTTAGTTGATCACTAAGTCTTCAAAGCGTCTCATCCAGGCAAAGCTTTAGGTTCTCAGTTCCCTATCTCCTAGTCAAAGATGTCTGCTGATCCAACGTTTCAGAATCAATCGTCTTCAGAATCCCAGCATTTTCAAGTTCAGTTTTGGGGTGTCCGGGGTAGCATTCCAACCCCTGGCCCCCATACCGTTCGCTACGGTGGAAATACCTCCTGTGTCGAAATGATGGTCGGCAAGCAACGGCTGATTTTTGATGCAGGCACAGGGTTTCGAGTGCTAGGCATGAATCTGCTGAAACAGATGCCGGTCGAAGCTTGTCTATTCGTCGCCCATACTCACTGGGATCATATTCAGGGATTTCCCTTTTTTATCCCTGCTTTTATTCCCGTGAATCGATTTCATATCTATGGTGCGATCGCCCCTGATGGCAGCACGATCCATGATCGCCTATCTGATCAAATGGTACATCCGAACTTTCCTGTACCGATGAATGTCATGCAGTCGGAGATGAAGTTCTATGACATTATTCCGGGGGATAAGGTGGTTCTTGATGAAGACATCCTGATTGAAACTGCACCTTTGAATCATCCGGGTGTTGCTCTGGGCTATCGAGTCAACTGGCAGGGCCATAGCGTCGTATACTGTTCTGATACGGAGCATTTTCCAGGCCGCTTCGATGAAAATGTATTGCGGTTGGCTCAGGACGCTGACGTTCTGATCTACGATGCCACCTACACGAATGAAGAATACTACGATGAAAAGTCGCCGAAATATGGTTGGGGTCATTCAACCTGGCAAGTTGGCGTAGAAATTGCCAAAAAGGCTAGGGTAAAGCAGATCGTGATGTATCAGCACGACCCATCCCACGATGACGATTTTCTTGATCAGGTTCAGTCTCTAGTCCAGGATGCCTTTCCGGGGGGGCTTGTGGCACGAGAGGGAATGGTTTTAGAAGTTTGTTAGTGGCAGTATGTTAAAGTCCCTAACTTGAGGTAGAGCGGTGCAGTTCCCAACAAGATTTTCTCTGACAAAATTGCTTAGATTTAATCGCCCTCGTCGCAGATTTCCCTGGCGGATTTGGTGCGGCTTAATTGTATTCGTGATCTGGATTGCTGGAAATTTGGCCCAGGCCCAAACTTCGGAACTGACTCAGCGTCCATCGGATTGGCAATTGACCCAAAACTTCACCGCAGATATCCCTGGAACAGTAGACTGGGTTCCTGAGCGCTATCAACTGGGACAACAGATTTATCTAGAAAACTGTTCGACCTGCCATGTGCCTGTGCCGCCGCAGGTTCTGCCAACTCAAACCTGGCAACAGCTTTTACAGGATACCCAACACTATGGGGTGCAGGTCAAGCCGCTAGTGGATCCAAGTCGGGCCTTGGTGTGGAACTATCTACAGACCTTCTCCCGCTCTTTGACCGAGCGAGAAAATCGCATTCCTTACCGCCTGAACCGCTCCCGGTTTTTCACAGCATTACATCCTAAGGTTGACTTCTCGAATAATGTAAAACTGGCGGGTTGTGTGACCTGTCATCCCGGAGCTGAAAAGTACAACTATCGTCGGCTTTCTGAAGACTGGCAGGAGGCTCCTTGATATGATGCTCCCTGATATTAGAAAACCCTGAAGCCGATGTTTTCAGATTTCCTCGCCACTTTTGAATCGAAAGGGATGTCTCTTGCTGATGTGTTTAGATCAGTGATTTTCGACCATGGAAAGCTACTGCTACGGGAGTTTGTGCTGGGTGCAAGAACAACGCTGAGACAGCCAGTAAACGAGATTCTGGATGCTGTAGCTGAGGTTAGTGAAGAAGCGCTAGACGACGTATTGAATATCTTGCTCAGTCAAATTGCTAGAAGAATGACAGCGGCAGAAATTGTTGAGGCTCAGAAGGTTTACGGGCGAACGCTGGACTATGGCAAAATTTACTTTTCTCGAGCAGGTTTGACCAACGACTTGATTTTTGGGATTCAAGATTGGTTTAGAGGTAGACCCGATTCTCGCGCTTTTGTCACGATGAAATTGGTCAACTTTGATGTCAGCGATGGCCCCCTCAGTAATCCCGTTATGATCCATGAACTGTGTCATGTGTATCAGTATCAAGACATCGGGCCAATCTACGCTGCAGAAGCAATTCATGCCCAGTTAAAGGAAGAGTTAACAGGGGTTTCAGCCTATAACTATGGATTTAATAACAGGTCTAATGGAGAAGGGGGAGAAGTAAGTTTATTGAATGCAATTAACAACAATCCCTTATTGAGTCAAAAAGAAGTATTCGAGATTTTCAATCGAGAGCAACAAGCGATGATTATCCAACATTACTACGTGAGGCGATATGTTGAACGCAGACCCGAAGCTGATTACGCGGCCTGGCAACCGATTCAAGAAGTACATTACACTGCTTAATAAAATTCACGACTTGGTCTTTGTAACTTAATCTTTGTAACTTAATCTTTGCGACCACTCAGTTGACGTAGTTGTCGAGTCTCCGCTAGTACCTGCTCGTAATTCTCTACATCCACCTGCTGGACGTAGTTAATCTTGAATTCTTCCAGGAAATCGCTCACCAGACTACGAATTTCTTCCAGGCTTTGAGTATTAGTCAATTCCTGACCGAGGAACTCTCCAAAGTGCCGAACAAGCTGATTAGATAACTTTGTTGCAACTGGGTCTTCGCTCATAGCCCTAAAGGATTCATAGGCACCTTTGGGACTGCTGACTGCCAGCTTGGAAAACTCACTCACAAACTGCTCGACCACCTGTTTGGGTAATTCCTTTAAGCCTGGAATTTGTTGTACTTGTTGATAGAAAGGGGACTGCTGTAATGCCCCCTCCAAGCTATATTGCATCAAGGCTTCAATATCAGGTTGCAGTTGGGGAATCACTTTAAAGACAGTAGCCTGAACTAAATGGGTTGCAATAGCTTCAACTTCATTGATATCATTAATATCGATATAGCGGCGGCTCCGAGCATCAAGCACCTGGTCTAATAGGGTTCCCTTTTCAATCTCATCCTGGAGCTGGTTAATCATCTGAACCACAACAATTTCAGTCAGTTCCTGCCCAAAGCTGGTAATGATCGTTCGGGTTGCTCGGTTTCGAACTCGGTTAATATCAAATAAAGCGGCTTGCTCCAGTCGAGCGGATACTGGAATTGCTCTGAGCCAGCGCCAAAAGGGAAGAAATAGAAATACATCATACCAGCGCCACAGCATGGCATCTAACCAATTAAAAGTGGCAAATCGACGACTAATTAAATAGGTTCGACCGAGATATTCTAGAAAGAAGATAATAACAAAGGGAAGATCGATTTTCCAAAAATTATCAATAAATTCGCCATTTTCTCCGATTTGACGGTAGTAATTTCTTTGAAGAATAGGAGTGATATTATCCTCTAACCATACCAGCTCTTGTTCAAGATTTTTTGTTGATAAATACTCCTGGCTCCAGAACTGCTGAAATGAATCTTTTGAGGAGGCCTGGGGAGATTGATTGGTTTGCTCTCGAATTAGCCGTTTGATTTTTTCTAGATCACCACTTTTATCCGCGATCGCAAAGGGATCTTCATTAATCATGTCGATACTTTGCTCCTGGAGTGACCCTAGAGTTTCTTCAACTTCCGGTGAATCGAGTCCCGTGGCAGGGATCTGCTGCGCCAGACGTTCAACGGTTTCGAGATAGGTCTTGGTTTCTCGATGGGGTTCAATCCCCTTGATGGGGTCATACCAAGTCGTTATTCTGGGAAGATAGCGAAAGTAAAAATCTCGCCAGGGAATATAGCTGATATTAAACAAAACCAGGCCAAAGTTGAGGATTGCCAGAACTGCCATGGTTTGATCAAACCACAAGCCCTTGCGGGTATGACGTTGTTTAATTGAAGTATGCTTAGTCGGTTTTTTGGGCATTTTTTCAATCAGTTGCCAGTGCATCTGGAAAAATAATGTCAGGGAGAACAATCAAGAGGAAGGTCTACGAATCAATATGTTCAGTCAAACCCTATTTTCTCCGACTGATCCCCGTACCAGTGTAATCATTCCTAGCTACAACTGCGATCGCTACATTTCCCAGGCTATCGAGAGCGTGCTGGCTCAAGCGGATCAGGAACTAGGAACTGATTTTGAGATTATTGTGATTGACGACGGTTCCCAGGACAATACCCGTCAAGTTCTGGAGCCCTATCAGGATCGGATTCGTTACGTTTATCAACAAAACCAGGGGGTTTCTGTGGCTCGCAATCACGGAATTCGACTGGCCCAAGGGGAATTCATCGCCTTCCTGGATGCGGACGATTTGTTCTTGCCGAATAAATTAACCCAGCAACTAACGGTATTTGAGGCCAATCCTGATCTGGGTATTGTTCACAGCGGTTGGCGGCGCATCAGTCAAACAGGTGAAACGTTGATGGATGTGCATCCCTGGACAACTGTACCTGAACTAGACCTGGAATCCTGGCTGCGCTGGAAACCCCTGGGTACAATGGGAACCCTGATGTTTCGTCGAAGATGGTTACGGCGGGTAGGGGGGTTTGAGCCAGGACTGACCCATGCAGAGGACGTTGATCTGATCCTGCGCCTCTCTCTCAAGGGGTGTCAAGCCGATTGGCTCAGGCAACCAACCGTTTGTTATCGTCAACATGATCGAAACACGATGCGAAATGGTGTCTCCCAGGCCAAGTCTATCAACTGGGTTCTGGATCGCTTCTTTGCTCAGCCAGGCATCCCACTGGAAATTCGATTGATTGAAAACTGGGTGCGCTACAGCACATTGGTCTGGAGTTCCTGGTATCTTTATCACACTGGATTTTTACCGGAGATGCAGCACTATCTTCAGCAGTCCTGGCAATACACCCCTTTTCCTAGCGTCGAAACTGTGATTAATTGGATTGAGAGTTTTACCCATTACTCTAAAGATTTAGGCGAAGACATTGATGCCCACCGACTGGCCCAATCTCCAGAATGGCGAGCTCTAGTTCAGAATGCATTTTGAAAAACCTTCACCTCGTAAAAGAAAATGCTCTTAGAATAAGAGGAATAACAGCATAAATCATGACTGCGAAAGATATCTATCACAATCAGGTTAGAAATGCCCTTGTTAAAGATGGTTGGAAGATTGTTCATGATACATATCAAATCAAGTTCAAAGAGGTTAAACTCTATGCAGATTTGGCGGCAGAATCCATGTTTGCTGCTGAACGTAATCGGGAGCAAATTATCGTTGAGATCAAGAGCTTTTTGGGAGCTTCAAGGATTCGAGAATTTGAAACTGCGATTGGTCAATATATTCTTTACAGGCTGTACCTGTCTCAGACATTTCCCGAAGCAACGGTTTATCTAGCATTAAATAGTGATATCTATCATAGTTTCTTTCTGAAAGAAGCGATTGAATTTGCAATGAAAGAGTTGAGTATTAAGTTAATTGTTTTTGATGTTGAGCAGGAGACTATCGTCAAATGGATAATCTGATCAAGTATCGAGAAATTGTCAAGTCTGTTTTGACCTACTACTATAAACTTGACAAGGAACAGCCATCATCAGGTGTTGATCCTTTTATTGTATTTGATGAGGTACGTGATCATTACCTCTGGCTACAGGTTGGTTGGGATCAGACAGGGAGAACCTGTGGAAGTACGGTTTATATCCGTCTCTGTGATGGGAAAGTTTGGGTAGAAGAAGATTTAACGGAAGACGGAATAACGTGGGACTTACTAAAGCTCGGAGTTGAAAAAAGTGATATTGTTCTGGGGTTTCATCATCCCCGTGAGCGAGCCTTAACCGAGTTTTCAGTTGCATGAGTACGTAGATGACCAAAATGGGATACTATCAGCAGCGCGATTGGGAAATCATCGATTATCATTCCTATTACTTGGAGGGAACCGAATTAGAATTTCGAGGGCCAGAACCTAAAATTTTGGGAAATAATCAATATTTTGTCTGTTTGGGTGCAGCTCAAACCTTTGGCTGTTTTTGTGAGCAACCTTATCCCAGTTTGTTGCAAAAATGGCTAGATCTGCCCGTGTTAAATCTGGGTTACGGTGGGGCAGGGCCTTACTTTTTTTTGAAGAACCAACGCCTGCTGGAATATATTAACCATTCCAGATTTGTAATTATTCAGGTAATGTCAGGACGTAGTGAAAGCAATTCACTATTTGAAAGTGGCGGATTGGAATACTTATTTCGACGCTCAGATGGGAGTCAAATTGGGTCAGAACCCGCCTATCAAGAGCTTCTAGAAACCTACGACGAAAATTATGTGCGGCTGATTGTGGCGGAAACTCGGATGAATTGGATTCAAAGCTATCGGCAATTATTACAAGCAATTAAGGTGCCAAAGATTCTGCTGTGGTTTTCTCAACGATCACCAGATTATTTTACATCCTATGACACTATCTACAGCTTGTTTGGCCCATTTCCCCAACTTGTCAATCTAGGCATGGTGAATAAAATTCGCAAGTATACCAATACCTACATTGAATGTATCTCAAATCGAGGGATACCACAGCTTTTAATTAGCCGATTTACCGGATTACCCATTGCAATTAACCTGGCCTATGAAAGGGAAGATTTAGGAGACAAGTCTTCGATCTATAACGATTACTATTTTTCGCCAGAAATGCAACGGGGTGCAGCATTAACTCTCCATCCAATCTGTCAACGTTTTATGCGGGGATTGACAAACCGATAATAAACCCATCAAAGGTGGGTTCCGGCTGAGTCGTTTATCAGGAGGATGTTTGAGGAGTTTTGGAACTCACCGTTCCCTGAGTCAAACTCTGGAAATAGATGCCTCCGACAGTTACCAGGAAAGCCAGGTATCCAACTGCCTGGGCCAAGTATAAATGATCCCGATAGCCGAGCAGCGCCTTCAGAACGATGCCAGGAAATTCTCGGTCTGGCAATACTGTGCTGGTGTCCCAAACCAATGGCCCCAGAATGCAGGAGGCTTGCGATATACAGAGATTAACTGAGCTGCCTTCAACCTGAGAGAACAATGATGCGGCCAGATCAGCGTGTCGCAGTACTGACACCACCAATCCTGAAATAATCAGGAGCAAGAGAACGCCCATCACCTGGAAAAATAGACGAATATTAATTCTAATTCCCCAGCGGAACAGCAATGTTCCTAATCCTGCTGCGGCCAAAATTCCTAACAATGCGCCAAGGGTTGGAGCCAAGCCCTGTTGAAATTTAGCAACGATGAATAAAACCGTTTCAAATCCTTCCCGCAGAACGGCAATGAAAATCAAGCCAAACACCCCCCACCCGGCGCGATTTTGATTTTGAATCGCTGTTTTCACTGCTCCCTCTACCTCGGCTTTCATGGACTTGGCCTGCTGTGTCATCCAGACCAGCATCCAACTCAACATAGCGATTGCTACAACTCCAAAGCCCGCTTCGAGCAACTGCCCCATAGCCGGAGCATAGGGATTTTCAGAGGCCGCCACTCCTTTGATCAGCAAGTTGAAAAGCCAGCCAACTAATCCACTGGCCACAATTCCAGCTAGCACGCCGAAGTATACCCAGGGATTGAGCCGGCTCTGGTTTGCCTTTTTCAAGCAAGCTAGAACAATTCCCACCACCAGGGCAGCTTCAAAGCCCTCACGCAGGGTAATCAGAAAGGTGGGTAGAGCGTCACTAAAATTCATAGCGGTCTTGGATTTCGCTAAGTTTCTCTAACACTCTAACAATTTCCGCTGGCCTGATGGAACTTTTGTTGCAGCTCATCCTAATGTTGCAGTTTACGGCAGAACTGTTTTCCTGAATCTCATTCCTCACCGGGATTCGGCAATGCTTCCAAATGATGCAGGAAATCCAGCAGCTCGTCCTCTGTCAAGGTACGGCGCGATCGCTTGCCATAGGTTTTCTGTAAATAGGAAACACCCTGTTCCGGTGTCCATCCCAAGCGCTTCAATTCGATATCAGTTTTGGCAATATCTGAGGAAAAATCCGTTGCTTCAATGGTGGTTCGCTTGGAGCGAGAGGGCGTCTCGCTGGCGGTGGCAGTTTCGGGAAGTGGTTCAGCCGTCGTCACATTGCCCTCACTCTCTGGATCAAATTCGGGCAAGGTGGGCGAGGTGGCATCGCTCTTCTGAGCAGCGGCAGTAATGGCATTATCCGATAGCCAATCTTCACCATCTGCGGCAGAGTCCATTTCTAACTTGGTTTCATCGTCTGACTGCTTAGTGGTCTCTTCCTGGAAATCTGATGCATTCGACACTAGCCTTGCGGGGATCTGAGGCAACGTGGCGGGGATTTCTATTCCTAATGCAAATAAAACTCGCCGCTTGGCTTGATCCTCTGCCAATTCCACAGTTTTGGCCGCTGAGATCGCAGTGGTTAGAATGACTTCATCAACCTCAACAATTGCCCTGACCACAAACTGACCTTCATCAATTGCCAGCAATTCAGAGATCAGGCTCCCTGTAGGATAGGCATTTCTAAACTGAGAATACATAAAACTTGTCCAAACTGCGATATACTGACTTAAGCAATAGCTACTAACGCAACAAAATACGCCACCATTGTGAGTTCAAGCATTATGCCAGGAGCCACACTTGGAACAGTATCCTTGACCCTAGACATTGGAATCCATTTGCTTTGGGCAACTTGAGGAGGCACAAATTCTCAGTTGCCAGCCGCTTTGAGGCTTTGGATGTGTGGCTTGCTGCTTATTGTATCACTGCCTCGGCTGAGCAAAATGGAAAACTGGATTGAATCCATTAAACATGTTGTAGTCTGTTGAGGCTGTATCTCCTCCATCTCAAATTTGTTGCGTTGACCTGTTTGTCCCAGATTCAGCACATAAAGGATTGATCGCTACATGGAATTTTCAGTCGCTACACTGTTAGCTCACTTTTCAGATAATAAACTCATCGCACCGAAGGTATTGGAAAAGAAGCTTGCCCCAGACGACGATAGTGCCCGCAAGTTTCAGGTGATGCTGGATGCCCTAGAGCGGATCGGCGTCTTGGAAAAAGATAAGGGTCGCTATCGGCGGGTTCCGCAGGAAGGGGTTGTTGAAGCAAAACTGCGCTGCTCGAGTAAAGGATTTTGCTTTGCGATTCAGGACAGGGAGGGGGCTGAGGATGTCTACATTCGAGAAAGCCACCTCAGTAATGCCTGGAACGGAGATCGGGTGTTGGTTAAAGTCATTAAAGAAGGCAGCCGTCGCCGTAGCCCTGAAGGGGAAGTTCACTTGATTCTGGAGCGTGCTAACCCTTCTGTGCTGGCACGAGTCAAGCAAACCCGGACTGGATATCGAGCCGTTCCCCTGGATGATCGATTGTTGTTTGAGTTAGAACTGTCCGGTCATGATGAGGGGGAGATGTCAGAGGTGATCGATCACTTGGTGCATGTCGAGGTTCAGCGCTATCCCATTGGCATTCACAAGCCCGTCGGTCAGGTGGTGCAGGTTTTGGGCTCTGACGCAGAGGAAGCAGACGATTTGGACATTGTTTGCTGCAAACACGATCTGCCACGGGCCTATTCTCCCTTTGCCCTGAAAGAAGCAGAGGCAGTTCCAGACAAGCTGAAGAAAACGGATTTTAAGGATCGTGAGGATTTAAGGGAGCTGTTCATCCTTGGTTTTGAGCCTGACCTGGGAACGCCAGAATTTTCCGTGGTCAAGGACGCAGCAGAGAATATCGCCCACAACAGCGTTGATCATGCCTTTAGTATTGAGCGGCTTGAATCGGGCAATTGGCAGCTAGGGGTTCACGTTGTAGATGTGGCCCATTACGTTCTGCCGGATACAGCCCTTGATAGGGAAGCCCGCAAACGGGGTACGTCAGTTTATCTGTCGGATAAGTTGATTGCCATGTTGCCAGAGGTTCTGAGCTGCGATCGCCTGTCACTGCTTCCCGATCAGGAACGATTAGCGATTTCCACCCTGGTTACCCTGAGTCCAGAGGGGCAGATTGTTGAGTTTGTCATCCAGCCGAGTGTGATCCAGGTCAATCATAAGTTGACCTACGAGAATGCCCAGAGCATTCTTGATGAAGCTGAAACGGCTGAGGCAGAAGTGACTGCCCATCTGGAAGATTTACTAGAGGTTAGTCGACTCGTTCGTCATTTGCGTCAACAACGGGGAGCCTTTGAGTTGAAACTTTTGGATACCCATCGTCACTTTGATGATGAAGGGGAAGTCGGGCCGATGGTAGTGACAGCCTTTACCCCTTCCCATTCTATGGCAGCGGAATTAACAATCTTGACCAATCAATTGGTGGCCAGTCACCTGCGGGCCCTGGTTCTGCCAATGATCTGCCGGGTACAGCCTCCACCGGATCTAGAGGACGTGACGGAACTCGTCAAGCTGGCGAATCACCTGGGCTGCAATCTGCAACTTCAGGATGAAGAGGAGTTACAGCCAATCGATTTTCAAAACTTTGTCGAGGAGTTGTCAAAATCGGATTCAGAGCGCGTCCTGACCTATCTGCTGGAAGAAAGCCTCAAACCTGCTCTCTACAGCACTACACCAAAGTTGCATTTTGGTTTATCCCTAGATTGCTACACCCACTTCACCTCTCCCCTGTCTCGCTATGCTGATCTTCAGATGGCGCGGGTCTTAAAGGCTGTGTTTGAAGAGGGGCGCGATCGCCGCTCGACCCGCTCTAAGGAACAGGTGAATCTGGGTCACTCCTCCTGTCACGACAAGATCAGTTGGAATGTCTTGCCCCCCGATCTGCAACATGAACTAGAGTCCCAGTTGAGTCAGCTTGTCGTCCATCTCAGTGAGCGAGAGAGTATTGCTGCGGATGCTGAGCAGGATCTGGAGGTGCTGAAAAAGACCGGATTTATGAAGGAACGCACTGGCCAAACTTTCACTGGATTGATCACCGGGGTTCAATCCTATGGCTTCTTTGTTGAAATTGAACTGTCCTCTCCGGGGGGCAATCAAATTCGGGTTGAAGGATTAGTGCATGTTTCTTCGCTCAAGGATGACTGGTACGAATACCGCTCTCGCCAGCAAACTCTAGTGGGCCGCAAGAATCGCAACCAATATCGTCTGGGAGACTATGTCGAGGTACAGGTGAAAAGTGTTGACTACTATCGTCAACAGATTGACCTGGTTGCAATGGGTGGTGGTAGTGAAGCAACCGATGACAATGACGAATCCTTTAATTTCTAGGCCCCATGTCTTCTAACAAAAAACCGCTGATCATTGGTGTTTCTGGAGCATCAGGGTTAATCTATGCGGTACGTGCGATCAAATATCTGTTACAGGCAGATTACCAAATTGAATTAGTTGCCTCTCGCGCCGCCTATATTGTCTGGCAAAGTGAGCAAGCCGTGCGGATGCCACCTGATATTATCCAGCAGGAGGAATTCTGGCGCGAACAGGCTGGAGTTCCATCCTCAGGAAAATTGCGTTGTCATCCGTGGCAGGATGTTGGGGCCAATATTGCCAGTGGGTCATTTCGCACCCAGGGCATGGTTATTATTCCCTGTAGCATGGGAACGGTAGGGAAACTGGCCAATGGTATGAGTTCGGATCTCCTGGAACGGGCCGCCGATGTTCAGCTCAAGGAAGGGCGAAAATTGATCTTAGTTCCACGGGAGACGCCATTTAGTTTGATTCATCTGAGAAACCTGACGACATTAGCGGAGGCAGGTGTCCGAATTGTTCCGGCAATTCCGGCCTGGTATCACAATCCTCAGACGATTGAAGATTTGGTGGATTTTGTCGTAGCTCGGACATTGGATCAACTCGAAATTGACTGTGTACCGCTGAACCGCTGGAAAGAAGATTAGTGAGGCATTAACTTCAGGCATTAACTTCAGGCGAAAAATTGGGTGACTTCGTCCAATTTTTCATTAAACTTATTCCAGCTTCAGCAGGAACTCGATTAGTCTGGCTTGGTAAAGTGTTACTAGGACTAATCGGTTTTTATCCATGTCTCCAATCCTACTTGCTCCTCTGCTAGTCATCCTGGTAGTTCTGGCGATTCTGGTGGTGCAGAATCTCTCCCCAGCCCTGGCTTTATCGTTTTTGGGAACCACCTCAGCAACTCTACCGTTGTCAGTGTGGATTTTGCTGGCGCTAGCGGCAGGATTCATTACGTCTGTCATCATTCTGGCTCTGTTTCAATTTTCTGCCACTCAGTCAGGAACCCCCTCTCGGCAACGTTCTAACTTCTCATCATCGGCCAAGCAATCTGTAAGCCCGACTGGATTTGGACGGGAGGAATATACTCAGGCAGCATCTTCAGACTATTACTCGCAGCAATCGCAGCAGTCGCCAATCCAAGATCCATACTCTCAAGAACCTGATTCCCAGGAACGATTCGTTCAAGAGCCCTATATCCAGGAACCCTATTCCCAGGAACCCTATGGTCAGGAAACTGTTAACTGGGAACGATCTGACACCTCGGATATTCGAGAACCGTTCCGACCAGAACAACGTTGGTCAGAGGAGCAGGTTACATCCAGACCCGTAGAACCCTTTGAGCCAGAACCTAGCTCTCAAAGGCTTGATTTACCCTCAGATGACGCGGTTCAATCTAGACGGCAGCAGCCTGACAATGTTAGCGATGACTGGGAGACCGAAGTAAGACCGATTCGTACCTGGGACGATGCAGCCGAACCGGAGCCAGATTTTCGTGCCGTAGATTCAGAGCGACGGTTTGACCAAGAACGAACTCAGGATGACCTGGAACAGAATTTGGACTACGAGGCAGATGACTATGGGGGAGATCCAAGGGTGGGGTATTATGAAGCAGAACAGCAGCCTCAAACTCAGCAATGGCAGGGTTCTAACTATTCCTACGGCTATCGCAAAGCAGAGGATGAAAGGCCAGAAATGGATCAACCGCAGTCCAGTTCAAAGGATGATTCAAAGTCTGGTGCAAATTCTAGCTCAAACACAGGGCCAGAATCGGTTTATGATGCCAATTATCGCGTTATCATCCCCCCTCAAGCAGCTCCCACTCAGATTCAATCGGAAGGGGATGACGATTGGGGCATATTGGATGAAGATGAAGATGAAACTGATCTAGTCTAAATTGTTTGCCTGAACCGATGAGCCAGAATCCACCTGCGAAACGACCCGTTGACCAACTTCAGGGCATGAATCTCTACCTGATTGGGATGATGGGATGCGGCAAAACGACAACTGGGCAACGGCTAGCACAAGCTCTGAATTATCGGTTTCTAGATACTGATGCAGTGGTTACTCAGGTCACCCACCAATCGATAACAGAAATTTTCGATCAGATGGGGGAAGCGGGTTTTCGAGACCTGGAGTCACGGGTTTTAAGCCAGGTGTCAGCCTATCAACGATCCGTCGTTGCTACCGGAGGCGGAATAGTCCTCCGGCGTGAAAATTGGGGATACCTTCGTCAGGGTTTGATCCTTTGGTTGGATGTTCCCGTTGAGCAGCTTTATCAACGGCTGCAGCAGGATACTACGCGACCTCTGCTGCAAGATCCTGACCCTCTGGGAAAATTGAAAACGTTGTTGGGGAAACGGCGATCGCTCTATGCTGCTGCAGATTTACGCCTGGAGATTCAATCAGGCATGGCACCGGAGACCAATGTTAATCAGATTCTGATGATGATTCCAACAGCACTTAAAGCCCCACCTCAACCGCCAGAGTATTCTAATTAATGTTTTGGAAATCATGGCTCCACGAAATCCAGCACCAACTGTTGACATTGTTATTGAACTGATTGATCGGCCCAATCGACCTATTATTTTGATCGAACGAAAGAATATTCCCTATGGCTGGGCAATTCCAGGAGGATTCATTGACTATGGTGAATCCGCTGAAGCGGCGGCCCAACGAGAAGCCGAGGAGGAAACTTGCTTAAAGGTGAACTTAACGGAACAATTCTACGTTTACTCCGATCCGAAGCGAGATGCTCGTCAGCACACCCTGGCAATTGTTTTCCTCGCCACTGCCACTGGAGAACCTATGGCCGCAGATGATGCTAAAGCCGTTAGGATTTTCGAGCTGGAGGAAATTCCGGAAAACCTCTGTTTTGACCACAGCCAGATTCTACAAGATTACATTCGCTATCGAAATTCTGGAAAACGTCCTCAGCTAAAGGATAAATCTGTAGGGTAAATCAGTATCCATCTGGGCCGATAGTTGTCTGGTCATATCTGGCCTCAGATAGATCAACCCCCTTAGCTCGATGCAAATTACAGCCCACCAAATTTGTTGATTTCAGGATGGCCTGCTCCAGATTTGCTCCTCCTAGATCAGCTTGACTCAGGTTCGCTTCACTCAAATCGGCCTGATATAAGTCTACTCCCTGTAGATTTGCATTCGTCAGGTCTGCTCCCTTCAGATTGGCATAGCGCAGATTAGCTCTGGACAAACTGGCCGATTGCAGATTAGCTTGACAAAGATTAGCTTGATAAAGTTGACTATCCCCAAGCTCAGCGGCGACCATTTGAGCACTTTGTAGATTACTGTTGCTAAGGTTTGCGTATGGTAAATAAGCCTGACTCAAGTTACTATTTTGCAGGTTAATTCCCTCCAAATTTGTTTCAAATAAATCCAAGGATTCCAAACTAACTCCAGTAAAATCCCGCTTACCTTCAGCATATTGATTAATTAATTCTGCTGGACTGATCTTCTGCATGTCTGCTGCTAACTCAGTATCAACTTCTGCATTTCCACAGGAATAAGCACTCATCCTAGCCTTTACGGTAATGAGCATTATTACTTAGCTAATATCTACAGCTTAAAGTAATGCAACAAAAAATCAATTTTTGTTAATAATTTTTTTGCTTTTTAAAATAAAGACAGATTTGGTTTTACGTTTCCTTCAAGAAGTTCTCTGGTTTGAGACAATAAATTAATAAATATATTGATTGAGTTTTATTTTTCTAATCGAAATCTAGACTTCAGCTAGCATAAAAAGCAAACGGGGCAGAAGTAGCAATGCAACACTACTTACTGCCCCGTCTTACAGCATTTCCACACTTCACGCGATTGAAGATCGCCACAAGTACCAGTCGGAAGGATAACTTGAAAGGATTAGAACCGTTTCAATACCATCTCTTCTCTATTGTTCGTCTGACGTTCAGGGGTCTGACGAGTGAATCTCATGTGAATTGAGCAAGTATTCTTTCCATCGACAGATGTAGCAATAATCGGGTAATTGATAATGCCATCTGGGAATGAAACTTGAATCCGAAACGTTCCATCAGGATTCAGTTTGACTGGGCGTCCTCCAATCGTCAAACGGGCGTTGGGTTCCGTTGAACCATAGATGATCAGTTCGGAATCTGCAACTAACCAAAAATCACGAACGCGAATCGGTGGAATTGAGGCTCCCATGCCAACTCCGGACATCCCAACTCCAGACATAGTCAGCCCAGATCCTGAAGCAGTTAGACCTACCCCAGACTCAGTCAGACCAATGCCAGAAGCCGTTAATCCAACTCCAGATTCAGTTAATCCTACACCGGAAGTCGTTAATCCAATGCCAGAAGTGGTTAAACCAATGCCCGAAGCTGTTAACCCAACGCCTGACTCTGTTAATCCAATGCCAGAGGTCGTTAATCCAATGCC
>JBHJGO010000111.1:0-28344 GCA_050331715.1 Microcoleaceae cyanobacterium
GTGGAAAGATTGGCCTGTTCGGTGGTGCGGGTGTGGGTAAGACGGTGATCATCATGGAGCGGATCAATAATATTGCTTAGGCGCTTGGTGGGGTGTCGGTGTTTGCAGGAGTGGGAGAGCGGACTCGTGAGGGTAACGACCTCTACGCTGAAATGACTGAATCCAAGGTAATCAACCCAGAAAACTTGTCAGAGTCTAAGGTGGCTTTGGTTTACGGTCAGATGAATGAGCCCCCTGGAGCCAGAATGCGTGTGGGTCTGTCTGCTTTGACCATGGCGGAATATTTCCGAGATGTGAGTAAGCAGGACGTATTGCTCTTTGTTGACAATATCTTCCGATTTGTACAGGCTGGTTCTGAGGTGTCTGCACTGTTGGGTCGGATGCCCTCTGCGGTAGGATATCAACCCACCCTGGCCACTGACATGGGTGGACTTCAGGAGCGAATTACGTCCACTAATGAAGGTTCCATCACTTCTATTCAGGCGGTTTATGTGCCTGCGGATGACTTGACTGACCCGGCACCAGCAACCACGTTTGCTCACCTGGATGCAACAACCGTACTGTCTCGTGCATTGGCCTCCAAGGGAATTTATCCTGCGGTTGACCCGCTGAACTCTACTTCTACAATGTTGCAGCCTAGCGTTGTTGGAGAGGATCACTACGGTATTGCCCGTCAGGTTCAGTCCACTCTTCAGCGTTACAAGGAGTTGCAGGATATTATTGCGATTCTGGGCCTGGATGAATTGTCTGAAGATGACCGTTTGACGGTGGCTCGCGCTCGTAAGATTGAGAAATTCTTGTCTCAGCCTTTCTTTGTTGCAGAAATCTTCACCGGAGCGCCCGGTCAGTATGTCACTCTAGATGAGACTATCAAGGGATTCAAGATGATTCTGGGGGGAGAATTGGATGACCTTCCAGAAGGTGCTTTCTACATGGCAGGCAGTATCGATCAGGTACTTGCTAAAGCTGAGAAGATAAAAGCAGAGTCCTAGGAACTGAGAATTGTTAGGTTGGGTTTCGCCAGTTCAGTTGCCCAACCTGCAAGGCTCTCTCTGCAAAACTTGACCAACCTGTAATCGATGAGAATCCTGGCCCTGCAGGGGGAAGAGTATGTCGATAGGATTCTCTGGGAATATTGGGTTTCGCAAGCCCAACTTTAACTTGTGAGTTTGCCCTCCCTGCTACAGTCAAGGAGCCAGAACTCAACCACTATCTATCTCTCATTGCATTTAATTAAATTTATGGTACTCAATGTTCGAGTCATTGCTCCCAATAGAACCATTTGGGATGACGAAGCAGAGGAAGTGATTCTGCCCAGCACAACCGGGCAACTTGGAATTCTAAGTGGCCACGCTCCAATGATGACGGCCCTTGATACAGGCGTTATGCAAGTTCGCAAGACTGGAAATGATAGTAGCTGGGTTCCCATTGTTCTATTTGGTGGGTTTGCCGAGATTGATGAAAACGAAATTACTGTTCTGGTGAATGGGGCAGAATCTGCGGAAGGCATTGATCTGGAAACTGCGAGAGCGGAATACGATGCTGCTCAAAGTAAGTTCATGACATCCGATGATTCCACACCCAGCCAGGATCAGATCAAGGCTAAGAATGAGCTAAAGCGCGCAAGAGCTCGGTTTCAAGCAGCCGGCGGCATGTCGTAACGGTTTTGTCAAACTGCATAACGCTTCTCATCCATTGGGTTTCCTGAAGTCACGCCCGTAGGCACGACGCTTGAGTTTGTGAAACCCAATTTCACCTGAACTGGTACAAAATAATCAAAATCCGGTGAATGCCCCGCAAGACTCGTCAATCTTCTACCCCGGCGGAAACTAAGTCAGAGACTCAATCGATACAGCGGCCAGCTGCCGAGTTGCTCTATGCCGCAGAACTTAAGCAACTTAGTGAGCAGGACGGCGATGCGCCCCGTCCTGCCGGGTGGGGTTTGACTCCCCAGTCCGTTTTGAAATTTGTTCTGGGAGATCAAGCTCTGAGGATTAGGCCTAAATTCGTTGGTCGCCGCAGTTTTCTGGAGCGATGTATTGTTGCGCTGGCCACGAATCGAGGATTAATGCTGATCGGAGAACCCGGAACTGCCAAGAGCTATCTGAGTGAATTATTAGCAGCAGCCATTAGCCAGGACTCAACCCTCACGATTCAGGGCAGTGCAGGAACAACTGAGGATAATATCAAATATTCCTGGAATTATGCGCTTTTATTGGCAGAAGGGCCAAGCGATCGCGCCCTTGTTCCTGCTCCGCTTTATCGGGGCATGAAAGCAGGTCAATTGGTGCGATTTGAAGAGATTACCCGTTGTCCTCTAGAAATTCAGGATACGTTGTTATCCATTCTGAGCGATCGCGTTATGTCGATTCCAGAGTTGCCTGGTGAATCCCGCACGCTCTACGCCCGTTCTGGGTTTAATATTATTGCCACAGCCAACACTCGCGACCGGGGCGTGAATGAGATGAGTGCGGCCCTGAAACGTCGGCTGAATTTTGAAACCGTACACCCGATTGCCGATATTCGTCAGGAAATGGAATTGGTACAGCGGGAAACAGAGCAACTTCTGACCCAAGCAGAAATTCCAGTGACTCTCCAGCCAGAATTAACGGAGATTTTGGTGACAACCTTCCATGAACTACGGCAGGGAAAAACTGCTGAGGGAAAAGCATTGGAATCCTTAAGCACTGTTATGAGTACGGCGGAGGCAGTTTCCGTCGGCTATGCAGCGGGCATCCATGCCTACTACTACAACGATGGCAAAATCACCCCGGAACACCTGGTGCAGAGTTTAAAGGGATCTGTCCTCAAGGATGCTGCCGAGGATCTAAAAAAGCTAGACCACTACTTCAACCATGTAGTGAAGAGCCGTAAGGCCTCAAGCTGGCAATCATTCTATGCAGCTAGAAAACATCTATAGAGGCATTGGAAGGCTGTATCCAGCGTCTCTACAGATCATCGGATTTCAAAATAATCGAATGCCGACAGGGTCGTAGAATAACGCCCCTTGTCTCCAGTCGCTGCATCATGCGTGTCACACTCACCCGTGTAGTACCGATGACGTCGGAGATTTCCAGATGAGTGAGCCTCAAGTTGATCAATCGTCCGGTCTCGGTCACCTGACCAAATTTCCGACCGAGCCACTGGAGAAAATTCAACAGGCGTTGATCGGTACTCTGAATCTGAACGATGCTGTGGAGTTCTTGGGCCTGTTGGGTGCAGGACAGAATCGCTGTCAACTCCTCTGACCACTGCTGAGGTGGGACTGGCTGAGCTGAAACGGTTGTCAAACACTCAATTTGATAGGGATCAAGTCGCGTTAGGGGTTGACCTACAATGTCTCCCTCGCCCCAGTACCCTAGGCTGATCAGGATACCATCCTCGCTCCACGTTAGGGTGCGAACAACCCCCTGCTGAATTTTCCAGATCGTATCAGGCCACAGCGGAACTAGCTCACGACGACCGAAGCTATGCGAACCCTGATTTGGCAGTAGAACCAAGTTAGAAGCTGTCACCTTTAAAAAGCTATAGAATCTTTACTCAAGACATTAAGGCACACAGGTTAATTTTGGGTTTAGCCCAGGTTAAGCTTTCAAGTTCACTATTCGAATAATGTTGATCCCATTAGAAAAAAATAACCATGCAACCTAACCAGAAACGTTCTACTTCTCACTCAAGTTCTAGTCTAGAATCTGCCAAAAATGGTACAAACCCCTATTACTACAGTGGATGGCAAGCTACTGTTGCTAACTATTTTAAATTTGATGTTTTGGATACCAATTTCCGGACAGAAATCCTGGCGGGGATTACTACCTTTATGACCATGGCCTACATTCTAGTGGTGAATCCTTTGGTATTATCCGATGCAATTTTCCTGAATCAACCTCGTGACTTATTCTCAGAGTTGGTCGTGGCAACGGGTGTTTCTGCTGCGATTGGTACTTTTATTATGGCAGTGTATGCCAACTATCCCTTTGCCCAGGCTCCTGGAATGGGATTGAATGCTTTTTTTGCCTATACCGTGGTTCTAAGTCTGGGGATTGACTGGCGGCTGGCCCTGACAGCAGTATTTTTTGAAGGACTAATTTTTATTGGTTTGACGTTGACGGATATTCGTCGAAAAATGATTGCGGCCATTCCATTTTCCTTGAAGAATGCTCTATCAGCAGGGATTGGTTTATTTATGGCCTACATTGGTTTATCTGGTGATCCCAGTGATGGCGGGGCAGGAATTATTGTGGCCGATGAAGTGACAAAAACGGCTTTTGGCAGCTTGAGAGAATCCACAACTTTAGTTGCAATTGTTGGATTTTTGATCACAGCGGCTTTTGTGGTTCGTCAGGTGAAAGGGGCATTACTGTGGGGGATTTTTGCGACAGCACTGCTAGGCTGGATTACGGGAGTGACGGCGTGGCCAGAGGGTCTGTTTCAAGTTCCTGAATTTCCCAGCCATTTATTCGGTCAGGCGATTCGAGGAGCAGAACAAATTAATGCTAGTAATCTGATTGACTTAGTCACAGTTATACTCGTTTTTCTATTCGTTGATATTTTTGATACGCTAGGTTCCCTCACGGGGGTGGCCATGAAAGCAGGCTTTATTGATGACAGGGGAGAGTTACCCCGGGTCAATCAAGCCCTGATGGCGGATGCTGTCGCAACAACCTCTGGCGCAATTCTAGGCACCTCCAGTGTCACCAGCTATGTGGAATCTGCGGCGGGCGTGATGCAGGGGGGACGAACAGGCTTTGCTTCAGTTATAACGGCAGGGCTATTCGTAGGCTCAATGTTGTTCATTCCCTTGTTTCAGGCGATCCCGTTCTATGCCACGATGCCGACGCTGGTTATCGTTGGAGTACTGATGATGGCGAATGTTGTTCATATTAACTGGCAGGATCTGGGAGAAGCGATTCCAGCATTTTTGACTATTTTTATGATTCCTCTGACCTACTCGATTGCAGAGGGGCTATCGGTTGGATTCATTGTTTATCCATTGGTCAAATCTTTTCAGGGAAAGGGGCACGAGGTTTCTGTGGCAACCTGGATTCTGGCGGCTTTTTTCGTTGCCCGCTTTCTGTTTATGACTCTGCGATTCTGATCCTGCGATCTCAGACAAATGTTCACAGTTAACGACGTTTGGGAAACTGTAGCGTAAAATTGACTCAACAATTGTCATGCTTAGCAGAGATGTCTCAGACCCAAACGGAAACGAACCAGGCCAAGAAGTTTACAGGTGATACGGTGATTGTCGCAACCGATGTCCACAAGTGGTACGGCAATCAATTCCACGTTCTTAAAGGGGTAAGCCTGGAAGTTGAACGGGGAGAAGTTGTGGTGATCATGGGGCCAAGTGGTTCTGGAAAGTCAACTTTTATCCGTACCTTCAATGCCCTAGAGGAGTTTCAGAAAGGCAGTATTGTCATTGATGGCATCAACCTCTCCCACGATCTGCGAAATATTGAAGAGGTTCGGCGCGAGGTGGGCATGGTATTCCAGCAATTTAACCTGTTTCCCCATTTGACCATCCTGCAAAACGTCACTCTAGCGCCAATCTGGGTTCGCCGGAAGCCAAAAGCTGAGGCGGAAGCAACTGCACTTCAACTCCTGGAACGGGTGGGAATTCTAGAGCAAGCTAAGAAATTTCCGGGTCAACTCTCAGGCGGACAACAACAGCGTGCGGCCATTGCCCGTGCTCTGGCGATGCAGCCTAAGATCATGTTATTCGATGAACCGACCTCGGCGCTTGATCCAGAAATGGTACGAGAGGTTTTGGATGTCATGCGAACCTTGGCAGGTCAGGGAATGACGATGGTCTGTGTGACCCACGAAGTCGGGTTTGCCCGTGAGGTAGCAGATAGAGTTGTGTTGATGGCTGATGGCCTGCTGGTAGAAAGAGCAACGCCAGAGGAATTTTTCAACCACCCTCAAGAAGATCGGACGAAGCAGTTTCTATCTCAGATTTTGTAGGGGGCAGGTTTGTAGGAGCAGGCTTGTAGGTTAAGGTTGCCGCTGCCGAACGTAACAAGTAGACAATTAATGATGTCAGTGATGATCAGTAACGAGCAATTTCGATTCGGTGCGGCTTGTTGAGTCGTACTTCTGAGTTGTACTGTTAATTACACTTGGCTGGACAGAAATTAAAGAACCAGACACTTTCCAAAAAAACTGTTATCCAGTTTACAATTTTAAATATCTTATGACTCCTAGCCATCGCCTTACCATCGCTTTTCATAAAGAAAACCAATTAGTTTAGCTGACCTATCCCGATTCATGCCCCGCATCGTGCTCGTTCATCCTCAGATTCCACCGAATACCGGCAATATTGCTCGTACGTGTGCAGCCACCCGAACAGAATTGCATCTTGTCTGTCCTCTAGGATTCGGCATTGGTGATCGGGATCTGCGTCGAGCTGGACTAGATTACTGGCCCTACGTCCCACTCAAGGTTCATCAAAGCTTCGACCACTTTCGCTATTACTGGAAACAATATGGTGGTCGCTGGATTGGTTTCAGCGCCCGTGCACAGGCAGACTACTCGAAGCTATCTTATGTTCAAAATGACTGGCTATTATTTGGCAGCGAAACAACTGGATTGCCCCCTGAAATTTTGGCAAGCTGTACGGCAACGGTTCGGATTCCAATGATCGAGTCCCGGATTCGGAGCCTTAATCTTTCAGTGAGCGCCACCATTGGATTATTTGAAGCTCAGAGACAGCTAGAAACTGAGGCGGTATCTATTGGAGTTTGTGATGGCTGGATTTGATAATTTTTCTTTATCATTTTTTCACAACAATCTGGACTGAATTGTGGTGCGGGGTTCATCCTCCTTTGCGGTCGAGAACTTAGGCAAAAGCTGCTATCTATCAGACTGTATGTGCTTCTAAGCCTTTAAAGTCAACCCCCTTAAGTTCAAGAAAGAACCCTGGATTAAACGAGTTTCAGTCTCTCTCAAAGCCTACACACGGTGAATGTCATGCTTGTGCTACCCTCGGGTCTTAGTGTAAAGTCATCACCTGATGGTTAGATTTCGGGCTTCGCAGTTCTGATGCTCTAGCCAGGTAAGCGGCGTCCTATCACAGTTTTGACAAGCAGTTGATGGGGGTCGGTTCAATGGATTGACAAGTTGACGTAAGTCTTTATGGCTTGTCGAAATTGGGAAAGCAGGGTAATCTGTCCTAAGTCGAGATTGCCATCTGTGATCTGGATCAGTCGAAGGATGTGATCAGCACCACTACTGGTATGATTAGATTCGGCAAGGCTGTTAAGTTAAACCAAGCGCTTCTCCATAGGAGGTCGTTCTTTGAAAGGAACAGTTCCAAATAGTGATTTACCTGTAGGTGAGAGTGGTGTTATCAACTGTATGCCTCAGGTTTGCACCTCGCAGCGGGCAGGTGTTTCTTGCAGCGACAGCAAAGGTCTGACGTCTGCTGCAATACTCGGTTTGGCGATTGTGTCTGGCATGATTTTGCCTGAGGGCGGCCAAGCAGCTCCGGAGGTTCCATCGTCAGATTTAGCAAATTCTGATCGACCCTCTCTTAGCCAATCCAGCAGCTCTCAGTCCTCAGTTGAGCCTGATACTGATGGGATTTCAGATTCAGATGCCGAGTGGCAGCCAGCGCTCTTGAAGACGCTACTTTCTGAGTCCCAGTCGTCGAGTTCCTCCCCTGTAGGGTCGTCGGAGGCGGAAGCACCTGCTGCGTCAACTTCCAGCAAATTCTCAGCGGAAGAGGTTTCTCCAGCGCAAGCTCCCAAGGCAGCTCAGTCTGAGCAACTTTCGACAGAGGGTTTGCAGGAGGTTTCAGAGAGTTCTGAGGTCTTCTCTCCAAGATCTTTAGTCGGTTCCCCAGAGACTGGTGCGGGGTATGCTGATGGGTCTGCGGTTCCTGAGCTTGAATTTGCTGCACCTGCTCCATCAAGTCTGGGCGGTAGCCAGGGAGCTGAGGTATCGGGAGCAGTTTTGATTGAGCCTGAGTTGACTTCTGTTCCTGTTTCAATGGTGTATCAGGTTAGGTCTGGTGAAACGCTGGCACAGATCGCAGAGTCTCATGATGTATCGATTCAGCAGATTGTTAGCGCTAACCAGTTGTCAGATGAGGACTTCATCGTAGCGGGTCAGAAACTCAAGCTTCCCCAGAGCCCTACAGTCTCTGATCAAAAGTCCACTACTTCTGATTCAAGATTTTCAAAGTTCAGTCAATTCCAGGAACCTGACAGTTCCTCTGAAGGGGACAGATTTGATGGAGCAGTTTCGGATCGGACGTTGGCTTCGAAGCAAAAGGCCAATGTGGCGGAACTCAAGCTTTCAGGGGTTGAGATGCATAGCGCGGTTGTTCTGAAATCCCCATCAAGCGAGTTACCTGTTCAGGGTTATCAGTTTGTTAATTCTGAGGATTATCCCGTTCTAGCTTCAGAGAGCTATGCAGATCGCCTTCGTTCTGAGGTCAGCCGACTACGCGAAGAGTATGCCATTCAGAAGGATACTTCCCTAGAGGCGTCTGACTCGGTCGGAACTGATCTGGAGAATTCGGATCAGTCTAGTCCAGATGTCGATGCGCTGATTTCAACTTCCGTCAGCCAACCTCTCCGACGTCGAATTAATCCAGAGTTCGATCCGGAAGTTTATGATCGCCAAAAAATGGCAGCCGTGGATAAGGGGGAGCGTCCCAAGACTCTTTCTGAATTGAGTGACGAACTGGCTAGCAACGACACGTCCACTCCCGAAGTTGCCCAGGCTTTAACTTCTGCTAGCTCCCAAGAGTCCACTGTTGCTGCTGCACCGCGAGATCCAGATGCCTATAATTTGCTGGATAACCCGGCCATCGGTCGGATTGTTTCTCCAGATTTGCCACCTATGCTGGGGCCAGATTCCTACTTGCCGGGTGGGTCATCTCGATTCAATGGCTACATTTGGCCAGCTGAAGGAGTATTGACTTCGGGATATGGCTGGCGTTGGGGACGGATGCACCGTGGGATTGATGTCGCTGGCCCTATTGGTACACCGATTGTTGCTGCTGCTCCTGGAGTTGTGGTCTATGCTGGATGGAATAGCGGCGGTTATGGCTATCTGGTTGAGATCGAACACACGGATGGTAGTGTGACCCTATACGCGCACAATAACAGCATCCTGGTTAATAAGGGCCAAAAGGTGGCTCAGGGTCAGCAGATTGCTGAAATGGGAAGCACTGGACGGAGTACAGGCCCCCACCTGCACTTTGAGATCCATCCCAGTGGTAATGGTGCTGTAAATCCAATGGCGTTGTTACCGGAGGAATAGGAACTTCCGTTCTAATTCTCGGTCGCTGATCATCGCTAAGATTATTGTCAGATCCCGTGGGTTTTTCCCTGCGGGATTTGTTTCTGTAGAAAGGATCAATATAATTCGCTTAACATGGGTTCCCGCTCAAGGCGGAGCAATCGTGATGGAATGGTGGGCGGTGCAGCCGCCCACCATTCAGGCTTAATTTAATACCGCTTGACAATTACTTGAACACTCACGAATGACAACAATATCCTTTGAGCAAAGAATGATGCGTCGGTGTTTGGAGTTGGCTCGACAAGCTCTGGGAAAAACAGCTCCAAATCCACTGGTTGGTTGTGTAATTACCCAGGTGGATCAGATTGTGGGAGAAGGATTTCACCCTCGCGCCGGGGAACCTCATGCCGAGGTCTTTGCTCTTCGAGATGCTGGAGAACAAGCCAGAGGAGCAACGGTTTATGTCAACCTTGAACCGTGTAATCACTATGGGCGCACCCCTCCTTGTACAGAAGCCCTGATCAAGGCCCAGGTTGCCAAAGTGGTGGTGGGTATGGTTGATCCAAACCCTTTGGTGGCTGGACAGGGAATTCGACGGCTACAGGACGCTGGCATCGCAGTGAAAGTGGGTGTTGAGGAAATGGCTTGCCAGGAACTCAACCAGGCTTTTAGTCATCGCATTTTGCATCAACGACCGTTCGGGATTCTGAAATATGCCATGACCCTGGATGGCAAGATTGCCACAACCACTGGACATAGTACCTGGGTGACAGGTTCAGCCGCTCGGCGCTGGGTTCATCAACTGCGGGTTGCCTGCGACGCAGTGATTGTGGGGGGGAACACAGTGCGGCAGGATAATCCAAGCTTGACCACCCATGGGGTGGGGGAACCAAATCCACTACGAGTGGTGATGAGTCGTTCGTTGGATTTGCCCACTGAGGCTAATCTCTGGAAC
The DNA here is from genome assembly GCA_050331715.1 of Microcoleaceae cyanobacterium. Taxonomy (GTDB): domain Bacteria; phylum Cyanobacteriota; class Cyanobacteriia; order Cyanobacteriales; family Microcoleaceae; genus JBHJGO01. The sequence goes on from JBHJGO010000111.1 coordinate 10,205, forward strand.
ACTACTGAGACAGCAACATTGGTCGTCACGGAACCACAAGTTCGTCCCGAAATGCAGGATTGGTTGAGACAGCAAGGGGTAGAGGTGATAGAAATCTTTCCCTGTGATCCTAACGCTCTCATGATTGAACTCTATCGGCGGCAATTTCTGTCTGTACTATGGGAGTGCGGTGGTGCCCTTGCGGCCCAGGCGATCGCCCAGGGTGCGGTGCAGCAGGTTTTTGCCTTCATTGCCCCTAAGATTATCGGTGGAGGGGGCGCACCCTCTCCTGTAGGAGACCTTGGTTTGCAAACCATGACTCAGGCATTACCCTTGGAACAGGTTCGTGTTCAGACCATTGATTCCGATATTTTAATTTCAGGGCATCTCCCATACAGGACTGATTCTCCTCAGGGCTCGTGAAATCAGCGGTCAGTTCTGTTGCTGCCGAGACTGAGTGATCCGTTTTAAACTATGAGTAGATTCATAACTGCTCTAATAGCCTATTACTCAACTATTGACTTACAGGATTAAGCTATCTTGACCTGGGGCAATCATCCAGGAGAGCTCTCATGGAGGTTATTTTCCTCAGCCTATTGATTGGTAGTTTGGGTGTTGATGCAGTGTTGCTCGGCACTTGGCTACGTCGCTATCAGGGGAAGCTAGAAGCGCAATTTGAGGAGGAAGAAATTTTGACCCTGTACCCGCCGACCAAATCACAATCTGCCACGAACGATACGATAATCCCATCTGCGAATGGCAGTATTATCGAGCCTGCTTGGGAATACAAAATTGTACGGGCCAACCGTGATCTGTTTCGTAGCCCAAAGGTTTTTCAAAGACTCTGTCAGGAAGAGGCCGATATGGGCTGGGTCTTGTTGGAAAAATTGGATGATCGCAGAGTTCGATTCAAGCGGCAAGTTGACGAGGATCAATCTTTTGAGACTCAAAGTTCTCAGCTCGATCCCTACCGTTCTCACTATGGCTCTTCTCTCGACTTCACATCTTGGCTGGTAAAGTTGGCATTCTTGATGGCCATCATTCTCCCTGCTTTCTTTGGCTTTGCTTTGGTTTCCCTGATGATGAGCAATAAAACTTCGGCTAGCTTCCGCAGAGTACCCAGACTAGACTTGTCTCCAGATAGAACTCCTGATCTCGAACTAAGGAGTACTCCTGAAGATAACTAAAATCTTCAAAAGACTGGAATATTCAAAAGACTGGTTAGAACATTCCCTGCAGAATCTGTCCCATCGTCAAGCTGAAATCTGGAAATTCTGGAGAAGCGATAGGTTGAGTCTCCTGAAATACTGCCTCTTCGTACAAACCATCTACCCATTCCAGAACAGTCATCTGCTTTCGCATGGGATCAACAATCCAGTATTCTGCAATGCCTCGCGCCCCATATTCTGAACGCTTGTAGCGATAGTCTCGATCTTCGTTTTCCTTTCCAGGGGACACAACTTCTACAACCAATCGCGGCGGGGGCATTTCCAATGTGATCGTAGAACGGCTAGCCACCTCAAGGGAAATTGCCAGATCTTCGGAGAGCAGTATCAAGCCAGGTAGACGAACCGTTGCCCTTGAGCCTAGAACAGCAACCTCCGTTTTCAGGGTCAACTGGTAGGAGGGTACGCCCTGTTTTAAAAAATAAGCAAACAAAAATGTCGCAATCCTGCGATTGAGTTCACTCTCCGGTGGCATTTTAACTCACTCTCCATCCACAAGTTCGTAGCGGGTATCCGTCCCATCATCATAGGCAAGATACTCCGCTAAAGTGAATTTTTGAGTTGCGAGTGCCACGACTAACTCAGATGTTGAGGTTGCTTGAGTCCTTGACAGTATTGATTGTTGACCACCATTGAACGGACATTCATGGATGGCACATCAGATCCCTTGGAGGACTTGGGAGCAAATGAAACCTGCTTACAGACCATTTGAGGATTGGTAAGGCTAGCATAATCCCAAATGTGTACCTGTGCTCCCTGACCTGCTCCCTGACCTGCTCCGTGGCCTGTGGTGGCTGTAGCTGGCGTGGACAGAAGTGAACCAACTGTAACAACTAATAGAGAAATTAAGGCAATTAACCCATATCTCAACGTTTTCATACTCATTTTGACTTTTGGATTAAACATTTATGCTGATCTAACAGATGTTAATAATTCTGAAACGAATCTGTACTAAATTTCCCTCACCCCTTCTGAAGCAGTTTTCGTCCATTAACTCGACGCTTCACATTCTATATTTCCCAAAACATCGGCCTCAGCGATCAATCCTAGACAATAAATTTTAAATAACCAGTCCTACTGACTGAGCGCTTCACTAGAAAAAGTTGTTATCCTTCAATTATGCCTCAAAAATTTTTGCTCTGTCGAGGTCTCATTAACATGAATGTTGCGTCAGGACTTACTCGCTTTAACAACGGATGACCTGATTGTTCTCAGTAATCGAGGTCTGGTTAAGCGGGCCACAAAAGAACTGGAAACGGGTCAGTTGTCCTATGAGTTGGTTGTTGATTCAGCGGGAACGGTAACGGTTCAGTGGTCGGACGAGATTGAGTGTATTCTTCCAGCGGATTCTACATTGGGTGAAAGTCGCTGTAGTTGTCCCGCCACAACGATTTGTCGCCATCTAATTCGCTCGGTTCTAGCCTATCAGCTCGACTATCCAGCAACAGATAACCAGATAACTGCCGATCCGCAGGCCGCCACCCCAGAATCGACAACTGATCCAGGCCATGAACCTGAAGCCACTCCGGAGGACATCCCGGTCACTCCCCTTTCATCCTGGAATCCGGGCGAAATCTCCGACGAGGATCTCACCAGGTTCTACAGCAAGACCGAACTCAGTCGACTGCGAAAAATCTTTGAGGCAGGCCAGGTAATGGAACTCATCAAAAGTTCTAAGCCCGTGGCCCGGTTTCACAGTTTGCCCTACACGGTACGGTTTTTAGTCCCCCAGGACATTCGATACACCTATTGCAACTGCTCTGAAGCTGCTCCCTGTAGCCATGTTCCATTGGCAGTTTGGGGATTTCGCTGGTTGTCTCCCGACCAGACCAATGGCATTGTCGAAACCCGATCAACATCCCTGGAAGTTCCTACGACGTTGTTGGATGATCTGGAAACGACTCTGGTTCAATCGGTACAGGCCGGATTTGCTAACTTGGATGCAACATTGGTCGGGCGTTGGAAACGTTTAGAAAGCCAGTGCCGCGCAGAAGGATTAGTCTGGCCAGCAGAAATTATCCTAGAGTTGATGACGGAGCGCGATCGCTATTTGAACCACGATGCCCGTTTCTCTCCAGCTCGTATTTCTGAATTGGTGGGAGAACTGTGTATTCGTCTGGATGCAATTCATTCCAATCCCCCAACCATTCCCCGGCTTTTTATTCAGGGCTCCAGCACCGATTGCACAACCAATATTGGTTCAGGACGATTGATTGGACTGGGCTGTGGGGTGCAGTTGGGACGGCGTAATTTTCGGTTCAGTGCTTATCTCCAGGATGTGGACTCCGGAATGGTGGTGGCGTTGTGCCGTGATTATCCGATCCAAGCTGAATCTGACGATCCTGCCAATCAACCGCTGCAATCCTTTGCTCAGATTGCTCAAACCCCAATCAAAAAGGGAATTTCCTGGTCGGCCCTAGGAGCCGGACAACTCCTAATCCAGGGGGCAAAACTCACCCCCAGTCGTGAACTCACCCTCAATCGGGCCAAGGCGACCCTAAATCCTCAAGCCCTCCATTGGGAACAGTTGCGTTCCCCGTTGTTGGTGGAGGATTTTTCAGAATTGCAGGCCCACTTGCAGGCGTTGCCCCCCGCCTGTTTACAGCCCCGGCGCCTGACGGATCACTTCTACGTTTGTCCGGTCACTGAGGTAAGACAGGTAGAATTTGATCCCACAGAACAGGCTGTGGTGGCTCATCTCCAGGATGCTCAAGGGAAAAGCTTACGTTTAGTTCATCCCTATACTTCTCAGGGAAAGGCAGGGGTGGAACAGTTATTAATCAAGCTTCAATCTCCAACTCAACAGCTCAAATTTGTTGCAGGTCAGGTCTTTCTCAAGGCTGAGGGACTAGTAGTCTCACCGATCTCCCTCGCATTTGAGCAGAACAGTTCCGAATCCCTATCCTCTCCAACTAATCCATCTAAATCGACAAAAACTCGTACGCTCCTCCAACCCTGGATCGCTAAAGCATCATCGAAATCGGACAACTCGAAATCAAATCTTTTAAATTCTAATGAATTAATAGAAACCGAACAGGAATCTCATCCGATTACTTCCCCGTTGACGACATTCTTGACCATCGGTTTAAATACATTCGCTGAACTATTGATCACAGGTCTATCTCGATCAAGTGAGTTGGATCTTCAGGCCTGCCGAGAACTCAAACAATTAGCAGAGCAGTTAGGATTCTACCGTTTGACTCCGGGAATCCACCAACTGATTGAACAGCTTGAAAACAAGGGTCACAATTTGCAATGGCAAAGCGATATGGCCGCTCAAAAGATTTTAGAGCTTATTGTATGGATTCACCTGGCTCAAATTAAAGGGTAAATCAATTTCTAATATGGCAGTCCTAGATCAATCACGAAAAAAGTAAAGGGGTTTGCGGACATAGCCCCCAAGACGACTTTGACTCAACCTGAGACCCGTGATAAGCTGTGCTATATAAATCAATTTTTTTTGATATGACATGAAAGTGGCTGATAATCCTGGTGCTAATCGGATCATTTTCGCCAAGCACGTTCCCATTTGGTGCGCTCTAACCCAACACTGGCGTGAGGTTGTGGTTGAAGGCATTGGAACCTTTATCCTGGTTTTTGCTGGAACAGGGGCTGTCATGGTTGATCAGCTCACGGATGGTAGCATTACGCATTTAGGCATTAGCTTTGTGTTTGGGGCAGTGGTTGCCGCCATGATTTATGCCACCGGACACATTAGTCAGGCCCATATCAATCCCGCCGTTACACTGGCATTTTGGGCTGGCGGGTTCTTTCCCAGGCGGAAGGTATTGCCCTATGTCATCGCGCAATGTCTGGGAGCCGTGATCGCATCTGGCTTGCTGCTGATCAGCCTGGGTTCCGTCGGAAATTTAGGTGCAACTCTGCCCCTGGATGGGAATTGGTCGCAGGCGTTGGTTCTGGAGATTGTTCTAACGTTTATCTTGATGTTTGTAATTCTAGGCTCAGGACTGGATCGGCGGGCTCCACAAGGGTTTGCTGGATTGGCAATTGGTTTAACAGTAGGTCTAGAAGCAGCATTTATGGGGCCGATCACAGGAGCCAGTATGAACCCAGCTCGTTCCCTCGGCCCTGCTTTGATTTCTGGAACCCTGGACTATCACTGGGTCTATTGGGTTGCCCCAATTGTCGGAGCGCAACTTGCCGTTGCTGTCTATCGAATTCTGTCCTGTAATTTTAGAGATATTGAATAGATTGCTCAATCCTAATGGCTAGCTTCGATCATCCGCCCAGAATTCTATTTTTGTATGGCTCCCTACGCGAACGCTCCTACAGTCGGCTTGTGGCAGAGGAAGCCGCTCGCATTATTGCAGAAATGGGCGCGGAAGTCCGTTTCTTCCATCCCTATGAATTGCCTGAGCGGGGCCAAGTGGAAGAGTCCCATTCCAAAGTGCAGGAACTGCGAGACTTGAGCCAATGGTCAGAGGGCCAGGTTTGGTCTTCTCCTGAAATGCGCGGCAATATTACGGGAGTGCTGAAAAACCAGATCGATTGGATTCCCCTGAGTCTGGGGTCAGTGCGGCCAACTCAGGGAAAAACCCTGGCCCTGATGCAGGTCAGCGGCGGTTCCCAATCGTTTAATGCGCTCAATACCATGCGAATATTGGGGCGGTGGATGCGAATGTTTACCATTCCAAATCAGTCCTCCGTCGCCAAAGCCTATCAGGAGTTCCATGAAGATGGAACCATGAAGGATTCTCCCTATCGCGATCGCGTGATCGATGTGATGGAGGAGTTGTACAAGTTCACGCTGCTGCTGCGGGACAAGGTGGATTATCTAACTGATCGCCATAGCGAGCGCAAGGCGGCGACACAAGAGAAACAAGCGACATCAAAGTGAATTCAGTTACAACCAGCTACCACAAGCAACTAGCAGGAAAACGTTATGGAACAGCAAACTGCACAACCGATTACTGAGAACCTATGGTGGGTGATTCCAGATCAGTTGGCTGGCGTTCGTAAGCCTACTGCTGAGGAGATTTCCGAACTGAGAGGGATCGGGATTGGGGCTATTGTTTCAGTCATGGATGATCCGTCTAATCTGGATCTGTATGAGCAGGCAAACCTACCCCATCTTTGGGTTCCAATTAAGGGCGGTACGGCTCCGAGCTTGGAACAGACACAACAGCTTCACGACTTTATCAACCAACAGCATCAGTTGGGTCATGCGGTTGCGGTTCACTGCAGTACGGGTCGCCGCCGCACTGGAACGGTAATTGCAGCGGTTCTGATTTGTTCAGGTGAATCCTACGAGACCGCAGTGGACAAGGTGTCAACGGCCAATCCATTGGTTGAACTGCGGGAAGCACAAACAAACTTTTTACAGGAATTAGCAACATGAAACACATTATGTTTGTCTGCAAAAAAAACTCCTCCCGCTCCCAGATGGCGGAGGGATTTGCCAAAACTCTTAGTCAGGGGCAGGTTGCGGTTACCAGTTCAGGGCTGGAAGCCAGTCAGGTGAATCCCCACGCGATCAAAGCGATGGCAGATGTCGGGATTGACATTAGCAGCCAGACCTCGAATGCCTTGAGTGAGTTTAAGCCGGAGGATTACGACGCGGTAATTTCTCTCTGTGGATGCGGGGTAAACCTGCCTCCAGAATGGTCAACACGGGAAATTTTTGAAGACTGGCAATTGGACGATCCCGCTGAACAGCCAGAAATCTTTCCTCGGGTACGGGGCGAAGTGAAGGAGCGAGTTGAAAAATTACTAACGAAGATGACTGCTGAGAGTAAATTCTGAAGCTTTTGCGGTAAGTTAAAGCATTCCCGATAGAATAGGTGCAAAACTTCTATTCTCTGGCTCAGTATGGATATTCGCACGGTTGCAACTCAACCCTTTTCAGATCAAAAGCCTGGGACATCAGGGCTGCGTAAGGCTGTTCAGGTTTTCCAGCAAACGCACTATCTAGAGAACTTCATTGAGTCAATTTTCGATACCCAAGCAGGCTTCGAGGGCAAAACCCTTGTCCTAGGGGGGGATGGGCGTTATTACAACCGTCCTGCTATTCAGACCATTCTGAAGATCGCGGCAGCGAATGGCATTGGTCGCGTTCTAGTTGGATGCAAAGGTATCCTCTCCACCCCTGCCGCATCCTGTCTAATTCGGGAAAACCAAGCTCGTGGGGGGATCATCCTATCCGCCAGTCATAACCCTGGTGGGCCAGATGGAGACTTCGGCGTTAAGTTCAATGCTGAGAACGGCGGCCCTGCTGCCGCTGATGTGACTGAGGCCATTTTCGAGCGTAGTAAGGTAATCGACACCTACAAAATCCTTGAGGCAGCAGACGTCAATATTGAAGACCCCGGTAGCTTCAAGCTGGGAACCATGGATGTGGAGGTGATTGACTCCATCCAGCCCTACATGAAGCTAATGGAATCTCTATTTGATTTCGACCAGATTAAGCAACTCCTGACCTCTGGCAACTTCCGGATGTGCATGGATCCCCTACATGCGGTGACTGGCCCCTATTCTACAGCGATCTTCGAGCAACGCCTGGGTGCACCGGATGGAACTGTTCAAAACGGCGTGCCTCTAGAAGATTTCGGTGGGGGTCACCCCGATCCCAACCTGGTCTATGCCAAGAGTTTGGTGGACGTTCTCTTCGGTGAAAATGCCCCTGACTTCGGGGCGGCATCCGATGGAGACGGCGATCGCAATATGATTCTGGGCCGCAATTTTTTCGTTAACCCTAGCGATAGTTTGGCAGTTCTGACCGCCAATGCTCACCTGGTTCCCGGTTATAAATCTGGTCTGGCAGGTGTTGCCCGTTCCATGCCAACGGCTCAGGCAGTCGATCGAGTTGCCGAGAAGCTGGGTATTCAGTGCTACGAAACTCCAACAGGTTGGAAGTTCTTCGGGAATTTGCTGGATGCAGATAAGATAACTCTCTGTGGAGAGGAAAGCTTTGGAACCGGATCAAACCATGTTCGGGAAAAAGATGGCCTCTGGGCGGTTCTGTTCTGGCTAAATGTCATTGCTGCTCGCGGCGAATCTGTGGAGCAAATTACCAAGAGCCACTGGCAAACCTATGGCCGCAACTACTACTCTCGCCATGACTACGAGGCCGTTGAGAGCGACAAGGCCAATCAGCTCATGGATGGATTGCGTGCAGCCCAAGATGAATTGAAGGGCAAGCAGTTCGGTCGATATCAGGTGGAGTACAGTGATGACTTCAGCTACACCGATCCAGTCGATGGTAGCGTCGCCGATAAACAGGGCATTCGAATTGGCTTCACCGATGGTTCTCGAATTGTCTTCCGGTTGTCTGGAACTGGAACCAAGGGAGCAACGTTGCGCTTGTATCTGGAAAGCTATGAGCCAGATGCAACAAAACAGGATCAAGATCCGCAAGCAGCTTTGGGAGAACTAATCCAGATTGCTGACGAAGTTGCCAAGATTAAGACCCTAACAGGCCGAGACAAGCCAACAGTTATCACCTAGGGTTTTAAAATTGCCTGAACTACAGCGTTTCTGACGCCGTTGGAGCACGAGAGGTGGCGCGTACCACGCTACCACCTCTCATATCTATATCTCACGCGACTGAAAATCGCTATAACTATGGAATTCAACCCAATTACCATCCTGCCATCGGGGGGCAAAGCTCCGAAGGGTTTATTGGTGCTATTGCATGGCTGGGGAGCGAATGCGATGAATCTAGCCGGCCTAGCTTCCTGTCTGGAATTGCCGGACGATTATCAGTTTGTTTTTCCCAATGCTCCCTTTCCCCACTTTCAAGTACCAGAGGGACGGGCCTGGTATGCCCTAGAAACTGAGCAGTTCTTGGGTTTGCAGGACAGTCGTCAAGCATTGCAAGAATGGCTCAAAACGCTGGCGGACGGCACCGGATTCCCACCCAGTCAAACCATTTTAGGCGGTTTTTCTCAGGGTGGTGCAATGACCCTAGATGTAGGCCGATCAATGGGATTTGCCGGACTAATGTCCTTGAGCGGCTATCTTCATTTTGATCCTGGATTGAATGAGGAGAGCAAGGTCACCTCACCTGTTTTGATTGTTCACGGCAATCAGGATCGGGTAGTTCCCCTAACCGCTGGTTGGCAAGCTAGAGACTACTTCCAAAAAAATCATGCCCAGGTTCAGTATCATGAGCTGGAAATGGGCCACGAGATCCCTCCCGACGTCTGGCGAATTATTCGGGAGTTTGTTCTAGAAACTCTGTGAGTTCTTTTGTAGGCGGCCACCAAACTGAGATGCCATCAAAGCTGCAACCAGTACCAGTAGAACTAACCAGGGTGCAGAAACCAGGCTCAGCAGAAAGCAGAGCATTGCAACACCACAGGACATCACTTGAAAGACTTCATCTGGAATAACGACGGTGAGGCCCGCTGCCAATCCAGAGATCAGTAGATAAATTAAAGAAGCTGACAACATCACAACTATTGCTCCTGTGAACAGAGGAATAAAAGTTGCGCGTTCCTTCAGGCTAAACCCTACTTCCGTCTTCCTGAATTGGGGAGATGAACGATTACCAACTTAGACCTGCACATCATAGCACTATCATTCGACAAAGCGGAAGGGGGTTTGAGACCATGTTGTCAATGGTTGCGGACAAAATTTAAAGAACTGGGTTTTTTGATTGGTTATTAGCTATTAGTGGCGTTCATGGGTTTAGAGTTGATTGATGACTCTGGCGATGGGCATGCGCCATCCAGTGCCGAAGGCGCGATCGCTGATTTTCAGACCAGGCGGGGCTTGGCGACGTTTGAATTCGGCTCGAAGGACGAGTTTCAGGATTTTGTTTACGGTTTCTGTGTCATGTCCGCTAGCGATGATCGTAGGAATTGATTCATGTTGCTCAATCAGGCGATGCAGAAAGTCATCCAGAATTTCATAGGGGGGTAGGGAATCCTGGTCTACCTGTCCAGGTTTCAATTCTGCACTAGCGGGCTTAACCAGAATGTTGTGGGGAATCACCTCTCGGTCTCGGTTGAGCCAGCGACAGATCGAGTAGATTCTGGTTTTGGGCACGTCAGCAATCACTGCCAGACCGCCATTCATGTCTCCGTAGAGGGTACAGTAGCCAACGGCCATCTCGGATTTATTTCCAGTTGAGAGTAGTAGATGACCAAATTTATTTGAAATGGCCATCAATAATGTGCCACGAATCCGGGATTGGACATTTTCCTCGGCAACTCCAAATTCTGTTTCCGCGAACAGGGGTTCTAGTGTTTGGTCAAATCCCTTCATCACCTCTTCAATGGCCAGGGTTTGAGATTGAATTCCCAGATTTTGAACCAGTTCTAGAGCATCTTTTACAGAATGGTCAGAACTGTAGGGAGAAGGCATCAAGATTCCGAGAACGTTCTCTGCTCCCACGGCAGCCGCTGCAATCGCCGCAACGAAGGCAGAATCAACCCCGCCACTCAGTCCTAAAATCACGCGGAAAAATCCACATTTCCTGACATAATCCTGAACGCCCAAAACCAGCGCTTGCCAGATCTCTGCATTGGAGTTATTCGGCATCGGGGCCAAGGGAGTTAGATCATCTGCTGCCATCAGATCCCGCTGAGCCAGATCAAATTCAACCACGGCAAAGTCTGTTGAGAAGGCTTCCAGGGCAGCGATAGTCTCACCCGAACGGTTGAATGCCAAACTGCAACCGTCAAAAATTAAGTCATCGTTACCTCCCACCTGATTGGCGTAGAGAATTGGGAGCTGATAGTGTTTAGCGCTATGGCTCAGCATTTGTTTTCTCAGACTCCATTTCTCAATCTGATAGGGCGAGGCCGATAGATTGACCACAAACTCCACCTGCTGATCGGCCAGATCCTGCAGGGGATCGCAGGCATAGTTTCGCCGTCCCCAAAATTTTGCATCGTTCCATAGATCCTCGCAGATGGTGACCCCGATCTTGCAACGTCCACCGGATGCTAAGGTTAGCTCGAAACAACTGCTGGTCTGACCCGGTTCAAAGTAGCGTTCTTCATCAAACACATCATAGGTCGGTAACAAACGCTTTTGAAAGAACTGTTGTATCTGGCCCTGGTGGATCAGCACTGCACTGTTAAACAAAGATTGTCCCCCTCGCTGCGGGGCCGCTGGATTGGGTTGAGGTGTGCCAATCAGAACAGCCAGGTCTGGAGGCAGTTGCTGGGCCAGAGTCTCTAACTGGGCCATCGCTGCCTGAACAAAGCTAGGGTGGGTCAGCAGATCTCTGGGTGGATAGCCCACCAATACCAATTCAGTTGTGAGCAATAGTTGACAATTCTGCTCAATGGCTTGCTGCGCCTCCTGTTGAATCAGCTCTGAATTGCCCACGAGGTCGCCGATAGTTGGGTTCAGTTGGGCGATCGCAATTCTCATAGTTCATCAAGACCCAGATGTAATGTTTTGAAATGGTGAAATTCACTATAAAGATTCTAGCAGGGGTTTTTCAATGGGTGTGAGGAGGTGTTGAAGTTGTTGGAGGTTCAGTGATGAGGGTGATAAAACCACTCAACCGGGCTCAACCACAACGACAGCATAGTCATCCAATTTCAAATATTGCTGGGCGATTCGCTGTAGATCTTGGGGTTGGAGGGTTTTGATTTTTTCAGGATAGTGCAGGGCCATTTCAGGTTGAGCCACGGTGAAGTAATAGCCGTACAACCCTGCTAACTGAGCTGGAGTTTCAGTTGAAAAGGCATAATCATTGCATAGGAGCCGCTGAGCGCGGGATAGTTCTGTTGCAGAGATCGGCTGGGTTTGTAATCGTTCAATTTCCTGGCAGATCAAAGCTTCGACGGTTTCAATTTGCTTTCCTTCCAGATGGGCATTGACCGTTAAAAAGCTAGAGGTTTGCTGAAGGGAAAAATGGCTGGAGATGTCATGGACAAGCTGCAATTCTTCCCGTAGACACTGAACCAGGCGGGCCGTTCGTCCCTCGGACAACACGACCGCCAATAAATCCAGCCCGTAGGCATCTTGAATCTGATCAATACCGGGGCCAGCCCAGGCTAGAGTCAGGCGAGGAGATTCGATTTGGGGTAAAGATAGATAGCGTCGCCGAATTTTTTGGGGGAGAGGCTCGATCACCTGGGGCTGATCAGGACAGGTTTCTGGTGTAGGAAATGCTCCAAAGGTTGCCTGAGCCAGATCGGTGGCTTGAGATTTTTCAATTCCTCCAACAATCACAACGGCCATGTTCTGAGGTTGGTAATGGCAGCGATGGAAGCAGCGCATTTCTGAGGGGTGTCGCTGATGTAACTGTTCCGGTGTTCCGAGAATTGAGCGGCTGTAGGGGTGTTGACCGTAGAGCGTTTCGATTAAGACCTGGAATTCGATCCAGTTCGGATCGTCCTCTGCTTGGCGAATTTCTTCCAGTACCACCTGTCGTTCCTGCTGAAATTCACCTGCTGCAATCTCAGCATTCAGTAATAATTCTCCCAGAACAGGCAACGCAGTCTCGAAATGTTGATTCGCAGTGGTGAGATAAAAATGGGCATAGTCGTGGCTGGTAGCCGCATTACTCACACCGCCTTGCCCCTCAACGATTTGGTCAAACATCCCCGGCGGCAATTGCTGGGTACCCTTAAAAATCATGTGCTCCAGAAAATGAGCCATTCCTAACCAGGACTCTGGCTCCGAGGTTGCACCTGCTCTCACCCAAACATCGGCAACAACCACAGGTGTTGCAGCAATTTCCTGGTGAATTATGGTCAAGCCATTCTCTAGACGAGTGACGTTCTTAGCAGCGCTAAAATCAAGCAATCCTAGGACAGGTAGACGATAGGTTTACTATAGCTTAATCTCCTCTTAATCAGAAGAGATATCTAAGGCTAAATCTGAGCAGGTAAATTGCAGAAAAAAAATAGGGGGCAGTGAGCGATTAGCACTCACTGCCCTCTCTATTAATCTGATGCGCTGCTTATTTCAGCGCCTGGCAACTCGTAGTCCTAGATAATAGGAGCCACAGGAGCAGGAGCAATCACAGGCAGGGAAGTTACAGGAACCAATGCATCTGGGTCAATTCCGCCATCCTCACCAGGTAGTGCGAATGGATTAGTAGGCTGAGTTGGAGCGGTGTCAGAGAATCCAACTGCAAATACAGCCGCCTCATTTAAGTTAGTAGTGATTGCAGGAACTGGAGTCGTTAGATTATCCAATCCATCTGGAGACTCAGCACGCAGTACATAGGTGCTAGGCGGAACGTTGAAGAAAGCAAAGTTACCAAATTCATCACTGACAGTAACAGGCTCACCCTCATCCAACTCGCCATCGACATCTAGATCCAGGAAGAGGTCAACACCAGCAAGATTGGACTCTCCACCTCCGGTAACAGGATCGAAGTCCAGGAAACCATTTGCGTTTGCATCTTCGAAGACAACACCCGTAATGGAGTTTGGAATTGTACCAGCTCCACCACCCACAACGTTGGTAACCAGTGTGAAGTTCACTTGAGCACTTTGACCTGGGCCAACCGGCAGACCAAAGACTCCTGGAGTGTCCACCTCAGGGGGTACTGGAGAAGTGATGAGGAATGCATTTGTTGGTGCATCAACTTCAACGGTGAAACCACCAAACAGATCCTCGAACTCACCTGGATTGTCATTCACAAACTGATCGAAGGGGTTTTGAGGATTATCGCCACCACCCACTTCCGTATCCAGACCGTCGATGACGTAGAAGCCATCCTCATCAGTTGTGTCGGAACCTTCACCAGGAATGCTAACGGTAACACCCTCAATACCAGGCTCATTGGCCTCTGGGAAACCATTACCGTTTAAGTCCTCAATCACAAATCCATAGACGCTGTCAGGGATGACCAGGCCTTCAGGTGTGAAAGTTGTCACTCCAGCAGTGACCGCGATTACCTCTGGGTTAGGGGTAGTTGACTCAAAATCACCCGGCTCCAGGACACGCTTGATGAATGATCCAGGAAGAACCGCATTGATGTCGTAGAATCCTGCCTCATTGGTCAAAACGGAAGGCTCACCAGGGCCGATTTCGCCATCGTTATTGATGTCAAGGCCCACTTCTACGCCTGCAAATGTAGGCTCAGACGTTGGATCATAGATACCATCGCTGTTGTTATCACCAAATGCCACACCCTGAACGTTCCCAGTAAAGAACACAGGAGCGGGTGCAGGAGGAGCAGTAGCTCCCACAACTGGAATATTGATCAAAGCAGGGTTGTCATCAAACCCGTCACCATCGCCATCCTCAACGATGCCATCTACTGTAATGCTAGCGGGTACAACGGTGGGCTGCGTTGCACCAGGGGGGGTAACGATATTTAGGTCAAATGTACCTGCGGGCAGGCCATCGAAGCTGAAGAAGCCGAATCCTGCCCCATCAGTTAGAGTGATGGCGTCAACATCAGTTGGTAGGCCATCCCCATCAGTGTCCAGAAAAACAGTAACGTTTGGGATACCCTCTCCAGCGTCAACAACACCGTTGCCATTGAGATCTTCAAATACTGATCCTGCTATTGTCGTAGTCACGATTTAACTCCTCCACCAAAGTAATGTGCAAAGATATAGCTCTGTTTGGAATAGGGACGAAGTGCCTATCAATACCTTACAGGTGCACGACATTATTTTACATAATGCAAGCCAAGCCTGGATAAATTGCAGACTTTATCTAATCGTAGGCAACTATATCAAACTTCCCAGAGTTCTGGCAATCCGATTGTCCATCGTCTGAAAAATTAGTCGAAACCTAACGAATTAGAGCGGGGCCTCCCTTACTCGCCTTGAGCTAGAAACCGCTCCGGGTAGCGATTTTCGCTATTGGCTAATAGGCGTCCTGTAGTTCATGGAAATCAGGCGAGATATAGTCCTTCCGCAGGGGCCAGCCGACCCAATCCTCTGGCATCAAAATCCGCTTCAGATTAGGATGGCCCTCGTAGACGATGCCGTACATGTCGTAGGACTCTCGCTCCTGGAAGTCTGCGGTCTTCCAGATCCAATAAACCGATGGAACCCTGGGATCATCCCGAGAAACAAAAACCTTGACGCAGACTTCCTCCGGTTGTTCCGCGTTATCACTAAGCTTAACCAAATGATAAACACTGGCCAGGGCATCCCCTGGGCCAGCGTCATAGGCACACTGACATCGAAGATAGTTGAACCCGTAGGCATACAACGCAGTGGCCAGGGGAATCAGATAGTCCCGGTCGACTTGAATCACTTCGACATTTGAGTGATTCCGCTCCAGGCTTTTGTGTTCAAATCCATTCTGGGTCAACCACTGGGAAACCTGACCTGCTTCAATCACAGCAGCTTCAGTGTTCTCGGTGTTGTTCTCAGTATTATTCTCAGCTTCAGCCACGGGCTTCCTCCTTCATCTGCGGGGCAGTTAATAGAGCGGGTGGAACCTCCGTGCCAATCGCCTCGGTCAGTTGCTTTGGCGGGGTCTGGCGAGTTTCCGTCTGCAAGTACTTCCCGGTCAAGATTGGGGAAACGGGCTTCATCTTGTGAGACCGGGTGTAGTAGCGATGGGATTGCTGTAAGTTGCCTCGTTCCTGAATGGAATCATTAGCAATCTTCTTCCGCAGCTTGATAATGGCATCAATAATCGCCTCAGGACGGGGAGGACATCCGGGGATGTAAACGTCTACGGGGATCAACTTATCAACGCCTCGTACCGCCGTGGTCGAGTCCATGCTGAACATTCCACCTGTAATCGTGCAAGCTCCCATTGCAATCACGTACTTCGGTTCTGGCATCTGCTCATAGAGTCGAACCAAAATGGGGGCGTACTTCATGGTGATAGTTCCCGCCGTAATAATCAGGTCAGCCTGACGAGGAGTGGATCGAGGAACCAGGCCAAACCGATCAAAATCAAATCGAGAGCCAATCAATGCAGCAAACTCAATGAAGCAGCAAGCTGTCCCATAGAGTAGTGGCCAAAGGCTCGAGAGGCGGGCCCAGTTATACAGATCATCTACCGTGGTGAGAACGACATTCTCTGACAGTGCTTGGGTTACTTCAGGTCGCCCAACTGGGTTCACCAGGTTCTGAGTTGCCGATGAGAGATTTTGGGTTGTCATATCGTGTTAATAATTCCTCAAGGATCGTTCAAGAGGGAATTCAGATCAGGCATCATCTGCCAAAATCAAGTTCCCTAAGACCATTCCAGTGCGCCCTTGCGCCATGCATAGACAAGGGCGATAACCAGAATTGAAATAAAAATGAGTGCTTCTATAAATGCAAGCAACCCAAGTTGGTGAAATGCAACCGCCCAGGGATAGAGAAACACGGTCTCCACGTCAAAGATGACAAACACCAGGGCGAACATGTAATACCGGATATTGAACTGAATCCAGGCTCCACCAATGGGTTCACGACCTGATTCATAGGTCGTTGTCCGAAATCCAGCCCGACTTCTGGGCCGAACCACCCTTGAGAGGCCAAGGGCGAGTAGGGGAACCAGGCTACAGATGATCAAGAATCCCAGAAAATATTCGTAACCGCTTAAAACAAACACAGTGAATAACTGTTCATATGTTGTAACTTTCACCCATATTATATAGGGCCTGGCGTGACTCAGCTTAGGGGGAACGTGATTTTAATGGCGTGATGGACAACGATAACTCCCATCGCTATATGCCAGGTTGAGTATCCCGACTTGGGAAACTGGATACACATTGATTCGGTGCATGAGATTCTGTAATATTGTGTAATGAATGTTTAGCAGCGACCTAAGGGCTTTCGTCTAGCCGACGTTATGAGTGATTCAGCCACTGAGACAACAGAGCTAAATCGTTACGAATGTAGAGCCTGTGGCTATGTTTATGAGCCTAGCAAAGGGAGTTCCAAAGGGAATATCCCGCCTAATACTGCATTTGAAGATATTCCGGTTGGATGGCGCTGCCCGGTCTGCGGCACAGCCAAGGATCAGTTTATTGATATTGGCCCGATTGAAGGCCCTTCTGGATTTGAAGAAAATCTCAAGTATGGTCTGGGAGTCAATACGATGACCTCTAGGCAGAAGAGCCTATTAATTTTTGGAGGATTGGCCCTGGGATTCTTATTTTTTATGAGTCTGTATGGCTTGAAGTAAATCCCGTCTTGCTAATCATTGAGGGTTGGTCTGACTGAGATTGAGTAATGCGTTAATCAGTAGATTCTTAAGAATGAAATTTTTGAAGAAAGTTGCGATCGCGTTTGCTGCGATCTTGCTATGTACAAGCTGTAAGTTCTTGCCAGATCTAGCTGAAAATCCCTGGCAAACTATCCCGGTAGCAACCCAGAGTAATTTGCTCGATATTGCCTTTACAGAGGATGCAGCCCATGGCTGGATTGTGGGAAGTTCAGCAACGCTGTTGGAGACTACAGATGCGGGAGAAACCTGGGAAACCAAGTCTCTAGCACTGGATACGGATCAGAAAGCTCGATTTACATCAATTAGTTTTCGAGATTCCGAGGGGTGGATTGCGGGAGAGCCTGGGATTCTATTGCACAGTACCGATGCGGGAGAGTCCTGGAATCGAATTGTTCTCAGCAATAAGCTTCCGGGAGAGCCCTTCGTGATCACAGCTCTGGATTCAAATTCGGCTGAAATGATGACGGATGTTGGGGCCATCTATCAAACTCAGGATGGTGGCCAGAGCTGGAAAGCAATGGTCGAAGAAGCCGTGGGAGTGGTTCGTAATGTGGCCCGGTCGGAGGATGGGCGCTATATCACTGTTTCCGCTAAGGGAAACTTCTACTCCACCTGGGCTCCTGGGGATAGAGCTTGGACACCTCGCAACCGCTACAGCTCTAAGAAGTTGGAGAATATGGGGTTTGGAGAGGAAGGTCGTCTATGGATGCTGGACCGTGGTGGTGAGCTGAGATATACTGTTGTGGATGCTGAGGAGGGCTGGTGAGTGCCGATTATTCCTGTGTATGCATCGAGCTGGGGTTTTCTAGATTTGGCCTATCGTAGCCGTGTAGATTTTTTGGTGGGGGGGGGCAGCGGCAATTTGCT
>JBHJGO010000112.1:0-19771 GCA_050331715.1 Microcoleaceae cyanobacterium
TCCCCCACTTGAAAGATAGGGGATTCTTGGTTCACCGAGCCACCGTAACTAATCGCATCTCGTCCACTTTCTCTGAAAGCTTCAAAGCAATGCCAAACCAACTAACCGCTACCAATGGCACGAATCAGCCAGCAAGTTTACGACCACCTAGAGGGCTGCTCTCCCCAAGCTTTTGGGTACACTTAGTCTCTTTGCTCAAGAAACGTTCTCCCCAAGTTCCCGTGTGCCCCACGGTACTTGAAAAACAAAGGGTTAATTTTACTAAGTTCACGCAGTTTTTGTTAAAAACTGACTGGGTTTTTAAAGAGGACTTTCCCTACCCTCTGGTTGCTTTTTTCTCAACAAAGTTGAATGCAAGCTTTCAGGTTCTAGGGTGTACACAAAGTGCCTTACAACCGCCCACCACGGGAATTTCAGACCAGTTGTATTGTAGCACACGGCGCTTAAAAGCGCCTACCGCTCGCTACATCTCCCCCATGAATGTGGGGAGTTTTGCTCGCTAGTAAGTTCTATAATTGAAATCAATGGCTCAAAATCTAGCTATTTCTAAAAATATTCTCACCATGGCTGCTGTCCAAAAACGATTTGGTGTAGTCCCCAGCTCAGACGAGCAATTCTTTGCAGAATGGGTTAGCAATCTACCAGAGCTGACGGTGGAGGAAATCGGTTTACTAGACCAGATTAAAGCGAGATTTGATCGCCATAGAAACCAAGGCCCATTAGCGGAAGGCACCATTAATCAGCTCTTAATTTCTCCTCTACTAACCCTTGCAGGCTTATACGATGACCCATTCTTTGTCTCCACAGAGTCCAGCCTAGAAATTGAGCTAAAAGATCATGACGAAATCCTGCGGGGACGTATTGACACTCTCGTTATTCAGCAGCAATTCTGGGCATTGGTTATTGAGTCTAAATCGACGATTGCCTTCTCAATTGCCCTCCCTCAAGCCATAACCTACATGATGGCAAACCCACACCCTGATCATCCAGTTTACGGATTGATTACCAATGGTGATGAATTTATGTTTATTAAAATGCTGATTCAGGGATTACCCCAATATGATCTCTCTAATGTCTTCTCTTTGTTGATTCCCCGACGTAACCAACTACACGATATTCTTCAAATTCTCAAGCAAATTCGTCAAATAATGCTTCAGGCTTGATGTATCCATTATCCCTGCTGCAAAATCTGATTACGTCTGGTGTCTCCCAGGGCGGGTTGTTTGCCGTCAACGCTAGGTTGAATTGCCTGAGGTAGACTGGCAGGCTTTCCCCACTGATCCGTCAGTTCCTGCAAGAACCGATCCTGATGACCCCGCAGATTATCCAATCCTTCACCCCGATTGATAATGGCAAACCAGACTAAGCCCCGATCACGGGTGGGTAATACTCCAGCCAGGGCGCTGACATCAAACAGACTGCCAGTTTTCACTGGAGTATTTCTAGGAATCTTACGAAATTCCAGCGTTCCGATATCTCGGCCTGAAACCGGGAATAGATCCGCCACATTCCAGCGAGTATTTTCTAATTCCCGTTGCAGCGTCATGAACATCAAGGTTGCTGCCCGTGGCGAAATTTGATTCTCGTGACCTAGCCCTGAGCCATTAATGAGCTGAATTTCTTCACGGGGAAAGCTGGCGGCCTCAGAAGAGAGTTGCATCACAGCTTCAGCCCCCCCAATATTCTGGGCCAGGATCTCAGACATTTGGTTATTACTGTAGGTATTCATCTGCTTGAGAATCTCGGCCAGGGGTAGAGATTGGTGACGAATAATGGGTTGGGCCTGGGAGCTGGAGGAATAGGGCTGAACCCGACCTCTGATCACGACCTTGGGCTTTGGCGTTCCCGCAGGCATTTGCTTTTTGTATTGAACTTGAGCCTCAGCAGGCCATTGTCGGGCATTCAGGGCTTGTTTGAGGGCTTTCCCTGCCTTTGTCCAATCGGACTCGTAGTTCATGGAGAAATTTCCAGTGATGACCAAATTTCCAGCCACCGTGCTGATGCCCATTTGATTCAGCGTGTTACCCAGAGTTATCGCCTCCTCCCAAACAAAGAGGGGATCGCCCCCGCCGATGATTACCAAATCACCCTGAAGTGTGCCAGCATCAATGGGGCCAGTAACGCCGATGACGGTTTCAAACTGATGTTCAGGTTGCCATTTTTGCAGGGCAGCGAGAGAAGTAGCAACTTTTGTAATCGAGGCTGCAGGCAGAGGTGTCGTCCCAACATGATTTGCCAGAGAAACGGGGCCAACCTGTAACCATACGCCCTGCCGATCAGTGGACAATCCTCTGGCTCGTAGTCGCCCCAAGTACTGCTCCATGGTCGCCTCTGCCTGGGCGTCTGTTGCGTTCAGTAGCATGACATCAGCTAGTCGGGCCTGCCATGCTTGGGCAGTGGTGATTGACTCTGGTGAGCTTGTGTCCAGTGGATTGACTGGGTCTAATACTTCAATTGCGTTTGTATCCGTTGGATTAACGTTAGCCGCTGGGTTAGCGCCAGCCGCTTCTAGCCAAAGGGATAGGATTCCAGAGCTAAGGATCTCTAGCATCGGTTTATTTCACTCCTGAGCAGGTCGTAAGACCAGGGAATTCGAGAAACTACAATCAAAACCGCCTCTCACTTTAACATTTCTGGCAGCAGGAACTTCAGAAAGAAGCCCAACTTCTCTGGTAAGATCTTTAGGGTTTCTCTCAGCTTTGGTCAATGGCTTCAACTCGAGCAAGAATTGCAATCGATGCGATGGGAGGGGATTATGCCCCTACAGAAATCGTTTCAGGGGCACTGATGGCGCAGCAAAACCTAGGAGTCGATGTCCTGCTGGTCGGCGATCCCCAACAAATTGAACACTGTCTCAAGCACCATCCGGCTTCAGCCAACGCTCCTGTTCCAGAAATTATTCCCGCTGAGGGAGTAATTGATATGCACGAGGAACCTTTAGGAGCATTGAAGCAAAAGCCTAAGGCTTCAATTAATGTGGCAATGAGCTTGATCAAGGAGGGTCGAGCCGATGCGGTTGTTTCGGCAGGCCATTCTGGAGCAGCGATGGCGGCTGCCCTATTGAGAATTGGTCGGCTTCGGGGCATTGATCGTCCAGCCATTGGAGCCGTTCTGCCAACTTTGAAAACTCCTGTCCTGCTTCTAGACGTGGGGGCAAATGTTGACTGTCGCCCCAAATTCCTGGAACAGTTTGCGGTGATGGGCATGGTTTACAGCAAGTATGTACTGGGCGTTTCAGAACCCAAAGTAGGTTTGCTGAATATTGGCGAGGAAGAGTGTAAGGGCAACGATCTAGCGGTCAGAACTTACCAGATGTTGCAGAAAAACGACCAAATTCAGTTCGCAGGGAATGCAGAGGGTCGAGATATTCTGTCCGGCGAGTTCGACGTTGTGGTGTGTGATGGCTTTGCCGGAAATGTCCTGCTTAAATTTGCCGAGGGAGTGGGTGAGGCGCTGTTGCATCTGCTCAAGGAAGAACTGACTCGCGATATGCGTTCTAAAATGGGCACATTGCTGTTGAAGCCAAGTCTTAAGCGGTTTCGGCAGCGAGTTGATCACGTTGAACATGGCGGAGCGTTGTTACTCGGTGTGAATGGGATTTGCGTGATCAGTCACGGGTCTTCTAAAGCACTCACTATTTCTAATGCGGTGCGCCTTGCCAAGGATGCAGTCGAGAATCAGGTCTTGGAACGCATCCAATCCAAGCACAGCCGTACACAGGAGGCAGTCAGTGGTCAATAGCTGAGCCCTACTCAACAGCAGGGAAACTAGAGGTTTCCCAATTCTTTGTCTGAATTCTGATTTTGAACACACTTACATGACTAACACTGGCATTGCGATAACGGGAAGTGGCTCATCAGTTCCCTCACTCTGTTTAGACAACCACTCACTGTCTCAATTAGTGGAAACGTCTGATGAATGGATTACCTCTCGAACGGGAATCCGTCAGCGCCAGTTAGCAGAGACGGACATGAACCTTTCCACGCTTGCCACCGAAGCTGCTCAGCACGCCATTGCCATGGCTCAGCTCGATCCCACAGACATTGATCTGATCGTATTGGCGACGTCCACTGCAGACGATCTGTTTGGCAGTGCCAGTCAAGTGCAAGCCCAATTGGGTGCGACTAAAGCAGTGGCCTTCGACCTGACAGCAGCTTGTTCCGGTTTTGTGTTTGGTTTGGTCACGGTCTCTCAGTTTATTCGGACAGGGGCCTATCAGAATGTTCTGCTGATTGGTGCGGATGTTCTCTCCCGCTGGGTGGATTGGTCAGATCGGCGTACCTGTGTCCTATTCGGGGACGGAGCCGGGGCTGTTGTCTTACAGGCGGCTGAACAGGATCATCTGTTGGGGTTTGAGTTGCGAACGGACGGCAGCCAGAATAGTTGTCTCAATCTGGCCTACCAAGCTCAACCCCGACCCCTGATGGATGGAATTACAGTGGGTCAAGGGGGCTATCAATTCATCACGATGAATGGGCAAGAGGTTTATCGCTTCGCCGTCACGAAAGTTCCGGAGGTGGTTGAGAAAGCGCTGCACCGAGCCAATTTGAGTGTGGATCAGGTGGACTGGTTAATTTTGCACCAGGCGAACCAAAGAATTCTGGATGCAGTGGCCCAACGGTTGGGCATTCCGGCTGAAAAAGTGGTGAGTAATCTCGCGAGTTATGGTAATACCGATGCCGCCTCAATTCCCCTGGCGCTGGATGAATCCGTTCGGGCTGGCAGGATTCAGCCGGGTGATGTGATCGCCATTTCCGGGTTTGGAGCGGGGCGCTCCTGGGGAGCGGCGATTTTCCAGTGGGGCAGCTAAGTTCGGCGTGGTCAGACCCGACTGAGGGAACCGTAAACAAGAGAATTATAAAATTATCCAGAGAAAATCAATGAAAAAAACAGCGTGGCTTTTTCCAGGGCAGGGATCACAGGCAATCGGCATGGTGCAGGATTTAGAAACCCTACCCAATGCTCAGCCAGTATTTGAACAGGCCGCAGAAATTCTCGGATGGTCAGTGCTACAAGCCTGTCAGGAAGAGGAGAAACTTTCCCAAACCCTCTACACTCAGCCCTGTCTATACGTGGTAGAAAGTCTCCTGGCGACCGAGATCCAGAATCGAGGCTACGAACCTGTGATTGTTGCGGGTCACAGTTTGGGAGAATACGTCGCACTGCAGGTGGCGGGAGTGTTTGATTTTGAAACAGGGCTGCGTCTGGTGCGGCAACGGGCTGAATTGATGCAGCAAGCTTCCGGCGGTCAAATGGCGGCTCTGATTGGCTTTGACCGGGACGCACTGGATCAGCAAATTCAAACCATAGACAACGTTGTTCTGGCAAATGATAACAGCAGTGCCCAGGTAGTGATTTCCGGAACCCCAGAGGCGATTGACACGGTTCTGGCCAACGTGAAAACAAAGCGAGCGGTGAAACTGAATGTGTCAGGCGCATTCCATTCGCCGATGATGGCGGATGCGGCAGCCCAATTTGAGCAGATTTTGGCGCAGGTTCCCTTTACAGAGGCCCGTTTCCCGATTTTGTCAAACGTGGAACCCACCGGAACGACGGACGCAGCAGTCTTGAAACAACGCCTGATTCAACAGATGACGGGTTCTGTCCGATGGCGCGAAACCTGTCTGGAGTTGGCGAACCAGGGAGTTGAACAGGTGGTCGAAGTTGGCCCTGGTAAGGTTCTGACTGGATTGGTCAAACGAACTTGTTCTGGTATTGAACTGGCTAACATCAGCCAAGTTGCTCAGATTGCCGAGGTCTTTCCAACTCTAGCCGTTTCAGGCTAGTGAATTGTTAGATTTGATTTGAGAACATAACGTCATTCCCGTGCAGGCGGGATCCAGGCAGCTTACTATCGTTACTCACCAGTTGCCGTTACTCACCCATTTAAAACCAAACCGCCAGTTCGTTAAACAGAAACCCTCAAGGAGAAAACACCCCCGTGAGTTCTACTGCCGGACAGCCCCGTACTAAACCGTATGATCTTCTGGAGTTCCTCCCTGCTGATGCGAAGGTAGTGGTAGAAGTGGGTCGGAGCGAGGGGCAAATTACTGCCTATTACCAGCATTTCAACCCGACAACTCGCGTGATTTCCCTGGCTTCAGTTCTACCTGATCTGCTGGAGACCCTACACCTCAATCCCTCTAACCCAGAGACTCATTCAGAAACCGACCTGGAAATCATCGAACCCGGAACCGTTGATTGCATTGTCTATCAAGATAGCCTCGAACAAATTATTAATACTTCAGCCAGTGCTTCAACCATCCTCAGGGAACAGATCGATTGGCTCAAAGCATCCGGTCAAGTTTTGATTGGTATCAATAACGCTCAGTACTGGTTTAGAATTGTGAATCTGCTACGGGGTCAAGTGGACTCAGGCAACATTGAATCGCTGCAATCCTCCCAAACGGGCCTGATGCTGAGCCAGATTCAGAACTTTTGTCAGATGGCAGGGCTACAGATCTACGAAGTGCAGACCCGTGGCCAAAAGACCGAGGAATTCCAGCAGTTTCAGCAGTTACTTCAGCCTATGGTAAAAGCCTTGGGCTTAGATCCAAATCGCTTCGCCACCCAGACGGCGGCCCAACGATACATCATCCGCGCAGTCAAATCGGCTACCCCGCCTCGGCGACTCCTGATTCAAACGGTGATGATGGCTCCAACGGCTTGCGATCGCGTGCGAGTGCTGGAACCGGATCAGCTCAGCCGAACGAGTCCAGGGGTGCGGGCCGTTTCTGGCGCCAAAGCCTATCCTGAAGTTCCATTGCTGGCGCAGGAGGATAAGGTCTTCATCTGGCAACGCACTATTATGAGCTATGAAGAGTACCTACCGAGGCTGAAATAGTTGCTGCAACAGGATTATTTGATTGTTGCTGAAATTGACGACAATCCCCTGCGGCGCAAAGAATACGCCGACAATCGCTACCTAAGTTATCGGGGATGTCACGCGGTTCAGACCTCAACGGAACCTTTAGCAACCTTTCTACGGCAGCTCAACCCCAATGTCGCTGTTTTTCAGAATCAATTGGCCTATTTGCCGTCGCCGAGGGAGTTTTTTCAGCAGTCAGGGGTTAGCGGTCAGGGGTCAGCAGTCAACGATCAGGAGGTTGGGGTTCAGGAGGTTGAGGTTCAGGGGAAAGACTTGGATGAAACGGTGACTCTATTTTTTGGAGCGCTGAACCGGGAACCGGATTGGCAGCCGATTATGGCCGCGCTGAATCGAGTCCTGGTCACCCATCAAGATCGAATTCGAGTCAAGGTGATCCACGACCGCAAATTTTTTGATAGCTTAGAGACTTCTCAGAAAGAATTTCAGGCGTTTTGTAGCTACGATCAATATCAGGCCATTCTGCATACCTGTGATATTGGTTTACTCCCGTTGGGGCCAACTGCCGTTAATTTGATGAAATCTGACTTGAAATTCCTTGAATGCGCAGGGCATGGAGTGGCAGTATTGGCTAGCCCGACCGTCTACCAGCGTTCCATTGTGCCAGGGGAAACGGGATTGCTCTACCACACAGTGCGACAGTTCGAGGAGCAGCTTCATCAGCTTGTTGTAGATACAGCGCTACGTCATCAACTGGCAGAAAACGCCTATGATTGGGTAAGAAACCACCGTCTCCTCTGTCAACACTATCACCAGCGGCGAATCTGGTATCTCCAACTCCGAGATCAACTGCCGGAACTCAATCGAGCCCTGCTTCACCGGGTTCCTGAACTGTTTACTGATTAATGTAGCAATCCTAAATCAATCATGAAAAGCACTATAGAGGGGTTTGGGGACGAAGTCCCCAAGAAGGGGGCAACGCCCGCTTCACCCCCTTTTCACAAATCATTTGTGATTGCTATGTCTAGGGTTTAAATGTTTAAAGTTTAAAATCTATTTTAAATCTATGGTTGGAAGATGAAAGTTTTACTCACCATTCCTCATTTCTACAAGGCTCAGGACGAGAGCAAACACGCTTCCCAGGGAAAAGATCCTCGACCAAGAATTATGGCTTTGAGCATGGGTTTAACCAGTTTACATAGCCTATTCGGTGCTAGCCAGTGCTTGATTAATATCGGTCGATGTATTACGTTGCCAGTGAATGAGTCCCAGGAAACGGTGCTAGATATTCGACTCTGCACCACCGGAGACAATCACCTGATTCCGCAATTACCCATTCCCAAAACCCTCTATCATCATCATCCAACTGACGCAGAACCCATGATGCTGGGCTTCGAATGTCAAGCGGTGCTGCGGGATAACCTGGGAAAATATGATTACTACTGTTACTTGGAAGATGATCTAATCCTGCATGATCCCTGGTTTTTTACCAAATTACAATGGTTCAATTTCTACGCCAAAGACAATTGTCTACTACAGCCCAATCGCTACGAAGTCTCTCCCCAGTGCAAGGTGATGAAGGCTTACATCGATGGTGACTTGTATCCTCACCTCACAGCTAAATTTCAAAACATTCAGGAAAAACCCCATTTCATGGGTAAGGTGATGGAGCAAGCGGTTAAATTTCAGCGAACTTTGAATCCCCATTCTGGATGCTATTTTCTCAATGCCAAACAGATGGAACATTGGACGCAGCAGCCCTATTTTCTTGACCGGGATTGCAGTTTTATCGGCCCGTTGGAAAGCGCTGCAACCCTGGGGATTATGAAGACATTTAGAATTTATAAACCCGCACCCAAACAGGCTAATTTTCTAGAAATTCAACACTACGGTTCTAGCTTCCTGAGCCTGATCGGTAAGCAGGTGAAACTCACCCATGACCCTACCCATGAGTCAGTCCAAACATCTTAAACGACATTCGGGTGAAATACAGATTTGAGAGGGGCGGTGGTGTAACTACCTCCCCTCTTACTCCAGCAGCATTAGAAATACTGTGACGCTATTCCAAAATCGGAACGCTGTAATCATCTGGTAGAACGGAACGGGGGTTGATGGGTTTTCCATCTGAATTGTGCACCTCAAAATGTAGATGAATCGAGTAGCCACCCCCATCAATCTCTAATCCCTCCGCACCGAAGCCAGACCCCCCCCGAATACCGATCAGATCACCTGAATTTATCGATTGTTGCAGTTCCACTTTGATGGACTTTAAGTGCATGTAGACATGTTTCCAGCCATCCGAACGGGTAATTTCAACCATGCGGCCCGTTGCACCGCTAGTATCCTGCTTGATATAGGTCACAGTTCCATCACTAGCGGCATAGCATTCATCCGGTGTGTACCCGCCGATATCAACCCCAGCGTGTAAGCGTCCTCTGGCGTAACCAAACTCCGTTCTTGGCCCCATGCTGGTTCCAGTCATCGGCCAACGCCATTTTGCAGCAGAAATTTTAGGGGGTTTAGATCCTGAACGGGGGGTCGGTGGGGGTTCAGGAGTAGGAGAGGGGATTTGACTGTTTAAAGGAGGAATTAAATTAATTGGAACCAGGTTGTGGTCAAAAACTTGTACATGATTTGCGAAAACGTACCAGACTGCTTGATTACGAGGTAAGGGATTAGTAAAAGTGGCCTTTATATGCCCATTCGCTGCCCAACTATAGCTTGACAGCTCAAATTCTGTACCTAAATAGGCTGAAGTTTTACTGCCGTAGGCCAACTGAGATGTATCAACAGGACGAGCTTTTAAAAAGGTATTGTAGATGATTTTTAGTCGCATGGTTTGATTATTGGTTATTAGTCATTAGTTATTGTTGTTAGGGTTAGGCATTATAGTGTGAATTTAAATTTTTTAACGTTGCATGAGGATATGAGTTAGTCTAGTACGCCTAGCCTAACTCATTGGCATCAATTTTTTTTTAAACAATTTTTAAGTCGGGATATAGCAATCCCGAATCAATCATGAAAAACACTATGGAGGGGTTTGGGGACTTTCCAGGAAGGGGGATTACCCCCTTCACTCCCTTTTTACAAATCATTTGTGAATGATATCAGATACCCTGCCCCTGCGTGTTTTTTGCCTGATCAAAAAGGTGGACGGCAGCGCCGTCCACCTTTCCGTTGACATTGTTACACCTTGAGTTAGAACCGATTCTGTGGAAGGTATTTATTCATGAACTCAACCGCAGCAAGAACCGTTTTGATTCGTGATAGTTGCACGATAGTTCAAGCCTTTTGTTTCCTTAGGCTGTCGAATCCGATCCACACTACAATCAAATTCCTGAGCCTGGGATAGAGGAATCTCTTCTACGGGAGCCAGAGGAATCATTTGTTGATGATAGGGACTCTTAGAATTGGTGTAGATTTGGAAGGTTTTGTCGCAAACTGCCATCCGCTCACCCCGACGCAGAATGTGACCATCGTCATCCATTACCTGCTTCCAGGGGCCTTTGTAAATAACGGCCTGATTGCGTTCCAGGCAAGGGCCTTCTTTCCCTTTGTAGGCTTGGACAGTCAGGGATCGGAATTCAATACCATCGATCACCTGCCAGGGTTCTTCCTGCCGAGCCAGAATTTCAATGCCGTAGAATCCAGCCTGTTCAAACATTTCTAGGAATTCACTCTCCTGGAAAGCTCCAGCAATGCAGCCACTCCACAGGTCGGGATCATTCAAAATCTTAGCAGTGGGGGGTTCATCGCAGACAATGTCAGAAATAACGGCCCGTCCGCCCCGCTTCAGAACACGGAAAATTTCCTGGAAGAGTTGGTGCTTTTCCTGGGGTCGAACCAGATTAAGAACGCAGTTGGAAATCACCACATCAACACTGTCGTCTGCATTCAGGGGTGCTTCTCGGCGCAGGCGATCGCACTCAGTTTCAAAGGCCGCTACCTGCTCGATGGAGGTGATTGGGTTCTCTGCTAACCAGGCTTGAACCCCATTCAGATCGAGGGCTAGATCTTGAATCTTGCCTTTGACAAATTGCGTATTGGCGTATCCGACCTGGTCGGCCATGTAGGTCTGATATTTACGAGCCAGAGCTAGCATGTCGTCGTTGAAGTCTACGCCGATGATGCGTCCAGTTGCACCGACTTTCTGAGCGAGGATATAGCAGTTCTTGCCTGCGCCGGAACCGAGGTCAACGACGGTCTCACCGGGATTGACGTATCGGGTTGGATCGCCGCAGCCATAGTCCTTTTCAATAATTTCTTGAGGCAACTTTTGTAGATAGTTTCCGGCATACTCTGTCGGACAACAAAGAGCGGGCTGTGGAGCTTGCGCTCCCTCTTTGTAGCGTTCTAGAACAGTTGCTTCAATGTTGTAGTTTGCTTTCATTAGTACAGTCTTGGTTGAAAGTTACGCTGTGAATTGTTTCATTATGCTCGATTTCTACTAAATCATGAAGATCTTAGATTTATCTGAGATTTCTCCCAAGCAAGACTGAGAATCTTCAGACCCGAAACGTTCACATTTCACAGGAGAAGTATCGCAGAGGCAGCATCCTATCAAATCAATTTAAGTTGATATACAAAAAATAATTGATTTATTTTAGAGCTATAGGTGATCAAATCACATCACGAGTGGAAGTGACACATTGTGTAGTGATTGAGCTTGATTCTAGCGGCTTAATATGCCAATCCCATAGACCTAACAGGATGGTGTTGGGCGGATTTATCATTGTATTTTGCTAATAAATTCTACAGAGGTGATTTTAACTGGTTGCATATGACCATAATCTGATGAGAGAATATGCTCATGATTTTTTAATCATTCTCTCTAGTATGTAACCTGATCCTGAAAGATTTCTGAAAACTGTTGATTCTTCTGAGTTTTTCAAGAATAATGATTCTAGAAGAGTTTATAAAACTTGCGTTACTTATTTGTATTTTAAAGTGAAATTATGGGTAGTAAAGGGAAAGAACATGAGCGGATGAAGGCTCGTCTGCTACTGAATCTATGGGATCAAGGGGGTCTGAAGACAGAAATCAAAAGAACTGATCTCTTAAAGCGTGTAAAGTTGAGTAGGGAAAAAGTTTCAACCTATCAGGGGATTATAGACGAACTGACTCAAGAAGCTGCTATTACGACTACAACTCAGCGGAATTCAGTTAGAGTTTCCTTGACTGCTACAGGACTAAACTTGTTGCAATCTCTTCTATATGCGGACGTCTTGGAGTATAGCCCTAGGCAACGGGTAAGAACCAAGGACTTTAATGCGCTACTTCACTGGATGCGCGAGCATCAAAGCCAAGAAGCAAATGACGATCAGGGCCAGGTCTCTTCGGAAAAAGATGATCCAATTGACTCATACAGAAATTTTCAGACTGTTGCTTTGTTAGTTTATGACCAACTGAATAATGATTATAACTATGACAACTTTGTGCCAATCTATCGAATTCGACGAGAGATTGGGGAACAGGTTAGTCGTGCTCAGTTCAACGAATGGATGCTAGAGATGCAAGCAGATGACTTCTTTCAATTTCAAGGGGGAAGTATAGAGGATGGTACCGCAGACAAAATCGCAGATTCTATTAGCACTGAGCTTTCTGGACTACGATGCTATGCAAAGCGACTGAAACCCTAGATATCAATCTCTCTCACTTGTTCCCTTATTTTTTAAATCTGAAGTCATGTCTAATATCAATGCTCAAATTGATGAAATCATCAAGCAGCATAACCCTTTTACAGGAAATGCCGTTGTTCGACCACCTCAAATTTGGGGAAAGGGCTTTCCAGATGTGGAATCAATTAATATCCATGCCTCAAATGCTGTTGCTGAGGCAGTTGACAAAATTCGTAATCAACAACTGAGAATAGCAGGAATCACTCTTATTGGCGATAAAGGTACTGGTAAGACCCAAATAATCAGCAGAATCCGACATTGTTTTCAACGAGATGGTGATACGTTGTTTGTTTATATCGGGAAATATGGCGATCTAAATCAAATCCAGTATGAGTTTCTGCAAGGTCTTGCTTCTAGCTTGCGCGCTAGAGGTCAATATCCTGATGTCACTCAATGGCAGGAGATTGCAGCTCATCTAATTAATGAGGCAAAGGAATTAAATTGCAGTCCCCAGACATATATTAAGAAGTTCCCACTTATCTTAGAGAAGTATTCATCTAAAATCATCAATCACTTTACCAGCCTAATTCTCAAAAAGAAACCATGGATTAAAAACCCCTATTTGGTTAAGGCTATTATTTGGACACTAGCACCTCATGAAATTTCTATTTATGCAAATCATTGGCTAGCTGGGATGGAGGTAACCAGTACACAAGCAGAGAGCTTGGGTTTGCCACAACTACAGGTGAAGAGCACAGATGCAGCCTTTGAGAATGTATGTCAGATCCTTGACATTGTGAATGAGTATAAGATCCCAATAATTTGCTTTGATGAGTTAGATAGAACAGATATTAACGATCATGGTTATACAACTCCGCAAGTCATAACAAGTTTCTCAAAAGACCTTTGTAATAACATGAGAAAAGGGATTGTTATGCACACAATGTATCCTATGACCTGGAAAGAGCAAGTTTATTCATTCGGAGATAGAACAGAGGCAATTATAGATAGAATTGCTAGTTATCCAGAGATGCGAAAACCAGTCGAATTGAAACAACTTAATTCTGATGATGTTGTAGCAGTTGTAAGTCATTGGCTGGTAGGATTTTATAATAATTTTGATTTAGAACCACCCTCGTCAGTTTATCCATTCGAAGAGGATGAGCTTAGAAAACAGGGAAAAGAAAAACCAACTGTCAGGGACATATTAAACTGGTGTTCTAAAAATTGGAAGATTCCTGACACTTCTCCACTTCCAGATCAAGACTTTGCAGATATTGCATTTTCAAGAGAATTAGAAGATATTAGCCAGTCTGTAGAAGAAGATATGGAAAATAGCAATAAAATTGCTGGTGCTTTAGAGTTCGCATTTCGTAGTCTAATTGGAGAAACATTATCAAATACTGAGGTGCAAGACGTTGAGGTCTTTAATATAAGAAATGACTATTTGAACTTCAAGGTTATCGGCCAAGAAAATGGCTTGGTATTTAAGCTAGGAGTAGCAGTTAATCAGCAAGCTACAGGGAGAGGTGTACAGGCAGCATTAAAGCGGCTAGTTAATTATCGGAGGTTTGATTTAACTAGAGGATGCTTGGTTCGTTCTAAGCGAATCAGCCCCAATGCAAAGCTTGCACAACGATATATCAAACAGCTCTTGAATGAACAAGGAGGCGAGTGGGTATTTCTACAGGCCGAGGATATTAAACCTCTGATTGCTATTCAATCAGTCTATGAAAACCGGGAGAGTTATGAGCTAAGTGAAGAAGATATCTTTACTTTCGCCAGAAAAATTGCGTCGAGTAATCCATTGATTCTAGAAATTCTTAGCGATCCTTCAGGTCAGGAACCTGACGATCTGATCAATGATGATATTCCAATTAGTATTCCCGGAATGGTGAAGTTAGAGTCAGATGTTGAGGATTTAGAATCTGATCTAAGCTCTGAGTCGCAAGATTGCTTTGATGCTTCTGATCTGGATCTAGTCCTCCATTGAACTTCTGAAATCCCGACATGGCTTCAATGCAAATCGCACTTTGCCTACCTGCTCCCGATGTGGCTGCCCTTAACCGTGGTCAAATGGTTGTGGCCATATCTCAAGCCTTTCTCGATCCTGGACGACAATTTGCCTTGTGTCCTGCACGGACAGCCACAGGTTCATTAACAATTGGGCAGTATTACAATTCCAATTTCTTGACAACTGCTTCTCAATCTCTTGCCGAATTGGACACTGGGAAAGCCTTAGTCAAAAGCTGGGCAAGGTGTGAGCGGTGTGAGATTATCAATCGACCCGATCGGTTTGATATTTTGTCTCAGTTGACAGTCTGGACAGAGGAAGCATTGACCCAAGCTCTAAAGCAGAGGAGAAATCTTTTTTTGATTTGTCTGCGAGTTTATCACTTGTCTCAAGTGATAGAGACAGAGGCTAAGGCAAATGTCCGTTTTATCTCTCTTCCTCGAGCTATCAATTTGGAAGAATCAAATC
This sequence comes from Microcoleaceae cyanobacterium, assembly GCA_050331715.1. Taxonomy (GTDB): domain Bacteria; phylum Cyanobacteriota; class Cyanobacteriia; order Cyanobacteriales; family Microcoleaceae; genus JBHJGO01. The sequence goes on from JBHJGO010000112.1 coordinate 14,927, forward strand.
CTGTTCTGTCCCAAAACTTCTTTGACTATAAATATCGCCAGACTCTAAATCGAGAACTGCCAAAAGATCCAGAAATGGAAGATTTATTACAGTCGATTTCTGGGCTTGCAAGAGATTTATCCTCGAAAGAGGTAATTGCCTGCCGAACATTGGAGCGTGACATTAAAACTTTTCTGGGTAGCTCGGATGAAATTGTATCTTCCAATTCTGATCCTGCTTGGGAATGGATTAAAAAAATTAAAGCTACTGGTCATTCAAGCGATGGTCATGCTTTTGAGAAATTAGTTCGTCGAAGTATGATCGAGCTTGGCTTCAAAAATTCCAACACCAATCCAAAAGCAAGTTTAGATCCAGAAAGCACTGGTGGTGCTGGCGGTTTGGATTTCTACTGTGAAATGCCCTATCCAGTTATTGGAGAGTGTAAGGCAAGTAGTAAAGAGACTATACCAACTGATGTTTGTTCTCAGCTAACGTACTTAGGACAAACACATGCTACAAGAGATTACAACACAGCAGTTAAGCTGATTATTTCTCGCGGTTCTTTGAATAACTTCACTCGCAATATTGCTCAAGAAAATAAAATGAACGTGATCAAACCCGAAACTTTACAACGCTTAGTAACTCTGAAAGCTCAGTTCCCAGGTTCAATCAATCTCTTTGAATTGAAGTTATGTCTTTCGGAGCTTCCTTTCGGAGAAGAAGCTGATGGTAGTCTCAATCAATATATTGATGCAGTGGAAGAGAAGGTCAGATTACGATCTCAAGTTATCAAAGCAGTTCAGCAATTATCTGGCCAGAGGAATCAAATTCCAGGAGGTACTACTCATACATTTAGCATAATTGAAATACGTGTCCATCATAATGCAGTATTTAATGATAATCAGACAGATAGCCAAGTTCGCGATATTTTAGTCGAGCTATCATCACCTCTGGTAGGTTATCTAGGGAGAAAAGAGGAAAAGTTTTATCTTATTCGCGAACTCAAAATTGATGAATAGAAATCTCTTAAAGCGCATTAATATTCTACTTCCTCTCAAAAGCATATATACGTCAGGTCTAACGGACACCAATATACTTAGATTTCCACAAACATCCAGAAACAAAATTCGTGCAGACATGGGCTGCAATCGGCACTAGCAAATTCCCGGTTTCTATGCCGACGTATCCTAGAATCAAACCCACGATAGTTGCCCAGATCACATAGGGCCATTGCTGGGAGCCACTGAAATGTAGTACCCCAAAGCAAATTCTGGAAATCGCTAACCCTAGGGCATTGAACCCAACCGCCCCCAGAATGACGCCACGAAACAGCAACTCTTCGCTCAATCCAGGCAATAGACCTAGCCAAATCAGATCTGGCCACAGCAGCGGATTGAGTACCATTTTCAGGTAGATGTCAGCGCTACGACCATAGGCAGGCCAAGCGTTATAAACCAGAGTACTCGCCAGGGTAATTCCCAGGCCAATGCCCACTCCCAAAAGCAGCTCTAGAGGGTTGTCCAGTTGAATCGGCAACATAGAAACCTTGCCAAAGTAGAGCCATAGTTTAGAAATCGCTAACAGGAGAACGGCAGTGCCCCCCATTGCGACTAGCACTTGGGTACGAGTTAGGGGTTCAAGTTCCGAGTTATTGGGCGTCGGTTCAATCACAGAGGGATGAATTTATCGATTAACTTCATATCAATTCTGACAGAATATCGGGCAGTCCCGTCCTCCGTCTTCAGCTTGTCTCCATTATCCTCCAGAACTCTATCGAGAGATAGATCCTCTGAGAATCATCCCGAAAACAGTCTAGCGACGGGTAGCAGGTTCGGGCGGAGAGCCCCAGGACTGATACCTGCTTTGTGGGCCGCTAATATCCCCACTGCTTCTAGATAGGATTGAGCTTGAATCGCTTTGATTCCCAAGGATTCTGGGCGGGTCGCCATACGAGTTTGATTCTCCCGCACAGTAATGATCTGGGCAGCAGTTTGAGCTAAACTTAGCACTGCACTGCCACCACAGGCAGTTTCAGGAATAATCACCGCAGTCACCTGATCCGCCCATAGCGTTCCTGACATTGACCCAGACTGAACAAAGCGGGGAGCACGACTCAAGCCAGCTAAAACACAGGGTAAAAAGGTGTACCCCAACTCCTCCGCCGCCGAGCGAGGGGAAAGAGTCTCATCCAGCGGCAAAGGAGAGAGGGCAGGTGCGTGGGCACAGGGAACCTGAAACGTTCGGACAATCAGATGACTAATCACTGCTTCAGCCCCCGCCAATGGGTCGACCCCCTGACCTTGACGATAGAGAGTCGTTGCTATACTCTCTTCCTCATCGGGAAACCGAGCCACAACGGCAATGGCTTCCGCACCCGCTTGATGGATCAGCTTTTCCGCAGCTCGCAGCAAACTATCCGGCGCACCAACGGTTCCCCAGGAAGCGCCAGAGGCCGAAACCCGCAGTTCCACCTCTAGTGGCGTGTCCGTGACTACATAATCTGTTAACTCCAATCCCAGCGTCGCCCTGGCCGCATCCGCAACCTGGAGATGACGCAGTTGCAGTTCAGGCTCAATTCCCTGGTCTAGCAGCAAACCAATGCGGTTCCGGTGAACAGGGGCTAAGCCCCAACGGTTAGCAGCAAACTGATCCAAACCGTAGCCTTCAATGTACAGTGTGTTGTCCATGGGCCAGTAGAGCTGCGCCCCATTCAAAACATTGGGATGGGTAATCAGCACATCTGCAACTTGGGCAATGGCCCTGGCCGTTGGCAGGGCATCGCCAGCGTATCCCCCAATACTGGCCCCAATCCCGGTTGGAACAATGAGGACAGCGATGCAAGGACGAACCGAGACAGAATTACCACTCAGCATCAGAGTGAGCTACGGTCGTCGTTGTGACCACCGCTTCGACTTGAGCAGTTTCCTGTTCAGTATCCACGCGAGTCACAGCCCAACGCAGCGGTTCTCCTCGCTTCTGGAGTTCCGCTTCTATCGCTTGATGCATCTGTTTGGGAGATTTTTGCAGGTCAATCTCGGCGGTAATGAAGTGAGTTGTCATTGGTTCGGGTGCAAAAGACTTAGAGTTGAGCTTTAAGCTTAGATCCTACGACGAAATTAAGCTGACTGACCAAATTGGCGATCATAAACTTCGTTCTCTTTCTCCGTTTCCAGCTTCAAATCTGAGCGGGGGTAGGAGACGCAAAGTAGAGCATAGCCTTCCTGCTGAAGTTCGGGGCCGACACCCATGCCCTCGCTCTGGTCAACGGTTCCTTCTAAAATTTTTGCCGCACAGGTAGTACAGACGCCAGCGTTGCACGAACTGGGAAGGCTTAGTCCTGCGGTATCAGCAACACTTAAAACAGTCTGATCCTCAGGAACCTCAATCGTTTGGGTTGTGCCCTGATGGTGAATTTCAACGCGATAGGTTTGAGACATTCGTTTCTAATCAAGTCTTGGATTATCCTAAACTAATCTTAGGAGAGAATCTGGCTAGACGAAACGTTAGGGATCAAACATCTCTCTCAGCTCTCCACGCTAGACTAGACGAATGGTCTCAATTGTCACTGCCTATGTCTTCTCAGTCGGTTCGTGATCTTGAACTTACTCCTGAAGCTTCATCTGAAATCACTTACCCGGAAAGCGATGGACAACTAATGGCAGACAATACGCAACAATTTCGCTGGATTGTCATCATCAAAGAGAATCTGGAAATTCTATTTGCCAATGTTGAAAACATTTTCGTTGCGGGAGATTTGTTGTGGTATCCGACTGAAGGGAATAACAAAAATTGCCAAGCTCCGGATGCCATGGTGGTATTTGGTCGACCCAAGGGCGATCGCGGCTCCTACCAGCAATGGAAAGAGGACAACATTGCGCCCCAGGTGGTGTTTGAGATTATTTCTCCTGGAAATCGCGCTGGACAGATGGCAGAGAAACTACTGTTTTATCAGCGTCATGCAGTAGAAGAGTACTATCTGTACAATCCACAGACTTTTGAATTAACCGGATTGCAACGCTCTGAAGATTGGCTACGGGCAATCGACGAAATGAGTGGCTGGGTCAGTCCAAGATTAGAGATTCGATTTGAGTTGACTGAAACTGGACTAGAAATCTATCGACCAGATGGGCAGAAGTTCCTCACTCCAGTTGAATTGGATCAATTCCGACAGCAGGAAACTGAACGGGCTGAACGAGAGCGTCAACGGGCCGACCAAGCGGAACTCCAACTCCAGCAGGAGCGTCAACGGGCTGAACGATTAGCAGAACTGTTAAGAGCCCAAGGGATTAGTTCAGAAGAAATTTGAGCAACCCTCTAGAGTCAGTGCAGTGTCAACAAACCAAGGTTGGCATCATCACCGAATTTCAACATATCTATATTGTGCAATCGCAACAACTGCTCGATCTGATGCGTTGAACAATTGTCTCGTCGAATCCAAATGACTTTAGGTGGAAATCCTCGTAGAACGCTCAGCTCACTAAAATCCGAATCTCTGGTGACGATGGTCAGACCGTTTTTCCTAGAATGTTCCCAAACCGTACGATCATCTGCTTGATCTGAGTTGATGAGATAAACATATTCAGACAGGTATAAATCAGCAAGACGATTGACGAGTCGTGGTGACAGATTCTGGTCAAACAGTAATTTCATACCTGAACAGGACTTACGCATTGACAAAATACGAAGAATGTAGGTCAAGGAATATTGAGCAAAAGGGACTCCTGCATAATGAATTGACGAGCCACCTCCAGGTACAATTCGCGCTGGGGTTGATACCAGTTAGCGATTTGCTGTCGCCAACGCCCGAGTTCCAATTCAATGAAAGCTCTCAACGAACAGAAGATATGAGTGTGAATGGCCTCACTC
>JBHJGO010000113.1:0-7899 GCA_050331715.1 Microcoleaceae cyanobacterium
GCTAGATTAAACAATGGGCAATGCTGTTACATCACTTGGGCCTTCAAGGAGAACTCGCCCTGTAGCATCAATAATAAGTTGTCCGGCATCACCTTCTCCAAAGGTACTGACATCAATTAAGCTGCCTTCGTTGACTGTGAGAGTGTTGGTTGTGATCTGAATATCTCCTGCGTTTCCATTTCCTCCACCTCGAACTAATGTTTCTACCTGTGCACCATCTATGACTTCTAGAGAATCAGCATTAATTACAATCCCGCCACTATTACCGACCGCTCCCGGTTCGACTGCACTGGACAGAACAATCTGACGAGAGTCATCTCCCAAACCTTCAACTAAAACTTGACCTACAGCGTCAATCACTAATTGACCTGCATTGCCCTCGCCAAAGGTACTGACATCAACCAATGCACCCCGTCTGGCAGTAAATTCTCTTGTATTTATGACAACATCCCCTGCATTTCCCTGACCAGCAATATTATCCATGGATCGCACCACACCTTCAATACGAGCGCCATCGCGAATATCAATTGAGTCAGCATTAATTAGAATTCCTTCGCTGTCACCAACTCCTCCGGCTTCAATTGTGCTGAAAATACCAGTAAAGGGGCTATTTTGAGTTCTTTCGCGATCACCCTGGACAAGAATCTGGCTATCGGGTGCGTCAATTACGATTTGCCCTGCATCACCCTGTCCAAAAGTACTAGCAACAATCTGACCCTCTTCCGCAACTCTCAGCTCATCACTGAGCCGTAGATTAATATCTCCGGCCCTGCCTTCCCCGCCAGATCTGATCAAAGCCTGTAAAGTGCCACCATTTTTAATTTCTAAGGTGTTGGCACTGATCTCAATTCCTGCACTGAGCCCATTGCCCCCCGCTTCTACGTTGCTGAATGCACCACCCCCTTGGTCAAAAACAACTCGACCAATGTCACCATCTGGGTCTACAGCATTGATAATGATACTGCCAGCATTGCCCTGACCAAAAGTACTAGCAACAAGCTGAGCACCATTAGTTACCGATACCTCATCCGCAATAATCTGAACATTACCCCCACGACCAATGGGCCTTGAGCCTTCATTGACGACCTGTGTTCCCAGATTACTAAAAGCTCCACTTCCTGCTCCATCCAGCAGAACTTGGTCTACCGCCTGAATCCGAATAACTCCAGCATCACCTCTACCTGCTGGCATTGCTCCAGATGCTTCCCTGACCAGAACTTGTAAGATCGCGCCTTCTTCGATAGTGATAGAGCCATTGGACAGCAAAGTAATATTTCCACCGCTGCCTAGTCCTCCTGGTTCAACTGAGCTAAAGGCTCCACTAGAAAATCCTTCAGCATCAGTGCCAGTGAAGAGGATGCTCTCTCCACCGAAGACATCGATATTTCCTGCATCTCCTGTTCCCTGAGTTTGGGCTTGCAGTTGAGAGCCATTTTCCAGAGAAATCTGACTACCCTGAAGATCAATATTTCCTCCTTGACCCTCCCCACTCAGTTGAACAGTTGTAAATACATTACTGTTGTCAAAAGCGATATTGTTATCTACTTTAATCACAACATTTCCAGCATTACCTTGACCGGAAGTACTAGAGCTAAGTCCCGATTCCTCAATGGCCGAGAAATTGGCCGCATTAATCCGAATATCTCCCCCGAATCCCTGTGCATTGTCCTCCAAAACGCCGTTGAGAATGACACTATTCCCTGACAGATTTACATCCCCGGTGGCATTGACTTCGATGTCTCCAGTTTGTTGATTGGAAAAAACCCGCAGGTCTTCAACTCCAGCCAATAAGCGGCTTTGGTTCAGGTCGACATTATTGGCATTAATAACAATGCTGCCCCCTGGTGCGCTACGGACATCAATACTCGCTTCTTGACTCAGAGAAACATCTGCCAGAGGAATATTAATAGGAAAATTCAGCACAAACACTTCATCTCCGGCTGCGTCAGTTCCCAGAGCAATGCCGACTTCCCCTTGACCTATCAAACCTCCAACTTCAATCCGACCTCCTGAAGCCAACAGATCGCCCCCAGTCATGATCACGTTGCCCCCTACCAGGGCTAGAGTTTGATCGACTGGAACCCGTAAGCCTGTGTTGGGGTTGAGGGTATCAACTACTGTTGCAAAGTTCTGAATCGGGGCCGGATTTTCCCGCAATCCCAGACCTACAGGCATATTGATAGTTAGCATTGGTGGGCTCTGAGGATTACTCGCAGAAAACTCAGCCCCTCCATCAAATATCAGCCGATCAGCAGTAGAGGCAAAAAATGACCCCCCCACATCCAGGCGTGCATTTTGCCCAAACACAATTCCATTGGGATTAATGAAAAACAAATTAGCATTTCCCAAAACGCCTAACGTTCCAAAAATATTTGATGGAGTGCTGCCTGTAACACGACTGAAAATATTTTCAATTGCCGACGAGTCGAGGAAGTAGGCCCCTCGGCCCACGTCAACATTAAACTCCTCAAAGCTATGAAATAAATTACCCCCCCGCGTCGCACCGCCTTCAATAAGATCGCTAGGAAGCCCACGAATATTTATATTGGGTCTTACTTCGGTTCCCACAGTATCATCTGGCGTAATCTGGGCCAGTCCTGCAGATGAGACGAGCGTAAGACAGGGAACGATGGAAATTGAAAAAAGTCGGCAAAGGAAAGAAAACGGCTGTAAGCCCTGCATAATAAAACCCCTAACGAGAGACACAGGTTCCGAGGCGTCAGTCAGTCATGTAGATGTTGTTAACATCTGTTTAGTCATCCGTTGGTCATCTAGTTTATCGTAAGAGGGGATCGCGGATTGTTATCAAATTATTATTTCAAGAGATAACTTGCATAGGTTCCGCGCACTCTAAATATATCAATATAGGACATAAGCCAATCCTGTAGATTCGAAAACGACTCAAACATCTATGAATGCTGCATTGCGATATTGGAATTGGGTGAGACTGAACTGGATGGGACAGCGCCAGGTGGAGGAGGTTCAGCAATGTCGGACATTTTTCCGTCAACAGTTCTCCCATTTGATCAACAAGAACCAGGTTCAAGATCCAGAGGCTCAACGTCAACTTGTGGGCCTCATGCGTCCTGAATCTCAAGTCAATCCTTCGGGGGAAATCAGTCAGTCAGCGGAATATTGTTTGCGGTGTTTTATCTCCCATGAAATTGATGCGGTCTGCTATCGCCTGGCCAAACGATTTGGAGAAATGGGTGGATTTGCCAAGACCGATCTGTTGGCTTTTGTGCTGGATGACTTTAGATTATCTAGTTTGCAGAATTCTCAGACTGAACCCCGGTCAGATTATCTATCTCTTGCCGACAAAATTCTCCAGAGCTTTGACCCGGCCCGCAGCCAACTGAGTACCTGGACATCCAGGTTGGTCAAGTCCCATACCGAACTGACCCGTTTTCTCTGGGAATGTGGGGTGCATTTGGGCAGTGATTGGGCCGTGCTGAATAATTGTCATCCTAAGAAGTTGCATCGTTTATTGACTGCAACCCACAACTGGGCTTTAGCAAAAGCGGATCGGGCAGCTCAAGTTTTGGACAGTTATCAAACGGTTTATCGAGGGGATCGCTTGGATGATAATCGTTCTTCCTCTCGCTCTGTCTGCAAGCCACCTAGTGCAGAACAACTGGCTCGAATACTAACCGATCTCAATCGGAAGGGAATCGTGGGCTATCGAGACGATGATCTCCTGGAAGACCTGACAGCTTTTGCTGAACTGATTCGGCGATCGCGCCAACCCAAACAGGAACCCTTGCAGGATGACAACCATGCCCAAACGGGCCCAGACGAAGTTGAGTCAGAGATGCAGGACTTTCTGTATCGCTATCGTCAGTTGCTTGCCACTCAATTGGATCAGGCCCTTCAGCAGGTTTTAGCGGAGCGCATTAAAAAACTCCAAAAGTCCAGACCCCCGAAAGATCAAGCCTTTCTATTGGCCCTGGATTTGTTCTGTCAGGGTCAGCCGATGAAAGACATTGCCCAGCAGGTAGGCTTACAAAAGCAATATCAGGTAAGCCGTTTATTGCAGTTAAAGTCTCTGCGCACCGATGTTCAACAGCGATTGCTGGCAGGCTTGAGAAATGATGTGGCTGAACTGGCCAGCCGCTACGCGACAAACCTGGAAATCGAGACTTTGGAGGTAGCATTAGCCGCTGAGATTGACCAGATCATGCAGGATGCCAAACGGGAAAACAACAGTTCAAACTGTTCCCGGAGTAATTTATTCACCAACTACCTCTATCGCCACGTGTCGTCTCTGAAATCAAGTCCTACGGTATCCCCTTGAATACCCCTGTTGTGGGCAGAAATGGGTGCTGAACTTAGAAATTAGAAATTTAACGGATCATGAAAAGCGCAACTATGGAACTCAATCAAGTTGAGACTGGCAGCTTTCTCGGCCAGGATCATATCTCCCTCACCCTCAGGCAAGTCAACTGGGCCGCTGACCTCAGTCAGACTTTGGCCGATCACCCGCGAGATTGTTGGCAGATCTACCAGCATGCTCTGGCTGTCATAGGAACGGTTGAATGGTTAGAACAGCGATCGCCGGAGTTGCAGGCCCAATATCACTGGTCTTCAAGGTCGCTTCAGTCCATCACCCTGGAGTCCGTCCATCGGCTGCAGGTGGGTCAGTTTAAGCTTGGCATTATCGTGACGGAGAGTGCTGCAGATCCGGAGATTTATGTACCTAGAGTCTTGCTTGATAGCGTTAAAGACCCTGCCGATTTGTATGTTCTAGTTGAAGTTTTAGAAGATTTACCCATCCTGAGCGATCCTGAGGAGCAGGCTGTTGTTTCTATCCTTGGGTTCTCAACTCAGGCGCAATGGAGCCAAAATCCTCCAGAGATTCTAGATGATGAATTGATGATCATTCCAACGCAACAGTTTGACTTCAATCCCAATCGACTTCTACTCTATTTACGATGTTTGGAACCGGAAGCTGTGGCCGCAAAATCTCCAGTGCCAGCCACCGCAGTCAGCCCATCCGTACAACAAACTGCACCTGTAATGAATGTGGGAACCTGGTTCCAGAATAAATTGGATCAAATCGCAGAAGAATTTGCCTGGATATTGTTGCCGCCCCTATCCTATAGTTCTGCTTTTCGAGAGCAACGCAACCCCATTGAACTGTTGAGTGATGCCATCAATGAATTAAAACATCGAGCGGGTGTTGTTGTTCCACTAGAATCAGTTCGAGCAGGCTATCGAGAGTTTGTTTGGGGAGAAATTGGTCTGCGTTTGTATATCAGCATTTGGCAAATGGATGAGCATCTCGATTCCCCAGAATGGACATTGTTGCTGCTGCTAGCGGCTCAATCGGGTTCCAGACTGCCTCAAGGAACTCAACTGCAGGTTCGGGATGAATGCCAGGTTTTGGAAAATCCAACGCTGAAGGATACGCGGGAAGATTATCTCTATGCTCAGGTGATTGGGGCCTATGATGAATTGTTCCATGTGAGTGTTCATTTTCCAGACGGTAGCGCAGTTACCTTGCCTCCTTTTACTTTTGCCAGTAAATTGCAAGATTGAAACCCCAATTAACTCTTAGAATCCCGATCTTCTATCACCATGCTCCAACTGCGTGTCCAACAAATCGAACAGTTCTGCCTCTTTGATTTGTTCTGGGGGCAGGGACAACGCCTCTCAGCAAGGATGCCATTTCCTAAAGATTTGATTGATCTCTATCAGGAGTGGCACAGAACATATCTAAACTTTTATCAAGCCCAGCGCATCGAGAGCCCTGAATTAGAGAATCTAGACATTGAGAATTCTCCCCTGCGAGCCAGATCTATTGGCAGTGGCACTCTCACGACTCCAATCACCGATTGGCACAGCCGTCTGACATCGGTCGAAACGCGATTGTTGTATAGCTTCCATCACTGGTTACGCAATGATAAGCTGCACGAGATCCGAGCTACTGTTTTTCAGATCTGTCAAGCCCAACAAGATGCAAAATCCGTTGATTTATTGATTGCTTGTAGTTCGTCGGAGTTAGCCCATTTGCCCTGGGAGGTTTGGGAAGTTGGATCTGAATTTGGCACGACAGGTCGAATCCGCATTGCTCGAATACCAGTCAATATTCGGACGGAGCCTGCACCTGTCAATCTCAAGCGGTCTCGCGCTCGGGTTCTTGCAATCATTGGTCAGGACAAGACGCTGAATTTTCAGAATGATTTGAAAGCGTTGCAGGAGAAGCTGAAGTCTTTGGTCAAAATTGAGATGGTGGGTTGGCAACCGGGAAAGTCCATCAGAGAACTAGAAACGGAGATCAAAGGGGCGATAACGGATGAGCAGGGTTGGGATATTTTGTTTTTCGCAGGTCATAGCAATGAGGCGGAAGGGGTTGGGGGAGAATTAGGCATTGCCCCCGGTCGAAATCTTTCAATCAGAGATATTGAATATCAGCTAGAAATTGCTAAGCAAAATGGCCTACAGTTTGCACTGTTTAATTCCTGTAAGGGTCTGAATATTGCTGAGTCTTTAATTGATTTGGGATTGAATCAGGTTGCTGTGATGCGGGAGCCGATTCATAATCGGGTGGCTCAGGAGTTTTTGTTGCAGTTCTTGGAGAATCTGGCGGAGTATAAGGACGTTCAGGAGTGTTTGGCAACAACCTGTAGGTTTCTGAAGGTAGAAAAGTCATTTACTCATCCATCGGCTTATTTGATTCCTTCTTTGTTTCGCTATCCAAATAGTGAGTGGTTTAGGCTGAAGCCAGCGGGCTGGAAGCATTCTTTGAAACAGTTTTTGCGCCCAAAATGGTATGAAGTCGTGGCGCTTTTAGCTTTATCAGTCTTAAGTCTGTCACCTGCGATTCAATATCAGCTACTAGAGCAGAGATTCAAAATACAGTCAGATTATCGTCAGTTTACCCAACAATTTCCAGACCATGATCCTTCTCTTCTCTTGATTTACATTGAATCTGACCATAATCTTGACCGTAAATACATTGCTCAACTGATCGAGCATACCGCAAAGCTAAACCCTAAAGTTGTTGGACTTGATTATGTTCTACCTGGTGATAAACCTGGAGAAGATCAGAAGTTAGAAGCCTCTCTTGCTAATGCTAGAAATAGTTCGGAAATCTTGTACATTTTCGGTACAGCTCAAAATGAGGGTAAACGTCTTTTGACACATTCTAAGTTTGCTGATCCGAGATGGCAGGGGGATATGCAGCTTTGGAACAATGGTCGATATATGACCTTATTGCCGTTAGAGCATGAGCAATGGCCTTTGCCTTTAAGTTATTTGATGGCACTTGCATACAAAGTTAGAGAATCTGAGCTGAAGTTATTGCATGTTAACAATCCTGATTACTTAACTGACAAACTTTTTTCTCGCTGGATGCGTCCTTCTTCAGTGACACAGTATTTTTATCGTTTTTATCAGTACTGGTTTCACCCAATTATAGATTTTTCCACAAGCCCAGATCGGATTTATAAAAGTATTTCTGCCATGGATTTCTTGGAGATTCAGCTTGAGAATCCTCCTAAGGAATACTTGAAACCCGTGATTTTCATTGTGCCAGGAGGATATGATTCTGCTGGGGTCGTCTATGAGGGTGAAGACAATCTACCACCTCCCCCACCGCTCTGCTTAGGTGATATACGAACAGGTTTTGAGAATTTTTGTCGTATATTTGTTGGTGGTGAGGCTCATGCCTATATGTTTCATCACTTTCTGAAGCAGAAACCAATAATACCGATTCCAGATCTATGGCTACTATGGCTTTTTGCACTAGCAGGCAAGATTTTTATTGTTACTATCGAGCAGTGTCAAATCAATCAAAAGTATGCTTTAACAACTATGCTATGTTGTACACTAACCTATTGCTTAATCAGTTTGCAGCTTTACATTTCGAGTTCCATTTTACTCCCTTTTCTGGCACCG
>JBHJGO010000114.1:0-60463 GCA_050331715.1 Microcoleaceae cyanobacterium
ACCCAAAGAAATTCTAATCAGGTTTTTACTGAAAATGCAGCGTCGGCTGTGTAGATCAGTATTATTGTTGACGAGTAACCAGGACTACCATGAATCGGATTAGCTTTGACGTGGAAGACTCTTTCTGGCTCAATGATCCAGAGTCAATGGCGACGATTATTCACAATTGCAGCAAACATAATTGCAACAAACAAGGTCATCAAGGGATTGATATGAATCTGCCAGATCTTGAGCCTGTACTGTTTGATCGGATTTTTTCTCAGCCTAGAGGATTGTCTGTCCAGATTGAACAGTTGAGAACAGCACTGAGAGAAGCGGTGGAAAGCTTCTGGATGCAGTTTCGGTAACATTGATTCGGTACATTGATTCGGTGACTTGAATTCGGTAACACTAAATCGGTGAACTCAAATCGGTAATACTAAATCGGTGAACTTGAATCGGTGAACTCAAATCGGCAAACTTGAAAACAATGGGAATGGTATTATCAGATTTGTTTTCGAGCTTGTTTTGAGACCAGCCCAAAGTCAATCATTCACTGCCCCCAGAATTAGTCATGACCCATAAAGTTATTCGTACTGAAACGGCTCCTGCTCCCGTTGGCCCCTACAATCAGGCTGTGATTGCCAATGGCCTGATATTTGTTTCTGGACAGATTTCAATCGACCCCTCCAGCAATCAACTGGTTCATACGGATGATATTGAACAGCAGACGGAACAGGTGATGCAGAATCTTGCTGGTATTCTAACGGCAGCCGGAGCAGGTTGGTCAGATGTGGTCAGAACCACCATTTTTCTGAAAGATATGAACCACTTTCCAACTGTGAATACCATTTACGGAAAGTATTTTGAGACAGAAACGGCTCCCGCTCGTGCCTGTGTGGAAGTGGCTCGCTTACCCAAAGATGTTCTGGTTGAGATTGATTGTATTGCAACGGTTCAGGACTAAAGTTACTGCTGGATCTCTGGGGATTCGTAGGTTCTTCCCTTCCATTGACCTGCTTTTCCCTGCCAGTAGCGTCGGGCCGAATCAAGCGTCATGCCAGTGTAGAGAAGTGCAGTAAAGGGTAAAGCAATGTTTAAAAGTATTGCTAACCCCGGTGAAAATCGATAAGCCTTTTGATAAAGGTTCAACGTTGGTCGGTAGGCAATAATCATTGACCCCCAGGCCAAGCTAGAAATCCCCAGCAAGATGAGATGACGGCTGAATAATCCAACCATGACGGCAATCGGGGGAACCAGATAGATAATGATCATCCCCAGAACCGTTCCCAACAACATCAGCACTGAATAGTTCAATTGGGTAAAGGCAGTGCGGGCCACCATCTCCCAAATACTTTCGAGGGAATCGTAGGCTCTCAAACTTTGGTTGGAGTCCGTTAAACTTAGCCAGATCTTAGCGGTTCGACCTTGATGAAATTTGACCCTTTGTGCCAGGGAACAGTCGTCAATTAAGGCTTGACGTACCGATGCAATGCCGCCAATCGCCGCTAAACTGGTTCGACGGATCAGAATACAGCCTCCCGCTGCCGCCGCCGTTCGTTTTTGAGGATGATTCACCCAGGAAAAGGGATAGAGCTTTTGGAAGAAAAATACAAAGGCTGGAATCAACAACTTTTCCCAAAAACTTTCACACCGCAACAGCACCATGAGAGAAACCAGATCTAAATCCTGGGTAACGGCCCAATGAACCAATTGAGTTAAGTTACTGGCATCATGCTGAATATCGGCATCAGTTAATAGCAAATAATCAGGTGGAGAAGTGTCAGATTCTAATCGTTCGATGCCCTGATCAAGTGCCCACAGCTTACCTGTCCATCCCGGTTGTAGGGGTTGAGCCGTTAGGATTTCGACTTGATGTTTAGACTGCTCCGCTGCTAGATTCTGAGCAATCTGATAGGTATCGTCCGTACTGTTGTCGTCCACTAAAACAATTGAGAAGTCGCCAGGGTAATCTTGGTTCAGCAATGAACTCAGGGTTTGGGGCAAAAGTTCTGCCTCATTACGGGCTGGAATAATGGCACAAATTGTCGGATAAATCTCTAAACTGGAACTAATTACTGAAGAATTATCCTCCGAGTCAGGGCGCAAATTAAGGATTTGGTTACAGCGCCAAAATTGCCCGCGAAATCCCACCAGGACAATCCAAACCATTAGAGAGAGCAGACTAATTCCTATCAATATTCCTATCAAGATATTGTTTGTTAATATACTGGTCAACAAATCTATCTCCTGTTGATTTCAAATTGCTGTGGTTCAAGTTTTAGAATACAGTCAGCATCCGCAACCAAGAACTGTTGGAATTGGAAGACTATACAGCGATTCGTAGCCCAAGCTAGCGCTGGAATCTCTCCAGCTTGCAGTTGTGTCAAACCAGTCTGGCCGTCAGTAAATTCTAGAATCCAGTCATTGTTTTCAAAAAACTGAGGGGAGAAGGCAGACATTTCTGTCAGAAAAAAATTAATTTCATAGGTTTGAATTAGATCTTTCAATACAGATAAATCCGGGTCGTAATGGGCTTTTAATAAATCAACTGTTCGCTGATACATCTGATTGTAGTATCCTAACTGATAGGGAATCATATATTCTCGCCCCATTAGAATAGAACGCTTAGCAAAGGTAGGAAGCTGATTCACCTCACCGGAGAGTGAAGCAATCATAGTATCTTTAGGTTGCTGCTGAAAAAAATCATAAAGTTCTGTCATCTTGCCCTGGCGATATTCCACCAATGGGAAGAAGGGAACAAAACTGGGATAAAAAATTATGGTAATGGTCAGTGCTAAGATCCCTATAGAAGATACGATGAATTTTATAGACTTAACTGACTTAACTGTGAGCTTATTTTCTCTTAACTTAAATAGACTATTTATTAGAATTGTTAGGGAAATAGCCGTTGCAGCCGTGAGAATAATCCTAAAACTCAGTCCAGTGTAGAGGCTCGGCAGATGGAGTTTAAACAAAAAAGCATGGGACAGAAAAAACATGACCACAGCAGAGATCAACAGTTGGGGTAAAATCCAAACTTTGGGAGAAATTTGCTGGACAGAAGTCAGCGTTTTTGGAAACACAGGCCGCAGGATCAGTAACAGGGGTAGAAAGAGGCCAGCACATTGAGTTGCTGGGGTGAGTAAAGATTTAGGGAACATTCCACTGCGTCGTCCCGTGAGCCAGAAATCTGCTGGATCGGCATGGAAAAACATACTGCGACCGTTGGGAAAGAATTCCAAAGATTGCATTGCCTGCTCCCGATTAATTGCAGGGCCAAATTCTGACGTATTCAAGGCGTAGGGTAGAAGAATTAAAATCGCGGTGACTAAACCAAAGATGAAGATTTTGGTTTGCTGATGATTATCCTGTTGATCTAGCCTTGAATCCGATTTAAGAGGGCCAAAGCTAAATTGTGATAGAAGCCTAAGGATCAATATTCCCGCCGCAATAAAAACGTACTGGGGATAGAATAAACCAATCAATCCAATGGTGACGACAACACCCAGAGTTGCACCACGTAATAGGTAATATAAAAAACTGATAAAAATCGGATAAATAAAAGCTCTAGGTGTTCCGGAAGCAACATCATCCTTCAACCAGATAACCTGGTTTAGTATCAAACTACCGAAGAAACTTGTTATCGGAATGGGTAAAATTTCCAGACAGAAAAAAAAGAAATAACCCGTTGAGATCAAGCCTAGAATTGGTGGAGCAATGCGACAAAAAATTAACGGATGAATTCCTAGCGCCGCTGCAAGTTGATAAACTGCTGCATATCCGGCTGGTGCAACCGCTTGAAAGTAGTCTGCGATTAGATCTCCTGGAAACAGTTCTGGATCAATAAATCGCTGCATCCAGAACACATGCTGACGAGCATCATCTTGAATCAGATTGGGTGCTGCGAACGCTTGTTTCAGCGAGAGAATGCCGTAGATCACTGCGAAAGTCAAACTAAGGCTGAACCAAAGGGATATTCTTGCGGGTTGAGGTTGCTGGAGGAGTCGTGATGCACGGGAGCAAATCATTCAGTCGAATGCGTTGATCAAGCGGTTAACAGTTGCTTGGATTCCTGCTCTGGGCAGGAATAACCTAATCATTGTAATTCCAAGCAATCACCTCAGTACAGGGGTCTCTGCTTCGACCAACTCAAATGTTACGCCGAATACCGCTGCAAACGCTTCAGCTACAACAGGTCGCACTTGCCCGACCGTTAAACCCGGAATCCATTGGTCTAGGCTGCCAACCGGCTTATCCTCGATACCACAGGGAACAATCTGTTCAAATCCCTGCAAATCTGGGCAGATATTCAGTGCAAAGCCATGCATCGTAATCCAACGGCTCACCTTAATCCCCAAGGCCGCCACTTTTCTCCCCTCCAGCCAGACCCCCGTCAAACCTGGAATCCGTTCTCCTATCAATCCAAGCCCTTGCAGAACCCGTAAAATCACTTCCTCAAGCTGGCGCAAGTACCAGTGCAAATCCGTTTGATATCGGCGTAGGTTCAAAATTGGGTAGCCGACCAATTGACCGGGGCAGTGATAGGTTACCTCTCCACCCCGTTCGATGCGATGCAGTTCAACTTGAGCTGACTGCGGATCAAACCGGAGAAATTTCGGATCGGCTGCTTTGCCCAGAGTGTAGACCGGAGGATGTTCCAGCAAGATCAGAATATCTGAAAGTTGGGGATTTTGACAGCGCTGCTGTAGGAGGGAGCGCTGCCATTCCCAAGCGGCGAGATAGGGGACAAGACCGAAGTTATAAAGATGGCAGATTGGGTAATGCCCCATATCAATGACTAATCGAGGGACGGCTTCTTCAGCTTGGGCTGAGAAAATTTGCGCTCATACATCTCCTCCAAGTAGGCCATGGGAACAGTTAAGAGCAGGAGGCAACCTGTGGCAGCCATAATCAGCAACACGTAGAGTTGCTTTTTTTCTGGAAACCTTTCAGTTTCGGGAGACAAGTGACTGAACTCTGATGCTTTGTCAGGAAAGCGTACCAGTAGGTATACAATCGCCGTGGTAAAGAGTAGAAAATTCATCTGCAATCTCCTGTTTAATGCATCCCTGGACTGGCAAAAAGCTTCAAAACTCAACGACCCAGTGGCAAGCTATGAGCTAGCGTACGGAACTTAATCAATTGTCTAACTCCGTCACCCACACAGTAACTCCGTAACCAACCACACTAACACGGGATTTATAAATTGTCGCCGTTGAATTTTTTCATTTTGCATACCCCCTACAATTTAATCTTTGCGCGCTCATCCTATACAGACGTTTAAACCATCCGATGGGTTTCTCCAGGTAGTAATATTCCCCCTTAGTTATCCTGTCTTGCTGAGACAAAGGGACAGGTAACCTTGAAAATTTAATAGGAAGAGTTAGAGAGTTCCATGCAGGATTTGATATCAATTTTGAGTTAGTCTCGCCGCAGAACAGCCAGAGATCGGGGAGCCACAGTAATATTCTGATCCTGAGTGTAGACCAATTTTCGGGTCACGAAACCAGGTTCCTTCGTGTCAATGATCATCTGCCACTGCCAATTCTGTAATTCCGGCGGCAACGAGAAGTCGATCATCTCATAATGAGCATTGAACAAAATCAGAAAACTTTCATCGATCACCCGTTCTCCCTGGGGGCCACGGGCTGGAATTTCTTCACCATTGAGAAATACTCCAATGGCTTTTGCAAAACCCGCGCTCCACTGTTCCTCGGTCATCTCTCCGCCATCTGGGTTATACCAACCAATATCTTCTACCCCCGATCCTCGAATTGCCTGACCCTGAAACCACTTTCGTCGCCGGAAAACGGGATGACGCCGACGCAGATCAATCAGTTGCCGGGTAAAGTCCAGCAGCGTTTGATTACTTTCCTGAAGATTCCAGTCGATCCAGGACAGCTCATTGTCCTGACAATAGGCATTGTTATTCCCCTGTTGAGTGCGGCCCAGTTCATCGCCACTGACCAGCATGGGCACCCCCTGGGATAGGAATAATGTAACTAAGAAGTTTCGCCGCTGACGGTTCCGCAAAGCAAGGACTGCCACGTCATCGGTTTCTCCCTCTACTCCGCAATTCCAGGAACTATTATGGCTTTCTCCGTCACAGTTATCTTCCCCATTGGCCTCATTATGCTTTTCGTTATAGCTGACCAGATCATTCAGAGTGAAGCCATCATGGGCTGTGATGAAATTAATACTAGCGTGGGGGCTACGCCCGTTGTTTTCATACAGATCAGAGCTTCCGGTGAATCGGTAGGCAAATTCGGCCAGAGAACTGTCTTCTCCTCGCCAGAAATCTCGAATGGTATCGCGATACTTCCCATTCCACTCTGACCAGAGCAAGGGGAAGTTCCCCACCTGATAACCCCCTTCTCCCACATCCCAGGGTTCAGCAATCAACTTCACATCAGATAGAACCGGATCCTGATGAATAATATCGAAAAAGGCCGCCAGGCTATCTACTTCGTAAAGCTCCCGTGCCAGCGCAGAGGCCAGATCAAACCGGAACCCGTCTACATGCATTTCTAAGACCCAGTATCGCAGGCTGTCCATGATCAGCTTCAACACCTGCGGATGGCTAACATTTAGGGAATTGCCGCATCCAGTGAAATCCATGTAATAACGCTGATCCTCTTCCACTGTTCGATAGTAGGTGACGTTATCAACTCCTTTCAGTGAAAGCGTTGGGCCGAGGTGGTTGCCTTCCCCAGTGTGGTTGTAGACCACATCCAGAATGACTTCAATCCCACCCCCGTGGAGAGCCCTCACCATTTGCTTAAATTCTTGTACCTGGTTTCCAGGTGTTTTGTCCGCACTATAGCCAGAATAGGGAGCTAAATAACAGATCGAGTCATAGCCCCAGTAGTTGCTGAGTTGCTTATCGACTAAATGTCCCGGTTTTGAAAGAAAGTGATGAATCGGTAATAGCTCAACTGCGGTGACACCGAGGGATTGCAGGTAGGCGATCGCGGCCGGATGACCCAAACCAGCATAGGTTCCTCGCAGCTCTTCTGGAATATCGAGGTGCAGCTTCGTGAAGCCCTTGACATGCATTTCGTAGATCACAGTTTCATGATCTGGGATGTGTAGCAGTTGATCTCCTTCCCAGTCAAAGCTAGGATCCACCACAACGGCCTTGGGAATCAGATGCGCATCATCCAGGTCGGAATAGGATAAGTCCTCCTCGGCACTATCCCAGGCATAGCCAAAGATTGCTTCACCATAGCCGATTTCACCATCGACCGCCTTGGCATAGGGATCAATTAATAACTTGTTAGGATTGAAGCGATGTCCTGCCGAAGGCTCATAGGGGCCATAAATTCGAAAACCATACCGCTGACCTGCACCAACCCCAGGGATGTAGCCGTGCCAGACGAAGTTCTGCATTTCTGTGAGGGGAATCCGAAATTCTTGATCTTCGCTATCAAACAGGCAAAGCTCTAAGCCGATGGCGTTTTCGCTGTAGATTGCAAAGTTGGTTCCCTTGCCGTCCCAGGTTGCGCCAAGGGGATAGGGTCGACCAGGCCAAACGGGTAAGTACATAAAATCTTCTGCGGCTGACGTTGAAACGAGTTGTATGGAATTTGGAGTAAAAGTGAGGGTAGATGCAAATAGACACCGAACCAATTCTAGCAATCCGCAGCTTCACGATGAAATTGGTCTTCAGAAACGCTCAAAAGTCGAGATAATGAACGAGGGATAAGTGACTTGCTTTTATCGTTAGTTGGGATCTCGGAGGGTTATGAAGCAGCAACGTTCTTGGTTGACCATTTTGGCAGTGGGTCTTGTCGCACTGTTGCTGGTCGGGGTCGGCAGCGTCTACTGGTTTGGCGGTCGTTCTTCTGTAAAGTTGATTACAGGGAGTAAGTCAACGCCAACGGCCTCCCTGTTTGTGCCAGAGAACACTCTAATGATGGCTTCTCTCCTGGTTAACCCCGATCAATTGGAAGCGGCTCAACAGTTACTCGGTCAGCCTGGCAGTGGTTCCAGAGGTCAGCAAAATGAGGTGCAACGCTTTAAGGATCTTGTCCTCAGTGGTACGGAACTAAACTACAAACGTGACATTCGCCCGTGGCTCGGTAATGAAGTCACCCTGGCGCTGATGACAATGGATATCGACCGAGACCCGAAAAACGGTGAACAAGCAGGTTACCTATTCGCCGCCACCACCAAAGATGCAGAACTCAGCCAGACGAAGTTAAAGGAATTCTGGCAACGGCAGCAGTCCAAGGGTGAGGATATTATTTCCGAACAGTACAAGGGGATTCCCCTGAGTTATCGCCAGCCTCAACCAGGACAGTTACCTCAAACCCTGTCTACAGCGACTTTTGGTAATCGCTTCGTTCTATTTGCCAACTCCCCCAAGGTACTGCGAGAAGCCATTAATAATGTTCAAGCTCCCAGTTTGAGTTTGGAACGCTCCGTTGTTTATCGACGGGCACTTCAGGATTTAGGGGGAGGTCAGCTCGGTTTCATCTTCCTTAACCTGGGCAGTTGGGGCCTGAATTTACTGCCTGAAAATGCCGTAGCGACCCCTCAACCCAGTCTTGCACTTTCCCTCGGTGTAAATCCGGGCGGCCTACTGGCGGAAACGGCCCTATTCAATAGCGAAATTTTTTCAGAAGAATCCATCGCGGCTAGCCTCACTCAGCCAGTCTCCCTGCTAAAGTATGTCACGAGTGCCAGTCCCCTGGTGATTGCGGGAACCGATCTGAGCCATCTCTGGTCTCAGGTTGAGACCGTTATGGCGACGACTCCCCAATTGAAGATTCTGATTGACCAACCCCTAGCTGCGGTTCAGGATTTGTCAGGCTTGGACTTACCCCAGGATATTTTTAGTTGGGTGACGGGAGAGTATGCGCTGGCACTCTTGCCTCGAATGGATCGCGCTCAGCCGGATTGGATGTTTGTCACGCAACGATCTGCCGAGGCAGAGACGGCGATTCAAAATCTTGACCAAATGGCGGTCGAGCAGGGCTACAATCTGGGCCAGCTTCAACTGGATGAAAATGCCCTATCGGTCTGGACACGACTGGATTCCATCGCAGAAGAACCCAGTGAACTCGACCCGGATAATAAAATCATCAAGGCCAACGCTGTTGGGGCGCACATGACCCTGGAGAACTACGAGATATTTGCGACCTCGATTGAAGCATTAGATAATGCCTTGGATGCGACTGAGGCCGGAGATTTACTCCAAAATGCTGAGTTCAAAGCAGGCCTAGAACAGCTTCCTCCAGAAAATGACGGTTACCTGTTCCTCAATTGGCAAACCAGTCGGAAAATTCTCAAGCAACAAATTCCTCTGCTGAAAATTGTTGAACTTGCCGCAAAGTCTATATTTGATCATCTGCGGGCGATCACGGTTACCAGCACTGGCACCGTTGAGGGGGTTAAACGGGCCAGTGCCTTTATTCAGTTGAGATAGGTGTCTAGGACGAAAACAGCCTAGGCGACAGACTCAACCCTTGCATATTGATCCAGCAACTCCTGAATGCGATCGCTCAGAGCAACTTGAGACACCACACCGGAGATCCGGTCAATCACCTCCCCCTGATAAAACATCAGCAGAGTTGGGATGGCTTCGATATGGAAATCGGTGGCCAAATCAGGATAGTCATCAATATTCAGCTTGCCGACTTTAACGACTCCTGCAAATTCCTCGGCAGTTGACTCAACAACTGGATTCATGACTCGACAGGGGCCACACCATGCTGCCCAAAAATCAACTATTACTGGAACTGGACTCTGTAAAACCTCAGTTTCAAAGTTTTCAGCCGTCAAAGTTACATAGTGCACATTGTTAGACATGGTTCGATCCTCCTGAATCTAAATTTTTAAAAGTCCTTAAGCAGTGATTGGCAACGTTTTCAGCTTGGCGATAATCTCTTCTGGATCTAGGCGCTTGGTGTAATCTGGCTCAATGAAATCATGAACGACGGTTCCAGTCTGATCCACGATGTAAGTGGCCGGAATCGGCAGTTCATAGGTCTGATCGCCATTATGACCGGGTAGATCAATGCCGAATTCTACGTAGATCGGGCGTAACTCTTCCGGCAAGCTGAAGACTAACCCAAACTCCCGCGCGACTTTATTGCCCACATCACTCAGCACTTCGAAAGTGAGTTCATTTTTCTCAGTGGTTGACAGGGAGTTGTCCGGTGTCTGGGGAGAAATAGCCACTAGCGTCGCTCCCAAGGTCTGAATTTGCGGTAGATACTGCTGTAATGCTCGCAGCTCCAAATTGCAATAGGGACACCACTGACCTCGATAGAAGGCAATTACCACTGGCCCAGCTTTGTGCAGCTCCTGCAACTCAATGGTTTTCCCTACCGCGTTAGGTAAAGCAAAGTTAGGGGCAGTATCGCCTGTCTTCACCGCAGTCTGGGCAAGGGCCGAATCGATTAAATCCTGAGTGGCCTGAGCCATTTTTTGCTTCACAGCTTCAGGCTGATTTGCCCTGAATTGCTCCTGGAAATTCTTTAACTCTTGAGTCAAGTTCATGGGTAATGCTCCTATTTTGAAGGACGGTTCCAGGTTGGTCTCTATCCAACCCCACCTGGCAGATTGTTACTCCGCTTATTTAAAGATATCAATTTTGGAACGATCAGTCAAGTTTTGAGTCGGCGATGGGCGATCAGTACTTGATGGGGTTTAGGGATTAGTCCATAACGTTAACTTCACATTAAGACTTACGAGCAGTGAACAATTTGAGCAAAATATCTGTTATGAAAAATACATAAACCTAAAATTAGGTTCCTAGCGTAAGACAAAATACTGGGTGACGAGCCGACCGTCATTCCGTTAAAATCATTTCGCCTTGGGTAGAAACCTGCAAATTGACTGGAGAGGACTGACGAATGAAAAAGATTGAAGCTATGATTCGCCCGGAAAAACTTGATGAAGTCAAAACAGCGTTAATAGAAGCAGGAATCGTTGGGATGACAGTCTCTGACGTGCGTGGCTATGGACGACAGCGAGGTCAGACTGAAGTTTATCGGGGCGTCAAGCATACCATCGAGTTTCATCCCAAGTTTAGACTCGAAGTTGTGGTTGAAGATGAAAATTGTGATGTGGTCGTCGCAGCACTGTCCGGTTCCGCCCAAACTGGAAAAATTGGAGATGGGAAAATTTTCATTACTACCGTGAACGATATTATTAGAATCCGAACTGGAGAGCAGAACTTGGAAGCTCTCTAATGAACGAACAGTCCTCGCTCCGTCATGCACCAGGGATCAGAGCCGGATATCTCTCCCAGCACCAATTGAATTTCCATAATGAGAATTTCTGTAGGAATGAGTGTGCACTAGACACTGCCTTTAGGATTTGCTAGCATAGGGGAATGCTAGGGCAAATATGCCTGACGTGGAGAGGTGGCTGAGTGGTCGAAAGCGGCAGATTGCTAATCTGTTGATAGGTACGTAAGGCCTATCCGAGGGTTCGAATCCCTCTCTCTCCGTACTTTCAGACGAGGTATCTCCCGTTCTGGAGCAATAATGATGGCAAGTTCCAACTGGCCACGAACTAGATAACCCAAACCGCTGCAACAATTGCCCTGAATCATCAGACTTGGTTCCAGACATTGTTGGTCGGGCTATTGGTGTTGAAAATAAAGCTTGCAGTTCTGCTTTTCCCGTTGGTGTTGTGGTCAAAAGTCGGAGACTTTCGTAGAAGAAGAATGCAACTCCGGCAAAGCGGCGATCGCGAGTGGCTTGAACTTGAGCCTCTACCATGCTGATTTGGGAGGGTCGATTTCGTAATCCTGTAAGAATTCCGACTCCAAAAGGAACATGGATCTTAGCGTCTAGAACTTCTGGTTGTTGTAAATCGGGGGAAAAAGATTCTAAGTTATTGCGGTAGACCTGCATCACAATTTCTTCTAAATAACCTTGCCGTTCCCAGGTATACCAATCTTGCAGATAATTATTATAAGAAAATGTCTGAGTATTGGGAGAGAGACCCAGGATACAGTTGGGTTTGGTGGTTTTTATTGCTATAAATAGTTGCCTGACGAAATTAGTAAGCTTACTCGCTCGCCAAGCGACCCATTCAGCATCTCGGTAATTCGACGATGGAAGTTTACCCTGATGTTCCTGTTGGTAAAGTTGAACAGTAAATGGGTCATAACCCAGCTCAACTGGCAAGCCAAAATGGTCGTCTACCTGAATTCCTTCAATATCATAGTTTCTTACAACTTCCAGAATCAAATCCTGTATGAATTGTTGAACTTCAGGGTGAAATGGGTTCAGCCAGGCCAATAAATTGCTGGAATTTGAGCTTTCTGGAACCAGAAAACTACCATCTTGGCGTTCACTGATCCAGTGGCGATGGCTCTGAATCAAACTCGATGCTCGTGGCAGCATAAAGCCAAACTCAAACCAGGGCAGTACGCTCATGTTCTTGGCGTGGGCCTGGGGAATAATTTCATCCAGCATGTTGCGATTTTGTAGCAGGGACACGGGAAAAACGCTTTCGCCAACGAGTTGCTGCATAACTGCACTGGGATACAGCGTGTATCCTCGATTCCACACCACAGGATAGAGGGTGTTGATATTGAGTTCTGCCAGGAGTTCAATGGCCTGGGTCAGGATTTCGGGGTAGTACAGAACATTACTGTCGATATTCGTCAACCAGACCCCGCGAATTTCTCCCGCAGGCACAGGAGCTTCAACCGCTCTAGCTTGATACCGAATATCAATTGGGGAGAGTTCTCCTGGATCTAAGAGGGCTTGGATAATAAAAGCAGCAATTTCCGCCCGTGTTGCGGGAACATTTGGTCTTAACAACCCCACATCTGGATAGTTCACCACCAAGCCCCGTTCAGTGGCAGCCGCCGTAACATTGCGGCCATAAACCGGAACTTCGCTGCCATCTCGAAAGGTTTGATTCAGGGTGTAGTCAGTCGGTTGCGTTTATGGTAGTTTCAAGCCACTGGCCAGAGAAATCAGTCCATGAACCCGCAGAATATTTTCGGCAGGTCGAAAGGTTCTATCGGCGTATCCACTCAGAAAACCCTGACGATAGGCTTGGGAGACCGCACCATAGGCCCAATGGGTGGCGGACAAATCTTTAAATACGATGGCTTGACGAATTACAGGTTGGTTGGGAAACGCACGGACAGCAAAGGCGGCGAATTCTGCTCGGGTTACAAAGTGATCGGGCTGAAACGTTCCGTCAGGGTAACCTTTGACCAATCCTAAGCCAACCAGTTTTTCAATACATCCCTCTGCCCAATGCCCCCGAATATCCCTGAACTCCGTCATAAATCCACCCTTCACTGAGGAACCTTGAGAATTTAACGATTGATGAGGGTGGGCAAATAGCAATATCTCTCAATGTAGAGTATGGAGAATTGTCCGATCTGCCCACACCAGAGACTTGCAAGTGAATAAGACACCAACGTCATTCCCGCGCAGGCAGAAATCCAGGCAAAATTGATGACGTTACGAGATACCTTATTTCAAAGCACCTCCCTCCCAGTCTCTAAGCGATCAAATCTAAGAAGCGAGTGCTACTTCTAAGACCTGCTTTAGATCCCCTTTTTGATACATTTCGATCATCACATCCGAACCTCCAATGAATTCCCCATTGACATATACCTGGGGGATGGTGGGCCAGCTTGAATATTCCTTAATTCCCTGACGAATTTCTGGATCCTCAAGAACGTCAAAGGTTTCGTAGGGAATGCCATAACTGTTGAGAATCTGAACCACGTTGTTCGAGAAACCACACATGGGCATCAACTTGCTGCCTTTCATGAAGACAAAGACTGCATTGTTATTGACCAGATTTTCAATTCTTTGTTTCAACTCTGGGGTCATATTATCCTCCGGGTATTGATGAGTTAAAGTTAAGTGATCCTAAGTATCTATGCTAGCTGTTTCGCTTTTTCCCATTCAGCAGGCGTGAAGGTTTTGAGCGTCAAGGCATGAATCTCTTCTGTGGCCATTGCGGTTTGAACGGTTTTGTAGACCATCTGATGTTGCTTAATCAGTGTTTGCCCTTCAAATTGTGAAGAGACAACAACTGCCTGTAGATGATCACCCCCACCTAAATCCTCTATCTTGACCTGGGCATCAGGTAGCCCAGACTTAATCATCGCCTCTACTTGATCCAATGCAATCATCTCTGTTCCTATGAAATGGATAGCTTCACACCTTACTTATTCTACTTGACCCACAGTTCAGATCAGTAGCCGCCTGAGCCGCAAATTAGTTCGACTCTGAAGTCCCCTCGGCTGATCCACCACGGGGGAAAGGATCGGTTACAAATCCCAGCTCCAGGAGTTGTTGATAGGCTTTTTGGCCCAAATCACGAGTTGGTGCCTGGGAACGAATTACTTGAATCAAAAGGGGAACAGCCAGTTCGGGTTTACTCTGGGCTCGATGAACCAGAGCAAGCTGGTAGGTTGCATTGTCCCTCATTTGTGCCGTTTCTCGTGCTTGGGTACGATTCTGATCCGCAATCTGATTGTCGATGCCTGAGAAACTTGCAGCGAGTTGCTGATAGAAATTTGAGAGCTGGTTGAAGACCTGGCGGGCCTCTTGCAACTTATCAATTGCGGCCGTATAGTCTTCAGTTGCTACTGCATCACTCGCTTCATCAATCAAGCGCTGGCCGCCCTCAATGCTGAGAAAACTACTGTCCAAGTTCAACGGTCTCAAATCTCCAGGAGCTACAGGCTGAACCCCCTGACCTGAGGAATCCTCTGGGGATGGCGCATCTGGAAGGGTTAAACCATCTGTTTCAGAGGTTTGGGCAAGAGCAGGCTGCCAACTTGATAGATAAACGGCAACAGAACTGCTAAGGAAAACCGATAGACCAATGGAAACGAAAGAACGGAAAGACTGCTGCATGGCGATAGCATCAGTGGAATGACACAGGCTTGAAACTTGAAACTTTGTAAATCTTATCATCTCTAAATCAACTTTATGCTGAATACTGTCTTTGCAGAACAATCACGGGTTATAGTGCTAAGGGCGATCAGTTGAGATCATCAAATTGAGATCAATTCAGGGATTGAAACCTTGCAGCCCAGTTTCTAGTCCAAATCTTCAGTTCAAATCTTCAGTCCAGGATCTTCAGTTCAAAAGTTACTACCCTTTGAAGTTCACTCAAAGAAGCCTCTGCTGGAGGCTACATGGGAGTTAGACTAAGGAAGTTTTATCATGACATCATCAACTAATTCGTCTGATTCTACCACCCAAAGCTATCACGGAGTCGGCGTTATAGAAGACCAGATCGGCTCGGTGCTACAACGAGGGGGCGAAGAGCTGCCAGTTCATAAGGTTCCAGATCGCTTCACCGTTCAGTTGTCTCAGCCAGTGGAGGACTTACCTACGGCACGGGTTGCTGTTCAACACCGTTCCATAGCTCCGGGTGTCACAGAGGTAGAGGTTCCGGCGGAGCAACTGGATCAGGCGATGGATTTGGCTCGTCAATCTGAATCCATTTCCTATGCTAGCCATGTTTATCAGGTGAATGATGATCCGGGCTTAGAATTTTCCCTCACTGACCAGATTACGGTACAGTTCGACGAGACTGTTGATGAAGCAACCCGTGGGCAATTAACCGCTGGTCTGGGGCTGAGGGTCGTTCAACCCTTAGATGTCCCTAATACCTATGTTTACGGGGTTACAGATCAAGCTACCGAAAACCCGATCAAGATTTCCAATCGTCTCAAGTGGAATGAACAGGTTTTGGTCGCTGAACCGAATATCCGAGTTCAAACCCAGAAATATTATCGACCGCAAGAACCCTACTACAACCAGCAGTGGTATTTAAATAACAATGGCAGTGGTGCTCAAATTGCCGCAAATTCTGATGTTTCAGCCGAAAAAGCCTGGGATATTACTCGTGGGGTTCGATCCGTTGTTGTGGCCATAACTGATGATTCAGTAGATCTGAACCATCCCGATTTCCAGGGATTAGGCAAAATTGTTGCGCCGCTCGACCTACGGGGAAAGGATAGACTACCCATGCCAGAAGCCGCTTCTGATAACCATGGAACCGCCTGTGCAGGCGTTGCGGTGGCCGAAGAAAATGGCAAAGGAATTGTTGGGGCTGCGCCAGGCTGTGCCCTGATGCCGATCCGTACTAGTGGATATCTTGACGATGAATCGGTAGAGCAGATTTTCGACTGGTCGTGGCAACAGGGAGCAGACGTGATTTCTTGCAGTTGGGGCGCGAGCGCCGTCTATTTTCCTCTGTCCTTGAGGCAACGAACCGCGATTGCCCGTGCTGCAACGAAGGGCCGAGATGGTAAGGGATGTGTGATTCTATTCGCAGCGGGTAATGCCAACCGCCCGATTAATGGAGTAATCAACGAACAGGGTTGGCCCAATAATATTCTCCAGGGTCAGGTGAAATGGTTATCGGGCTTTGCTGTTCATCCGGATGTGATTGCTGTTTCGGCTTGCACCAGTCTGAACAAGAAGTCAGCCTATAGTAACTGGGGTACGGGAATTTCTATCTGTGCATCAAGTAACAATGCCCCACCGGGGATGTGGTTGCAGTCCACAGGGTACATCGGCACACCGCCTGCGATCCGAACCCCAATCCAGGGAGAGGGCATTTTCACTGCAGATCGGGTGGGTTCCGCCGGATATGATCGAGGGGATTACACCCCCTACTTCGGTGGAACTTCAAGTGCGACTCCCCTGGTTGCTGGAGTTGCTGCTTTGGTTTTGTCGATCAATCCCTATTTGACGGCCCAGGAAGTTCGATTAATCCTGGAACAAACCGCTGATAAAATTGTTGACTCTGATCCCGATCCCCAGTTGGGAATTCGTCTGGGTAATTACGATAGCAGTGGCTATTCGCAGTGGTTTGGCTACGGTCGGGTGAATGCCTATGAAGCGGTGAAGATGGCTCAAAGTCGTTTGATTCCTCAGCAGCAAGTGACTCGCAAGATCGAGCGGGCAAATGCCCGGGATTACAAGATTCCAGACAATAACCCAGACGGTGTAACCAGTTCCATCAATATCACTGACACAAGTTCGATTCAAGATATTCAAGTGATTGTTGAAATTGACCACGAGTTTCTGGGAGACATCGAGATCCGGCTGCTCAGTCCTGCAGGCCAGGAGGTGCTGCTGCAAAATCGCGTTTTGGGCCGTCAAACAAAACTGGAGACAACCTACACGTTGCAGACAGTTCCCAATCTACAGAAGTTCTTGAATATGACCACTAAGGGCACCTGGAAGCTCAAGGTTTCTGATCTGGCGGCCTACCATACTGGAACCTTGAAGGAATGGACATTGGTTTTAGGGGTTTAGATGGCAGTCTCGTGTGCGTGAGACTGCTTTAGCAGTGCGCCCTACTGGGATCGAACCAGTCTGAAGGCGAATTATGAGTTCGCTGCCTCCCCAATCGGCCAAGGGCGCTAAATTCATCATTTAGATGAGATCTTAATCTTAACATACTGCCTGGGACTGCTAGTATAGGCTTATTCACTGTCGGTTTTTAGGAAATGGGATTGAATTCAACTGTTGTACTAACCGTTGTATTGTTGCTCTTAATGTTCGGGGCAGGCATCTTTAGCTCTGCTTGGGGCTATCGTTTAGGACGCGAAGCGCTGAAGGAAATCACTCAGCCTGATGTTCGCCCCAGTAATCTAACAGGTAAAAGCGACCAACCCCTGCGGAAAGCTCCCCTCAGCTTACTCACGGAGAAGGACATTTTAGCGAGTGTGAAGAAGCAAATTGATGGTGGAGAGGAAGCCACCCAGGATGAATCCTCTGAACAGGCAACCGAACAAGAAATTGCCCAACAGCCTCAACCGACGCCAGAAGCCGAAGCTGAGGAATCCAATACTTCAGATTCAGAAGAGTACCCCGTCGTGAGTCGGGATGGGGGAGTCACCCTGGAAATTGATTCTGCCAGTCGCCGCAGTAACTCCCTGCAATTCAAGGTCAGCATGAAAAATGAAAGCGATCGCTCGATCCGATTTCTCTACAGTTTCTTGAATGTCACCGATGATCAAGGACGTGCTTTGAGCGCCAGCGTTGAAAATTTACCGGGACAGTTACCGCCAGATGGCAATATCTATCGTGGGGTTGTTAGTATTCCCACCGCATTATTGGATGATGCCAGTGAACTAACGATAAACCTGACGGATTATCCTGATCAGCAACTCCAGCTCCAGGTTTCAGGTATTCCGATTCCCGAATGACAACGATCTAAGCCGTGATCTCAAAAAAATCCCCCTGGTGAACTCCGAAATCATGACACTGACTGTACAGGATCTGCTACTGCGACTGTTGTCAGTTATTTTTCTGATTGCGATTAATGCGTTCTTTGTTGCGGCTGAGTTTTCCATGGTTTCGGTGCGGCGTTCCCGCATCAGCCAACTGGTTGACGAAGGGGATCTGGCTGCGCGAACGGTACAGCGACTCCAGCGGCGAGTAGATTTATTGCTTTCTACAACGCAGTTGGGCATCACCCTGTCTAGTCTCGCTCTGGGCTGGATTGGAGAAGCAACTTTAGCGGTGGCCATGCGGTTTCTCCTGATGAAGTTGCCCTTGCCGCTGGGAATCAGCCAGATTTTGGCCCATTCCCTCGCCATTCCCCTGATCACCTTTTTCCTGATTGCCTATTTACAGATTATTTTTGGGGAGTTGTATCCTAAATCTCTGGCCTTACTTTATCCAGAACAGTTGGCTCGATTTCTAGCGCCCTCTAGTTTGGCGATCGCCCGCTTTTTTAGTCCATTTGTCTGGGGACTGAATCAATCGACCCGTTGGCTACTGCGTCTGGGCGGCATTGAGTATACTGGTCAACCCTATACACGGGTTACCTCCGAGGAATTACAACTGATTATTACCACCTCTACCGAATCCATTGGTTTAGAAGATGAGGAACGAGAACTTCTGAATAATGTGTTTGAGTTTGGTGAGGTACTGGCGGAGGAAGTGATGATACCTCGGACAAATATTATTGCCATGTCACAATCAGCTACGTTTCAGGATTTGCTGGATGAAATGTCCGCTTCAGATCACTCCCGCTATCCGGTGTCGGGGGAATCTTTAGATGACATTCTTGGCATTATCAACTTTCGGGATTTGGCAAAGCCCCTGGCGCAGGGTTTACTTTCCCCCGCAACCCCAATTGAACCCTGGGTACGCCCTGCTCGGTTTGTGGCAGAACAAACCCTACTCGGTGAGCTATTGCCCTTGATGCAGCGATCGCAGATGGAAATGGTGATTGTAGTAGACGAATTTGGCGGGACAGCAGGTCTGGTGACGATTAATGACCTGATCAGTGAAATTATTGGCAATACTCCAGAGTCTGGAGAACCGGAAGAATCCCCCTTGCAGTACCTAGATGAACGCACACTGCAAGCCCAGGCTCAACTAGACATTGAAGAAATCAACGAAATGCTTGACCTGGGTCTACCAGTGAATGAGGAGTACCAAACCCTGGGCGGATTTCTGATCTATGAATTACA
Source organism: Microcoleaceae cyanobacterium (assembly GCA_050331715.1). GTDB lineage: Bacteria > Cyanobacteriota > Cyanobacteriia > Cyanobacteriales > Microcoleaceae > JBHJGO01. The sequence goes on from JBHJGO010000114.1 coordinate 19,433, forward strand.
GAAGATTCCAGCCGTCGGAGACACATTAAACTACCGCGATTTTGAATTTACCGTGATTTCTGCCGATGGGCCGCGCGTTGATCAGATTCAGATTCGATTGCCAGAGAGTGAAACCGTTGCGATTGATCCAGATACCAGCGATCTACTCGCAGTTTCAGAAAAGACATCTGAGGATTCAGAAACCCACCTCACCGCTCCAACCGACTTTACTGAAAACATTGAAGCGGAATCTTGAGGAACGACTACGGGTTAGTCAAATCTAACCGGATGAGTGACAGTAGTGAACGATCTGGATTCCCATCGGTGCGGGAACGACAGTACATCCAGCATCAAGATTAACAGTAGCCAGGATATCCCGATGCTTTCCAGGTCGGAGAGGATATCAAAAATTACTAGTTATTGATTGGATTCGTTTCAATATTCCACAGTCCACGCACTGGAGGCTCAGGAGCGGCACTGGGTGCAGAACCAGAATCCTGGAACGCTGGAGCAGAGACAGATCCGGGAAGAGGGGTTGCCGAATTCGGATTAACGAAACAGTTAATTGTTCGATCAATCACACAAACAATCGGCCCTAGCTCTGTTCCTTGAATCAGGGCATCAACGAGGACGTTTCCAGAGAGCTCTGCTCGACCTAGATTGGTGTCTGCCAAATTCGCTGAGCGCAAATTCGCCGACGTTAGATCTGTTCCATCCAAATTGGCCCCTTGAAGATTCGCCCCCAGCAGGTTCGCTCTGACTAAGGTTGCACCTTCTAAGTTGGTTCTGAACAGGAAGGACTGCCGCAAATCGGCCCCGGCCAAGTCTGCAAAGTCCAGATAGGCTTCACCCAAATTTGCTCTAAAAAGCACAGCATCACGCAAGTCAGCCTTTCTCATGTTGGTTCTAGACATAAATGAACCGGACAGGTTGGCTTCCCGTAGGTCTGCCCCTTGCAGCGTCGCGTTTTCTAAATCAGCTTGATAGAGGTTGGCATCGGCTAAATTGGCTTGGAATAGATTTGCATCCTTCAGATTCGCACCCGCCAAATTAGCGCTGCGGAGGTCGGCTCCCTTCAAGTTAGCTCCGTGGAGATTGGCTTCAAACAAATTCGTACCCTGAAGTTGGAAACCACTCAGGTCTGCGCCCCGCAAATCACAGCCAGGGCAACGATTAGTGGCTCGCAACCGGGAAATATCCTCATCATCTGCTCGTGCCACCGACCCATAACCTGAAACAACCGCTGCCGCTAAAGCTGCTGACAGAGCAACCTTGGCCTTTAGATTCTCATTTAGAAAACGATGTAAGTTCATCTGCTCTTCCCCAGTTGGTTAAAAATTAGTCAAGGAGATCTGTTATCGAGTTCGTTACACTAACGCTGAACGCTGGCTCGGCCAGCATCCTAACACGTCCAACTATACACCCTATTCTTAATCTTCCGCTTGAGGGGGAAGAATATTAGTGAAACAGTCGGGTGAAACAGTCGGATGACTCAGCCGTTCACCCTTCGACCTTTCCCATAGCCTTAAGAATTTTGAGGGCCAGAGTAATTCGTAGATCCATTATTGCCTTGTTGTTGCAGCAGTTGGGTCAATAAATCCTGAACCTCTGGTGAAACTTCTAGCGGCATATTTCCTTTGACATACAAATCTCGTTGAGGAAAGGGAATTTCGATCTTGTTCTTTCTAAAGATGGCGTCAATTTGATAGAGCAACTCACTCTTAATCAAAACTTGTTGACTCGGATATTCACTCCAAACTCTCAATTCAAAATTTAACGAACTATCTCCAAACTCAGTAAATAAAACTTGGGGGGCAGGTTTATTCAGAACATCTGGATTAGATCGCGCAACTTCTAGTAAAGATTGACGAACCTTGTCCAGATTAGATCCATAGGCTACTCCAACAGGTAACCGTAGACCTGAAACTGGGTTATCGTGATGCCAGTTGGTAATTTCAGATTCTAGAAATCGGGAGTTAGGCACGATGATCGAAACTTTATCTAAAGTTTTAACGACCGTACTCCGGGCTCCAACTCGCTCTACAATTCCAGTATAATTTCCAATTTCAATAAAGTCTCCCACCTGCACAGGTCGCTCAAACAGGAGCACAATCCCACTCCCAAAGTTCTTGGCAATATCCTGAAAGCCGAAACCAATCCCCACACCCAAAGCACTGGCAATAATCGTCAAAGAACTCAGATCGACGCCCCAAACCTGAAGCAATACAATCACACCAATGACAACCAGGGCATAGCGAATAATAATCGCAATTACTTCCTGGGCTCCGCGACTAATTCCAGTCACTTTCAGAACTCGCGATCGCAATGTATCGGCAACTAACTTAGCAACGATCACCAACGCCCAAATGAAGCTACCTAGAATCAGCAGGTTTGGAATTGAATAGGAACGATTTCCAATCGGGACAATTTCAGTCGTCAACGTATTCTGTAAAGCACCTAGAATGTGATAAGTAGTACGACGGGTTTGGGGAAATTGTTGAGCGATATAAAATAGGGCAGCAAACCATAAAGCCGTCCTAGAGATGAACAAAGTCAGACCTAAAAGTAGATCTATACTGTTGCGTTTGTCCTTCGGCAAAGAATCCTGATCTGAAGGTTTGGAACCTGACCAAAGTTTTTCTACAAAACTTTTCAAGGAAGAACACCAGAATCGCTTTAGTAACCGATGCAGAGCAACCGCTCCAAGGAATACCGCTATCGACCGCAGCAGAGCCATCCGAATAAAGTCGCTACTTCTTTGTTCAATCGCTTGATCGATTGCGGCTTGCAGTGAAAACGCCCATCTACGGGCCTGCTCATCGACAGTTCTATTGATTGCAGAGCGGTCTAACTGGGCATCTCGTTCAGTCACGGTCATCAGGTAATCGTCTCCAAGCCAAATTGTTGGTAGGACATTTCCCTGTTGAATATTGACGGATATGGAATCTTGCTGTTGAACAACTTTCAGGAGTTTGTCATTGATTAAATCAGCCCTTTGTCTGGCGTCAAATTCTTCAGAGTCACTCACTTTAAAGATGGTTTGACCGTCAAGTGAGACGGATGCAGTTCCCTGTTTTGCATCGACGGATACATCGGACTGAGGATAACTTGGCGTTGCCGTTAAAGTAATACTTAAAAATGCCAGGATTCCCAAAAGAATCGGCAGCTTCTTTGAAAGCCACCGATCTAAATACCGACCTACTTGCTGAACCACTGAATTAACCTTCACATCGGATTCGCTCTAGCATGGCTGATCTCGTTCGCTCTACCCTAACTCCTGATGCCTGATACCTGATTGCTAACTGCTGGGCTAATTGGCTGTTGATGTTGGAGCAGTAAACCGTATTCCAGGGCTTCAACAATCGCCTGATAGGACGCATCCAGAATATTGGTGGAAACTCCTACCGTCGTCCAGCGCTGATGACCATTGCTGGATTCGATCAAAACCCGTGTCTTTGCCAGGGTTCCCTCCCGCCCATCCAGAATTCTAACATTATTATCCGTGAGATGAAATTCTGCGATCGCGGGATAGAAATTTGTTAGGGCTTTTCTCAGGGCCAAATCCAGGGCTGAAACCGGGCCATTCCCCTCGGCTGCCGCTAGAATCTCCTGTTGATTCACCGTCACCTTAACCGTTGCCAGAGATGTGGTGATATCTTCAGTTGCCTTGTCGCAGTGCACCTGAAATCCCTGAACCTCAAAGAAATGTTCCCGTGTCCCCAGAGCCTCCCGCATTAAAAGCTCAAATCTTGCTTCTGCGGCCTCAAATTGATAACCCTGGTGTTCCAACTGCTTGAGCTGTTCCAATAACTTGCGGCTGGCGGGATGGTTGCGATCCATTTCCAGACCAAAACTGCGAGCCTTTGCCAGAACGTTGCTCAAACCCGACTGGTCAGAAATCACAATCCGGCGTTGGTTTCCCACCTGTTCCGGTCGGATATGTTCGTAGGTCAAGGGATTGCGCTCAACGGCTGAAACGTGAATTCCGCCCTTGTGGGCGAAGGCCGACAGACCCACATAGGGGGCGTGTTCATCGGGAGCTAGATTCACCAACTCGCTGGTTAGACGACTGGAATCGGCTAAATTTCCCAACTGAGTATCACTAATGCAGTTGTAGCCTAACTTAAGTTGCAAGTTCGGAATCAACGTACAGAGATTCGCATTCCCACAGCGTTCGCCATAGCCATTAATCGTTCCCTGCACCATTCGCGCCCCCTGCATCACAGCAGCCATTGCGTTCGCCACAGCGGTTCCTGAATCGTTATGAGTGTGAATTCCAATCTGAGGTTGTGATGCTAGATTCCAACCTTGGATGGCGTGATTCACCGCTTGAACAATTTCTGTCACTTCGTGGGGTAGGGTGCCGCCGTTGGTATCGCAGAGAACCAGCCATTTTGCTCCGGCACGAGCCGCCGCTTCCAGGGTTTTCAGAGCGTATTCAGGATTGCGTTTGTAGCCATCGAACCAGTGTTCTGCATCATAAATCACCTGTCGTCCCTGACTGCCCAAATATTCAATAGAATCCTGAATCATGGCCAGGTTTTCTTCCAGGCTGGTATTCAGACCTTCGATAACGTGTAGATCCCAGGACTTGCCGAACAGGGTGATCCACTGGGTTCCAGCGGAAAGAATTGGTTGCAGGGTTGAATCGGTTGCAGCGGTTTTTCCGGGACGCCGGGTAGAACAAAAGGCAACGATCTGGGCCTGTTTTAATGGTTGCTCTTGAAGTTGCCAGAAAAACTGTACGTCCTTTGGATTTGCCCCCGGCCAGCCGCCCTCAATGAAGGGAATTCCCAATTCGTCTAGACAATGGGCAATTCTAACCTTGTCCTCAAGGGATAGAGACAATCCTTCGCATTGCGCCCCATCTCTCAGGGTGGTGTCATAGATCCAAATTGGTTCAGCCATGGGCAAAATACATCCTTTCAGGACAACCTTGATTATGAGGAAATTCTATCATTTTGCTTTTGTTGCTGTTCTCTTGAAGGAAACCACATTTGCTAGTACGCTTCACTGATTAGAACCATGCACAGCTCTCCGCCCGAATCTCTTGAACAATTTCATCACTGCCATGCAAGACTCTGTAAAACAGGCGATCGCCGCCAGCCAAACCTATCTGCTGTCTCAACAATATTCAGATGGGTACTGGTGGGCCGAACTGGAATCTAATGTCACCATCACCGCAGAAATTGTCTTGCTCCATAAAATCTGGAACACAGACTCCACCCGACCGATGGACAAAATGGCCGCCAATTTGCAATCTCAACAGCGAGACCATGGCGGTTGGGAGTTATTCTACGGCGATGGGGGAGATCTCAGTACTTCTGTTGAAGCATACATGGCCCTACGGCTCTTAGGGGTTGCCGCCACCAATGCCGATTTGATTCGAGCCAGGAACTTTATTGTGGAGCGGGGCGGTATCAGTCAAACTCGCATTTTTACCAAGTTGCATCTGGCCTTGATTGGTTGCTATGACTGGCGCGGGATTCCTTCGATTCCCCCCTGGCTCATGTTGCTACCGGGAGAGGGGCCATTTAGTATTTATGAAATGTCGAGCTGGGCCAGGAGCAGTACGGTTCCGCTGTTAATTGTGTTCGACCAGAAGCCTGTCTTCCCTATCACGCCTCAGATTCAACTGGATGAACTCTATAGTGAGGGACTGAACAATGTTCGTTATGAGTTGCCCAGCAGCAATGATTGGACAGATCTGTTTCTGGGACTGGACAGCCTGTTTAAATGGGGTGAGAGTTTGAACTTTGTTCCCCTGAGGGAAGAGGGGCTAAAAGCAGCAGAACAGTGGATCCTGGAACGCCAGGAGGCTTCGGGAGACTGGGCGGGAATTATTCCAGCCATGTTAAATTCTTTGCTGGCCCTGAAATGTTTGGGGTATGACGTGGATGATCCGGTGGTGGAACGGGGTCTGGCAGCGGTGGATCGATTTGGGCTGGAAACGGAGGAATCCTACCGAGTTCAAGCTTGTATTTCTCCGGTGTGGGATACGGCCTGGGTGGTGCGGGTTTTAGTCGAGTCGGGGCTAGATCCAGATCATCCCGCCGTAGTTCAGGGGGCGGAGTGGCTATTGGAGCAACAGATTCTCGATTATGGTGACTGGAAAGTCAAGAATAAAGCTGGACAACCGGGCGGTTGGGCCTTTGAATTTGACAATCGTTTCTATCCGGATCTGGACGATTCTGCGGTGGTAGTGATGGCTTTGCATCAGGCAAAACTACCCAATGAAGCCCAGAAACAAGCGGCCATGCGTCGCAGTATAGATTGGATGATGACCATGCAATGTCGAGCTGGAGGTTGGGCTGCCTTTGATCTGGATAATGATCAGGATTGGTTGAATGCGGTTCCCTACGGTGACTTGAAAGCCATGATTGATCCAAATACGGCAGATGTGACGGCGCGGGTAGTGGAAATGGTAGGAGAACTGCAAACCATTCATCCCACACCCGATCTTCAGCCCTACCTGGACGGCTTGAAGTTTCAGGTTGATGGAGGAATTGATTATCTGAAACGGGAGCAGGAAACCGATGGCAGTTGGTTTGGGCGCTGGGGAGTGAACTACATCTATGGAACCAGCGGGGTTCTGTCTGCTTTAGCTCTGGTTGATGCTGAGCAACATCGGTCTCAACTGCAACAGGGAATGAATTGGTTGGTTCAGTCTCAGAATTCAGATGGCGGCTGGGGAGAAACCTGTCAAAGCTACAAAGATTTGAGTTTAAAGGGACGGGGGAACAGTACTGCTTCCCAAACAGCCTGGGCAATTCTGGGATTAGTTGCGGCGGCTGAGGCATTGGAGGAAATCTCAGAAGAGATCGTTAAGGCCATTGAGCAGGGCGTGAATTATCTAGTTGTGACGCAAACTGCGGAGGGACGCTGGGAAGAGTCAGAATTTACCGGGACTGGATTTCCAGGACATTTTTACATCAAGTATCACTTCTATTCCCAGTATTTTCCGCTATTGGCGGTGGGTCGCTATCAGAAGTTGACGTCTAAAAAAGTTGACTTCTGAATATTGGGGTGCTACTATTAGTAATTGTACTCTCAAGGGCGGTTAACTCAGCGGTAGAGTGTCTGCCTTACAAGCAGAAGGCCACTGGTTCAAATCCAGTACCGCCCATTAAGCTTATATTCCTTGTTTCAGTCGTTGGACAACATGAGAATTGGACAACATGAGAATTGGACAACACGAAAAGGTATCAATTGACAGATTAAATGTCGTCGTTGCCAAACTAGTGCCGTCTTGACATTTTGTATGTCGCTTTGACGTCTTACATGTCGCTTGATTATCTCGGACAACACTGGATTTGATTTCAATCTACTCCATTTCTATGTTAGTGCCATTGTAAACCTCATCAACAATCTAGAGCATTCGTAAGTGTGCAAGAATAGGCCGATGATCAGAAACACCAGCCGATAATGTATCGACCCGATCAACACTAACGTCTTGACTGGTAAAGATATGATCGATTGGGATTTTTAGACACTGTTTTAACCATCCACTAGGAAAATGGGTTTGTCTCCAATCCTGATAGAACCAGGTTGGATTAATTCCATGTCCTAGATTAACGCTCCTCAACCCTGAGCGCTGGATAAAATGGTAAAAATAGATTGACCAGGAAGTCGTATTAAAGTCCCCCATAATAATAGTCGTGAGTTGTTGCTGAGCTGCATAATCTGCCAGAGCTGTTATTGTTTGATTGCGTCTAATAAAGTTCTGCTTCGATACTGGTGCTAAGGGATGTGTAACCACAACTCGAAGGCGTTTGTCTCCAACTATCACAATTGCAAACAGGCTATGATAACGTGTGCCTAGATTCTCAGTTTTTGTCTCAACAATTGGATAGCGACTGAATAGACTCAACCCGCCCCCGGTAGCTCGATAGTAATAAGGATAGAGATCTTCGACGCCATCCCTCAAAGCCGCAGCCTGTTCTTTAAAAGGTTCAACCAAACCAAAAATATCGACTGGATTTGCCCTCACACGCTCAGCTACTGCTCTAGTATCCCAAAGTAGGTAATTGACATTATAAGTCATGACTGTCAGAGGAATTCCCCCGGTTCTGGTGTCTCGCAACCTGGGAACATACCAGCTAAGAATCGTGCTGCCATAGAAACCGAGAGCGATCGCCAGAACGATAATCAGCTTTCGTTGAGAACGGCTAAATTTTAGCAATAAAGTCAACAGAAGTATTGAGGTCAATCCCGCAAACCAGAGATAACCAGACCCGATAATTTCAAATAGCCACAACTTGTACCATTTGCCAGTAGAAAAGCTTAATACCAGCAAAACAATCGAAGTGATCCATAGAAAAAAGTTGATGATATTTAAGAGCATTGAAATACAGCACGAATTGGCCAATGATCACATTGCCGACAGATGAAGTAGTTCAAATTACCTTTGTCTCCTAGCATGAGTTCCGCAGCATACTGAGTCGCTTTAAGTTCTGCATAATTGCCCTGTTTCCACAGATCACGCTCCTCTTCCGCTAGCCATCGTCCCCGACTGCCCCCATCCGTCTCATTACTGGCAATCGTTAACAGATACTCCATCTCTCGATTGCAATCCTCACACTGCTGCGGTTCTGGATCTTGAATCCAGGCAGGGTATCCTCCTACCTTTGTGCCATCGGCTACACTGAGCCAGTATTGATAGAGGGAGCCAGATCTCCAAACCTAGATTCTTTAGTTGTTTCTATTGCCTGCTTCAGTAGGTCTGCCGCTTCAATTTTTTCCCAAAGATGGGGAAAATCTTCTGTCAGGGCAAATGCACTGGGATATTCAATCACTTGCTCTGGATGCAGCACGCAGGGAGCCGGAACGTATCCTCTATGATCTGCATCGACCTTTGGCATAGAAGCTAGAATCTCATGAATATCGGATCGCCTTCGCCAGAATACTTTCGAGGAAGGGGCATAGAGTGGTTCTACAGTTTTGTGATCATTAGGACACCAGAGAATCTGAAATAAATCAGTCTCTTGATAAAACTCAAGCTCTGGCACATCATCGCGGCGAAGCTGCAAGATCGGAATATATGGACAATTATGTTCTTCACAGCGGGGCCAGGGTTCCTTGGCGGGCCAGATAAAATCACCACCAATCTTACTAGCGTCGTTAGCAGACTCGCCCTGACGCGGATGCAGTCGCACCGTTTCACGCGCAAAGGACGCTAGTTCAGGAACTGCATGGGCCATATCAACTATGGGTTTAGGAGTATGTCGCATGGTTACTGGGATTACATTATTGACATTACTAAACAAAAAGGCTAGCTATTTAAAGCTACTCTGCTTTTCGGTAGACCATTAAGACTCGATCCAGGTAAAGCTCATCCGTGACGACCGAAACAGTTCGAATTAACTCCTGACCACCCCTTTCGACACTATCTACTATCTTGGTGTCGCCATCGTCGTATCTCAGTTTTTCGTCTTTTGAATCTTTAGTTAATAGAAATACTCTGGAATCCTGAATATTCAAATAGCCTACGAAAGGAATTACTTCAGGTGCTAGAACTCCATCTTCCCCAAACCAGCGAACATTTGGAGTATCAAAGCCAAGCTTTTTTTCTGTAAATTTCTTGTTTAGAGTGATCGCTAAGCTCAGTCCCTCTGTTGGTTCTAATCTATCAAGTAGCTCATGACCTTTGCCACTCAACCAATTCTCTACTCCCTGGGAATCTTTCTTGCCCTCTGTGAACTCAACTTGAAGGACTTTATCAGGATCTATCGAAGCAGTTCCAGTGAGCATCCAGGTTCCAGCTAATTTACTAATATCCATGAGTTGCCTTGAGGAATGTATCAAATTTGGACTCGTGAGTGACGTTGGCAAGCTACCTAGTAATCGCAAATGATTTGTGAAATCGGGGTGAAGGGGGCGTTAACCCCTTCTTGGAAAGTCACCAAACCCCTTTACTTTTTTCGTGATTGATTTAGGACTGCTATAGTAACCTATTGAATTTTAAACTTGCAAGTAAATTAGCAGGCTATCTAGATTCCCGCCTAAGCTGAAATGACGATACACACAAAGTGGAAATTAATAAACTACCAGGTTTCGGCCCGTGCAGGAATGACGATACTACACACAATATCAGGATTGACACACTACTAGGTTAGTTCTAGAAAAGACTGGACAACCTCTCAACCTATAGAGAAGCCTGCTCCTGGCCATAAATTTGACGCCCAGCCTCCAGCTCTGAAGCAATATCCTGACGACCATTGATGAAAGTATACTGCTCGTTGTAGTTCCCTTCAGGACGTTCTCCAATGATGTACTGACGCACCGACATATCCGGAGCATTCAGAACTACCCGATCGGATACCCGAACAATTGCTTCCTGGGCATCAGGGTCGATTTCGGAAAGTTGAGATACGACCCATATCTCATCGTTAACGACATAAATTTCTTGAATATTCAAATCATAGCCAATCGAGGGAACTTCGATTTCCGAAGTAATAGTGCGCTCTTCTCGTTCAGCACCAGGAAGATCGACATCGATGTAGGGAACCTCCACCGTTTCCTCTTCTTGAACAACAATCACTTTGGGAACAGTAACGGTCTCCTGCCTCACGCCGACCTTCACATCTGGCCCATCAATATCATACTTCGGCAGACTTCCTGCTTCTACATCCACATCTACATCTGGCAAACTTCCTGATTGTTCCTTTTCAACCTGACAGCCAACTAGGGGCACCAGCAACAACATCGATACCAGAGATAAAGTTCTTGCAACTCTACGGTTTTTAAAGTAGCTCATAATTCGTCTATCGTCTTCCTACAAAAATGGACAGGATTCTACAGCCTTGTCTTCTCTTATTCCATTTATCACGAAACTTTGACTGGAAGTCTTCATCCTTTTGATGTATTCCTTCCTTAACTCTTTATATGTCCAGAGAGTTATGTATTTCTAAATCTGATCATGTTCTAGCTGTCTATAGATAAGATTCTCACTATCTTTATTCGTAACGAATAGGTGTATAGCAATCTCGAATCAATCATGAAAAGCACTATGGAGGAGTTTAGGGACTTTCCAAGCAGGAGGCAGCGCCCCCTTCACCCCCTTTTTTACAAATTATTTGTGATTGCTATTATGTCTACGACAAAGCAATGGTTAGGGTTAAATTTAGATTAAAAATTGCAATCGATAGTATCCATCTTGAGATAGATAAAGATTTTCTAAACTCACAATAAGCTTAAGCCAAAAGACATAAGTACAATTCTTAGTTCCTTCTCTATGCAGAGTAGTATTACCAACGCTTACGACGAAGACCAAGATCGCTCGACTATAGAGGTTGTCGCTGATAAGGGATTTCTCTGGTTGACACGAATTCTATCTTTTGGTGTGGCAGGAATTCTTGTTTGGATTATTGTCCAGATCACGATCCAGGCGATCCCTGCAATCCAGGACTTTGGATTGCAGTTCTTGACTCAGAGTGCCTGGAATCCAGTAGATCAGACCTACGGCGCACTGCCAATGATCTATGGAACAGTTGTTAGCTCCATCTTTGCACTACTGATTGCTGTCCCGATTGCTTTGGGATGTGCGATTGTTCTGAGCGAAAATTTCATCCCAAAATCTGTTCAGAGAATCCTCGTTTTTGCCATTGAGCTACTAGCTGCGATTCCCAGTGTGGTTTATGGTCTTTGGGGGATTTATGTTCTGATTCCATTTCTACGGGTGATTGGTCGATGGATTCATGACTATTTTGGCTGGATTCCATTGTTTGGAACGGAGCCTATCGGCCCTGGAATGTTTCCGGCAGGAGTGATTTTGTCAATTATGATTCTGCCAATTATTACTGCGATCGCACGGGATTCTCTAGACTCTCTTCCACCAGAACTGCGGGGAGCTTCCTATGCTGTTGGCTCAACTCGCTGGCAAACCATTTTTAGTGTGCTCATTCCAGCAGCGTTCTCCGGAATTATTGGAGGGGTAATGTTAGGTCTGGGCAGGGCTTTGGGAGAAACTATGGCGGTCACGATGGTGATTGGAAATAGCAACGACTTGAATGTCTCCCTGTTTGCACCAGCCAATACAATCGCATCTCTTATTGCTAGCCAATTTCCTGAGGCAAGTGATATTCAGAGATCCGCACTGATGTATGCAGCACTAATTCTGTTCGTGATTACTTTAATCGTCAACATTTTGGCGGAGTGGATTGTTCGTAGCGTCAAGAAATACTAGGTAGAAGAATCATGACTTCTGAAATCCAAGATCGACAATTTAAATATGTCAGTGAGAACCTGGAAGGCGACCAGATTGAGACCCGAAAGGTGATTGATCGTTCTCTTACGACGCTTGCGTTTGTTCTACTTGGCTTGGCTATTCTTCCTCTCGGTTTAGTCCTAACCTATGTTACGTTCAAGGGGATTGGCCGCTTTAATCTGAGCCTGTTCACCGAAGTTCCTCCAACGGCTTTACAAGAGGGTGGGGGAGTTGGATCAGCAATTGCGGGAACGGCTCTAGTCGTTTTAATTGATTCAGTCTATAGTATTACCATCGGAATTGCAGCCGCAATTTATCTATCAGAATTCAGTTCAGACCAGGTGGCAAAATGGCTGAGATTTGCCTCTAATGTTTTAAGTGGAGTGCCGTCGATTATTATGGGCATCTTCTCCTACAGCGTTGTAGTGCTATCGATGAATCAGTTCTCGGCATTTGCAGCGGGTTTTGCTCTGTCAGTTCTCATGTTGCCGATTATTGTTAGAACCAGTGATGAAGCGCTGCAGTTGATTCCACAAGAGGTGAGATGGGCTTCAGTTGGCGTAGGAGCCTCCGATTATCAAACCATTCTTAAAATCGTTCTTCCAGCTTCTTTTCCTGCAATTATTACGGGAACGACTTTAGCAATTGCTCGGGCGGCTGGAGAAACTGCGCCGATTATTTTCACCGTCCTATATTCCCAAGGTTGGCCAAGTGGAGTATTCGACGAATCAATTGCCACTCTATCCTATCTGATCTATAGCTTTGCAACGGTTCCCTACGAAAACCAGCAGGAATTAGCCTGGGCAGCATCTTTGATTCTGGTTTTACTTGTGCTACTCACCAGTATTGTTTCTCGGTGGATGACTCGTCAACAACAGTACTAAACACTTTCAAATCCGTCTGGTTCTAAACCTCAAGACATTTCAGAATACCCATCAGAACACCCAACCCCTAGGAGATTACCATGGCCAGAGAGACACAAAATAATCCATTTGCAAACACAAATAGAGATACAAACTCAAATTCAAACAGAAGTGCGGAAACAAACTCAAACTCAAACTCAAATTCAAATTCAAATTCAAGCAAAAACTCAAGCAAAAACTCAGTTCTGCACACGGAAGGTCTAAACGTTTACTACGGGGATGCTCTGGCTCTGCGAGATGTCAACATGGAGATTTATGAGCATCGGATTACTGCTTTTATTGGCCCCTCTGGTTGTGGAAAAAGTACCCTGGTGCGTTGTTTTAATCGGATGAATGACTTGATTGATATTTTCCATTTAAAAGGCCGCGTGCTGTATCGGGGTAAAAATATTTATTCCGACAAGGTTGATCCCGTGAAAGTAAGACGCAAGATTGGAATGGTGTTTCAAAAGCCGAATCCCTTTCCCAAGTCAATCTATGAAAATATTGCCTACGGCGCTCGGATTAATGGCTTTTCTGGAGATATGGATGAACTGGTTGAAAGTTCTCTGAAAAAAGCTGCCCTTTGGTCTGAAGTGAAGGACAAATTAGATAGCAATGGTTTATCTCTGTCTGGAGGTCAGAAACAACGCCTTTGTATTGCTCGCGCTGTTTCCTTGCAACCTGATGTAATCCTGATGGATGAACCCTGTTCTTCCCTTGATCCCCTTTCCACCGAAAAAGTTGAAGAGCTAATTCGTGATCTCCAAGGTGATTACACTGTAATTATTGTGACTCACAACATGCAACAGGCAGTGCGACTTGCGGATATGACTGCCTTTTTCAACGCTGAGGAAGGGGAATCTGGTAATCGCTTTGGTTACCTAGTGGAATATAGAGAGACAGAGTCACTGTTTGATAATCCCAAAGAGGAAGCGACCCAAAAATACGTTGAGGGCCGATTTGGCTAATTGTACTAACTTGCTTCCTGGACTCCTGACAATGTGAGAGCAACAATGCGGGAATAACCAGGAAGTATTTATTCTTTTTTCAACTTTTGGGTGTTGATAATCAGGCTATGGGCAAATTTATCCAGTCGCTCTGCCAGCTTTTCATCCTTCAGGGTTCCATCAGCATCAAACGCTTGCCATGCTTGGCCAATGGCAATTTGCTCCGGAATTGCCCAGGCATGAACCCAACGCATGATCAGGCGCAACTCATTCAGGGCATTACTGTTTGGCTGACCTCCCAGAACACTGATAAAGCCAGCCACCTTACCACTCAGTTCATCAAAGCTCATCAGGTCAAGGGCATTTTTGATGACCCCGCTAACGCTGCCATGATATTCAGGTGTGGCCAGGATCAAACCATCGGCCTGTTTTACTGCGTTTTGCAATACAGCAACATCAGGATAGTCTGGATACCCGTCGCCGCCATCACAAAAAGGCAAATTCATCTCTCGCAAGTCTAGTATCTGAGTCTCTGCACCTAACGCTTTTGTTCGTTCAACTGCCAGATGCAACGCTTGCATACTGTAGGATTCTGTTCGCAAGCTACCACCAATGCCGACAATCTTAGTCATAAAGTCTCACTAAAACTCTGAGGACATTATACAAGTTAACGAAATCTTGATAGTACTAAATTCCGTACTTAAGCACCTCGAAATCCAGTCTCACTCTCCATTTCTAAGGCCAGAGTTCGATCATCATTTTTTTGTTGCGATCGCTTCTGTCTTGCCCCTAATTGGCTAACTGCAATTCCCACTAAAACTACAGAGCCTCCGATCAACTGAGCAGCTGAAGGAGCTTCCCCTAAAATTAGAAATGCTGTGATAATTCCAGCCAAAGGAGTAAAGGAAGTTGCTAAAGAAATTTCAGCAGCAGAGTTTTCACCAACTCCCATATACCAAGAGGCTTGACCCAGGGCAATAATCACTGCTCCATAAATTAACATCCATCCCCAAAGAAAAGGAGAAAAGAGATCCATAAAGTGACTCTGTCCATAGATAATCAAAGCGGCAAAGAAGAAGACAATCGTCCCAATCAAAGCTCGAAATACCGTATAAAGACCTGAGTCGACATTTGATAAGCTCTGCTTACTGAGAATTCGAGAGAATGCCAAAACAACAGCAGCGATAATGGTTAATAGTTCTCCCAATCCAATGCTGAGTATATTCTCCATTTTTCCCATATCTTCCCATAAAGATTGTAGAAGAAAAATGATAACCACACCAATCACCGATAGGCTTGCACCAATCACTTCAAGACGATGAACTCGTTCGTTCAGCCACCAAACTGAAAGTGCTAAAACAAGAGGTGGTTCAATGCGTCCAAATAGAACCACATTTGTCACCTCAGTTCGATCCAGGGCTTCAAATGTCAGTCCAGGGGCAAGGGCTGCTGCCATAATTCCAACCAAATTTATGTTTCGCCAATCTTTTTGACTGACTTCTCGTAACTGACGAGGAGCTAGTTGACGATGGTAGACTGCACAGAGAACAGCTAAGGCACAGATATTTCCTACGAACAGGATATTACAAAAAGAAACTGGATTCTCTCCGCTACCCGCATTCTCTTCACCGAGCTGAGTCAACTTACGAGTGATTGACTTCGAAGCACCGAAGATAACAACTGCTAGCCAAAGATAGAGTGCCCCAGGTATTTTCTCTAAAAGTTTTTTCCCTTTTTTCCACACACGAGTGAGGCTCAAATTGCTATAACTCCTAAAGATCAGTGATTTAGATTATAGGGTACATTGACAGAGACCCTAGCTGAAAATTATTAATCTTCCCTGAGAGAGATGACCCCATCCTAGTCAACTTGGTAGGAGTATAATGAAAAGTTAGAGTAAGAAACCCGTGGTCACTATTCGTCAAGCATCAAGCTACGTTACGATGATCAACTACTTCCAGGTTGCTGAGAAGGATCAAAGGGAATTTGCCCAGGTTGAAGTTGAAGAAATTGAAAAGTATGGAGCTGAGATGGATGGTGCGCTTGCGGCCAGTTTTCATCGTAGTTTGACTGGAAACCGCGTGTTTAACTATGCTCAATGGGAAAGTAAAGAAGCATTGCAAGCATCTCAGGAAACAGAGGCATTCAAGCAGCATTTGGAGCGGATGAGTCATTTAGACTTTACACCCGATCCAAAAGTCTACGAAATCATTGAGCTGTTTTCCCTAGAAGAGAATCCTAAAGTTCAGCAAGAGAATACTATCACACCAGTTCTAACGATGGTTTTCACTAGACCTGATACCCAGGCTAAAATTATTGAGTTATTTCAAAAAGAGTTCAAAGACCATATTATCAGTTCTCAATTTACAGGATTGGTTTCTTCTCATTTACTCCGGAGTAAAGACGGTGAACGGGTTGCCCTTTACACCCAATGGAATAATGAAAGCATTACCCTGACTAGGGAGGTTGAAGAACTCAGTCGAACCACCTTGAATCAAATCAAGTCCTTATCGGAAGAGTTTGAATCTTTGGCTTACGAAGTTGTTGGTGTTTATAACCCTTCATAACAGAAGTACCAAGGGTCAGTTCCATCAGAAAGTTCATCAAGTCAGACCATTAGAGAAATTCATTGTAAATTCGTTAAAAATTTATCGGGAGAAGTTTATGCTAGATCTTTGGTATAAGGATGCGGTCATCTACTGCATTGATGTCGAGCTATATATGGATGGGAATGACGATGGAATTGGAGATTTTGAAGGATTAATTAGTCGTCTGGATCACCTTGCGGGTTTAGGCATCAACTGTATTTGGCTGATGCCATTTTATCCAACTCCGAATCGGGATAATGGGTACGACGTTAAAGATTACTACAGCGTTGATCCTCGATTAGGAACCCTGGGAGACTTTGTCGAATTCATGCGGCAGGCTAAAAATCATGGAATGCGCGTAATTGTTGACTTAGTAATCAACCACACGTCAATTGAGCATCCCTGGTTTCAAGCTGCTTGCAAAGATAAGCAATCTAAATATAGAAACTACTACGTTTGGTCAGAAGAAAAGCCCACTGATGCTGAGGAAGGAATTATTTTTCCTGGCTATCAAGAGAGTACCTGGACTTATAATCAGGAGGCTGGAGCCTATTATTTCCATCGCTTCTATAAGCACCAAGCCGACTTAAATATTGCGAATCCTGAGCTACGGGAAGAACTTTACAAAATCATGGGCTTCTGGTTGGAGTTGGGCATTTCCGGGTTCCGAGTAGATGCGGCTCCCTTCCTGATTGAATTGAAAGGAATTGAAGATCAAGCAGATATTCCCAATCCCTACGAATATCTCAAGGACATGCGGGACTTTTTGTCCTGGAGACGAGGCGATGCAATCATTCTGGCGGAGGCAAACGTCAAGATGAAAAATGTTCCTAAGTACTTCGGGGACGGGGACAAGATGCAGATGCTATTTAGCTTCATGGTGAATCAGTATTTAATTCTGGCCCTGGCACGGGGAGATGCTGACACCCTGAAGCAGGGACTCAATGCTCCACCTGAAATCCCAGCGATTGGACAGTGGGCCAACTTTGTTCGCAACCACGATGAATTGTCTCTGGACAAACTATCTGAATCTGAACAGAACGAAATCCTGGATCAGTTCAACCAGAACAAGGAAGAGGTCTGGATTTATGAGCGGGGAATTCGGCGGCGGTTTCCTCCCCTGGTAGATGGCGATCCGCAACGGGTTCGTTTGGCCTACAGTTTGATGTTTACCCTACCTGGAACCCCTGTTCTGTTATACGGTGAAGAAATCGGTATGGGCGACGATTTATCGCTAGAACAGCGCCGTGCGCTCCGAACTCCGATGCAGTGGTCAGGAGAGAAGCAAGGTGGGTTTTCCAGAGCAAACAGCGATCAGCTAATTCGTTCTGTGATTCAAGAAGGGAAATTCGGCTATCCAAATCTCAATGTAATGGAGCAGCAACGCGACCCAAATTCACTGCTGAACTGGATGGAGCGCGCGATTCGGACTCGAAAGGAATGTCCAGAATTTGGCTGGGGAGACTGGGAGATCATTGAAACGGATAATCCTGGTGTATTTGCCCACCGTTGCACCTGGCGGGGTAAAACGGTTGCTGCGGTTCATAACCTGTCTTCAGAACCCTGCACAGCAACACTGAAACTGAGTCAGGATGAGGATGCTCAGTGGCTAGATCTATTAGGCGATCAAATCTATCAACCCCTCCAGCAGCCCGAACACCAGCTGAAGCTGGAAGGATACGGCTATCGGTGGCTGAGGATTAGGCATTGATAGGCTAATATAGCCTTTCCAGATCCAGTGAGGTACAGATTTATGAGGTTGGAGCGCACCGCGCCCCAACCTCCTGTACTCCACCAGCGTTGGAAACGCTGTAGTAGCAAATTAACCAAATTAACAGTGTTAATATCATCCGATAGGCTGAGGAATATTGAACTGAATTGATGCGCTAATGTACGTGTCATGGACGTGCTTCCATTCAAATTGCCCCCAACCACAGGAGACAGAGATGACCCCAAGAGTACAAGAGATTCTAAGCTGGTATGGTAGCGATAACCCCGGCACCCTGACCAATCTCGCCTACTTGCTGAATCACGGCAAGTTAGGTGGAACTGGAAAATTGGTTATTTTGCCCGTCGATCAGGGTTTCGAGCATGGGCCAGCCCGCAGCATTGCCTCCAATCCTCCAGCCTAAGACCCACGCTATCATTTTCAGTTGGCAATTGATGCAGGTTGCAATGCCTATGCTGCCCCCCTTGGCTTTTTAGAAGCGGGAGCAAGAGACTTTGCTGGAGACATTCCTTTAATTCTCTAGGTGAATGATCATGATGTGCTGTTGGATGAAAAAGACCCATACCAAGCACTGACCGGAAGTGTGTCAGATGCTTTACGCTTAGGTTGTGTTGCCATTGGATTTACGATCTATCCTGGGTCTACCCATCGTCTAGAAATGTATCAGCAAATTCGGGCCTATGCTGAAGAGGCTAAGCGCTACGGTTTAGCAGTTATTATCTGGTCATATCCCCGTGGATCAGGATTGGATAAGTCAGGAGAAACTGCAATTGACGTGATCTCCTACGCAGCACATATCGCTGCACAACTAGGAGCGCACATTATCAAAGTAAAGTTACCCACTGAACAAGTTGAACAAGCCGCCGCCCGCAAAGTCTACGAACAGGAAAAAGTACCTGTAGATACCCTAGCAAAAAGGGATCAGCACGAGATTCAATGCACATTTAATGGTCGGCGAATTGTGATTTTCTCAGGAGGAGCAGCCCAGAGCGATGAGGGCTTACTGGACGAGATTCGCGCTATTCATGAAGGGGGTGGATTTGGCTCAATTATTGGTAGAAACTCTTTCCAACGTCCGAAGGAAGATGCCTTGAAACTGTTAGGAACAATTATGGATATTTATCACGCCTGATATTACGAGTTTCTTCATCCGAAGGATTCATTAATCTTCACCACCATACGCCATCGTACTCAGTAAAGCGTTTTCAGCTTGGCGAGAATCTAGACGAGTATGCTGAACGACGACAGGAATATCAGATTCAATCACGTTGGCAAAAGGTGTGCCAAGAGGAATTGGTGCAGGATGAGTTAAATCATTGAACCGTAGATGCTGAGTACGACGGGCTGGGATGGTTTCTCTGTAAGGCCCCACTGGCTCACGATCAGTGAAGTAAATTGTTATTTGTACATGAGCATCTTGATCTGATGTATTTAAAAAACAGGCAGTTTCATGACTGGTCAGTTCTGGCTCAGGCCCGTTACTGTAGGCAGGAATATATCCCTCGGCGATGACCCAACAGGTTTGCCCAACTGATGATTTCATGGTGTTATTTCCTAATTCAATCTTTTTCCACTTGATTAACGTTGAAAACTTAACGCTTGAAACTCATCAATCTCTGAAAACTAAAAGCTTCCAACTTTCAGAGATTCAAAATTACGTATTAGAAATTATTGAGATAAAACTCTATCTGAGAATTTTTTCGATTCTCATTACTTTCCCAAATATATTCTGTGTCTAATAACATCAAAAACAGAACTAAAGGATACTATTTGTTCATAAAATTTAAACTGGCTTTATCACTCCAACCAATTCGACAAACCTAAAGCACTGATACTACCGAGCAGATGTGCCCCAATCAGATTGATATCGGCCAGAATTAGAAATAGATCGAGCGATCGCACTGCATTTTCAGGCTCATAAACAGCAGTACCCTGAGGCTGAGCGAGGGCTTTAGTCAAAACTGTAACTGTAGTTACTTCTGCGGCCAAAAAAGCCAATAACAATCCTCCTAAACTCGTGATCAAACCTACTTTGAGAATATCGCTTACCTCTGCTCGACTGATTTTTTGAGCAGGCAATTTTTCTCGTAATCTTCTGGCAAGACGGGTACAGCGCCAGGCCCAGTAAACTCTAAATCCCAAAACTACAATTGATACCCCCGCAAAAAACAAGCCCAGACCAATTAAGACATTATTGTTTGCTTCGCTGAAATTACGGCTGATAACCACAAGTAATAAAGTGATACCCGCCGCAATCCCCAGAACAAGTTGCACCCAAAAGCTAACTCGGCTGAGAATTCCTAGAACTTTGGCAAATTGGGATTTAGAGGGTGTAGAACTGGAAGAACGAGACATATACAAAGAACGAACTAATTGAACTTTTCTTTCAAATGATCAGCAACCCGCAGGGCATTGGCAATAATTGTCAATGTGGGATTTACGGCTCCCATGGAAGGGAAAAAGCTGGCATCAACCACATATAAATTCTCAACATCATGGGTGCGACAGTTCAGATCCAGCACATTTGTGGCAGCATCACTGCCGAAACGACAGGTTCCAACCTGATGCCAGACGACTCGAATCGGCATCAATTGACTCCAGAACATAAAAAAGCCGAGTTCTCGCAAATGGTTTTGCCAGACGTTGATCAAATCTCGATGGGGCTTCAGGTTACTTGCAGTGTAGTTAACTCGAATTCTATCTTCGGAAGTCACGGTGACTCGATTTTCAGAGCGGGGCAAATCTTCGTTGGTTAACCACCAATCAACGGAATGGGCTGCCAGGTATTCCAAAGTTGAACGAGGAGTTGATTCAGGAGCGAACAAGCTCATCCGTTGCCAATTGGATTTACCCGTTAATTGAATTTGTCCTAGAGGGTAATCCTGCTCTGGCCCCTTGAAATAGAAATCATTCACCCCTAACGTTTTCTGAAAGACGCTGTCGTTGGGCTTGTCTGAAATGGAAAATAGAGCAGAATGATTGTGCATCATCAAGTTGCGTCCCACCTGCCCCGAAGAGTTTGCTAAACCCTGAGGATGTTTGTCATTGGCGGATTTGAGCAGGAGAACGGCTGAATTAATCGCGCCGCAGGACATCACCACCGTGTCAGCAGTGAAGTGTTCGGTTTGGCCATTCACCTCTGCAATCACCGTTTCCACTCGACTACCCGTCGCGTCCGTTTCTAAGCGAGTCACGTAGGCATTGGTTAATAGCGTGACGTTATCATGCTGGATGGCCGGATCAACACAGGTAACCTGAGCATCGCACTTGGCATTGACCAGGCAAGGATAGGGATCGCAGGTCTCGCAGCGAATACAAGGACGAGCTTGGGGATTTTCTTCGTCTCGATTTAGCGCCAGGGTGAGGTGGAAGGGATGTAGTCCCTGGTCTTCCAAGCCTGCTGCAACTTCAGCAATTCGAGGTTCGTGGGCAAACGGTTTGAAGGGATATTCGGCTGAGGCAGAGGGTTCAGTTGGATCTTCACCCCGCTGACCATGGATTTTGAACAAGCTTTCCGCACGAGTATAGTGGGATTCAAGCTCGTCGTAGGTTAGTTCCCAGGCTGGAGACATTCCATCGTAATGTTGCAATTCTCCGAAGTCTTGCGCTCGCATTCGCTGCAGAGCCGCACCGTAAACTTTGGTATTCCCCCCGACTCGATAGAAGGCTTCTGGACTAAAGGATTTTCCATCTTTATCCAACCACTCTTCTGTAACTTGATAGCGCTGGTTGAGAAAGATTTCGTCGGGATTCCAGTTATCTTTTTCGCGAGGAATGTAATCACCCCGTTCAAGAATGAGAATGTTTTTTCCAGTGGTCGATAGAGCATAGGCTAGGGTTCCGCCACCTGCTCCAGCTCCAATAATAATGAGGTCGTAGTGTTGAGTCATTGCTAGTATGAAGAGTTAGTTTGGTAGCTAGTAGTAACCTGTAGGGTGTCATTACTTTCCGTACTGATTAGCTAGCAGAAATCAGTTCTTTTCCTTTCAGCTTTTCTATCCAATCTACATCAGCTTGCTTTAAGACTTCGGCTTTGGGCATTTTCTGACATCGCATCAATTCGGTAATTGCTGCCACATCTTGGTCTCGATTGCAGCCGAAAACGGCTAGGATTTGATCCCCTTTCACATAGAAAGCTAGGAACTTTTGTTGATTTAACTCTCCATGAATGATTACCTCATCCCAACTCTCAGCATGTCCGGCATAGCGAAATTGATTACCAAACTGTCCTGTCCAGAAGAAGGGAATTCCACAGAACTTCACCTGTTGACCTAACATATTTCGAGCAGCAATTCGTCCATGCTGCATCGCCAAACGCCAGTGTTCAATTCGAGTCGCTTCTCCCGTAAGTGCCAGCGGAAATGTTACGACATCACCTGCTCCGTATAATCCTTCTTGAATCTGTAGGTATTCATCGGCTCGAATACTTTGATCGTCTTCCAGTTCTACTCCTTCAAGATAGTAGGTCACGGGCTTAACCCCCACTCCAACGACAACTAGATCAGCCGGAATTTCCTGACCATTGTCTGCCAGAACCGCCTCAACTTTGCCATTCCCCTTGTATTCAGTGGCTTTGGCTTCAAGTACAAACTTGACACCATTCTCTTCATGTAACTTCTGAAACATGGCTCCCACTTCTGAACCCAGAATATCCTCGAAAGGAACTGAATCTGGTGAAACCACTGTTACTTCCAAATCCTGTTTACTGAGACTTGCAGCAACTTCCATACCGATGAAACTGGAACCAACAACTACTGCACGCTTTGCCTGTTCCAAGGCTTCCACCAACTCATCCGCATCCGTAAAGTTTCGCAGCTTGGAAATATTCTTTAAATCTGACCCCGGTACATCGAGTTCAACTGCGGCCCCGCCAGTTGCCACTAGTAGTGCGTCGTAGTTCATTTCCACACCGTTCTCCAGCCGTACCAATCGAGCCGCTGGATCAACCTTCGTCACCGCCTGGCCAAACTGCAACTCAATGCCGTATTCCTGGTAGAACTCACAGGAACGCTTCGGTAAGGAATTCTCGGAGGCACTACCCTGGAGAAACTTCTTGCTCAGTTTTGTCCGGTCGTAGGGAAGGCGAGTCTCCTTAGAAATCAAAATGATTCGTCCTTCAAATCCCTGTTGCCGCAGGGTTTCAACTGCTGTCATGCCAGCCGCTCCTGCTCCTAGGACGACAAAGGTTCGTTTGTCCGCATCCGGGTTGTAGGTCACCATTTTAGGGACTTGCTGCTCTGGAACCGGCTCCGGAAGCTCAACGTAGATATCTTCTCCCTGAATTTCTACGGGGAAACTGGCTAGATTGTCTAAACCGAGGGGCTGAGTTTGTTCTCCTGTATGTAGATCAAAACAGGCGTTATGCCAGGGACAAACAACTCGATTTTCATGCAAGACACCCTGAGTTAGAGCAGCACCAGAATGGGTACAGCGCAAACTGGTTGCATAAACCTGGTCTTCTACTCTTGCGAGAAGAATCTTTGCTTCTCCAGCAGAGGCAATTTGCATCTGACCATCTTCTATATCATTGAGGGTTGCAATTTTAAATCGGTTGGTATTCATTTAACTTTTCCTATTAGCGTCGAGCAATCTTTGTGCCTGTGTTCTGGAGTTGCGGCCCAATCAGCCGATGATTTAGACACGTGTAGTCTTCAATATGCCTGAAATATAACTTGAGTTAATCTAACTTTAGATGGAAAACCTGAAGAATGCGTATATTTTACTAGCATCAAATCTATGTCTTTTGAGAGCTGTAATGCTTTAAAATAACAGCATATATTGCAAGAATATTCTTTTCCCTGAGGTTATGAAGATTCCTTCCTGGTTGATTATTGCGGGAGTAACGATTGCAGTGGCGGCATTTGCAAATATTCTTTCTCGTCAGGATATTCGATGGTTCAGGCGATTGCAGCGACCTCAGTGGTTAACTTTCGAAGGGGCAATTCCTGCTATCTGGATAATTGTTTTTATCTGTGGAGCCTGGTCGGCCTACATCGTTTGGGAAAGCGATCCGGGTTCTACAAAGACCTGGTTTTTGATGGGATTTTATCTATTAGTTGAGGCTACTATTGTTGCTTACACACCTGTGATGTGCAAGTTGAAAAGTCTTAAGGCGGGCACAATCATCGGTGCGACGGGGTTTTTCCTGGGTTGTATTTTAACGTTACTTGTTTTGCCAATTGCAAAGTGGGCAGCAATTTTGTTGCTACCCTACTTACTCTGGAGTCCGGTGGGGACGTTTGTTACCTGGCAGATGATGCAGCTTAATCCAGCAGATGCGTAACTAGCGTCGGGTTCTTCTACCGCCTCCCGCCACTGCTCTGGAAATTAAACCTAGGATAGCTGCAAAGACAGCGGCACCGATAATTGACCAAACAATGGGAAAAGCGTTTCCACCGATATCCAGGGTGAAAATGACAGGGAGGGCGAGTTCGCGGGCAATCCAGAGACCGACATAGGCTCCGATTAGACCGACGACGATGGAGGCTAGACATCCTCCAGGAGAATAGCCAACTAAAGATTGGCCCGCGCTGCCGCAGAGGGCGGCGATGATTAATAGGACTAAAAATTCTAAAAGTGACATTGGAAAATCCTCAGTTAAGGTCTCTATAGTTAATGTCTCTATTCTTCCATCAATACTTCTGAAAACGTGAAATCTGGAGCAGCCAGGACAAACAGGGTTGAAGGTAAATTTTCAGTTCGAGTTAGCAACTTTTCATAATACTCACCAAAATTTTCGTCGGGCTTTGCCATACCGAGAATAATAATATCAGCATCCTTGGAAGACTCAGGTAAAATGTCTACAAAGGAGCGACCATCTTCGGCCACTAGAATTTCAGGGACTGCATCAATTCGTAACGCCTGAATTAAATCATTGATGTTTTCTGTGGTGGTTTCTACGGCCTCTTGATCTGGGACTACCAGTTTGAAATGAATTTCAGCATTGCGCCAATGAATGTCGGAACGGAGTAAGTCGGCAACAATTGCCATCAAACTCCCATTGGCCTTTAATCCCCCCCACCAAACATCAATCCGATGATACCGCAATTGTTGTTCCTCGTTTTCTCGAAAGATCAAGACATTGCGTTCTGCCTGATGGAGATGGGCTACCAGTTGACAGTAGCGATCGCGCTTTTCAGGATCTTCATTATCTCCCATTAAAACCGTATCTGGAACCACAGACCCTAATCCATAGATTTCCACCAATCGCTCGGCCCCTTCAAAGGGATCGGGAGCGGTCAAAACTCTGACAAGCGCCTGAACTCCCCGTTCCTCCAGATAGTTACTGATGGTTTCTTCCATCTCCTCTTTTTGAGGAACATTACGGGAGCCGGGGGGCAGAATACTAATGATTGTGAACAATCCCCGATTATGATTCAAAGCATTAGCGAGTTCGACTAAGCCCCAACGCCGTCGGGGAGATCCCGACAACACCAGAATATTCGGTCGCCAATTCTTTGTGTCAGATTCATGTTCCAGTTGAAATAAGCTGGTTCGGAGCAGCATCATCCAGATACCCCGCCTCACATCTCCCCAGGTTGTCTCCAGTTCCCGCCGTTCCAGCCAGAGGAAAATTGCTGCCACAATCGTTCCGGCGATCACCGTCGCGACTGGATTAATCAGGAACATCACTACCAAACAGCCCAGAGCACCCAGAGCCGAAAGCGACCAATGCACCCGAAACATGGGACGAAAAGAGGGACTTTTGAGGAACCCTTCAATGCTAGCAGACACGTTTAGCACCAAGTAAGTGGTGAGGAAAAACATGGTCAAAATCGGTGCAATTAAATTTAAATCACCGATACAAACGGCGGCAATGACGATACCCAAAGTAACAATAGTCCCAATTCGAGGAGCATCATCTTCACCACTACCTTTCCCCAGAAAAGCTAATCGTCGAGGCAAAACGCCATCCCTAGCTAAAGCTTGCAATACCCTTGGCGCACCAAGAATACTTCCCAACGCACTTGAAAGAGTTGCGCCCCAAACCCCCAATAAAATTGCAGGCCCCCACACTGCGATCTGTTGCATAATCAGGGGGTCTTCTACTAGAGTCGAGGCATCTACTCGTCTTGCTAATAGGATGGGTAAACCCATATAAACTAGATAACCCGTGCCAACAGCAGCCAACGTTCCTATCGGAATTGAACGGACAGGATCTTTTAAATCTCCCGACATATTTACCCCCGCCATAATACCTGTAACAGCGGGAAAAAATACTGCAAAAACGACCCAGAAAGACTCCCCGCCTTCGACCCCCCACATTTCGATTTGGGTTTGTTCTAAGGGGGAGCCAAAAATCAGCGATATTAGGGAAAGGACAATCGCTGCCATGATAAAGTACTGGGCTTTAATTGCAACATCAGCCGAAGTAATTGCCAAGATTGAAACCAATATTGTGGTAATTAAGGCAACGTAGAGCTGGCTCAAAGAGGGAAAGGCACTGACCACGCTCTCTGCAAAGCCAAGGGCATAGAGAGCAACAGAAAAAACCTGTGCAAAATACAGCGGAATTCCTACCGCACCTCCTGTTTCGATCCCCAGGGAACGGCTAATCATATAGTAAGCTCCCCCGACTCGAACCACTCGATCCGTGGCGATCGCACTGATAGAGAGAGCGGTTAAGAATGTAATTACTGTTGATAAGGTGACAATAATCAAGGTTCCTAGGAGTCCCACATTTCCCACAACCCAACCAAATCTCAGGTACATAATTACCCCAAGAATGGTTAAAATTGAGGGTGTGTAGACTCCCCCAAAAGTACCTAATCCCGACTCTTCAGAAGGAACAGTTTGCGTAGACGGTGCGTCCGGTTTAGAAGTTGTCATTAAACTGATCCTAAAGTAAATTTAATTGTCCAAAACTAGACTAGATAGATGAGTCGGTGAACCTGCTTTTTACCAAGCACCCGTTGTCATGCTAGGTTGACCTGAATTTTCTGGTTCAAAGTCAGATTTTTTTGCACCACATTTGGGGCATTGCCAATCATCTGGAATATCCTCAAATGGGGTTCCTGGTTCAATGCCACTATCTGGATCGCCTTCTGCTGGATCGTAGACCCACCCGCATACCTTACATACATACTTACGCATTACAGTGTCCTCACTAAAACTCGAAACTTTCCTGAGCACGAATAGCACCTATGGGTATTATCAAGCGAATCACTTCGAGCCTCATCTCCCTGCGGACAGAAGTCACTATAGGACTCAACAAATCAGGTTCCCTCTGTTACCGTCATCCTATGCTTCAGGTGATCGGCAACTCGAATGGCGTTAGCGATAATCGTTAGTGTTGGATTTACCCCAGAAATTGAAGGAAAGAAGCTGCTGTCAATGACGTAGAGATTATCAATCTCATGGGTGCGGCAGTTGAGGTCTAGTACAGAGGTTTCTGGATTCTCACCGAAACGGCAGGTTCCACACTGATGTCCAACGGCAGACAACGGGATATAACTACGGGGATAAATTCCAAAAGGAATAACGTGCTTGGTAGTTCGGTCGAGGGCTTTCAGGATTTCTGTCCAGCGGTGAACCAGGCGATCTCTAGCCTCCAGGTTATTCATGGTGTAGTCCAGACAAACTTGATCGCCAGTCCAGCGCACTCGGTTATTTGGCTCTGGTAAATCCTCAGTTTGTAGCCACCATCCGGTTGAGTATCTGGCAGTAATTTCTAATGCCCTTTCAGGAGAAAGTTTAACAATCGGAGCCAGTAGTGGAGGAGCCTCAGCCGGAATCATTCCCGCCTTAACATTTCCCGTGTTTTGCACCATGCCCATGGGATAGGGAAAGTTCTCTTCACCCCAGTAGAAGTCATTCAGACCAATTGTTTTTTGATAAACTGCGTCATTAGGTTGATCATTCAGCGAAACAATTGTGGTTGACAGATGCTTCATGAAGTTGCGTCCTAACTGATTAGAACGGTTAGATAAACCATTGGGATGGGCATCATTGGCCGAGCGCAGCAATAGGGCAGCGGAATTAATTGCACCACAGGCCACAACTACAATGTCAGCAGACAAAACCTGAGTCTCGGTCTCACCTTTTACCTGAATTTCAACGCCAGTAATTTCATTGCCCGAAGCATTGGTCTGTAATTTAAGAACCTCTGTCCCTGTCATCAAAGTTACACTTTTATGCTGACGCGCTGGACGGATACATTCGACTTCAGCATCAGCCTTACCTCCTACCAAACAGGGAAAACCATCGCAGGTATCGCAGCGAATACAGTCGGAAAGCGTTTTGTCAATCTCGTTCAGCCGTAGCCCCACAGGAAGATTGAAGGGAGTGTAACCTAGCTTTTCTAGATTATCGGCGATCGCCTGCATCTCAGGTTCGTGGCTCACAGGTGGATAGGGGTATGCTTCCCGTTGCGGTTCTGTGGGATCCTGACCTTTTTGGCCATGGACGCTAAAGAGCTGTTCAGCTCTGGCGTAATAGGGAGCAAAATCCTGGTATTTTAAGGGCCAGGCAGGAGAAATTCCGCCTTTGTGTTCCACCTCATCAAAGTCTCGTTCGCGCATTGGAAGCAAGGCCGCACCGTAAACTTTCGTGTTGCCGCCTACCCAATAACAGGTTTGGGGATTTAGAGTTTTTCCATCCCTATCACACCATTGTTCCTTAGTGTAGTAGCGCTGATCTTGAAAAACCTCTGCTGGATCCCAATTCTCCTTTTCTCTAGGTAAAAATTCACCCTTTTCCAGGATTAAGATCTTTTTACCCGTTGGAGCGAGTTCATGGGCAACGGTTCCGCCACCTGCTCCGGTTCCAATAATAATTATGTCGTAGTGTTCGTTGTTGATCGGCATAGCTTTTGTCAATTTCTTTAGGATAGGTTGGTGCGTTACGCTTTGCTAACACACCCTACGTTTATTGGATGAATTTGTCGAATAGCCAAGCATCTATTGAAAAACTGCCAGGGCCAAATACAAACAACACAATTAATATTAAGTTATAGATAAATGCTTTTTCCTGGCTAGGGGGTTCTCCTTTTCCGTTTGGCCCTTCATATTCTCCAGCGGGAATTAGATAGGGATCGCTAGCAACAAAAGGTAGTCCCTTTGTGATTTCTAGGAATAGGGCAAATGCCATGGAACCTAAGATTGCGATGGAGGCCAGCGGTGTTAAAAAACCAGCAATTAAGCAGAATCCTCCTAAAAACATCGACAATGCCGATAGGAAGCAGAGATAAATCGGCATTTTCAAAGCGTCAGACCATTGCTTGAGATGGGTTAACTTCGGATACCCATGCAATACAAATAAAATTCCCATACCAACTCTCAAAGCCAGTAATGTTCCACCCTGAACCCCAGTTGGAAATTCAGTGTAAAGCAAATTAGTCAACCTTAAAATTAGTTCATTCATTATTAGTTCCTACCAGGCTTCTCTACAGCGTTTTGCACGCTGGTGGGTTACAGGAGTTGGAGATGCAGTGCGCCCCCAACTTCCAAACCCGTACCAAACGCAATTGCAAATTGCTGTATGTACTTTCTCAATCTCAATATTTTTTTTCTCAACCTCCATACCTTAAACCAATCCGATACAAAGACTCTCCCGCAGCAATAAATAACTGCTTCCCATCTTTACCCCCAAAGGTCAAGTTGGCACAAACCTCTGGCACGAAAATCTTACCCAAGCGTGTTCCATCCGCAGCGTATACTTGAATACTATCCGCTGAGCTGGTGAAAATATTTCCCTGGCGATCAACCCTAAACCCGTCTGGTTGTCCTGGCTCAATGACTGTAAAAACTCGGCTATTTTTTACCTGTTTTTGACCCACCAAATCATAGGCTCGGATATAGTGATGACCCGCCGCATAATTCACTTGAGAGGTGTCTGAGACGTACAAAATCTTCTCATTTGGGCTGAAGGCCAATCCATTCGGGCGTTCCATTTCCTTAATCACTGGGTCAATTTCCTCAGTCTCCGGATCGAACCGATAGACAAAACTTCCAGCCTGCTCCTGAACTCCTTCGTACCCTTCTCCTGGCTGGGTCAACCCAAAGGGCGGATCGGTGAACCAAATTGTGCCATCACTTTTTACAACCAGATCGTTGGGGCTATTCAAGCGATTATCCTGATACCAACCGACAAGAACTCGCCATTCCCCATCGCGTTCCCGTCTGATCACTGCCCGTTGTCCGTGGGAACAAGCTACCAAACGCCCTTCTAAATCCCGATAGTTACCATTTTGATAATGGGACGGTTCTCGGATAATGCTAACTCCGTCGTCAGGACTCCAGCGGAATACTCGATTTCCACTAACATCGCTCCAGATTACACTGTCATCTTCTGGAAAATAGACTGGCCCTTCAGTATGCTTTGCCCCTCCAGCAATTTTCTCTAACTGAGCATCAGCGGAGATCAGATCACTCATTCGGGGGTCATAAACTGCAACAGTTTCAGACATGGCTTGTTCTAGTTCAAACAATTTCTTAAAAACTACTGAAATTCAAGACCAAATACATTCGGTAATAGAATTTAAGACTGTAAAATTGGTGTCACTTGCCCTGTAATCATCTGCCATTTTCCGTCCCGTTTGAGGTAAACATGCAGATCTCTGACTTGCTTCCGCCCTTGCTTCATATTCAGCGTCATGCGGAAACTAACCGCTGCGACTGTCTCAGAATACCAGTGTATCTGAACCTCGTCTGTTTCATAGGATTCCACCTCAGCATGTTCGACATTCTGCAATTCCATCTGCTTATCGGCAACTTGACCATTAGGAAAAATTGCTAGGAAATCATCTGGCAGAATGCGGTCAGCCAATGCCACGTCACGCTTCAGAAAAGCATCGAGAAAAGCGGTATCCAATTCAAGAAGGGCACGTTCTTCATTTGTTCTGTCATTTATCATTCGCTTTACGAGTTTGAAGGATATTTTTGTTGTCGCTATTGAAAGGAACCACTAAGAAAACCGCCGCCCTAGCTCTGGATTAACAGAAGAGCATGTCCACTTGGATCGCGTAACAAACAGCCCCCATTGTATCGGTAGGAACTTGGTAATTCAACTAAACCGGATGAAGCCCCGTCAATTCTCTGCTGCTGCAACTGTTCCAAACACTTTTCAAGCTGATCAACTTCCAGAATAATATGCATATGAGCCAGATCATTCGCTTGCCAATCTTGAGGAAAAGGACGACCTGTTCCTGTCTTGACATAATCTAAAAGTTAAATGCCAACTCTTGTCTCCGCAGGTTGTAGGGGTGTAACCTGAACCTCCGCCACGGGTAAACCATCTAACTGTGCCTGAACCTCACCAGAATTGAGGTTACTGCCTTCCACACTCATGCCTAGCAGATCGCGATAGAACTTCAAACTGGCATCAGTGCTGGCGACTGAGATAGCACTGTGATCAATTCCTAGAAAAACCGCGTCACTCTCTCGCTGCCATTTGTCCTTGCCGATTTCCTTGGGAAACCAGATCAACTCCAAGCTGTGGCGATCGCAGGGTTCCCTGAATTTAAATGCCCGGACTCCTGCTGCTAGTGGATTCTCCTCCGGCATGGTTTGGGGTTCAGTGGAAATGGGTTGAATGGGGAATGACTTTAAGTGTTCGTAGGCCCGATCCATATCGCTCACAACAATGGCCATATGTTGAAACCAGAGATCATTGCTTTGAGAATCTGCCGGAATGAGCTTGGCCTCTAGATCGAGATATTGCACCAATTCAATTAACTCATCCCCCAGTTGCAGCGTGACCAGTCGAACTCGACTGTCAGAAGTTCCCGTTAATTGACTGTAGTTTGGTGCTTCAAAGGTGATGTCATCAACTGGCCTGAATCCCAGGGCCTGGGTGTAGAAATTCTGAGCCTGATCGATGGCTGAGACCGTTAGGGCAATCGACTGAATTTTGTTAACTTTCATGGGGTCAATCTCCTATTTTAAGTCTCCAGGTCGTAATCCGATCCAGCTCTCCCCATCCAACTGAACAATCATCAACTTTGCCGGTTCATTGCCCACCGTGGTTGACAGATGGCCTTTATTTCCCTGGGCGTTCGGCTTTGTATTTTGATCACCTCCAAAGGAAATTTCTCCCACTCCCATCTCAACCCGTGTGCCATCCATAGTTTCAACTGACCACTTGCCAGACAGGGGAATAATCCACTGAGGCTGAGGATTTTCGTGCCATTCTCCTACCCAACCCACAGGCAACTCCGCAAACAGAATCTTGGCCTCGGCAGTCAGGAGACGGTTATTCCACTGGGGGTCTGCATCTCCTCCCATACTTTCCTGCTGGAAATTGATCAATTCGCATTGGGTCTGGTGACTGACACCATCCTCGTCTGTCCAGACGTGCCAGTAACTAAACTTCGGTGAGGAGCCGGTTTCCGGAGTAGCATTGGCCATCGTTTTATTGCCTCATTGTTCGGAGCTGATATCAGAAAGGAATGATACCCTAAATCAGGAGAACAAAAATCTATCTCCAAGGGGGAGACAGTCTATGGGGAAGTCAGACTAAGTTGTTTAAACCTGAGAGAGTAATTCTGAGAAAGCCATCAAGGAGACAAGCATGACAGACCAGACTGAACAGCAAGCAAGCTGCCTCTGTGGCGCGGTTCGCATTTTTGTAAAGCCTGAAAATAATCACGTTGGTGCTTGCCACTGCAAAATGTGTCGAAGATGGAGCAGTGGGCCATTATTCGCGATGGAATGTGGGGATCAGGTGCGATTTGAAGGAAGGGAAAATATTACGACCTTTAGCTCTTCTGAATGGGCTGAGCGGGGCTTTTGCAACAAGTGTGGGAGTAATTTGTTCTATCGGATAAAGCAGACAGGAGACTATTTCATTCCAGTTGGCATTCTAGACGATGAGAGTCAATTGAGTTTTAAACAGCAAATTTTTATTGACCAGAAGCCAGCTTTTTACAGCTTTGCCAACCAGACCGAAAATCTAACTGAGGCTGAAGTATTAGCCCAGTATTCACAGCTTCTAGAGTAAAAGCATTTTAAAGCAAGAAAATTAGGTGAAAACGCTAATGAAACTATTAGGAAAAGTCGCAATTGTAACAGGGGCTAGCGGTGGCATTGGGGAAGCGATTTGTCAACGGCTCGCCGAAGATGGAGCCAAAATCGTTGTCAACTACCGCTCTCATCCGGAAGAAGCCCAGAAAACCAAGGACATGGTGGAAAAGGCAGGTTCTGAAGGGTATATTGTTCAGGCGGATTTGAGCCACGTTGATCAGATTAATCACCTTGTCTATGAAGGCATCAACCATTTTGGCTAGGTCGATATTCTGGTGAATAATGCTGGATTGGAAAAGCGAGCTGACTTCTGGGATGTGACCGAGCAAGATTACGATCTAGTCTTAAATGTCAATCTCAAAGCGGTTTTCTTCGCGACCAAAGCCGTTGTAAAACACTTCCGGGAAACCGATAATCCTGGAAAAATTATCAATATCAGTTCTGTCCACGAAGAACTCCCCTTCCCCCATTTCACCTCCTACTGCGCCAGTAAAGGGGGCGTAAAAATGATTACCCGCAATCTAGCCGTAGAGCTAGGGCCGATGGGAATCACCATTAATAATATTGCCCCAGGCGCAATTGCTACGCCCATCAACCAAGACCTGCTGAACAATCCGGAACAGTTAGAGAAAGTTACCCAAAATATTCCCCTAGGACGCTTAGGAGAACCGGAAGATGTGGCTGGACTAGTTGCTTATCTGGCATCGGATGAAGCTCGATACATTACAGGCTCAACCTTCTATGTGGACGGTGGCCTGTTGTGGAACTATCAGGAACAGTAGGCTTTTCTAAGCAAAGACAGAGCGAAAATTTAGGACGAAAACTATGACGGCTGAAGCAAAAAGACTGCAAGAAAATCGAGAACGAACTGCCTACTGGACACGTTGGGGGCCCTATGTCAGCGAACGTCAGTGGGGAACCGTGAGAGAAGATTACAGCCCCGATGGTTCAGCCTGTGACTACTTTCCCCATAGTCAATCTCTAGCCCGTGCCTATCGTTGGGGTGAAGATGGAATCGCAGGGATTTGCGACAATCACCAACGACTTTGCTTTGCCCTTGCAGTTTGGAATGGAAAAGATCCAATTCTCAAGGAGCGAATGTTTGGCCTGACCAGTAGTCAGGGCAATCATGGAGAGGATGTCAAGGAGTATTACTTTTACCTCGACAATACTCCGACCCACTCCTACATGAAATATCTCTACAAATATCCCCAGGAAGAATATCCCTATGCTGAATTGGTGGAAGAAAATCAGAGGCGCGATCGCTATGCACTGGAGTACGAACTTCTAGACACTGGAATTTTTAATCAGGATCGTTATTTCGATATTTTTGTTGAGTATGCTAAGA
The DNA here is from genome assembly GCA_050331715.1 of Microcoleaceae cyanobacterium. GTDB lineage: Bacteria > Cyanobacteriota > Cyanobacteriia > Cyanobacteriales > Microcoleaceae > JBHJGO01. The sequence goes on from JBHJGO010000114.1 coordinate 54,094, forward strand.
ATACGGACGAGGACATTCTAATTAAAATAACGGCACACAATCGGGGAGATCAGGAGAAACTCCTACACATCCTACCGACGCTGTGGTTCCGCAATACCTGGTCATGGTACAACGATGCCGAAAAGCCAACCCTAAAAGTTTCTGCTCAGAAAGATAACTACAGTATCATCGAAGCCAACCATCAAACTCTGGGAGATCGATGGCTATATTGCCAGGATTCTCAGGAGCTACTCTTTACCGAAAACGAAACTAATTATGCTTTAATCTTTGGCTCAGAGAATGCATCACCTTACACCAAAGATGGCATCAATAATTACGTCATTAAAGCAGAGAAAACGGCAGTTAATCCTGAACAAATTGGGACTAAATTTTCCTCCTATTATCAAGTTTCAATTCCAGCAGGAGAAAGCCATACAGTTCAGCTTCGTCTGTGTGATTCTGATAGTCTAAGTAACCCCTTTGGGAAAGAATTTGAACAAGTTTTTGCCCAGCGGCAGCAGGAAGCGGATGAGTTCTACCGTTTCCTCACTCCCCAAGACATCTCAACAGACGAACGCAATGTACAGCGACAGGCATTTGCCGGAATGCTTTGGACTAAGCAGTTCTATCATTACGTGGTGCGGGATTGGCTTCAGGGCGATCCAGGCAACGTTGATCCGCCCGAATCTAGAAAAGACGGTAGAAATTCAGAGTGGATTCATCTATTTAACGATGACATCATTGCCATGCCAGATAAATGGGAATATCCCTGGTATGCGGCCTGGGATCTCTGTTTTCACCTAGTTCCACTGGCTGTTCTAGATCCTGACTATGCCAAGATGCAGCTCTCACGCCTCACCCGTGAATGGTACATGCATCCCAATGGTCAAATTCCCGCCTATGAATGGAACTTCAGCGATGTTAATCCTCCAGTTGAAGCCTGGGCTGCCTGGCAAGTTTATCGACTGGAACAGAAGTTTTGGGGACGTAAGGATAAGGAATTTTTAGAGCGGATCTTTCAAAAGTTATTACTGAATTTCACCTGGTGGGTAAATCGGGAAGATGCTGAGGGGAATAATATCTTTGAAGGTGGCTTTTTAGGACTAGATAATATTGGAATTTTCGACCGTTCTTCAGAATTACCCACAGGCGGAACTTTAGAACAAGCTGACGGTACAAGCTGGATGGGAGTTTATTGTCTGGGAATGCTACGAATTGCCCTAGAACTGGCACCTGATAATCCACCCTACGAAGATATTGCTAGCAAGTTTTTTGAACATTTTCTTTACATTGCCGATGCAATGAATCACATCGGTGATATTTCTCTCTGGGATGAAACCGATGGCTTTTACTACGATGCAATCAATTTTTCGGATGGAGGTCGTCAACCAATCAGGGTTCGCTCTTTGGTCGGCCTAATTCCTCTGTTAGGGGTGGCCATACTAGAGCCAGATGTGATTGATCAATTGCCAGGATTTAAGAAGAGATTGGAATGGTTTATTAAAAATCGTCCTGATCTGAAGAAAAATGTTGCTTGCATGACCACCGAGGGTGTCGGGGCTAGAAGATTGTTGGCTTTGTGTTATTCGACTCAGCGCAACGATGGAAAATCTAACCGCTTGCAGCGATTACTGGGCTACATGCTGGATGAGGCGGAATTTCTCAGTGATTATGGGGTTCGTTCAATTTCTAAGTATCACAAGGAACACCCATTTACCCTACAGGTGAATGGAACTGAATATCGGGTAGATTATCAACCGGCTGAATCAACTTCAGCAATGTTTGGTGGAAATTCCAATTGGCGTGGCCCCATCTGGTTTCCTATTAACTACATTCTTCTAGAAGCCCTACAACATTTCCATGAATATCTAGGAGAAGACTTCAAGGTGGAGTTCCCAACGGGTTCAGGCAACTATGAAAATCTAAACGAAGTTGTTGTTGATCTGGGCAAACGGATGATGAATCTTTTCCTCAAAGATGAGACGGGTCGGCGACCTGTATTTGGTGAAATTGAAAAGTTCCAAACCGATCCGCACTGGCGAGACTACATCCTCTTCCACGAATATTTTCATGGGGACAATGGTGCAGGTCTAGGCGCTTCCCATCAAACTGGATGGACAGGCGTGGTTGCCCATATGATTCAGGTGTGTACTGAATGTTAGTGCAACACTCTCAGCCCTCTTGAGACGAGTTTCTAGCAGTTTCGACTTCATGAAAGTGAAGCTTTGCCCAGTCACACAGTCCTTTTAGGGGTTGAATCAGTGTTCTGCCCAATGGCGTTAGCATATATTCAACTCTGGGAGGCTGTTCATCGTAGACTTGACGATGAACTAACCCATCCCGCTCCAGCTTTCTCAAGGTTCGAGTCAGCATTCTTTGAGAGATATTACCAATTTCAGCTTGAAGCTCCAGATATCTCTTCGTTCCAAAGGAGAGAACATAGAGAGTTGCGGTGATCCACTTGTCGGAGACAAGTTCTAAAGTTTGTCTCAAGTACGGATGAGAATCAAGAATACTGGGTTGTGGTTTGGTTTCATCCATAGATTTAGAGCAGCATTGTGAAGTCAGGCCAAAGAAAACTGTTGATTTAGGACAAAAATCATCTCTATTTTACATACAGCGTTTCCAACGCTGGTGGAGTACAGGAGACTGTGGCGCACCGCCGCCCGCCTCCTAAACCCACAACTCACTAGACCTGAAAAGGCTATATCTCCACCTATTTCTATAGGAACACAGATGTCTGTATCGAGGGAGAGATGTCAGTGATAGACCAACATGGGATTTTTGTTATGGGTCTAAGGGTAGGCTTTGAGGTCAGCCCTTGGATATATCCAGGACTACGGCGCTTTCTGAATAATTTGTGCTGCGGTCAGAACTTGACGCTCGTTGTCCACAGCTCTTATCACTCCATTGATTGATACGTAAATAATGACAACTTCAAACACCTTATTCTCTTCCGTTCAACTTGGCCCCCATACCTTATCTAACCGGATGGTCATGGCTCCCATGACGCGTCTGCGGGCGACCGACAGCATTCCTCAGCCCATTATGGCCACCTACTATGCTCAGCGAGCTTCAGCCGGACTAATTGTTTCAGAATGTACGATGGTCTCACCGCTCAGTAACGGATATGTTGATTGTCCCGGCATTTATACCGACGAACAAACGCAAGCCTGGAAACCTATTGTTGAGGCAGTTCACGAGGCAGGCAGCAAAATCTTCTTACAACTGTGGCATTGTGGTCGAGTGTCTCATCCTGAGCTGTTGGATGGAGAGCTACCGGTCGCTCCAAGTGCGATCGCTGGAAAAGGAACTCTACACACAGCTAATGGCAAAGTGTCTCTAGACACTCCCCGCGCCTTGGAAACCGATGAAATCCCTGGGATTATAGAACAATTCTGTCAGGGAGCGAAGAATGCTAGGGTAGCTGGGTTTGACGGCATTGAACTCCACGGTGCCTTCGGTTATCTGATTGACCAATTTCTTCAGGATGGCTCAAATCAACGGACGGATCAGTATGGCGGGTCAGTCGAGAATCGGGCGCGATTTTTGTTAGAGGTCGTCGATGCAGTGATTGATGTTTGGGGAAGTAATCAGGTCGGCATCAAGCTCTCCCCCAGCAATACCTTCTACGGCATGCATGACTCTGATCCCAAGGCGACTTTTGGCTATGTATTAGAAGCACTCAATCTACGGGGGCTGGCCTACGTTCACTTAATGGAACCGAATGAAAAGGATCTGGAACAGGAGGTTCTCCATCCAGTCATGCCGCTATTTCGGCCAATGTATCAGGGAACCTTGATTGCCAATGGGGACTACGATAAAGTCAGCGGCAACAAAGCCTTAGCAGAAGGCCAGGCGGATTTAGTCTCCTTCGGCAAGTTGTTCCTAGCAAATCCTGATCTACCTGAGCGCTTCCAGCAAGATGCTGAGTTAAATGAACCCAACCCAAGAACATTTTATGGTGAAGGCCATGAGGGATATACAGACTATCCTTTCCTTGAGGAAGCATAATTCTGTACCAAAGGACAGATGTCAAGTTCAGATCAAGATGGAAACATAGTGAGATTCGGAATGGGCTTTACAGACTGACTTTTGTCAAATGGAACCTAAAATCGTTCTTTACATCGCGTTTGGTCTGGCAACCCTGGGGTTAACCTGGTTGCCCACTGTTAAGGGCATTCGCTTGATCGGCGTTCCGATTGTGTACGTCATACTGTCAACCTTGCTGTTCAGCTTACCGATAGAACTTCCGACGCTCGATCCCGTTACGAATTCAGTCCACACCCATGTCACAGAATATTTGACTGAACTGGTGGTGGTTATCTCACTAGCAGGGGCTGGTTTAGCGATTGATTGTCCCTTTCGATTCAAGACCTGGGCTTCAACCTGGCGGTTACTGGGAATCGCCATGCCAATTTTTATTGGAATAACGGCACTACTCGGATATTATCTGCTGGATTTGTCGCTGGCTTCCTCTATTCTGCTGGGCGCTTTGCTAGCCCCTACCGACCCAGTGCTGGCAGGTAGTGTTCAGGTGGGGCCGCCGAATCGAGGAGAGGAAGATCCTGCCCGGTTTAGCCTCACCACAGAAGCAAGCCTGAACGATGGGCTTGCTTTTCCCTTTGTTTATCTCGCCATCGGATTTGCCGAACATTCATCAGCCGGAGATTGGTTGATCAATTGGGCTGCTGTGGATTTGGTATACCGGGTCGTGATGGGATGTTTAGTGGGGATCGGCGTGGGTTGGTTTTTGAGTCACTATGTTTTTTGCCACTCCGATGAAACGGAGAGGGAAGAATCTCGTGAGGGGCTTTTGGTCATGTCTGCCATTTTTCTAGCCTACGGCTTAGGAGAATTGTTTCATGGCTATGGATTTTTAGCGGTGTTTACGGCAGCGGTAGCGGGTCGTCAGAAGGTAGCCAGAGGAGATAGTTACCACCAGAAACCCTATCAATTTGCCACCCAATTAGAAGATATCTTGCTAAGTCTGTTATTAATAGCCTTTGGTGGATTCATTGCAACTAGTAATATTCAATTCCTCTCACTGAATGCAATCCTATTTGCGGTTTTACTACTGTTTCTAGCTCGTCCGGCTGCGGGAATTATTTCGCTGAATAGTCTGCGATTTAGGAAAACTGAGAAGTGGGCGATCGCTTTCCTGGGAATTCGCGGATTTGGCTCCTTCTATTACCTAACCTATGCTCAAAATCATGGCGAGTTTAGTGATATCGAAACCCTGTGGCAGGTTACAACAGTGGTCATCCTAGCCTCCTTGTTAGTTCATGGTATAACTGCAACCCTAGCAATGCGAAAACTCGATAGTCGTTCTCTCCCGATACATGATGCAACTCTGTCTAAAAAATGAGATTAGGAGATAGCCGATTGCATCAGGATTAATTTGTTAGAATTAGAAGGTTACAACAGATTAGTATAGAAAACTAAGAATTAGTAATGCTAGCAAGAGCGGTTGAATTAAAGCAAGAATTGATTGATTTTATCTACGATGCAGAGGGAGAACTAGCCGTCACATTGGAACAATACGCCGCTCAACACGGTGAACAGGAACATCGCAATCTACAGTACCAAAATCTGGTAGTTGATCGGTTTTTAGTTGAAGGGAATGTTTCGGGGAAGACCCCCATTGGTCTATTTTTGGAAGGCAATTCGGAACTTGAACCAGAAGAGGAAAAATTAGTTCAGAGCTGGCACAGAACGTTTACGGGGCTATTTGAAGTTTTAGAAATTGACTCGGAAATCAATTTAGAAAAGTTTCGTCTCAAAAATTGGTTGACGGCAAAGCATTACACAGTTTGGCTAACTCCAGAAGTTTCAGAAGCTGAAGCAAAGCGCTGGAAGTCAGGAGAAATTTTACTGACTCGAATTGCTCCGATAGACGAGGAAAATTGGATGTTTTCTGGTGCTTGTCTGACAAAGGGGAAACTGAGTGTGCCTAAGCTAGCCGTTGCCGTAGGAGAATTTCAAAAACGATATCAGAATTCTCTCTATGGAGATGCCCCAGAATTACTGGAACAGGCATGGGAGTCCGTTGCAATTTACCATCAGAAATTTGTGGACTTCTTTGGCAGCGATCATGTGACGTTACCGGGTTATCAACTGAATAAAAAACTGGCCGAACTCCAACAACTATTAGTTCAAGCTCAACTTGAAGCAGCAGGAATTGATAGCTCTAAATCAATTCAGGAATTGGTTGAGGAAGCGGGAGCGGATAAAGAAGAATTTGAAACTGCGGCAGTTGAGGCTGGTGCAGATATAAAAGCTGTGGATCAGGCCATGACAGGCAAGCTCTCCAATATGGCAACGCCTAAAGCAGAATTGCCGGATGAAATTAAAAAAGCAGAGAAAGTTGATGCTTTTTCCCATCCACGCT
>JBHJGO010000115.1:0-17478 GCA_050331715.1 Microcoleaceae cyanobacterium
AGCAACCCGGTCGCCTACAAATGTTTAGGAGATGCGCTAGAAGCGCAACACAGATTAGATTCTGCAATCCTGGCTTACCAAAAAGCGTTACAACTGCGCCATCCCTATCCTGAAGCCAGCTCAGGTTTGGCTAGAACTCAACTCCAACAGCAGGTACAAGCCCTTACCAAAAATCGTCAACCCTTAAGGGTGATCATCGGAGCTGGCCAGACTCAGCAACCCGGATGGATTGCTAGTGACATTCAGTTACTCGATGTTCTGAGGGCAGAGGATTGGTCGCGTTATTTTAAGCCAGGTTCCCTTGATGCCATTTTAGCGGAACACATTTGGGAGCATCTGAGTTTAGAAGCAGGTATCCTTGCCGCCCGCCATTGCTATGAATTTCTCAAAGTTGGGGGTTATGTGCGAGTGGCCGTTCCTGATGGTTACCACCCCAGGCCAGACTATATTCAGCAGGTAAAACCTGGCGGAACGGGTTTAGGAGCCGAAGACCACCAGGTTCTATACACTTACGAGTCACTTCAGAAGGGATTTGAACAGGCAGGGTTCAAGGTAGAACTTCTAGAATATTTTGATAAAACCGGACAGTTTCATTGCAAAGATTGGCATCCCGAAACCGGATTAATCAGTCGCTCGAAACGTTTCGATCCCCGCAATCAAACTGGAGCATCGACCCTAGCCCTAAATTACACCTCAATCATTCTGGACGCCCACAAAGTAGTTTGGGTTGAGTCCACAAAACCCAACGCCAGGATTTTCAGTAACATCAACTGTCATTCCCCCACAGGTGAGAATTCAGAGAATCCTCCGCAGTCAGTTCAAAATCCTGAAAGATCACAAGGTCAAGAAAATCTGGTTCAAACGATCCCCCCAAACCAAACGTCAAATTACCTGGAAGCCTCCGGTTGGTTGCAATCCCAACGGGTTCAACAACCCGTTAACCAAGGGTCTAACCCCATTCCCTGGTACACCTATCCAGCCATCGAATTCATAGAAGCCCTGCTTCGGCCAGAGTTTCGAGTCTTTGAATACGGCAGCGGCAACTCAACCCTTTGGTATGCCCAACGTGCCACAGCGGTTTTCACCGTTGAAAATGATCCAAAATGGTTCGATAAAATCCAGTCTGCTACTCAGAATTTGAGACAGGTTCAGCTTTTTCTCTTAGAAGATCCAGAGCGATATACTAACAAAATTCAAGACTATCCCAACGCATATTTTGATTTAATTGTGATTGATGGTCGCCATCGCAATCAATGTGCCAGGCGTTGTTCAGAACAGCTTAGGCCCAGTGGGGTGATTGTGTTTGATAACACCGATCGAGCCAAGTACAATCCAGGAATTCGATTTTTAGGTAAACAGGGATTCAAGCGAATTGATTTTTATGGGTTAATTCCCTGCTACAGTTACAAAACCTGTACATCTGTCTTCTTCAAAGACGACTCCGTTCTGAAACGACTTCCGCTACCCAGTCAAAAGCAATCCTGTTTAGGACTGACCCTTGGCCAGATTGAGGCTTTGAATGGATTGAATCGAGAATAACGTTACGCATCAACTCTATGAGTCAGTGGCAACTTCAAACTCCAGTTGTATTGATTGTTTTTAATCGACCCCAAACGACCCAACAGGTGTTTGATAGGATTCGCCAAGCCCGCCCGCTACAACTGTTTGTGATTGCTGATGGCCCTCGTTCTAATCGCCCAGGAGAAGTAGACCAGTGCTGGACAACCCGAAATATTATTCATCAAGTGGATTGGGATTGTGAAGTTTTTACAGATTTTTCTGATAAAAATCTAGGCTGTCGGCAACGGATTTCTAGTGGGTTGACCTGGGTATTTAATCAAGTGGAAACCGCGATCATTCTAGAGGACGATTGTATTCCCCATCCCACCTTTTTTCAGTTCTGCGAAGAATTACTGGAATACTACCGTGAGGATGAGCGAGTCATGGCAATTTCGGGCGACAACTTCCAATTTGGTCGAAAATATGGGGATGAAAGCTATTATTTCTCGCGCTATCCCCACTGCTGGGGTTGGGCTACCTGGCGACGCGCCTGGAAATATTATGATGATACCCTCAAGCTCTGGCCCTGGGTTCAGTCTGGCAATAACCAACTGCGCCAAAACCTGGAACAAATCTTGCCAGAAAAAGCAGCCTTGGAATACTGGTTAAAAATTTTTCAAGCGGTGTATAACGGCTTTAACTCCTGGGCCTACGCCTGGAAGTTTGATTGCTGGATTCGTCAGGGATTATGTGTTTTACCGCAGGTTAATTTGGTTTCAAATATTGGATTTGGTCAGGATGCCACCCACACACAGGGAAGCAGCCCCGTAGAAAATCTTCCGGTGGAACCGATGTCGTTTCCCCTTAAGCATCCCGATGAAGTAGTTCGCAATCTTGCCGCCGATCAGTTTACCGAGGAAACATTATTCAGCCGTCAGCCATCTAGTTCATCTGTTGGTTCTTCATCTAATTCTCCAACTATAAGTTCAACTTCTATGACTCAAACCAATCCCAATGAAATCATCACTCAAGCCCTAACCTCACTCAACCAAAACCACCTGAATCAAGCCCTACAATTGTTCGATCAAGCGATTCAACTTCATCCTAATCAGCCTGAACTGAACTACGGTAAAGCGGTGGCTCTGGCACGCCTAGGTCAAACCCAGACCGCCGTTGATACCCTGAAAAAATTACTGACTGTGCGGCCCCAATTAACACGAGCCCGGTTCCTCCTCACGGAAATTCAACCCTCAAGTGTGCTGGATTTATTGCAGCAAGCTGAAGCACTGCTAAATAGTGACCCATTAACAGAGCAATCGGTCAATTCAGCCCTGGAAAAACTCAGTCAAGCCAAGTCCTTTCGTCAACCCACTGCGGGTATTGATTACCTACGGGCGGTCTGTTTCCTGCACAAAAGCCAACCGGAAGCGGCTCTGCAATCTCTGTACGAAGAGTTGCAATACTTTCCCGATCAAGCCAGAAGCCAAGATATAATCGAGCAAATTTTCAAACGATATCCTCACCTGAACACCAGTAAAGTCCAGGACGAGGAATTTCAACCAATTCTCAAGGCAATTCGTCCCCACACGATGCTGAGTGAAGCTCGGCTGTATTCTTTGTTCTCCCTGGTGAAGATGATTTGCCAGCAAAATATTCCCGGCAATATTGTGGAGTGTGGTGTGGCACGGGGCGGATCAACGGCTCTGATGGCCTGGACGATTCAACGATATACTCGGCAACCCCGCTGGCTTTATGCTTTTGACTCCTTTGAAGGAATGCCCAAGCCTGGTGAACTGGACAAACACAACGGTGTTGCTGCCGAGTCCACGGGTTGGGGGACTGGAACCTGTTCCGCCTCAGAACAACAGGTGCGTCAGGTATGCGAACAACTTCAGGTGACACATACGGTGAAAACCGTTAAAGGCTATTTTCAGGAAACTCTGCCTCGAATGCGGGATCAGGTGGGTATGATTTCGCTCCTGCATCTAGATGGCGACTGGTACGAATCCACCCGCACGATTCTGAACACGCTCTATGACCGCATCAGCGATGGAGGCATGATTCAAGTTGATGACTATGGCTTTTGGGAAGGATGTCGTCAAGCTTTGCATGAGTTTGAGACCAGTAACAACCTGCAATTTCAAATCAGACCGATTGATACCACTGGAGTTTGGTTTGCTAAACCGGAATCCTTTGCGGTCAATCCGACAATAGACCCAGATTTGGTTGCTGAATTTAACCAGGATGACCCAGTGGCCAACGGTGTTCTCAGCCAAATGTCGAAAAATGAGCGCTTCCAGATATACTATGCGCTCCGCCAGGTTTTACCCCATTCGGATCAGCCTTTATACTTTATAGAGGTCGGCTCCTATGCTGGAAGTTCTTTGTTATTGACGGTTCAAGGGTTGCGGCGAGTGACGGATAAATTTCATGGGTTTGCGATTGATCCGGCCAAGCGTCCACAGTTGGATCAAGTGTTGCAATCGGTTGGCAATCAAGTCACCTACCTTCAAATGTTTTCCCATCAAGCCATCGGTCAGTTAACAACCTATTTTCAAAAAGTTAATCAGCCGCCACTTTGTATTTTTATTGACGGAGATCATCGTTACGAAGGGGTGAAGCAGGATATTGTCAACTATTTTCCACTTTTGGCTCCAGGAGGTCTGATGTTATTCCATGATTTCTTACCACCTTTGAATACAAAAAATCAAGTGTCAATTCTGTTTCATCATGGGGGAAATGAACCCGGAATTCGTCAAGCGTGTCAAGAATTAATGGAGGAGGAATATGGCTGTGAAGTGGTTGATTTGCCTCTACTTTATCCCGATGATCCAACTCAAACTCAGGCTCACTTGCCGATTATCCCTGGAGTATTTTCGACGATTCGTGCCTACCGCAAAGCCTAAAGATATATTCCTATATTTTTTTAAGTTTGTCTCGAAGTTTGTCTCGAAGTTTGTCTCGAAATTGATCCTAAAATTTATCTTGAAATTTGTTCAATGTTTCTAGCATGACGACCTACAAAATTCTACATATCATTCTACAACTTTCTCGCGGTGGAGCGGCGCGTTCCATGATGGCTCTGGCGAAGTTTTCCAGTCAGTTATCCAGTCTAGAAAAGCATTTTCAGCATTCTGTCATTTCTCTTGCAGTAGCCGAGCCAGAAGCGATTCAAATGGCTGAGTCAGCCTCAATGACGGTCATTAATGCACCGGATCACCAATCGATTCTCCAAGAAATTAAGACTGCTGATATTGTTCATTTTCACTTCTGGAATCATCCCTATCTTTACGAATTTCTACAGTTATCCTGGCCCGCTATGCGGCTTGTAATGTGGTTCCATATTGCAGGAGATAGACCCCCCCAAGTGATTACTCGGCAACTGGTTGACTATGCGGATATTGCAATTCCCTGTAATCCCTTCTCCGCCAATTTACCCGTTTTCAATTTACTCTCTCCCCAAACCAGAGCACAAAAGATCAGAATGGTCTACGATGCAGCGGATTTTACCCGTTTGTCCAATTTAGAGCCACAATCCCATGCTGGCTTTAACGTGGGATATATCGGTACAGTTGATTTTGTGAAAATGCATCCTCGATACGTGCCGATGAGTGCTGGGATTAATATTCCAAAGGTACAGTTTATTGTCTGTGGCACGGGAAATTTACTGGAACTTCAACGTCAGGCAAAGCAGTTAAGTATAGAAGAGAAGTTCCAATTTAGAGGCTATGTAGAAGATATTAAATCCGTTTTAGAAATATTGGACGTTTATGGTTATCCGCTGTGTGAAGATACCTATGCAGCAGCGGAGTTAAACCTACAGGAAGCCATGTATGCCGGAGTTCCGCCTGTCGTATTTCCCCACGGTGGTATTCGATCCCTGGTGATTCACGGGGAAACGGGGCTAGTAGTCAATAACGAATTGGAGTACCAGCAAGCCGTCGAATATTTGTACCATCACCCTGAAGAACGTCAGCGCTTGGGCAAAAATGCACAGCAGTACGCAATGCAACACTTCGGCGCAGAAAATGCAGCCCAATGTCTGAATCCCATCTATGCAACGTTACTTCAGCAACCCAAAAGACCTCGCTGCTGGGGTGTTCCCGTTGGGGAAAAGCTACTGAATCAACCACTCACCCTCGATGACGTAACGGGAATGGCTGAAAATCACGGAGCTAGAGCATTTATTCAGTCTTTAGGAGACACTGCACCACAATTTTCAGTCAGTCTAAATAATGGATCAAACTATGACTTGAATCAGGAGAATATTGAAAAATTACTGGCTGCAGATCAGCAAATTTCCTGCTCCTCTCCCCTACTTCAAAGCCTGGGTTCGGGGGGGATTCTTAGCTATCAATCCTACTACCCCAAGGACGGTTATCTGAGGTTCTGGTCAGGACTAATTTTACAACATAAAGGGTTACATGCTGAAGCGATTCAACAGTTTCACATGGCGCTACAATTGGGCTGCGATGGCTGGCGAGTCAACTGGTTCCTAGCCAATTCTGCTGAGCAATCGAATCAGATTATTCTGGCTCAACAAGCTATTGAATCAGTATTACAAGCGATTCCTGGTTTTGGAAGAGCCCAGGAAATGTCTCGCCGTTTGCAGACTGTTCCTCAGCCATCATCTCAACCGAGTAAATCTTTTGAAACTCAGTCTAGTATGTCATCTCAACAATTGAAACCTTCTAAGGATATTCTGACAGAAACCAAGCAATGGGTTGAGCAATATCGTCAGCAGCCTAGCCCAGAAGGTTTAACAAAGCTCCAACAGCTTCGTCGCCAGATTGCAGAAATATTTCTAGCCACTAAAGCGGGTGAACCATTGAAATCTGCCTACATCGATCATCTGGGTCAAGCTTACCAATTAATCCTTAGCAGTGGATTGAAAAATGAAGTCCTAACTGAAGCCGAACAATACACTGTAACCCAGTGGCAAAACGATCTGTCCCAGGGATTGAATCAGCCGGACTCCCTGCAAAAATTGCTGGTATTTTCTCTCTATACCTATCCTCACCAGATCAATTCGGGTTGGTATAGACAGGCTCCAATTCCCCGTTGGTTCATCCCCGATTATTTACAATTTATGCTAACCCCACCTCAATATTTTCAGCAGGTTGGCGAGGTTGAGCGGTATGCAGTTTATTTGAAGGAATATGTCAGTTACCTTCATAGTCGAATTATCAATCAGTCCTACACTGAGGATTGGAAAAGTATTACTCAAATCTTTATCAAGCGAGTGAGTTTAATCCCACTATACTTTAGCCAAATTGATTTAAGAGAAACTATTATTCAACGCAATCAAATTCTAGAATTTGCCCTACGAGGTGAAGGTTGTCAATTAGGATATGATTTTCCGGTCAATCCTCCTCAACGCCAGCGAATTCGGTTAGGAATTCTCTGTTTACACTTCAACCCCCAGACTGAAACCCACGCCATCCTACCGATTTTTGAACAGCTTGATCGCAGCCAATTTGAGATTATTTTATATGCCTGCCGTTCTAGTTCTCATGCTCTGGAGCAGTATTGTCAGAGTCGAGTAGAACGGTTGGTGAAGCTACCGAAGGATTTGAAGCAACAGGTACAACTGATTCGAGCTGATCAATTGGATCTGTTAGTAATTGGTACAAACTTAACTGCGGTTGTTCACGAAGTCACGTTGCTCGCGCTGCATCGCCTGGCACGGGTTCAACTGACCTCGATTGCATCACCGATTACCTCTGGTATGAGCACCATTGATTACTACTTGGCTGGAGATCTCACTGCACCAAAACTGGCCTTGCAATCGCAATATTCTGAGGAACTAATTAACCTCTGTGGATCGGGAATTTGCTTCCGTTATCCTCTACCTGAATCAGGCTTGGCCACTCAACCTTCTCGACAAAGTTGGGGCGCTAGTTCTGATACCGTTATTTTTATTTCAGGGGCAAACTTTTACAAATTAATTCCAGAAATCCAGCAGGTTTGGATCAAGATTTTGTCTGCTGTTCCTAACTCAATTTTGGTACTCTATCCGTTTAATCCCAACTGGACAAAGTCCTATCCGGTGAAATCTTTCGTCAGTCGGATTCAAGCTAATTTTGCTCAATCTGGCGTCGCGGCGAATCGATTGGTGCTGCTCAATTCTCTCCCCAGTCGAACGGATGTGAAAGCCTGTCTGAAGTTGGCGGATATCTATCTAGATTCCTATCCCTATGGTGGAGCAACTTCAGTAATTGATCCGCTGGAAGTCGGACTGCCAACGGTAGTTTTGGAAGGGGATCAACTGCGATTCAGACAGGCAGCGGCTCTGCTACGAGAACTTCAGATTCCAGAGTTAGTAACCGACAGTGAAACGATGTATATCAATGCTGCAATTACCCTGGCACAGGAACCAGAACTGCGTCAGCAGGTGCGAGAAAAGATTCAAAAAAATATGCAGCAGGCTCCCTTTTTAGATCCCAGTTTGTATGCTGCTAAGGTTTCAGTTGTATTCCAGACCTTACTGAATCAAAAAACACTGAACCAACTGTCATCTGAACCTATCCCAGTTTTGGGTCGGACAAATTTACAGACGCCAGCACATAGGCGGGTATTTCTGGCAAGGCTGGTAGATGACCTGAATCTATACGAAGTCGACCCGTCCAACTCTGAACGGTTAGCGCGATTACGACAACAGCGTCGAGAAATGGCAGAGTTTTGGCTGCAAGTTCCACCGGATCAACTCGAAGCCTTTTATCAACACGAAATGGGAACTGGATATCAGATTTTCTTGCATCGAGGTATTCAGCAGGAAACACTAACGGAGATTGAACAGCAATTTGTTGACCAATTGACTCAGATTGCCATGGGATTGCAGCATCACAAGTCACTAAACTGTTTGATTGCAGCAATGCTATACTATGTTCCTGGAAAAATGCTGGTACGGGATGCGGAGAAAAGACTGCCAAGCTGGTTGTTAAAAGACTATAAAAAAGCCTTTGAGAGTCAATCGGCACTGCAAGATATCCAACAATCCATTCAATCGAAATCTGCTACAAAATCACAGGTAACTTCAACCGTTGGATTATCTCCTGAACAACTGATACCTTCTGTTTCTGACAGTCAGCCTCGAATTCAAATGATCAAGGCTCAAGATCCAACCACAACTCCATTCAAAAACCAGTTACTTGGTTGTATTAATCTCTATGATATTGATCCCACTGAACCTTCTGTCCTGGAAGATTTACGACGAATGCGACGGCAACTCGCTGATTTCTGGTTGAGTGTGGCTCCCCAAAGTTTGCCGAATTTGTATCAGGATATTCCGGGTCAGGGACAACGGTCACTTCTACAAAGTCGCTTTTTACGCCACCGATTAGAGGATACAGAACAGGAATTTTTGCAACAGTTGATGCAGGAAGTGAATCAGGCCTCCGACGCTTCTAAAATGATGAATTATTTTCTAGCGGCGATGTTGTATTGCCGTCCAGAACAACTCCAAGTTCCCGATCCAAATCTACTCCCTGATTGGCTAAAGTCTGACTATCAAAAATTCATTGAACAGTTCATTGAACAGTCGTAGGAGCTGCCAGAATTCCTTCTACCCGAATTTGCGATCCTTCCGGTGATTTTTCAATTCTTAATTCGGTTCCTAACCTTTCTCCAATGGCGGGGACATGGCTAATCACACCCACCAAACGTTGCTGTTGACGCAGGGATTCCAGAACTTGAATCACAATTTCCAGCGAATTCTCGTCCTGCGTTCCAAACCCTTCATCGATGAACAGGCTATCTAACTGGGCTCCTTTGGCTAACTTTTCAGACAGGGCCAGAGCCAGGGCCAGAGACGCGGCAAAGGTCTCACCTCCGGACAGACTGGTTACAGAACGGGATTCTCCTCCATTCCAGTGGTCTTCAATCTGATAGCTGCCTTTGTGATAGTGCAAAATGTACCGTTGATCACTCAACTGCCACAGCAGAAGATTGGCACTACCGACTAAATCCTGTTGAAACTTTTCCAAAATGTATTCTTGGAAGTTATTGGTTTTAAGATCCTGAGCCAGGGTACTGTAGTCCTGATATTCCTGATCAAGCGTGACTAATTCTTGCTGTTTTTCTAGAGCAGATTGACGATTTTGTTCGGCTTGACGAATCTGATTTTCTAGCTGTTTAATCTCGCTCTGGATCTGATTCAGTTGAGCTCGAAGTTGCTGAATCTGCTGTTCTTTTTGTTCAACGGTTTCAGGGGTGGCGGTGCGATCGCCGATTTCCCGCTGATCTTGCTGAATCTGAGTTACTAGTTGCAGCTTTCGATCACCAAAGTCTTTGATTTTTTGCTCCCAGTCAGCCTGTTGCTGACGATCTAATCGGATTTCTAGAAACTCTACCTCGGTTAATTTTTCAGCTTCCAAAGCAGTTTCCCATGCTGTCTCATAGGATTGACTTTGTTGAGCTTCAGTATTTAGCTGAGAGTTCGTTGCTTGAAAATTTGCCTCTAGTTGCTGTAGTTGTTGTTGAGCGTGCTGAACTTCATTGCTAAGATGTTCCTGGGTTTGATTTAGTTCGGTTTCTTGTTGATCAATGGATTGTTTGAAGCCAACGCAGCTTAAACCTCCGGTTAAATTTTCTAATTGTTGAGTCAAGCGGGTCTGGGTTTGTTGCTTGTCATCTAGACTTTCCTGTAAGAAATCCAATTCCCCCTGTAGTTGCTCCAGTTGTTGTTGAGTAGTTGACTGTACTTTTTGCTGATAGCCTAATTCTGTTTGGGCCTGTTCTCGACGCTGCAAGATTTTTTGATAACGTTGTTCAGATTCCTGCAAGGTTTGATATTCTTGGCCTAAAGCGGTTAGCAACTCTGCTTTCTGAAGCAATTGTGCCCAAACGGAACCTGTTGAAGCGAGAGAAAAAGACCCTAAACCCTCTGAAACTTGCTGTTCCAAACTCTGTTCCTGTTCAACCTGGGTTTGATAGGACTGTTCTAAACTTGATCGAGTTGTCTGCAACGCTTCAACTTTGCTGGAAGATTTTTGATATTCCGTTTGAGCCTTTTTTAAATTGGTCTGAGTTTTAGTCTGCTGTTTCTTCAATTTTTCCAATTGAGCCGTATCAGCAATTTCAGGCAAAGCATCGGTAATTTGATAGGTTCCACCACAAACTGGGCAATCATCACCATCATGTAAATGTTCTCGAATCGCTGCGGCCTGGTTTTGTGTGATTGCTTGTTGATAATCTGTAATCGCCTGTTCAGAGTCGGCTTCGGCTTGTTGATAGATCGCTTCAATCTCAGTCAATTGTGTTTGAGCCTGGTCTAATTCTGTCTGAGTTTGATGCAGTGATTGGCTGGTTTCTGCCAATTGTTGACAGAGCAGAATGTATCTTGGTAGAAGAGGATTGATTTCTTGAAGTTGTTCGAGACGTTCACCACCAGGGACACAATCTTTTAGTTCGGTTTCCAATGAGTTCAACTGAGTTATTACTTGTTCAACGGCTTGATTTGCCTGATTTAACTCTGTAGATTGCTCTTGAATCCGCACTGATTTCTGATTAACCTGAACTTGTAAACTGTGAACCTCTGACTGATTCGATTGCAGTTGACCCTCCAAACGGTTGGCTTCTTCTAAATTTTGACGATTTTGACTGATGGATTGCCGTATTTCTAACGCTTCTGATTGGAATCTTTCCAGGGCGGATTGTTGAGTTTGAAACTGTTGCTGGGTCTGTTCCAGCTCAATTTGTAATATTTGTGTCTGGCTTTGCAATTCCTGGTACTTTTTGCGGGAGGCCGTCAACAATTCCCAGGTAGAACGAATTCGGTCTGCGGCGCGGGCTAGGGTAAGTTTCTGCTGTTGAGCCTCGATCTGATCCTGTTGCTTGAGGTGGTTCTGTAGTTCTGCCTCTAACTGTTGTAACCCTTGAATCTTCTGAAGTAAATCCTGTTCTTCCTTGGCTAGAAGCTGAGCTTGGGTGAGTTGAGTTTCTAGTTGTGGTAGTTGAACCTGATAATCCTGTAGCTGAGTTTGCCAGATTTGAAATTCTTCATCGGAGCAGAGCTGCAAATTTTCCAAACTGGCTTGGATTCTTTTCATGTCATCCTGCAAATTACCAGCAATATGGGCCGCTCGACTCCGCATCGCTTCAAAAATCTCGTAGCCTGCCAATTGTCGCAAAATTTCCCGCCGATCCTTGGGCGATCCCTTGAGAAACTTGCTAAATTCCCCCTGGGGCAACAGAACAACCCGTGTAAATGTATCGAAATCCATTTTGAGCAATTGCTGAATCGCCACGTCAATCTCGGTGGATTTTTGCTCGCCAATGGCCTGCCAGTCTCCCTCAAGTAGTTGTTTGAAAACAAAGCTAGTTTTTGCCGTTTTAGTACGGGAATAATCCCATTTCCGGTAGACGTAGTATTCCTGATCAGTCACCTGAAATTGCAGACCTACCTCTAGAATTTTGCTGCCCAAGTTCAATAAATCAGCAGGCTTAGACCCTCGTGCAACTTTGCCGTACAATGCTAGAGTTAAAGCGTCTAAAATCGAAGACTTACCAGCACCAACCGGCCCCGTAATGGCAAACAATTCCAATTGAGAGAAATCAATAGTCTGAGGATGGCGAAAGCTAGTAAACCCTCTTAATTTTAGTTCAACTGGCCTCATGCTCTATATCCTCGTAAAGTTGCCGAAATCGTTTGATCAAAGTTTCATCGGGTCGAATGCTGCGCTGATTTTCAAAGTAGTTTTTATAGGCTTCTACGGGATTGAACTGCTCTGTCAGTTGAACCGGATCAGGTTCTTGCTGGATATTTGGGTATCTTAACTCAACATGAATCGCCTGGGGACAAATTTGCCGAACTTTTTGAGCCAGGTCAGTTTGTCGCTTTTTCGCTTGAACGATTACTTTCAAATAACCAGGATGATCTCGATAGGCTTCTAGATCGTCTTCCAAGGTTTTAAGCTGGCAGGTGATTTGTTTCAGGGGTTTCTGGCAGTCAATGGTTTTGAATTCTACTGTTGCAGGTTGACCCGGCTCTGTTTCAACTAAATAGTATCCTTTGGGTTCCTCCGCTTCACCAAAGTCGACCTGAATTAGTGAACCAGAGTAGTACGTTGGAATCTTAGCCTGGGTAATTTTTTGTGGTTTATGAATATGTCCGAGCGCGGCATACTGAGCGACAGAAGGAATACAGGTTCCTGCCAAACTGTAAACCCCGAGAGAATCCAGCGGACGCTCCGAATGGGATAGGGTTGCCCCGGCCAAAGTGGCGGGGGCCATGATGATATTAACGCTATCTTCTAGAAACTCTTCTGACAAGTCGTCGAGTAAATTAGTGATGATTTCTTGATAGGAAGATCGTTGTTCGGTGTCAGTTTTGTTCCAGATTTCTTTCGGGTCTAACAATTTTCGTTCCGAAATAAAGGGCATCGCTCCAACCCTGAGTTTTCCTGCTCGAGTTTCTAGCTGAATTATGCCCCCTTCCGCTGCAAACTTTGGTTTCCCCAGGGCCGTTACCCCGGCCAGGGAGAGTAAGGTTGCATGGCTATCAATTCGGGCGGCGGAATCATGGTTTCCGGCAATTAAAACGGCGGGAATTCCAGCATCATTTAATCCGCGAAAAAAGTTGTAGGCGACTCGAATGGCTTCAATCGGTGGGTTAGCCGTGTCGAAAACGTCCCCGGCAATTAATACCGCGTCTGCCTCTAGTTCTTGGGCTTCCTGGAGTAACTGCTCTAGAGCAAATTCCAGCTCTGGTGTGCGATCTTGCCCTTTGAGACTGCGGCCTAGATGCCAATCTGCGGTGTGAATCAGACGCATAAATCAAACCCTACTAATTTGCCAGAACATAAGAGGAATGAACATCAATCAGCCAATTTTCATCGATCACCTCTAAATTCTCGTCGAGAATCAGAATCAAATCACCAACGGTTGTTTTGATAGTATTACTATCAGATGGATCGGCATTACTCGGAAAATTGATCAGGAGCGAAAACTTAAGACGCAACCAATGAGGGTTTTGGGAATTGTGAGATGAGATCTCCCAGGAACTGCTCATTAATTGAGGCTGAAGTGGCTGAGTGAAGGAAATGGCTTCATAAAATTCATCCTCATCCCAGTAACCATTGATTTTAGAGTTGCAAGCTTGTAAATGCTGAACTGCAATTTTAGCAGTGTCAAGTTGCTCCAGGGTTTGGTTCAGTGTTTGCCAGACAGGATGATTTTTAAGTGTAGTGGTCACAAGCCTGAATCCTCAGTGAGTGGTTTGTTTGCCAGGAAAATGGAGAATTCCCTCTACTATTTTGCCGTGAAATCTTCGATCACCACCTTTGCCAAGAATTTTGGTCTTGAAATCATAATCCGGTTCTTCAGAGGGAACTAATCCAGTGTTTCCTTTTACAGGAACTAACCCCTTGTTGATTGCTCGAAGATGTTTACCGATGGGATCGTAGAGAATGCCCAGTTTAACTTGTTTGATACCAAATGAAATATTTCTGCCTTCTGAAGGTTGGTAGATCTGATCAGGCCGAACCTCGTGCCACGTATTAGGTAATTTTGGTGGTTCGTGATCATAATCAGACATCTGCAGATTAGAGATGGATTGAACGGGAGTAGCTTTATCCCAGTAGGTAGTCCACACTGAACCGAAGGTTATTACCTGATCTACGATAGCAATCGTTCGATTGGGAATCCCCAATCACTGCAGTGGGATGATTCATTCACAAGTTTACCCTGAATCCTGACGAATCAACTAAAATAAGGGGTTAGCGACATTAAGGAGTCAAGTTTCCGCATCTCAGGAAGTTTCAATACTCAAATCACTATGAACCCACTCGTTAAACCAAAGGCTGCAGACCTGAAAGCAATTGATGATGGCTATTCCCAGCGATTTATTCACCTCGATCCAAAGGGATATTTCATTATCTACCTTGATCATGAAGCTGGCCTGATCTGCGCGGAACACTATACCAACAACATTAACGAGCAGGGTTTAGCTGTTGATCCTGAAACCGGAAACCCCTTCCCCTGTGACAAGAAGCTGGAACGTAGACCGACTGCGACTTATCAGGGCAGAACGGCGAAGGAAATTGGCATCAAAATCACCGAAGAGGCAGACCCCTGTCCTCTGAGCTGCTTTGATCACGCCCTATACCTGGGACGGGAATTTGTGCGGGCAGAAATTGCCTTATTAGCCGGAGAGGAGAACATTCAGGATTGATCAGGCGGCTAGGAGTTGATTCATGACCTTTATTTCCTCTGCCTACGGCCTATTTCTATTGATTCTGCTCGGCATTTACTGGCTGATTCCCTTGCAGAACGGACGATTGCTGGTGCTGCTGGTGGCCAGTTTGCTGTTCTACAGTACCTTGCAGGTTCACTACATTCCGTTCCTGTTGCTCTGTGTCCTGTTCAATTTTGGGCTGGCGATCGCCATTGGGGAACCGCTGGATTGGCGAGTCACCAATCGATCCTGGCATCGCCGCCGTTCGCTGCTTTTAGCGCTGGGCATCATTGTCAATATTGGGCTGTTGCTAGGCTTTAAATACATCCCCTTCATCCTGACCACCGTGGGAACTGTGAACCAAGACCCGGCAATGATCGATCAGGCGGATTGGTTTTCAGACACGATTATTGCGCCCTTTGGCCTCAGCTTTTTCTGCTTTGAATTAGTCGCTTATCTCATCGATGTCTATCGAGGGGCTCCAGCAACAACATCTCTGCTGTCCTTTACCAGCTACAAATTCTTTTTCCCCAAGCTAATCTCTGGCCCGATTACCCGATTTCATCATCTGGACAAGCAATTCAAATCGCTGCAATTTCCGGCAGCCAACCAAATTGCAGATGGCCTATGGTTAATGGCGCGAGGAACGGTCAAAAAAGGACTCCTGGCAGACAATTTAGGCATCCTCGTCGATCTGAGTTTCAGCAATCTGGAACGGGCTGGCAGTGGTGATATCTGGCTGGCAACGGTGGCCTACGGATTGCAGTTATACCTGGATTTCAGCGGTTATGTTGATCTGGCACGGGGAACTGCAATGTTGCTGGGGTTGAATCTGCCGGAAAACTTTGATGCCCCCTACTTCAGCACCAGTATTGCGGACTTCTGGCGACGTTGGCACATTACTCTGGGCGATTGGTTGCGGAATTATCTGTATTTCCCGCTGGGTGGTTCACGGGTGGATCTACCTCGAACCTGCTTGAATTTGATGATTGTGATGTTGGTTGCGGGAATCTGGCATGGAGCAGCCTGGGGATTTGTTGTTTGGGGAATTCTCCACGGGATTGCTCTGGTGATTCATCGTTTAACCGATGCGGCCTCAAAGCGGTGGTCATTTGAGTGGATCTGGCAAACCTTACCGGGGGTATTGTCTGCTTGGTTAATAACCCAGTTGATGGTCTTTTCGGCCTGGATATTTTTCCGCTTACCGAATCTGAAGGATGCGAGTCTTGCCTTGCAGCACCTTTGGGGACAGCAGTCCGATGTGCAGTTTGCCCACAAAGTTTACGTTGAATCCTTGGGGCTAGAGCGGGTTCACATCGTTATTCTTCTGGGACTGATTTTCGTTGCCATGGGAATTTCTACGCTGCTGAATCGAGGATTGAAGCTACAGTTCAACTGGCCAGTCAAACTGTTGTTTGTTCCCCTATGTTTCTTTGTCGTTTGGGTGCTGGCTCCGGAGGGAAGTTTGCCCTACATTTACTTCGATTTCTAGTCGCTCTACCGATCCCCATTAATCCTGCCATCGGGCATTATAGTTCCTTCCAGTAATATTCCCTGCAAATTGGCTCCCGTCAGATCTGCCCCCTCTAAATTTGCGTGGCTCAGGTCGGTAATCCTGTTGTACTCCCGGAAGTAAAAGCTATGCAAATCCGCGTCGCTGAGATTGCTATCGCCTAAGTTGGCATACTTTAAATTCGTTCCTTGCAACCTGGCATGGCTGAGATTGGCTTGTCTCAAGTCAGTTCCCCAGAGTCGGGCTTCCAACAGATTCGCTGCTGTCAAATCGGCCTGATTCAAGTTGGCCAGTGTCAAATTGGCTTCCCATAAACCCGCTCGGTTCGCGTTGACCTGTCTTAAATCAGCTCGACTCAGGTCAGTCCCGAATAAATTGGCCTCCGTCAGATTAGCTCCCTGTAAGTTTGCCTGGGCCAGCTTCACCTGCTTCAAAATGGCGTGGCTTAGATTCGCGTGGCTCAGATTCGCGCCGGAGAGATCCAGTCCAGACAAATCCTGACCTCGCAGGTCTGCTTGACTCAAATCGCAGGATTTCCATAAAAACTGAGAACAATTTTTGTGGGCCAGCACTTGCTTCAGATCGCGGGAATTTGCAGCAAGCCCTGAAGGAATCCGACTCCAGCAGGAACCAAAGAACAGCCCAAGGGTGAGTAATAGAAGACTAATGATAGATTTGACGCGCATGACGGGGCAGGTTTTTTTCCCATTGTCTCTGATCATCGAAGGGGGAACAACTGGGAACATGGCCGAACCACGGGGGTATGATAAGGCGATAGTATCGAACGGGATTGAAATTTGCCCCCCTACTTTTTGGCAACACCTCTCTAATTCATGCGGCTTAAAGCATAGAAGCTGTGAACAACCGCAATCAAAATGGCTCCAAGCAAGACAATCAGATTAATCTGATTCACTGTTGTTCTATTAAGAGCGGGGATAAAAAATCCCGTTAAAACCGCAGTGATACTGACCAGGATGCCAGCGCCAAGCAAGTCGTATCCGGCAATTCGATTGGCCTGATACCAAATGGTCTCATTCGACAGGGTTTTTGGAACCCGAAAACCATACCAGTGGTTGGGCGGAATATTTCCCAAAATCAAAGGAATACTGAGACCAATGAGTAGAAGCCCTATCAGTAGCCATAGCAACGTCATAACCCAAGCTCCTTTTTTTTTATGACTAACATCCCAAAACCCAACTAGCTGCACTTCCTGCACCACATCAACCAAACCCACACCGTCGCGAGTTAGGCGGTTTTCTCCCCGACAGGTGCAAGGTTTAAAAGGGGTTTG
>JBHJGO010000116.1:0-3634 GCA_050331715.1 Microcoleaceae cyanobacterium
ACTTTATCCCATATCTACTATCCTTTGATAACTATAACCAACACCAACACCAATCCCTGGAGATCCATCTCCATCACCGGGAGAACCAATTCCAACCCCATCCCCCAGAACTCCAACACCCGGAGAACCAACGCCAACGCCAACGCCAACTCCCTCCCCAACTCCAACCCCGACGCCTTCAGAGACTCCCGATGAGCCAGATCCTGCTGAACAGAATGATTTCAATAATGAAAATTCGACTGAAATCCAGCGGGACACACTCGCTCGTGAGGACGATGACGCTGAGTCTGGGGATGATGCCATTTCCGGAATAGAGGAACAAGAGGATTTACGGGATATTAACCCCTCCGAACTGCTGTCATCCACCGACCTTGCCTTTCAGGCTGAAAGCATTGATGTAACCCTGGCTTTGCTGGAGCGCAGTCGTAACCAGGAGTTTAGTACCTACCTGGGGATAGAGCCAGGTGACATTCGGGATCGTCCAGTCCTTCAAGACAGCATGGAGCAAGTTGAAGCGGAGACGGGTGAAGTTTACGTGATTGTCTATGTTGTTGCCCGTGATCAACAGTTAGAGTTAATCCTGGTGCCCTCCTCTGGACTGCCCAAACGCTACACTATCCCAGGTGCAACCCGTGCGGAAGTCTTGTCAACTATTAGAGATTTACAAATCAAAATCACGAGTCAGCGGGAGCGGAGAACGACTCGCTATCAAGAACCCGCTCAGCGGCTCTATGAATGGATACTTGAACCGATTGAAGCCGATTTAGAAGAGTTTGGTGCGACCACACTCCTGTTTTCGTTGGGGCAAGGATTGCGAAGTTTACCCATTGCTACACTCTGGGATGGCGATCGCCATTTGATTGAAAAGTACAACTACAGCCTCATTCCCAGCACTAGCCTCATCGATATTAAACATGTTCCTGCGGACAAGATTGAAGTACTAGCAATGGGGGCGAGTGTGTTTGAGGATCAGGCTCCTCTGCCTGCGGTACCCACAGAGGTTAAAACTATTACCAATCTCTGGCCCGGCCGTTCCTTCCTGAATGAATCCTTCACCCTGGAAAATCTTCGAGTCCAGCGTCGAGTCACAGAATACGAAATTATTCACCTGGCAACCCACGCAGATTTCCAGCCAGGCGTTTCAGAAAATTCCTACATTCAACTGTGGGATGGTCGCCTGCCGATGGATCAATTGCCTAGCTTGAACTGGGATCAGCCGCCAGTTGAACTCTTGGTGCTGAGTGCTTGCCGTACCGCCATCGGGGATCAAAACGCAGAGTTGGGATTTGCGGGGCTTGCGGTTCAAGCTGGTGTAAAGTCAGCTATTGCTAGCCTGTGGTATGTGAACGACCAAAGTACACTAGCCCTAATGAGTGAATTT
This sequence comes from Microcoleaceae cyanobacterium, assembly GCA_050331715.1. Lineage (GTDB taxonomy): Bacteria > Cyanobacteriota > Cyanobacteriia > Cyanobacteriales > Microcoleaceae > JBHJGO01. The sequence continues at coordinate 1,382 of JBHJGO010000116.1, forward strand.
TATAACGATCTACAAACTGCTCCCATCAAAGCGGTAGCCCTGCGAGAAGCTCAACTTGCCATGCTAGGAGGCAAAGTTGAAATCGAATCAGGACAGTTGCGGACTGAAGATGGCCTGATTCCCTTACCTCCTGAACTTGCAAATCTGGAATCTGAGGACTTTATCCACCCCTATTACTGGTCAGGATTCACCTTAATTGGTGCTCCTTGGTAGAGAGATTATAAGGATGAGGTTATAAGGATAGGGAGATCAATCGAACGGTTCAACTTCTAATGCGGCCAGTTCCATGCGGCATTGCTGCAATTCAAACTCTAGCTGCTGAATTTTTGTTAGCAACTGTTGACGACGCTGCTCAACGGGTTGAGTTTGGCGGTTGAAATAGGCATCGATTGTTGGCCAAAGTTGGACGGCCCAATCTTTGCTTCCTGTTTTCAACTCATGCAAGACCTGAACGCTGCCGTCTGGTTCCAGGTGAAATAGGGTGTAGAGTCGTTCGGAAATATCTCGTTTCTGTTTTTTCTTTTCACAATAGAGATACAGCCCCGGAACTTGATAAATTAATTGATCGATCTGATTAACAAAATTACCCAGAATTGAATAGCCATCCGTTCGCGTTTTATCGACTCCCTCCACCCACTTACACCAATTTCCTGGTTTCTGTGGCAAATAACTCTGCCAAAATCCCGGTGCATCCAGAAAGGCTTTTCTCAAATTTACTAAAACAGAAAGAATCATTGCCCTCTAAACAACTGAACGGTAAAACGCTTCCAATGCCTGGATACAACTTTTATCTTCATAGAGTAGCGCTTGCTGACTCTGAATTTTTCGGGAAATTCCTCCTCTCCAATCTGGTTCTAAGCCCAATCGAACTGCAATTTTAACGTACTGCTCTAAAGTGGTTGCGACAGTTTCCACTACTCCAATTCTATGGAAAATCCCAGTAGATTGCCGACTTCGCATCAATTCTCCAGTGTGAGTAACAATGGGTAGATTACAGGCCAATCCATCCAGAGTGGTTAAAAATCCTGTAAATCCAATCGTATCCAGGCCAATATCTGCCAACAAGTGAAGCTGTAAATAATCCTGCTTGTCTAGTCTGGGTAGAATCACGACATGATCTTCACTGTTTAGACCAGAATCTAGAAAGCCTTGATGTAATCGTTGCCGAAATTTTTCTGTGACTGGGGTTATCCAGTGAGCAATAAACACAAACTGAGCATTGGGAACTGCCTGAGCAATTTCAACAAAAATCCGATCATATTGAGGTAGATATTTAAATAGGGATTGGCAAGAAAGATAAATGACTGAGTTTGATTTTAATCCAAAGTCTAAGCGATTTTTCTCTAATATTGGAACTTGAGGCTTTGTGTAATGAATGCCTAAATTGGGTAACCGGATCAATTTCTCTGAGTAATATTCTGAATCTTGTCGGTTGGTTTTAATTCCTGAGATCCAACATTTATCAGGATTTTCTATGTTAGATTCTGTACCCTGGAGGATGTCGTTGGCAAAGTGGAACGCACCATCGTCAAAACTCCCGGCGTTGGGTTTCATCGCCTCAACCCAACCGACTTCAATTGGAAGTTCCAGTAAGTCCGCCGAGAGATAGTAATCAATCGAAGATAATCCAGTTGTCACCGGATGACCCCAGGCAGTGCATTGAACCGGAGCAAGACGCAAACAGGCTAGTTGAGTTGCAAGGGGAAACATGCCAATATCCAGAAAAACTAAAATATCAAGTTGATCTCTCCGAATCTTTTCCGCAATTTTGGTGAGATTTTCCGTAGCTGAGTCTCTACATAACCGAGAGAAATGATCGCTATATAACTGAAATAAATCCGTAATAATATCTCGTTCCGAATCAAGGTGATAACAATAAACTTCAAAGTCTTGATGATTCACTTCCCTCACCCATCCGAGAAAGACCAAGCCCACCGTATGAAAATTCAAAAATGCAGAAATATAACCAACCTTGATTTTCTGATCAGGATGTTTCTGGGGATTGAGCAGAGGTTTTGTCCAGGTAAAATATTCGGTTTTAACTGCTTGCTGAATCAATTCACTATATCTCTGTTGTAACTTCAGATCATTTTCCCCTTGATATTGCAAGTAGAAATTCGTTCCTGTCAAGTCTGCCCTTAAGATATCTCGACTATTTTTATGGGTTTATATAATATATATTATCAGTAGCTAATATCGAATTAGAGAATATATTTAGCTATAATCTCTTATCTAATCAACTGTAGAAAAGAG
>JBHJGO010000117.1:0-22636 GCA_050331715.1 Microcoleaceae cyanobacterium
GCTGCGTCCTCCTTCATTACTCACCTTTCCGACGAAGTGACCTGAATCAATAAAAACTTGGAGAGTCCAGCCATCACAAACCCTAAACAAACATAGGCAGAGCGCCCCGCCAGTAATATAAAGAGCTAATGATCACAAAAAGACTTACCTAAGCGCTAGATGCCCTGTCCGAGTAGATAAATCCTATAGCAACTGCACCCTATCTATCTCAAAATTATTCTTCAACTTTCCCCAAATATATCTCGAATCAATACTCGTGTCCAGACAATTTCTCAATTTCATCTTCCTCCCCATCACCGTAGTTCAACCCAAAATTCTACAAAACCCAACCTATTATTCCTTGACCAATTTCCACTCCCCAAATCCTGCTTAAATCTAGATGATTTCCTCTTATCTTCTCCCTTACACCTGAGTCTAGTAAAAATCAATTTCATCCATTCTAAACCTGACAATCCCAAAAAAGGGGTAAGACCCTTCAAAAAAAATGGATAAATAATACTACTAATGGACACGAAGAAATCGTTCATGACTCAATCAGTATTCAATGGGGTTGCCTGGATTCTCGCCTGTGGAGAAATAACCATATAGACTGGACTTAACTGATAGCTGTCTGCTCACACCTATTGAACATTGAGTATACTTCTCTCCAACCCCTAAGCCGCAACCATCCGCTCCCCCAAAATCTTATCCGCCATCTGCCATAGCTTCTGATCCAATCGATTTCCCTCCACCAACTCATCCACAATCTCCCCCCCAAGCATCACCCGCAACTTCTCCTGCACCTGCTCCTGACTCGGCACCTCCGGCTTCCCCGTCACATTCAAATACTGATACACCAGCGCCATTCCCGGATAATCCGCCTCCAACCGCCGATTCGCCGACTCCAAAGTCTCCTCATAGCGCTCCACCGTTCCTACCACCGCACTCGCCTGCAAATTCTGCATCGCCACCTCCAGATCTGCCTCTGTCGGAATTCGATTCCGATCGCCCTTCTCCTGCTGCGAACAGTAATAGGTCTGATAATTGCACAACATCGTCGGCGTCCGATCCAACCGCCACCGCACATACTCTGCAAAATCCATTTCCTTTGCCATCACTGCCCCCTCCGTCTCTGCCTGCTGCTTTCGCTCGAACTTATACACCGACTCCCCCCGCGCCAGAGGATCTCTCAGCAACACAATCGACTGGGTTCGATAGTCCTCCCCCTGTGGTGTCGGCCAGCAGATATGATGTCCCGAAATCACCCGTGCCTCCGGATGCTCCACAATAAATTGTTCTAAATCAGCCGTTGTTACCATTTGACTATTGGGTAATTCACACTCATAGTACTGATCTTTGAAATATTGTTTCAGCGCATATTGTAAAGAGGTTCCTGCGTTTTTAAAAATGTGATGATGAACTAAAATGACTCGCTTCATAAACACCTCTACGGGCTAGCATTTCTGTCAGGCTCTGCTGCAACAAAGGCTGATCAGGATTCAATTTAATAGCTTGATGATAGCAGTTGATTGCCTCCTGATATTGATTCTGCTTCGCTAGCACCTCGGCCAAACTGTAATGAGACCAGTAGAACTCAGGATTGAGTGCGATCGCCTGATGATAACAAGAAATCGCCTCCTCCCAATTCCCCGACTGTTCCAACTGTTTCCCCTGTTTAAGATAATCCCCCGCAGTTTTTTCCCGTTCCAGCACCAACTCATTAAATAGAAAACTTAAATTTCGTTCATCCTCACCGATGCCCTGATGTTTCGGATTAAAGGTTTTTTCACTCGTAATTTCTACCTCGATAGAGTGATAGGCCGGAATCATTATGGGTACTGTTAGCTGAAATAACTGACCCCCCAAACTCACCACCTGCTGAACCCCATCGCCTACCACGAGTTGAATCCGATTTCCTTCCGGAAAGCACTCCGGTAGATATCCCTGCACTTGCAGAGCGGCCACTGGAAATTCACTCTTCAGCATCAGACTGACCCTCTGGCCAACCCACAAGTCGCTGAATAGCCCCTCAATCTGACTCACCTGTTGTACCGATCCCCGAATCGGTAATTTGGTCATGGTTTGCTGCATCCTCTCACCTCCAACCTTTCTCTAAGAATTTCAGTTATTTTGCTGCCGTTGCCCGTAAGCGGTTCAAAAGTTGACCAAACTGACCAGTTACCGCCTCCATCGAATATCGACTCGCCACCGTTGCTAGAGAATTCTGAGAAATTCTCGTCCACAATCCCTCATCCCGATAGACCTCAATCACTTGCTGAGCAAAGCGCTCCGCCGTGTCTCCCACCAAGACGTCATGGCCATCCTGAAGCCCCATGCCCTCCACCGCAATCGGTGTCGCCACCACCGGCAAGCCATAGCAACAACTGGTCAAAATTTTTCCCTTGATGCCTGCTCCATATCTCAGCGGCGCAACCGAGAGTTTGCAGTGATTAAAGTACTCCCCCAGCTCAGGCACATACCCGGCAATCACCACATCCTCAGTAGCCAAATCCAAAATTTCCTGGGGGGCTTTGTTGCCAATCACAAAAAACTTGAGCTGACCGATGGCCTGCTTGACCCGGGGAAAAATCTCTTGGACAAAGTACAGCACCGCATCCACATTCGGCGGGTGTTCAAAGCCGCCGATAAACACCATATTCTGACGTTCTGCAAAGTTCTGGGCGGCCCCATAGATTTCTCGAGGCATCGGGAAGAATTCAATGTTCTTCAGATCCGGTTGCTCCCGCTCTAGCAATCGCTTTTCCAGTTGACTGACTACCAATGTGCAGTCCACGTAGTTCATCAGGGCCAGCTCCCGCCGCTTGGTTTCCATCGCTTTTTCGTAGAGTTGCACGCTATTCTTCAGCTTTGCCTCTCGAATTTCCCGGAGATGATGCAAGTCCACTGTGTCGTAGATGATCATGGCTTGAGGAGCAAAGGCCCGCACATCATTCAAATATTTCTCGGTTACTTCTAGTCGAGATAGATAGACCACTTCATAGTAGCGACCATAGGTTTCCTAGTACGACCGCATCGAACTGACATGGGAACAATATAAGCACTCCACCCCAATCCGTTGCAGGTCTTCCGTATACTTGCTGACATACATCAGGTTGTCAGGTGCAAAGGTGACCTTGTAGCCCAGAGCTTGAAAAATCTTGATCAAATTGCAGGCTGTCAGCGACCCTGAATCCTGATCCGGCGTCAGCATACGAGCATCAATCATTAGTAGCCGCTGCTGCACTGGCCGCTCTCGTTCCAGATAGGGCTCGACAGCATTGGGACGATGACCCTGCAAAACCGCTGCCCACTTGTCCAAAAACTTCTGATGATTCACCACCTGATACTGCTTCATCCCCTTAGTCAGATCGGTTCCAGAAGAAATCCCCTCGAAGTGAATAATTTGAGCTAACGGCTGATAGAGCACCTGATACCCTGCTTGCCGTACCTCAAAGGCTAGATCCGTATCCTCGTAATAGGCCGGTTTCAACCGAACATCAAATCCGCCGATCTGATTCCACAGCTCCCTAGGAATCATAATCCCCGCACCAGAGCAATAGTCTACCTCCCGCAGATAGCAGTATTCCGGCTTATTCGGATGATCCTGGCGGCCATAGTTCCAGGCTGAACCATCCTGCCAGATAATGCCTCCTGCTTCCTGTAGCATTCCATTGGGATAGAGAAACTTGGCCCCAACCAAACCTGCTCTGGGAAACAGTCTGAAGGTTTCTAGCAGTTCCTCAAAGCAACTGGGCATTACAACGGTGTCATTGTTCAGGAAAAACAAATACTGTCCCTTCGCCAGACTCGCCCCTCGATTGCAGGAGCCAATAAATCCCAGATTTTGTTCATTGAATACCGATTGAACCCCTTGAATCTGGGCCAATACCTCCTGAGTATGATCCTTGGAGTGATCATCCATCACAATCACTTCGTAGGGGATTGATCCATCCATCGTTGCGGCAATGGATCGGAGGCAATTGTAGGTATGCAGAATTTGATTGTAGACCGGAATAATAATCGAAATCGTTGGTGTTTTGCTAGTCGGCAGGCTGAGGGCTTGAATCTCTTTTAGACGAATATATTCAGCTGTTTCAATGGGATAGGCAAATTCACGGTTTTGGATGGCTCGAATATTCTGAATTTGCCAGCCTAGCAGGTCATTTTCAGGTTCAATATTTAAGCCTTCTTGATAGAAAAAGACGGCCTCCTGGTATTTCTCTTGCCCAGCACACAGATTGCCAATCTCCAACAGATCAAACTGGGGATAAATATCCGGATCGTCAATCACCGCCTGGAGACCCATTTGATAAAAAACAATCGCCTGACTAAACTGCCCTTGCCGAATCAGAGTGCGACAGAGTTGCACGTACAAATTGGCATCAAAGGGCTTGATGGCTATGGCCTTGTGATACAGCTCGATATTGTCTGGATCTGCCTTGATTGTTTCTAGATAGATTGCCAGCGCTTGCTGAGCAAAGCCTTTACTTTTTTGATGTAGGGCATCCCCTAATCTCTGCTGAAATTGAGAAGAATCTGGCATTAGCTCAATCGAGCGACGGTAGGCGGCAATTGCCCCATCCCAATCCTCGGCCTGAAACTGAGCCTCCCCCAGATAAAAAGACATCCAGCCAGAAGCTGGATTAACCTCAATTGCGTGACGAAGTGTATTAATCCCTTCCTCTACCGCATTCAGATGACAGAGCGCCCGACCTAAGTTGCAGTGCGACCATTCAGCATCAGCGTTCAGACTGATCGCCTTGCGATACTCGACCAATGCACTCTTCCACGCCTCCTGTCCCATCCAGTAGTCACCCAGTTGGTGATAGACCTGCCAGTTCTGCGGTTCAAGTTCTATGGCCCTTCGATAATATTCAAGTGCTTCTTGAGGTCTGGCTTCAGCAGTCAAAAGCTTAGCTCTTTCGAAGCATATTTCGATAGATTGCAGAGAAGCCACACTCTCCTGAAAAACTGTTTTGGGTGGAGTTTTGGGAATCTCTTGAACAACCGTTGGTGGTAAATCCGAAGCAAGCTGATCCCTTTCAACTGGGTGATCGTGTTGGTGATTTTGAATTGGAGGTGGAGAGGCTTGATGTAAATTCTGACGCAGGATAGAGGAATCAACCAGATTGGCTTCCCAGAACCGAGGATCGATTTCTATAATTTTTTGGTGACAATTGAATGCTGCCTTTCTTTGACCTAATTTCTGAAGAGTGATCCCAAGGTTGTAGTACGACCAGGTGGATTGAGGGTTATATTTTAAAGCATGACGATAGGCAGAAACGGCGTCTTGATACTGCTCCAAATTTAAACAAGCATCTCCCAGATGATGATGTGCTTTCCTATATCTAGGTTCTGATTGAACCACTTTGTAATAACAATTTCTTGCCGCTTCCCACTGACCTTGACTGCGAAGGGCTTCCCCTTGGTCAAAATATTGCTTGGCTTGCCCCTGAAGGGTTGCATCAACTCCGCTATTTTCGTTGCTGTTGTCTCTGCCCGGAAGTTCCTTGCCTTGGACACCCTCGTGTTTGATATCCGACAATTGCTGTTGTTGAGCTATCACATGCTGTAGCTTGTCTTTCACATGGGGCAGATCCGGTTTCAACTCCATCAGTTGGTGATAGGCTTTTTCTGCCTCTGCCCAGCGCTCCAGCTTTACTAACCCCTCTGCCAAATTATGATGTGACCAAACAAACTCGGGATTCAGCTCAATTGCTCTCTGGTAAGCTGCAACAGCTTCATCCCATTTCTGCAACTGCCGTAATACATCCCCCAAATTGTTATACGACCAGGAAAAATCTGGACGCAACCTTATCGCCTGTCGATAGGCGATCTCTGCCTCCGGCCACTGTCCCAACTTGGCCAGCGCATCCCCCAAACCATGATGACCCTGAGCTGCTTCCGGTCGCAGTTGAATTACCCGTTGATAGCAGTCAACCGCCTCTTGCCATTCCTCGGCTTCAGACAAAGCATTCCCAAGCCCTAACCAAAACCTGGGATTCTGATCATCCAGCTCCACAGCCCGACGATATTCAAGGATTGCCTCTTGCCATCGTCCCTGCTCCCCTAGCGCAATTCCTCGCTTAATAGACTCTCGAGCTGTCTGCATCTTGACCTTATCCCCTATAGGTTCCTGCCGTACAAATTCCTGCACCATCTTCACCCATTCCCTCAATTAATTCGCTGCTACACTCAAATCCACAATTTCTCCAGCGATTGATGTCCGAAATTGATCGGCCCGCTGATAGCATCGCTGAGCTTGCTCTAATTTGCCCTGAGCTTTGAACCGATCCCCCAGTTCAGCATGCTCTTGGCTAGTGGCCCGACTCGGATCCAAGGTCAAAGCCCGAAACTTTCTGATTGCTGCCTGATCAGGTTGCCCAGCCTGTTCCAGGGCCTTCGCCAGATGACAACACAGTTCGACGTGGTTGGGATGAAATTTGATCACCTGCTCTAATAGCTGGACGGCCTCTTCGGGTTTGGATTGGGCTAAATAAACTTTCCCAAGTTGCAGTGACCATTCCGGATGATAGGGCTGAATTTTTAGTACCTTGCGGTAAAGCTCAACCTCCATTGGCCGCTGCTGGATCGCCTGCTGGTAATAATTTAGGGCCAGCTTCAGTTGTTGTCGGACATGCTGGTTCAGAGCCAAAATCAAATGTTCCTGGGCATAGGGCAAATCGGGCTGCAATTCTAGTGCTTGCTGATAGGCTGCGATCGCCTCTGGCCATCGATTTAATTTAAAAAATGCCTCCGCCAGATTGTAGTGTGACCAGACAAACTGAGACTCCAGCAGAATTGCCCTCTGATAGGCTTCAGTCGCCTCTGGCCACCGCTGCAACTGCATCAGTGCCTCTCCCAAATTGTGATAAGAAAGATGAAACTCCGGATTTAGCGCGATCGCCTGGCGATAGGCATCCACCGCCGCCTGCCACTGCTCCAACTTGAGCAAAGCATCTCCCAGATTATTATGTGACCAGGAGAAACTGGGCTGAATTGCAATGGCTTGACGATAGGCTTCCACCGCAAGGGGCCAATCCTCCAGCTTTGACAGTGTATCCCCCAGCAGATGATGTCCACTTGCAGTTTTGGGCTGAAGCTTCACCGTGACTCGGCAACAATCTACCGCTGCTTGCCAATGCTCGATCTTAGCTAGCGCTTCAGCTAATTGATACCAGGCCACCGTCAATTCGCTATCTAGAGTTAGTGCTCGTCGATATTCTGCGATCGCCTCCTGTAGCTTGCCCTGCTTTGCTAAAACCTGTCCCCGATGACAATGGAGCCGTGCTGGAGTCAAGGGTTGACCCAATGGCGATCCAGATGCAGAACTTATCTCAAAGATTATCCTATTCAGAATAAGCTTCCTTCAATTAACCTTTCGTTAGCTTTCTTGGCCCACCCGGTTAATCAGGAGGAAATAGCGTGCGGAAAATCTGAGAACCCTCTTGAAATTCAAGCAGGAGATACAAACACTCAGCAGGGTTTACATCGACAGCAACTGACCCAATCCCATGCCACAAGGCACGACTCGGTTGACGATAAAAAAATCGACATACATGGCAAGCTCTCTAAACCCACCTAAAAAGCTAGCAACGTATCAACTTAAAATAAATTTTGACATCCAGCAGATATCTCACGTGGGATGACCCGCTAGATCAATAATTACCGATGATGCAGATCCTGTATTAAACGTTGAACCTTAAACCTTTCTCAGCTATGGCTGACTGGCCAAATGCAGTCAAGGATTCGATTCCTCAAGGACTATGACACTGAGCCAGCGTGCTAGCCTCCATAGCTGTTAACAGTATATTTAATACTCGTGACTGTAGCCAACCCCTGAACACTAAAGTTTCTAGCAAATAACGATCTAGAGTAAGACCCTGGACAGGTCTGCCCCACATCCGCAAAGTACAAATTACAGTCGTATAAAATCCCACTTGACTTCTATTGTTGAAAGGACGCTTTACAGTCCAAAGTGTCTTTACCTCAGAGGTTACAGGTCAGAGCTTCTATCAGTACAATGAACCAGAAACAAATATCGGGTAATTTATAATACCACCTAAAAGCCCTGAAAGGTGAGAGCAAACAACTTCTGTGCAACAGCAGACTACGTTGCGTACTGTTTTGTTCAAGTTAATCCCTGCTGGGCCTAGAAAATTTCGGATAAACGATTGTATTCAGCCAAAGTCGGTTGAATCAGGTGAGACTCGCCGCGCCGCCTGGCCCGAAGCAAGAGGGCTTGCTGATAAAGTCTCATGTCTTTCTGATTCAAGATCGCGAGTTGGTTCATCAGCGCTGAATTCGCTTACATTTCCCGTAGCTCCTTGATGTAGTCAGGATGAAGGTTTTTGTTTTTGACCAGATTTGGACCCGCTGGCCAGCCCTATAAGCTTTTCAGATCATCAATGTCCTGAGGATAGAACTCTTGCAGACCCACGAAATATAAATCCTCCAGCTCGATCTCCTGTAACCATCGCTGCATATGGTTCTGCATGGAGGGTAGCTTCGCAAAACCTACGATATCCAGGTTTTTTTCAAACAACTCGGCATGGGCCACGTTCTTTGTATCGTGAATCGTGAGGGCGTAGAAATATTCTGAGATCAAACGGAACACGGGGTGACGTAGCCACACAATCCGGTAAGCCTCTGGAAAGTGATTTCGATATTTTTTCAGGGCAAAGTGTCCGTGGATCACCTTGATCGAATCTGCAATCGGTTCTCCAGGTCGATAAACTCGATCAGGTGGATAATCCAACAGAACTTGTTCAGACCCATAAACGTGTAATAAAGTCTTTTGAAAAGCCGTTCCAGCGGTTTTTGGAATGTGCACCGAGATTAGCTCTACCATTGCTCAAACTATAAAACTTCAAATAGGACTTTTAATCAAACTCAAGGCAACCCCTTGAACAGAGAAATCACCGGCAACCGTATCGCTTAGGCAAACTCTCGTTTATGCAGAATTCAGCTTCTCCAGTATATCTTTCAGAGTCGCTGAGAAGGATTCGGGAGAACACTCCTGTTGAATTCGTTGCAGGGCGTTTTCTCGTAACATTCTCCAAACAAGTTGTGAAGTATATAACTCCACACATTGACTCGCAAATTGTTCTGCTTCATCCGCAACAAGAATCTCCACACCTTGCTGCCAACCCAGTTGATTTGCTAGTAAAGACGTGGTGACGACAGGTAAGCCGTGGGCTGCTGCCTCATGAACCTTGTGGGGAATTCCCGCTGCAAATCGGGTTGGGGCAACAAATAGGCGACATTGATTATAGAGCGATGTCAAATTCTCAACCCGACCTAACAGCTCAATTGTAGGATTTTGCAGGTCACTTACTTGTTGCATCAGTTCCGGGACTGTTTGGTTTCCCGCCACAAATAACCGAATCGACTGACCAAATTGGGCTTTGAGTCGAGACTGAACCTTGGGAAAGATCGACTGACAGAACCAGAGAATAGCATCTGCATTGGGAGACTCCAGTTCATAGACCGAGCCAACAAAAAGGATATGTTGACGCTTTTCAAAGCTATTAGAAGTAGGATGGGCTTGGAGTGAATGTCCCAGTACCGCCACATCTGGATAGCCGTAATCCATGAACTGTTGTTGCTCCTGCTGAGACACACAAATAATCTGGTCACAGTGGCGGGCCAACTCCAGCTCTTTTTCCAATCGAGACTGACGGTCTTGGGGTGAAATCACCTCTCCCTGGAGTTGTGCTTGTCGGATTTCTCGTAGAACGTAGAGTGCTTCTGCATCATAGATAATCTGAACCCCCTCTAGTAAATTTCCACGGGAATGGATATAGTTCAGATGCTCCATATTGTGAGGGCGGCTGACGAAAATGATGTCGTAATATCCCTTTCTGTCCTGCAGGAACTCTTCAAGCTGGAATAGGCCATATCCGCGAGCCACTTCAATGGTTGTCGGAATGTCCTGATAGATGGCTGGCCACTCTTCCTGATAGGACAAATCGGTTGCATAGAGAGTAATGAAATAATTTTGCTCTGCTAGGCTTGACAGAATACCATGACTACGGGTGTAACCTGAGCCCAGGTAGGGGTGCGGCACGCGATCATCAATCAGGAGCAGGCGCTTCTGGGTCTCTCTAGCATGAATCCGAGCTAGGAGTGTATGCTTCAAATCCGGTGGATACTGCTGATAGAACCAAGCTTGATGCTTTTCAACGAGTCGCTTTTGATTGCGCTCCATCAGAGCGATCGCATGTTGACTCGAACCCGTATTGCTGGAACTGGCAAATTCATAGTGCAGGAGCGTGACATTGGGATCGTAGATAATTTTTTTCCCTAGCTTCTGTAGTCGGATGCAATAGTCTGTTTCTTCGTAGTAGGCGGGTTGATAGGCTTCATCGAAGCCGCCCAGATCTTGAAACAACTGACGTGGCGTGAGCAGAAAAGCAGCAGAGCAATAATCAACCGAGCGCTGAAACATATACTCCGGCGAAAACGGAGAACCTCCCCGGCCGTATCCCAAGCAAGAGCCATCTTGCCAGATAATACTCCCTGCTTCCTGTAAGCTGCCATCTGGAAGAACTAACTTCCCTCCAACTGCACCAATTTGATCTGAAGCTTGAATGGTTCGTAGAGCTGAATTAATGCTATCGCCTAGGAGTTGAGCGTCATTATTTAGAAATAGAAGGAACTTTCCTCGTGCTGCCTGAGCTGCCTGATTACAGGCCAGAAGGAAATGACGATTTTCTGAATTGAGAATGATGTTTGCCCCATGAATCCGCTCCAACAGCTCTCTAGTAGAATCAGAAGAACAATTGTCAACAATAATAACTTCCAGTAGTTTGAAATTGTCTCTTAAAATCGAATATAAGCAGCTCAAAGTCAATTCAGCTCGATTGTATAGAATCAAAATAATACTGACATCTGGATCGTTGACTAACGGAAAGTAAAGCCTCGATCCCGTACTTAGAAAACTTTCTAGCAATACTTGGTTGGTTTTATCAAGAGCCTGTTTTGCCGCATCAAGCTTTATTTTTTGACTAAAAGCTTCATTAATTTCTAGGGCCGTGTTATCCGATGGAGTCCTCGACTGATGCTGAATTTTTTCCAAATACTGGGTAATATCTTCGCGATCCGGCTTGAGTTGTTGGGCTTTTTTGTAGGCAATAGTGGCTTGATCAAGCTGTCCCTGTCGCACCAAGGCTTTCCCCAGGCTAACGTGGAGTTCGACATTCTCAGGAGCAATTTCCAAGGCCCGATAGTAGTTCTGGAGTTGGTCGGGTTCCTGCTGAACTTTGGCGGTGTAGGTTTCGAGCAGAAGTTTTCGATCCGGTTCAATCTGTTTTTGAATCGTATCACCTAGCTTTTCGTAGACTTCAGGCAGATTTTTGTCTAGAGTTATCGCCTCTTGATAGGCCGTTACCGCTTCTTCCCATTTCCCCAGTTGTATTAAGGCATCTCCCATCTCCTGGTAAACCTGGGCCTCTCCGGACTGATACCGACAGGCTTGACGATATTCTGTAACCGCATCTTGCCACTTTTCCTGGTGGACAAGTTTTCGGGCCGCAAGGCAATGGGATTGGTAGAGCGTCAAATGATTCTGGGTCAGAATGGGGTCTGTATCCATATTCTTTATTTTAAAAGCTGACCAATTAATAACAATTTCTAATAGATGGTGTCCACTGGGGCGGTTTCTGGAAAAGAGTCTACCACCCGGATAAACTGATGCAATTGGGCGATATAGTGCAGGATCAAATTCTGTTAGAGGCACAGAGGCGATCGCTGATAGTTTGCATACAGCGTTTCCAACGCTGGTGGAGTATAGGAGGGTGGAGTGGGGTGCGCCCCAACCTCCTAAATCTGTACCTCAATAGACTTGGAAAAGCTATATTCGACCCCAGGGTGAAGTTCACCAATTTTAACAGGACATTTCTCCCACAACCTTTTCAAGGGTCTAACCCATAAGGCATACTGAATGCATTCTGAGTATCGTTGTCCGAATGGGACAGATTTCATACCAGTTAGTTTAGTCAACACTCTGCCATCTCGCTCACTTTATACATCAGGGTTACAACTTAGTTGACACACGTTCAGTTGACACACGTTCGTTGACGGCGGTTAGTTGACAGTACGTTAACAACATCAATTTAGTTTCAGGTTGCTATCCCCATGACTCTAGCTTCTCCACACTTCCAACTTCACTGGCTAATGACCCGGTCTCGATTGTTGACCTTTGCAGTCAGTTCAGGATTGATTAGCCTCGGATCCCTTGGATTCGCTCCGGATCGCTCTGGCTGGGTTCAATTTGAGTTTGCTGGCACGATTGCAGCTGCTCAAGTGGCTCCAAATTCGATAAATTCTTCGATTCAACTGATCTATGTCAGTCCAAATACTGGAAATGATCAGGGGGCCGGAACCGAACGCTCCCCGCTACAAACTATTACCGAAGCGCTGCGACGAGCTGCATCAGGAACGGCTATTATTCTGGCTCCCGGAACCTACAGTACCCAAACGGGAGAACAGTTTCCTCTGATTCTGCAACCGAACGTCACAATTCAGGGGAATCCCAATACAAGAGGTCGGGGAATTGTAATCTATGGTGGCGGATATTTCGTCAGTCCCAGCTTTGCCCGTCAAAATATTGCTGTTCTTGCTGCAAGCGGCGCAGGTCTCAAGGGGGTTACGGTGACCAATCCCAATGATAGGGGCTATGGTCTGTGGGTTGAGTCAAGCTCCTTGGTGATTTCGGATAATACCTTCACGAACAATACCCACGATGGCATTTCAGTCGTGGGCAGCGGTGCACCCTTAATTCAGAACAACCACTTCACTCAAAATGGGGCTAACGGCATTACCGCCTATGGCACGTCCCGCCCTGAAATTCGCAACAATGAGTTTCAGAATACTGGATTTGGGATTAATGTGGCCCAGAAGTCTGCTCCATTTATTTCCGGTAATCGGATCACCTTTAACAAAGATGGCGTGGTGGTTCAGGCCCAGGCCCAACCCATTTTGCGGGACAACTACATTGAACGCAATCAACGGGATGGAATTGTGGCGATCGCTAATGCCAGGCCGGATTTGGGCACTGCTGGAGAGCCGGGTCGGAATTTAATACAGGGGAATGGTCGCTACGATATTCACAATGGCACAAAAACCCAATCAATCCGAGCCTACGGTAACCAGCTTGCAACCACCAAAGGGATCGTGCAATTTGGCAATGGATCGAGCGGAGAACCGATTCGACCTCTGATCAATCAACAGTTAGCCAGTCGAGTAGACGAATCTCAGCGGAATGATCCGTCTGCAATTTCTCCAGTAAATACTGCTGCTGCATTACCTGTATTCCAGCCCGATGCCCAGGCAACTCAGCGTAATTCTGCTAGAAGTCGCACTAGAAGTCGCACTAACCCACCTCAACTCAACAGAACAGTGTCTAGGCCGCCCTCAGAACCAGGACTGGCAATTACTGTTCCACCACCGGAATCTCGTCGAACAGCACGCCGTTCTTCCAGGATTCCCCGAGTTTCTCGGTCTCAGACCCCTCAGTCTCCAGCTTCACAATCTCAAGCACCCACAACCTACTCCTCCAATCCTGCCAGTTCCCGTTCAGACTCTGCAAAGCCCGCTGCTCCTGCACCCTCCTCATCAATTTTGGCTCGTTTACTGGCTCGCCCTTCGGGTTCCACATCATCTACTCCTGATCGGTCGAATGCAGTTACAATCCCTGTTCCACCCCCGGAATCAGCGAATTCTGCTCCACCAGTTCCTCCGCCAACGGTTGCTTCTAGTGGAAACTTGCCCGTACCTGCCGCAAATATTCCAATCAGTGGTGAAGGTTATATTCCAACGGGGTTAGAATCTAGCAATCCTCAAGCCGCTCAATCCGGAACAAGACAACTGGCACCCTTGAGTTCAACATTTTTAGGACTGCAATATCGGGTTGTGGTTGAAGGAGATAGTGAGAGCCTGTATCAACGGGTCAGAACCGTTGTGCCCGAAGCCTTCAGAACCGTTCTACAGGGACGATCCGTGATTCAAGCTGGAGCGTTCCGCAGCCATTCCCAGGCCAATCGGGTAATGCAGCGCCTGAGTCGCCAAGGAATTACCGCTAAACTTGAATCGTTTAATTAGCTAAATGAGTTCTCAACCCAACCCAACTGCTTCTGGTGACACGCCAACTGCTTCTAAACCTGCTTGGGCGGGAACAGATTGGCTGTCACAGATTGTGAATCGATTAATCCAAACCAAGCCCCTCTATGCTGTGATGAAACGTCAAGCTCGACAGGTGATGATTCGGACAGCGGAAAAAAACGGCATTCCCTGGCGAGCCAAGGTTCACCACCTAGAACAGTTAGGTCTGGAACAACGCTTACCTGAAATTGTGGATCTGACTGTTACCTATCCGGACTATTACCAGAAACCCTTCCATGCCTACGATGAGGGTAATCTCTGTTGGTTAGCGGCTTTTGAAGCTGAGGCAGCAACTCAGGCTATGGCCCTACGAGTCTGGCCCCAGGAATCCATCAGTTGGCAGGAAGCTCAGCATCGTTTGCGATCCGGTTTCTATCAGATATTAGCGTCCTACTGCCCTTCTCCTCGGAAGATTCTAGATGTGGGGTGTTCAGTGGGAATTTCGACTCAAGCCATTCATCAGTATTTTCAGACGAAACGTTCAGGCCAGGAACCTGTTCTCCAAACTACTGGATTGGATCTGTCTCCCTACATGCTGGCTGTGGCTCAGGTTTTAGATCAGAACCGGATGATTCAGGAGTGGCGACATGCTCAGGCTGAAAATACTCAATTTCCAGACAGCACTTTTGATTTAATCACGTTGCAGTTTGTGATTCATGAGCTGCCCCGTCAGGCTACCTACAGTATTTTTCAAGAGGCATTGCGAATTCTTCGGCCAGGGGGTTGTCTTGGGATTCTTGACAATAATCCCCAGTCTCCAGTGATTCAGAGTCTCCCGCCAGCCCTGTTTACATTGATGAAGAGCACTGAACCCTGGACGGATGATTACTATACCTTCGATGTGCCGGTGGCCCTGCAAAGGATTGGATTCGATCACAAGGTGACAGTAGTGACTGATCCTCGTCATCGAGGGTTAGTTGCGATTAAACCCGAATAAAATCAGGAGCTGAGTTTTCGTGGGTTGACTGGATTCCTCGCTAAGCCTGTATGTCAATAATCCTGGATATCTCCCGCTAGCCCCAATTCAGGAAGTCTGGAATAATATAGAGCAATTGATATCAAATTCATTATCCATAGACTCTATGTCCCTTAATGCTGCTCAACCTGCGCTACTCGTTTTAGCAGATGGCACTTCCTACTGTGGCTGGTCATTTGGAGCCTCCGGCACAGTCGTTGGTGAGGTCGTATTCAATACAGGCATGACAGGCTATCAGGAAGTTCTGACCGATCCCAGCTACTTCGGCCAGATTGTTCTCTTCACCTATCCTGAGCTGGGGAATACGGGGATTAATCTGGAGGATGCTGAGTCTGATCATCCGCAGGTTCGAGGAGTGGTTGCTCGTAATGCCTGCCATCAGCCAAGCAATTGGCGATCAACCCAAACCTTGCCAAAGTATTTGCAGCAGTATCAAATTCCAGGCATTTATGGTATCGAAACCCGCGCCCTGACGCGCAAGATTCGGACTGAGGGTGCAATTAACGGGGCATTGTCGACAGAAATTTTAGATCCTGCCGAGTTACAAGCAATTGTGCAGCAAGCTCCTAATATGGCGGGTCTGAATTTAGTGAGTCAGGTTACAACTAACAAAACCTATGAATGGTCTGAACCCACTGGGTCAAATTGGGAGTTTAGTCAAACCATTACCGGGAGTTCTGAAACAAAGCCACGCTATACCGTCGTTGCGATTGATTTTGGCGTGAAGCGCAATATTCTACGGCGCTTGGCAAGTTACGGCTGTCGGGTGATTGTCGTTCCCGCTAGCACAACGGCAGAGGAAATCCTGAACTACAACCCGGATGGGATTTTCCTCTCCAATGGGCCAGGTGATCCAGCGGCTGTACAGGAGGGAATCATCACAGCACAAGAATTGCTCAAGGCAGAGAAACCTATGTTCGGGATTTGTATGGGGCATCAGATTCTCGGCCTTTCCTTTGGAGGAG
The DNA here is from genome assembly GCA_050331715.1 of Microcoleaceae cyanobacterium. GTDB lineage: Bacteria > Cyanobacteriota > Cyanobacteriia > Cyanobacteriales > Microcoleaceae > JBHJGO01. The sequence goes on from JBHJGO010000117.1 coordinate 16,084, forward strand.
AAAGCTATAAACTCAAATTTGGCCATCGGGGTTTGAACCAGCCCTGTGGATTACAGCAACAGGTTGAGATTACGAGTCAGAATCATGGTTTTGCCATTAATGCTGATAGCCTGGGGGCAGATGTAGAGATCACCCATCTAAACCTGAATGATCGCACCGTTGCAGGATTGAAACACCAAAAGTTGCCGATTTTTTCAGTTCAATACCATCCTGAAGCAAGTCCTGGCCCCCATGATGCGGACTATCTATTTGAACAATTTGTGCAGGCTATGGCAGTCGCTCAAGGTTGATGTAGGATGTTACAAAAATATAGACTCCAGATGTGGACAGTTTCCTAAAAAAAAACTACACTGGTCAAGCAATAAATGTGCTAGATGAATGAGGAGGGTGTCATTCCTGAGCAGCTAAAACTGACCGTCAGCCTGAGAGGTACGCGTGATGTTAAGGACAACTACCAGCTATTCCGCCTGAATGGTCTGCTAGATGCCTTTTCTGAACAGATATTCAAGAGTTGTGTTGAGCGTTGTATTGCTGAAGGGCCGAAGAATATTATTCTAGACTTGTCTAAGATTGACTTCTTGGATAGTTCTGGGTTAGGAGTATTAGTTAAGCTTGTGAAGCAAGTCCAGGGTGAAGGCGGGACTTTGCAGGTGATCGCGAATGTTCGTGTGATGACAACTGTGAAGTTAGTCCGACTGGAGGAGTTCCTGTCTGTGCGGGAATCTGTCGACGCAGCAATTGCCAACGTCAAGTAAGTGTTATCTCTCAGTGTTGGACAGACTGCTGACTAGATTTGTCAGGTATTCTTCAATTTAAAGTTGATTCGTTCCTATCTGTCCATGTCTCAGCCAGCTTACCTGGCTGAGTCTGTTGTTTGAATCGAAATGTACTCTATCAAGCTTACCCCTCAGCAAGCTGAACAGTTGTCTCCAGCAGCGTGGGCGTATTTGGGCGATGCAATTTATGAGCTTTACATTCGGAGCTGGTTTCTTCTTCCTCCCAAACGGCTACAGCTTTACTGCCGCCAGGTGGTAGCTCAAGTTCGAGCGGAAGCGCAAGCTCATCAGGTTCAGTTGCTTCAACCTCATTTGTCAGAGAAGGAGCAGGAAATTCTCAGGCGGGGTCGCAACACCACTTCAAAAGGGCCAAAACGTGTGGCTCCCGAAATTTACCAGCAGGCAACCAGTTTTGAAACCTTGATTGGCTATCTCTATCTCACCAATCCAGAACGCTTATCTGAGCTATCCAACTATTTAAAACTGGATCCAGAACCAGATCTAGATCAAAGCCCAGAATAGAATAAGACTTCCATTGAGTTAGTCATATCCCTTCTCTCAAATATGCCCAAGCCACCGCCCAAATCCTCCCGATCTCCCCGCCGTAGCTCATCATCCTCTGGAAAGGATTCTAAGACGAATTCTGCTCGACGAGGTTCAAATCAAGCCGCAAAACGTCCCGTATCGCCTGGTCGTCGGCCCAAACCTTCTACTGACCGAATTCTAGAGCATCCTTCTCCACAACGTTCCTCTCAATCGCAGCCAAATTCTGAAGTCCAGTTTTCCAATCATCCTGGCAATGATTCTGGGAGCAATCATTCTGAACATTCCAACTCTCCCGATCTAATCTATGGACTGCATCCGGTCATTGCTGCATTGCGAGGGGGACGCTCATTGAATCGGATCTGGGTACTTCCTCAACTGCGCTCTGACTCAAGATTTCAAGCTCTACTGCTTCAGGCTAAAGCAGATGGGACGGTGATTGATGATGTGACGACTCAGCATTTGGATCGGATGTTACCCGACGCTAACCACCAGGGTATTGTTGCCCAGGTTACTCCCTATGTCTACCATGATTTTGATCAGTTAGTTGCTCAAGCCAAATCTTGTCCAGATCCCGTGCTGCTAGTCGCCGAGGGTGTAACAGATCCCCATAATCTAGGGGCGATTATCCGCACAGCCGAAGCGTTTGGTGTACAGGGACTTATTTTGCATCAACGTCGAGCAGTTGGAATTACTTCAACGGTAATGAAGGTGGCAGCAGGGGCGCTGGAAAGTTTCTCAGTGGCGCGAGTCACAAACCTGAATCGGGTTTTGGAAACTTTGAAAACGGAGGGATTCTGGATCTACGGCACGGCCTCAGAAGCGAGTCAACCTTTGCACAAAACCAACCTGACCGGGGCGGTAGCTTTGGTCGTTGGCAGTGAAGGTCAGGGTTTAAGTCGTTCGATTGAACAAAAGTGCGATGTATTGGTACAAATTCCTTTAGCAGGGAACACACCCAGCTTGAATGTCTCCGTGGCAACTGGGGTTGCCATCTATGAAATCTATCGCCAACGCTGCTAGAATTTTATTTGTGCAGGTTTTAAAAAAATGATGGTTAACAAAGTTTATCATCAGTTTTTTTAATCTTTTATTCGGGTTGAGCAAATTAGGGTGTTGCCGTGTAATATTTATACCCTCTCTAATATGAGAAGTATTCCAATTCCCGAACTTGAAATGGAGCGTTTGGAAGTTCTAGAAAGTTACCAAATTCTAGATACTCCTCCTGAGAAAGAATATGACGATCTCACGAAGCTGGCGAGCGGCTTCTGTAACACCCCCATTGCCCTGGTCAGCTTGATTGACCGAGAGCGCCAGTGGTTCAAATCGAGGATTGGCTTGGAGGTGACTGAAACTTCACGAGAGCTGGCTTTCTGTGCCCATGCTATTTGTCAACCTGGAAAGCTGCTGATTATACCTGACACCTTTGAGGATGAGCGGTTTTTCAATCATCCTCTAGTCACATCAGAACCTCATATTCGATTTTATGCTGGGACAACACTATTAACTCCCGATGGCCATGCCCTTGGTACCCTTTGTGTGATTGATCGGATTCCACGTACCCTGACTTCTGGGCAAGTAGAAGCGATGGAAGTTCTAGGACGGCAGGTGGCATCTCAGATGGAATTACGACTTCAATTATTTCATCTCCAAAGAACCCAGGCCCAATTGATTGAAAAAACTACTGCTCTCTCAGCTGCCAGAGAAAGTGTGGACTCAGCCAATCGAGCCAAGAGTGAATTTCTTGCAAATGTTAGTCATGAGTTGAGAACACCTCCCAAAACTATTTTGGGGATGACCAAGTCACTCCAAGAACAAATCTTTGGCCCGTTGACGGATCGACAGCTACAAGCTCTACAAGTCATTGAGTGCAATAGTTCTCACCTATTAGGTCTTGTCAATAGTATTCTTGAGGTGACTGAAATTGAAACGGGTGAAATAAAACTCAATCGTGCCCCTACTGTCATAGCATCCTTGTGTGAATCTAGTCTCAGTCTGGCTAGAGGGCAAGCTCGGCAGAAATATGTTTGTTTGAAAACAATCATCCATCAAGTCCCTGATTTGTGCATTGACGAAAAATTGATTTGTCAGGCTTTAACTCACTTACTGAATAATGCCGTTAAATTTACGCCAGAGGGAGGACAGGTTACGCTAGAAGTGAGCTACAACAAAGAATTGAGCGATCTGGGATTAGGGCCAGTGAGTAATGAATCTTTAGGCATTCTCCAGATCGACGTAGTTGATACCGGGATTGGGATTGCTCCAGAGGATTTGAATCAAATTTTTCGGCCTTTCAGCCGAATTGATAATTCTCAGAATCGCAAACGTAATGGCGTGGGCTTAGGGCTAGCCCTGGTAAAACGGATTGTTGAGTTACACGACGGACAGATTCAAGTTGACAGCAAGATAGGTGTAGGTAGTCATTTTAAAATCACACTGCCTTGCAATGCAGTGCTTTGACGAAATGGTGAGTGGCTGAGCCATCCCACCACTCCGTTTACAAGTTCCTAACTCTGAGTCACTGCTTCCTGTTCTCTAGCCAGGAACTTCTCCAGTTCAGTCAACGCATCCGCGTCAACCTTGGTCTGCATCGGACAGAACTTTGGCCCACACATGGAGCAGAATTCAGCCGTTTTGTAAATATCCGCTGGCAGGGTTTCATCATGGTATTCCCGCGCTCGATCTGGATCAAGCGCCAATTCAAACTGACGATTCCAGTCGAAGTTGTACCGAGCTGCTGACAGTTCATCATCGCGATCCCGCGCTCCTGGACGATGGCGGGCAATGTCAGCGGCATGGGCTGCAATCTTGTAGGCGATCAAACCATTACGAACATCTTCAGCGTTTGGTAATCCCAGATGTTCTTTGGGAGTCACATAACACAGCATGGCTGTTCCATGCCATCCTGCCATGGCAGCGCCGATTGCAGACGTAATGTGGTCGTAGCCTGGAGCAATATCGGTGACCAAAGGCCCCAGCACATAGAATGGCGCTTCAGAGCACTCTTCCATTTGTTTCTTGACGTTGAACTCGATCTGATCCATTGGAACGTGACCTGGCCCCTCAACCATCACCTGAACATCATGTTCCCAAGCACGACGAGTAAGCTGACCCAAGGTCTTCAGCTCAGACAGTTGCGCTTCATCGGACGCATCGTGGGTACAGCCCGGACGCAAGGAATCTCCCAAACTAAAGGACACATCATACTTTTTGAAGATCTCGATGATGTCATCGAAGTGAGTGTAGAGGGGATTTTGCTAGTGATGATGCAGCATCCATCGAGCAATAATTCCACCACCCCGTGAAACAATTCCAGTGATCCGATTTCTGACCAATGGCAGGTATTCAATCAGAATTCCAGCGTGGATGGTCATGTAGTCTACACCCTGCTGAGCGTGTTTCTCGATAATGTGGAGAAAATCGTCTGGCGTGAGTTTTTCAATGGAACCATGGACGCTCTCCATGGCCTGGTAGATCGGCACTGTGCCGATAGGAACGGGGGAGGCGTTAATAATAGCAGTTCGGATCGTGTCTAGATCACCACCGCCAGTGGACAAATCCATAACGGTATCTGCCCCGTATTTGACCGCTAGATCAAGCTTTTCAACTTCTTCATTAATATCAGAAGAATTGGGGGATGCACCGATGTTGGCATTCACCTTACACTTTGAGGCAATCCCGATGCACATGGGTTCCAGATTGGTGTGATTGATATTGGCCGGGATAATCATCCGACCTCGTGCCACCTCATCCTTGATCAGCTCAACCGGTAATTTTTCCCGCTGAGCAACGTAGTACATTTCTTCGGTTAGTAGACCCTGACGAGCATAGTGCATTTGAGACACATTACTCTGTCCGCGTCGCTTTGCAACCCATTCATTTCTCATATTTAGCTTCCTCTTAAACAACAGCTTCCCTACGTCGGTACTAGCCGAACTCAGGTTCCAAGGGTGTCTCTCAGCCTGGACTTCGCAGGCACCCCTAGCTATTGGTGAGGATGATAACACAATTTTGAAGCTTGAACTTGAGGGAGGAAACCCACGGTTCCAAAAGCTGGGATCTAGCAGGATTTTGGCAAAATCTTGATGAATGCGTCAGAATACGATCACAGTAGTTAACCATAAAACCATCAGAGTTGTTGTAGGGAACAGTCAGATGAGCCAGGTTTCAGAGTCTATCTCCAAAGATAAGCAGGGTAAGCAGGTGACACAACTCACTGCAATCAATACTGCCAAGACGATCACGATCTTCTTTCTGATAGGTTGTGCCATTTTGCTAGGAATTTCTGGAATGCGTCAGGTACTTTATCTCAGCATTCACGTGAGCTACTGCGTTTGGTGGCTGATTGAACAATGGCTCTTCCCAAAACGGCGGGAAGTAATGTTTAGTGAATCGGCTAGCACTGGAACATTTATTTCAATTATTTTATTTGTTGGTTTTCTCTATGCTTTGCCCGGATACTTGGCCTTTGTCAATCCGGAACCAATTGCCAATTCAACCGTTTTGATTGCTTTGCCCCTATTCTTTTTCGGGAGTCTGATTAATACTGCGGCAGACGTTCAGAAGCTAACAGCTAAGGAGTTTGGTGCAGGCTTAGTTCAGAATAATATCTGGCGGTTTTCTCGAAATATCAACTACTTCGGTGACCTGCTGCGCTACCTCAGTTTTGCAGTTATTGCAGGTTCTCCTTGGGCCTATATTGTTCCTGGACTGGTCGCATTGCTTTATCTGCAACGAATTTTCCAGAAAGAGCAAAGCATGAAAGACAAGTATTCGGAATACGAGACCTACCAAAAAACCACAGCTCGTTTAGTTCCGTTTGTGTGGTAGCTCGCCGGAGTATCTAACTTATTTTTGAGTTAATTTTTGAAATCTCAGAGATATCCTCCTGACACTGACATACTTCAGGGAATATACTGGCTCTAGAAGGATTAAGGGTTTCAGCGTCAGCAGGAGATTTTGTTGTGTCATCCAGTTTAGTCATTAGTGGTGTTATTGATGGGCCATTGTCCGGTGGAATTCCAAAGGCAGTTGAATTTTATGCTGCGGATGATATTTCTGACCTGAGTACCTATGGCTTTGGTTCTGCCAATAATGGTGGAGGAAGTGATGGCGAGGAATTCACTTTTCCAGCGGTTTCAGCAGCAGCAGGCGATTTTATTTATGTTGCGAGTGAATCTACAGGATTTACTAACTTTTTTGGTTTTGCACCAGACTACACAAGCAGTGCTGCC
>JBHJGO010000118.1:0-18026 GCA_050331715.1 Microcoleaceae cyanobacterium
TTTTTTAAAGAATATCTTGCAATTTAATTTTAAAATTCGCAATTTGTATAAGAATAACATTCAACTCAACTACAAAAATCTCAATCTGATAAAGAAGACCTTGCAACTCAACTCCAAAAATCCCAATCTGAACAAGAATAACTCTCAACTCAACTTCAACAATCCCAATCTGAACAAGAAAAACTCACAACTCAACTTCAACAATCCCAAGAGCAGCTAGAAACTCTCACAAATCAGTCCCAGGAAAACCAAGCTGAACTCAGTCAAGTCCGTGATGAGCTAGAACTGACCCATCTCCAACTTGATGAAATTCAAATCGAGTTAGAGCACTCTCAAACAAAACAACAGCAAACCCAAACAGAACTAGAGCAGATGCAAGCTCAACTTCGAGAAAGTCACAATCAATTCGAAGCACAACTACAAACGCAAAAAAATCAAAGTCTCAACCCAAGTCAGTCTGAACATATTAAAGCTCTAGCTCGCATCCTGGCGGAAACTTTGGAAACCTCTGAAAACTAGGGCATTTTTCAAGTACAGTCAATCTTCAAGTCATGAATTCTCTCAAAAAACTGTCCATCGTATTTGCAGGTCGAAATGATTCCTATGGGGGTGACTTCAAGGCCAAAGTTCTAGCGGCCTGGAAACGAAACTATACCCAAATGCTAAAGCGAAATATCAAAGCAGAGTGGGTTTTTGTGGAATGGAATCCTCTAGACAAGAATTATTTATCTTCTATTTTGGCTCCACTAGGATTTAAATGTTACATCATTCCTTTAAAAATCCACCAAGAAATTTGTACCAATCCCCAGATGAATTTTATGCAGTTTTTTGCAAAGAATGTGGGAATGCGGAAAGCTAGTAATGACTGGATTGTTCTGACCAATGCTGATGTTATGTTTGGCGAAGATATTTTGGATTTTATCGCTACCTATAAATTAGATGAAAATCTGATCTATCGAGCAGAACGTCGAGATATCAAACCTGGTCTACATGATGCATCATTCCAAACAATGGTTGATAATACTGTCATGTATTATGACACCCAGGGAGGAAGCGATTTCATTCGAGGCGCAGGAGACTTTACTCTCTATAACAAGAGGAAAATTACTTTTGGCCATGATGAATCTATTAGAGATTCTGATATCTATATCGATATTCGATTCTTGTATAACTATAAGGAATTATCCGAATTCAATGACTATTCCTTTATTCAATTCATTGGTACAGTCTTCAAAGAAGATCACCATTTAACCTGGCGACACACGTCACATTTGCCAGCTTCTCATAAGGGCTTAAACAAGAGAGAAGAATACCTTCACAGTAATATTCCTTACTCATCTCCGCAATCATGGGGTTTAGCCAATGCAAGAACAAAACAAATCAACCATAATATTTGGCAGTTAGAATCCATAGAATCTCCAGCTTTCCCTATCGCAAAGCATTTCAGAGTAGTTGTTCTCCTCACTGTTCGAAATGAAGAACTCTATCTGGAGCGCTGTTTGAGGCATCTTCATAGTCAGGGAGTTGAAACCTACTTAATTGATAATGACTCAACGGATCGTACCTTGAGCATTGCTAAGGGGTTTCTAGATCGAGGCGTGGTTAAAATCGAGCACTTTCCTTTTCATGGAGAATTTGAGCTGCAAAAAATTTGTCGAAATGAAGAACGACTTGCCAAAGAAATTGATGCGGATTGGTTTATCCACCATGATGCGGACGAAATTCGACAGGCTCCCAAACCCGCTCAAACATTGGTAGAGGGGATAAAAATAGCCGACTCTCAGGGATACAGCGCTATCAACTTTGATGAGTTTGTATTTTTGCCAACTAATCAAACTGAATCTTTCAAGGAAAAAGACTATGTGAAAGAGATGCAATATTATTATTTTTTTGAACCAATGCCACAACGTCGAATTAATGCTTGGAAGAAAAACGATGTGATTAATCTTCACAATACTGGGGGACATGGAGCTGAGTTTCCAGAACGTCAAGTTTTTCCCATGCCTTTCATCCTGCGGCACTACATTGTTCTGAGCCGAGATCATGCAATTGCTAAATATGGTCATCGAATCTACTCAAAAGCCGATTTATCTCTAGGTTGGTCGTTAGACAGAGTTAACTTCACATCAGAAAAATTGATTTTTCCCGATAAATCTCAGCTCAAGAAACTTGATCCTTCAGGAACCTGGGATAAATCCCAACCCTGGACAGAACACGCATTTCTCCTGGGTAAAGCTGGGACAACTCTAGCTTCTAACGAACGTAGTAGGAACTGCGGTACCATTCAGGATCAGTTGGCCCAGTCAAAGCGCAAACTGAATCAACTGGAAGCGGATTTGGAAGCTCTACAGCACCTTTCTGACTAGACCCTGAGCAAAAATGGGTATTGACTCAAGGCGAAGTGGTGAGCGACGGGGCCGTCCACTATTTCGTTAAAATAGCCTCGCCTTCGGTGGGAACCCGAATTTACTTGCTTGAAGTTCTCTGAACCTGGCATGATTGGAGATAATTCCCTCAATTGTTAAAATCTATTCTTCAGTTCCTTGATTCAGGGCTGAATTCATCTGGAATCTGCACGTCTATGAACTCGTCCCAATCTACAGCTACTCAATCTCAGATACTGGTCATTGCTGGAATGCATCGCTCGGGAACGTCCCTACTGGCTGGAATACTGCAAACAGCAGGTCTGAATATTGGCCAATCCTTGCTTGAGGCCAATGAGTGGAATCCTAAAGGATACTTTGAAAATGTGGATTTCGTTGATTTCCATCGGGCCGTTCTACAAGCCCAGCAAATTTCAAAAGATGGCTGGACGCTTCAGGAAGAAATTGTTTTGGGAGAACAGTGTCAGGATCAGGCCCAAGAGATTATTGCTCGAAACTCTAACAATTCACTTTGGGGTTGGAAAGATCCTCGCACCACATTGTTCCTGGATTTCTGGGCTAAGGTCTTACCAGAAGCCAACTTTTTGCTCCTCTATCGTGCGCCTTGGGAGGTTATTGATTCCCTGTATCGACGAGGTGATGAACCCTTTCAAGCTGCTCCTGAATTGGCAGTGAAGATTTGGCAACACTACAACCAGAAAATCATCCAATTTTGTAATCGTTTTCCTAAACGGTTTCTGCTGACAAACATCAACATTGTGATTCGGGATCCTCAGCGTTACATCAACCAAGTGAATCACCTGTTTGGGACTGATCTAGTTGCTCCTGCAGAGAACTTCTACGAAGCCTCCTTATTTAAAACTGACAATACAATAGGTCATCGTCCAAGCTTAATTGCTAACTACTTCCCAGATGTAATCGAACTTTACCAAGAATTAGAAACCCGTTCTTGGCAACCGGGAACGGGGCTAGATTTAAGTTGGCGTGATGAAATGAGAAATGCTCCCTACCGAGTTTGGGCTTTTCAGGATTGGATATCACTTTGTCAATTAGAAGCTTCGCATCAGGGGCTACAGCAAAAGTATCAAACCTTAGAAACGAATAGTTCTGGTTTAGAATCTCAACTTAAGCAGTCCGAATCTCAACTCCAAAAATCCCAAGCAAAATTGTACGAGACTCAGACTGTTTTGGAACAATCTCAAAAACAGTTGCAAGAAACAGAGTCAACATTGGAGCAATATCAAAGTCGGCTCCAGGAAACTCAAATTCAAGTGACTCAATCTCAGTCCTATGAACAACAGCAACAGATGCAGCTTCATGCCGTTCAGGAGGAGTTAGAACAATCTCTGTCCCAATTGCATCAGGCTGAGTCTTTATTAGAAAAATATAACGTCCAACTCAAGCAGATGCAGAGTGAATTGGAAAAATCGAAGTTTGAGCAGTCCTTGCTGGAAGGATCTGAAGATATCTATCAATCATTAGTTTCAAAAGCATGGTTTTCCTATAAGAACCAGGATTTGAACCAGATGGCTCAGTATTTGAAGCAATCAATGTCATATTATCCGGGCTTTCAATCGGAAATTTTGCTGAAGTGGATTGAAAGCTTTGCTCAACTTTCAGCTCAGTCCCAGGAATCTTTTAATGCTCAAGTTCTGACTCAAACCTCTGAGTGGAAACAATTAATGCACCGTGTAATGAGTCATTCCTCTAATAGTCAGAAAGGATACATTCCTGAGAGACTTGAACAGAATCATAACTTAACTAAAGTTCGTGAACAGCTCTCTCAGTCAAAGACTAAGCTTGCTCAAGTAGAAGCCGATTTGCAATCTACTTGAAGAAACTTTATAACTTTCATCTAGTCAATGCCTCCTTGCTCCAAGACGAGTTGTCGAGCCATCTGACGGAATACGAGTGCAGCATCAGGCTGATGATGACGATTGAGAACGTCAGCAAGTTGGTGATAGAGCAATGGATTATTCGGTTCAATGGCTAGAGCCTTGTGATAGAGCGTTACGTGATCGGGATTTTCTTGAATCAGTTGCTGATAATAGCCCATTGCCTCTGATAAATCTGCCATTGCCCGCTCTCGCAAGGCATCTGCTAGTTTCTCCTCAAGCGCAGGCAACGCGGGATCAACAGCCATCGCCCCCTGATAGGCTGTAACAGCTCCCTCCCAATTACCTAACTTGACCTGAATATCTCCCAGATTGTAGTGTGACCAGGGAAACTTAGAATTCAATTGAATCGCTCGACTGTAGGCTTCAACCGCCTCTTGCCAACGTTCTAACTTCACCAGCGCCTGTGCCAACCCGTTGTGCGACCAGGCAAAGTCTGCATGAAGATCGATGGATTTCTGATAGATGGTAACTGCTTCCTCCCACCGTTCCAATTTCAAGAACACATCGGCAAGACCATTGTATGTCCACCAAATTTCAGAATTGAGTTCTATGGAACGTTGGTAGGCCGTTAGAGCTGATTGCCAGTCTTCTTGCTCTCGCAACAAATCGGCCAGGCGCTGATAGGTTTCGGCATCTTCGGAATTCAACTCAATGGATTTTCGATAGGCTGAAATCGCTCCTTCTACATCTCCTGTTTTTCCCAGAGCGTGACCGAGAAACTTGTAGACTTCTGCATCTTGGGTTTCCGCAATTTTTAGCGCCTGTTGTAGTGTCGTTGCTGTTTCCGACCATTGTTCCTGTTTGGCAAAAACCTTCCCTAGGGCGTAGTGGGCTTCTGGTAGTTGAGGATTCAGTTGAATCACTTTCTGATAAGCTGCTGTTGCTTCTGCTAATCGCCATTGCTGTTGCAGAATATGCCCTAGCTGTAGGTATGCAACCAGAGAATTCGGATCAAGTTGCAATAGTTTTTGGTAGGTGGAAATCGCCTCTCCCCATTGTGCTTGCTGGACGAAGATTTCTCCCAAGCCTCTGTAGGAATCCAAATATTCAGGGTTAAGTTCTAATGCTTTTTGATAGGCTATAACCGCCTCTGGAAATTGAGGTTGGTGTTGATAACAGCTTCCAAGACCGTGATAGGCTTCAGCCAGTTGAGCATTGAGTTGCAATGCCTGTTGAAACGAATTAAAGGCTTGACTTAACTGTTGCCGTTGGAATTGATGCCAACCTATCTGAACATAATCGGTGGCAGTTGCCCGTTCCGGTTCCAGAGAATGGGCTTTTTCCAGACATTGGGCGGCTTGCGTTGAGCTACCCAATTGCGTCAGAATTTTGGCTAGGTTTCGATAGGCTCCGGCAAATTCAGGGTTGATTTGAATCGCCTGTTGATAGCAGCTAACTGCTTTTTCTAATCGTTGTTGCTGACCGTAGAGGCTACCAAGATTAGCGTGGACTTCTGCGTACTGCGGTTGAATCTGCAAGGCTGCTTCATAGGCTCGAATCGCAGCGGTAACTTCTCCTAGAACTTGTAAAGCATTGCCTTGAATCTTGTAGGCAATTGCCAGGTTCGGTTGAAGTTTCAAAGCTTTTTGACAGGTGGCGATCGCCATCTCCCAGTTCTTCAGAGCGCAATACGCATTTGCCTGATCAATGAGAGCTTGCGGATCTGAGGCTTGAGACTGAGTTACCGAGGGTTGAATCGACGGAACTCCAGGAGAAACTGATGGCGGTAGTTTCTGATGACTGACTTGATGACTAACTTGATGACTAACTGGAGTTGCCTTAATTGCGCCGTTTCGTTGCAGCGGTTCAGATTTGAGGGCCGCTGCCAGTGTATCAGCAGGAGTTGGTTGAGTTGGGGTTTGTAGGGCTGCTGCCAATGTATCAGCAGGAGAAATCGTTTGGACTTGACGTTGAGGTTGAGCTGGAGACTGGGGTGGCTTGATCTTCGCTTCCAATACCTCGGCTTGCTGCTGACAGGCTTTTGCTTTTTGCGGCTGATTTAACTTTGTCCAAACCTTTGCCAGGTTACGATAGGCTCCAGCAAAATCAGGCTTCAGCCGAATTGCTTTCTGGAAATGTTCGACTGCCCGTTGCCATTGCTGCTGTCGGGCGTACAAACTGCCCAAGTTGGCCTGAAGTTCTGGCCAGCTTGGATCGAGCTCCAGAGCTTGGGTATAGTAGGTTTGTGCTTGTTAGAGGTTCCGCTGACGCTGGGCAATGTCCCCCAACAGCTTATAGGCCGGAGTGTGTTTGGGTTGAAGCTTCAAGAGTTGCTGACAGACTTTGTAAGCATCTTCCACCTGACCCTGTTCAAAATAGGTTTCTGCCTGGTGTTGTAAATAGAAAATACTTTTCTGCAGGATATCGTTCGCTTGCATAATCTCCGGTTAAGCGGGAAAGGCTGAATATTTCAAGACTTAGTTTTTATTTTAAAGGTTAAGGGTCAGCTCGACGTCATCTGATCGACAGTTATGGCAAGCCTAAAAATTCCAAGAGGATAGCTACGAATTGTTCTGGTGCATCCTGTTGTATCCAATGAGACGCCCCTGCAATCGGTTGGAAAATAGCATCAGGGATTTCACTCGCCAATCGCTTTCCATCTTCTGATCGTTGCCACGGATCATCCATTCCCCACAAAATCAAGGTTGACGCTGTGATATGACCATGACGGTCAAGAAGTGCCATGGTCTGGTTGGCATTCAATGCGGAGGCATTACGCAGCAAACTCAATTTCCCTTCTTCACTTGCCCAGGGTGCAATAATACCCCTGCGAAACTCAGGAGTGAGGCGGCTTTTGTTCGAGAGACCTGCTGCCAGACTTTCTTCTAGAGCTTGAACTAGCTCTTCTACCGAACGAGACTTCCACCGCAACGGATGACCAAAATCAAGCATATCGTCGTCGAATCGGTCGTAGCAAACAGAATTTGTGATTATGAGGCGATCAACACAGTCTGGGTGTTCAATCGCTAAAATCAAGGCGACTGCGCCCCCTGTATCGTGACCCACAACATCAACTTTTTGTACACCCAGGATAGAGAGAAAAGCTACAATCACCTGTGCCTGAGTTTGAAATGACCGATCAAAGCGATCTCGGCGATCTGACCATCCATGACCTAGAAAGTCCGGCACAATTACCCGGTAACCTGTATCAACCAGCGGTGGAATAACCGCATGGTAGAGATATCCCCAGGTTGGAATACCGTGCATTAGTAGGACGATACCGCACTGGGGTTCCCCCACATCGATGTACCGAATTCTGACTGGGATGTGGGCCGCTGTACCAGCAGGCAAGATAACTTCCTGTTGCGCAGATCTAAACTCTTCCCAGGTGTCCCAGCCACTGCAATGGAGCTTCATGTTATCAAGTTGCGTATCCAGACTTTTTGCTTAGTCTATCAATCATCTGTACTAGCTGAAGATCCTGATTTCGTTGGCCCCTTAGCAGCTTTAATCGTGTAAACTGAAGGTTTAAGACTGTTTCGTAAAGAAGACCTCCTCCCTATGTTTGACGCTCTCTCCGAACGCTTGGATTCAGCCTGGAAAAAGCTTCGAGGCCAGGACAAAATTTCGGAAGCCAATATTCAAGAGGCCCTGAAGGAAGTTCGTCGGGCTTTGCTAGAGGCAGATGTAAACTTGAAGGTCGTCAAGGAATTTGTCGCAGAAGTCGGGGAGAAGGCACAGGGGGAGCAAGTCCTGACAGGGGTTAAGCCCGGTGAGCAGTTCGTCAAAGTAGTTCATGATGAGCTGGTGCAGGTGATGGGAGAGAGCAATATTCCCCTCGCCCAAGCGGAGACCGCCCCCACAATTGTTCTGATGGCAGGATTGCAGGGAACCGGAAAGACCACCGCAACGGCAAAGCTTGCACTGCATTTGCGCAAGGAAAACCGCAGTGCTCTGATGGTGGCGACGGACGTTTATCGGCCTGCGGCAATTGATCAGTTGAAGACCCTGGGAAAACAGATTCAGATTCCGGTGTTTGATCTGGGCAGTGATGCAGATCCAGTTGAAATTGCTCGGCAGGGGGTAGAACACGCCAGGGTAGAAGGGATTGACACGGTAATCGTCGATACCGCCGGTCGTCTGCAAATCGACGAGAACATGATGGCGGAGCTGGGCCAGATCAAGAAAACGATTCAACCTGACGAAACCTTGCTGGTGGTCGATGCGATGACAGGTCAGGAAGCTGCCAATCTCACCCGTACTTTCAATGACGAAATCGGGATTACGGGCGCAATTCTAACCAAAATGGACGGTGACAGCCGAGGCGGAGCTGCCCTATCGATTCGACGAATTTCCGGTGCACCGATTAAGTTCGTTGGGATTGGCGAGAAAGTGGAAGCCCTGCAACCCTTCTACCCGGATCGGATCGCCTCCCGAATTCTGGGCATGGGAGATGTCCTAACCCTGGTAGAAAAGGCCCAGGAAGAATTTGATCTGGCTGATGCTGAAAAGATGCAGAAGAAGATCATGGAAGCCAAGTTTGACTTCACCGACTTCCTAAAGCAGACTCGCCTGATGAAGAATTTGGGGTCGCGGGGGGGCTTGATGAAGATGATCCCGGGGATGAACAAAATTCCCCAGGATCAAATTGAAAAGGGCGAAAAGGAACTCAAGCGCTGTGAGGCCATGATTAATTCCATGACAGCGGAGGAGCAGAAAAACCCGGATTTATTAGCCAGCTCTCGGTCAGCTCCCTCTCGTCGTAAGCGCATTGCACGTGGTTCGGGTCATCTGGAGAAAGATGTAATGAAGTTGATCAGTGACTTTCAGAAAATGCGTTCCATGATGCAGCAGATGAGCCAGGGAGGACTACCCGGCATGCCGGGAATGGCAGGGATGCCAGGAATGCCAGGAATGCCAGGGGGTCGCCCTGGCGCACCCACCAAGAAAAAGAAGAAAGCCAAGAAGAAAAAAGGGTTTGGTGATCTGTAAGATGGCTGAGTAATTTTTTTCACTATTCAGTAGCTTTTGATTCATTTTTCTTATCAGGTAGCTCCGCTACTGATTATTTTGTTGATATTGCCTTGACCTGCATAGAAACCCAATTTTTACTAACGGTTTACTCGTGATCTTAGATTGTGACAATCCTAGGAAAAGCGATTAAGTCAAGGGAGATATCACCTAAAAAACGTCAAGAATTGTCAAGGGATGCAACACTTCTTGAATGGTGGTTGATCCTAGAATCCCAAGTGTTAAGGTTAGGTTATACCCACAATATACGTAGGAGGAAGAGCTTTATGAAGCTTGTGATCCAGGGTAAGAATCTTGAAATTACCGATGCACTGCGTGACTATGTGCAGCAAAAAGTTTCCAAAGCAGTTAACCACTTTCAACAGTTGGCAATGGAGGTTGATGTCAACCTGTCCGTCGCCTACAATCCTCGAATCAATCCGAAACAAACGGCAGAGGTAACGATCTATGCCAACGGAACCGTCATTCGAGCACAGGAGAGCAGTGAGAATCTCTACGCCAGTATTGACATGGTATCCGACAAGATTGCGCGTCAGTTACGGAAATATAAGGAAAAGCGAAATTCCAAGCATCCTCTCAAGACTGGAGAGCTTGCAGTGAGGTTGCAAGACTCTGAAAGCCTGGTTCATGAGCTGAGTCAGCTAGAGCCTCAACTCCCCGAAGAGGTTGTTCGCACAAAGTATTTTGCCATGCCACCAATGACAGTTCAGGCCGCATTGGAGCAGTTGCAGCTGATCGACCATGATTTCTATATGTTCCTGAATGTGGAAACAGACACTATCAATGTGATCTACAAGCGCTCACATCATGGGGGCTATGGTCTGATTCAACCTCGCTTGCATCAGAACGGCCACGCCAATGGTCATAATGGCCATACTAATGGCAATGGCAAGGTAGATTATAGTCAACTTCAACGACCTGAACATCCGATGAAACATCGTTAGTTGCTAGTTAGTCATTGGCTGTTCGTAATCTCTCATAGCTAGGGACTAATAATTAAGGACTAATCCAAAACTACCACGGTGTGCCGATGAGGTTGAACCCTGCCCAGTAGAAGGGGTGGGAGAGGTTGGTTGTGCTAGAGCCTGCTAGATCCGGAGGCAACGCTACCTCTCCCCTAGAACTTAAGAGTTCTCCTTTTTCTACTCGGACTTTTCCAGAGAGCATAGCGATTTGTGCTTTTTGGAGAGCAGCGGATTTTGTTGGTGCGGTTCTGAGTTGTTGGTAGAACTCACTCATCAAGGCCAGGGTTCCAGTATCGCTGACATACCACAAACTCGCGAGGGCGGACTTGACTCCTGAATAGAGGGCCAATCCAGCAAATCCCAGCTCCACCTCTCGGTCACCGATTGCCGTTCGGCAAGCACTGAGTACCAATAACTCCATGGGAGGGTTGTCCCAACCGATTTGGTTGACCTGATCGAGACGTAGTTTTTCATCCCAAAGTTGAATGTAAGAATTCTCCGGTGCCCCGGGCTGAAATTCTGCATGGGTTGCCAGATGAACAATGCCAAAGTCATCGGATGCGACTTGAGCCGTCAAATTATTGAGGGTGAAGCTTTGATTGAGAAAGCTCCGGCCTGGCCACTGATTCGCAACTATTGGGGTCGGTTGTTGGGTCGCTAGGTTGTTTGACTGAACAATGGTTTCGAGTTCGACAGGGACGGCGGGGAGTGGGGTTTGTTGGGCAAATTCAGAGGCTCCCATGGCAAGCACCCGGGCTTGTTTGAGATTGGTCTGGCTGAGATTGATCAGATTAAAAGCAGGAATCCGAACGGGACTGTACTTTTCTACCAGGAATTGTTGACCATCGTGGAGGGCAGCCATTGGCAAGGCTCTGAGACCTGGGCCTGTACAGAAGAGAATAGTGTCGATTTTTTTCGCTTTCAGCACTTCCTCCACAGGTTGAACCATCCACTGATAGAGTTGTTGCGCTGGTGCTAGATAGGACTCTCGTCCGACATTGCGTGGGTCGGTAATTTCCGTTTGCAAACGTTGAGCGACCTGGGTAATTTTCGCCCGATTCACTTGGGGCAAAACTTAGCCGATGGGTTTGTCTGCGGGCGTCAGCAGGAGTAACTCCAGGGATTGATCTTGAGGAATTATCCAGAGAACAGCGGGATTGGTCTGGGTCTTGTTGGCCATTTGTTCTAGAACCTTTGCAATATCCTCCGTGTTGAGTTCGATATCCGCTAGGTTCTCACCAAAGTAGTCTTCATATTGTTTTTCCCACTTGCTTTCAACCGCCATCACATTCTGCGACCAATCGCTTCTAGTTTCAGGCGAGTATGTCGGTACTTGGGAAAGCGCTGCGGGATAATCCAGGCTGACAGTGACTAGAACCGCCAGGCAAAATGCCAGAACAGCTCGATGAAAGGGGCGCTTCCAAGCATGCACCCAAAATAATCTCCCTACATTTTTTCTTGCTATGGCTCTGGTGAGTCGCTGATAGCAATTTACCCATTTCATGATTAAGTGCCTCAGAAGGACAAAACTGACTAAACGTCTCTTACTCTCTATCCTTACAAAGGTTGCATCTCACTGGGATATGCAAACCTCAGAATCTCCCAGACAGCAGAACAGGCAGTGAAAATGTAGCCTAGGGAGGTAATTGGAACCCTATTCAATGGGACAATGCAAGGCGAGAGAACAAAATTCTTGAGTAACTAAACCCCCAAAAGATCCATGTCCCAAGCTGATCAAGCTGCATTACAAGCTCGAAATCGACTACTTGCAGTGTTTGTGGCGTTTTGCATCCTGGATGTCGTCTTGGTCTTTATTGTACGGGACGTATGGGCGATTGGACGGATTCTATTCACTATTATCGTGATGTATTTTGTGCTTCAGGGACGAAGATGGGCAAAATGGCTGCTCATTGCGATATGTGGTTTGTTGTCTATATCTCTGGTTGCTTTGGTTATCGCTCTGAGTTCACAACTCTCCTCCGTGGTAATTGTGGGAAGTTTGGTTATGATCTTGCTAAGTGCGATTATTCCTATCTATATGGTCAGGAATACAAACCTCAATCGCTACTTTTCCTGGCAGCGACAATACCGCTCTCGATAGCGCCAACGACCAACCCATGACGACCCAACTCCCTGGAAAATCGATAACAAATTCTGGATCACTGCCACCGCTGCAAAGTGGCGATCGCCTCACCCGGCATGAATTTGAGCAACGTTACACAGCCGATCCAAATGTTCAAAAAGCAGAACTAATCGAAGGAATCGTTTACGTGGCCTCTCCGCTCCGCTTTACACCCCATGCTGAACCCCATGGCCGTTTGGTGACCTGGCTTGGAACCTACACTGCTTTCACTCCAGGTACTTAATCGGGGGTTGAACCAACGGTTCGGTTAGATCTGGATTATCAACTTCAGCCGGATATTGTGATGTTTCTAGATGAAGCTGTTGGTGGCAAGGCTAGATTAACTGCGGACGGATATTTAGAAGGAACACCTGAATTGGTTGTTGAAATTGCTGCCAGTAGCGCTGCCATTGATCTGGGGACAAAGCAGCGGGTTTATCGTCGCAATGGCGTTTTAGAATATCTGGTCTGGCAATCCTACGAGCAACGATTGGATTGGTTTCAACTGGTGGAGGACGATTACCAGCGGTTGCTGCCTGACCCAGAGGGAGTGATTCATTCTTTGACCTTTCCTGGACTCTGGTTAGCCGTTGAAGCGTTTAAGAGCAACCAGATGATGGAAGTCTTGGAAATTCTCCAGCACGGAATCAAGTCTCCAGAACATACAATGTTTGTAGAGCAGCTGGGCCAGCAATAGATTTGAACAGGCTATGACCACCCAACTATCCCGTCAATCCGCTGTCAATTCTCCAACCTTGCCGACACTTCAAAGTGGCGATCGCCTCACCCGGCATGAATTTGAGCAACGTTACACAGCCGATCCAAATGTCCAAAAAGCAGAACTAATCGAAGGAATTGTCTACGTGGCTTCTCCGCTCCGGTTTCAACAACATGCCGAACCCCATAGTCGTTTGCATGGATGGTTATGGACATACCAGGTTGCTACACCAGGATTGCTACTGGGCATCGAACCCACGGTTCGGTTAGATCTGGATAATCAACTTCAGCCAGATATTGTGTTGTTTCTAGATGAAGCAGTTGGTGGCAAGGCTAGATTAACTGCGGACGGATATTTAGAAGGAACACCTGAATTGGTTGTTGAAATTGCTGCCAGTAGCGCTGCCATTGATTTGGGGACAAAGCAGCGGGTTTATCGTCGCAATGGCGTTTTAGAATATCTGGTCTGGCAATCCTACGAGCAACGATTGGATTGGTTTCAACTGGTGGAGGACGATTACCAGCAGTTGCTGCCTGACCCAGAGGGAGTGATTCATTCTTTAACCTTTCCTGGACTCTGGTTAGCCGTTGAAGCGTTTAAGAGCAACCAGATGATGGAAGTCTTGGAAATTCTGTACCAGGGCATCCAATCCACCGAACACACCACCTTTGTCGAGCAGCTTGGTCAAAGACAATGATTAGGAGAGTAAGCCGTTGGGTCATTTTCGGAATTATGCTTCTGACCTGCTTCAACTTAACGTTATTGCCAGGAATCGCCGCTGACCTTTGTCATAGAATTGACGGAAAAGACGTTTGTATTCATCGTATCAAACGTAGTGCCAAGCGTTATTGGGAATATCGAGTTTCATTAAAAGTTGAGGGTAAAGTTCAGCCCACTGAAATTTATAACTGTCGCCGCCAACTCCTGATTAAGTCCAACGGCAAGACAGTTGAGTTCAAACCCCAGGGAATTGGAGAAATCATCGCTGACGCAGAGGGTAGGTACTGGTGGGACGAGTGGAGTTGAGTTCAAACCCCAGGGAATTGGAGAAATCATCTGCCGAACCTTACGGTAGCAGAGACTTAAACAGCCTGGGAACACTCAATTTACAAGGCTTCTTGTTGAGTCAATCGCTGACGAATCAGGATAAAACCAGCAGCCAACCAGAATAACAATAGTCCTCCCGTAATCATCAGGGTTGGCATTAGTCCTAGCTTCACAATCAGAGCGGGAGCCGCTGCCGTGAACAGACCTCCACCGACAATCGGTTCAAAAAAGAGCTGCTTATAGGCAAAGCTCTCAAATGCACCAGAGCGATTTTCCGGATCAACCATCCGCATCAAGAGAATCCCCGTTGCTGTAACGCCCATCGATTGACCCATATCGCCAATTCCCTTCTCAAACCAATAATCGGGAAAAATTCGAGGGGCGAAATAGATAAAGAACAGCACATTCCAGGTAATACCAACAACGCTAAGGATAACGAAACTACCCAAATTACTGCCAATGACTTGTAATGAAATTGATGCCAGTGCCGTCACTACCACCACATCCAAAGCAGACCCAGCAATATTCTTCATCAGACGAGGCATGATCAAAACTTCTAGATCCAGCCTTTCCATAACGATTTGAACCACAATGCCCCCAACTAGAGCCATCGGAAACAACGGGACATAGGTCATCACCTCAAATCCAGTTTGTCCCCAGGTCAAGCTCTCAATTAAAATCAACCCCTTTTGAATTAACCAACCAATAATCACTGCAATGCCAACAAAGCCAAAATTGAGCGATAGGGGGTCTATCAACAAACCTCTGGTCAAGTGCGCCCGACGTTCCTGCCGACGGGGTGTTTCCTGCCGATGGGTGAGTTCAGGCAGCTCATCCGATTCTGTTGGGGTTGGTTGAACTGTTTGGATATGCCCTTTTCTCCGGGCCCAATCTGCCAGAGCTGTCCCTGCGATGATCCCCGTAACAATTCCAACCGTTGCCAAACCCAGAGCTAGATCTGCACCTTCTTCAAATCCCAATTCTCCGAAGGTCTCTGCCATCCCTCCGGCTGTACCATGACCTCCTTCAAATCCAATTTCAATCAATGCCGCAGAAATCGGATTGGCTCCGAATACGGGAATCAAAATTGCCAAAGTTACAAGAATTCCGATCACGTACTGACCCCAGGCCAGGGCTTGCCCTAATACCACCTGAGGGGCAGCTTTGCGCCAGATGCTACGCGGATTTGGAATAGTTTCACCGAGGAACAATGCAGCAAATACGATATTAATGAAGATTCCAGGAGACTGAGACCAAACGGTACGAATGGGTTCAACAAATAATCCCTGAGCAAGGATGATATCTTCGCCCCCGACTGCTCGGAAAATCGCGCCTAAAACTTGAGGGCCGAGCAAAAGTGCAAGTGCGCCAGCAACGATTGATTCGGGTAGATGAAGCTGTCGAATCCACTTGATTTTGTGCTTGAGATATCGTCCTGCTAAAACCAGCAGAGCAATCCAGATGAATGCAAAGAATACATCCTTAAGTGTGAACATAAGTTAAAGTTCCCTGAATTAAGTGAAGGCAGTATATCAGTGCTTTCCAGCAGTTAATGTATTGAGCTTCACTCCAGAGAAACTAGACATCGGGAGAAATCCGATTATGATAGAAGTGTTAAGAAATATTAATTAAGAAATATTAGTTTGATTCATGCAAGGGTTTAGGTCAGATCACAACAGTGGAAAAAAGGTTGTCGTCATTGGTGCAGGAATTGGGGGTCTAACGGCTGCTGCATTGCTGGCCCATCGGGGTTATTCAGTCAAGGTTTTTGATCAGGCAATTGTGCCGGGTGGCTGTGCATCAACTTTTAAGCGGAAAGGATTTACTTTTGACGTTGGAGCAACTCAGGTGGCCGGACTGGAACCGGGTGGTATCCACCATCGAATTTTCTCGGAGCTTGGCATCGAATTACCCAAAGCAACCCCTTGTGATCCAGCCTGTGCAGTGGTTTTGCCCGATGAAACTGAACCGATTAGTGTTTGGCGTGATCCAGAGAAATGGCGCAGGGAGCGTGAACGTCAATTCCCCGGCAGTGAACCCTTCTGGCAACTGATGCATCGGTTGTTCCAGGCCAGTTGGAAATTTCAAGGCCGCGATCCGGTTCTACCGCCCCGAAGCGTCTGGGATCTGTGGCAACTGACTCAAGCCCTGCGCCCGGATACTCTGATTACCCTGCCCTTCACTTTCATGACTGTCGCCGATGCCCTCAGACTCTTCAAACTTGACCGGGATCAGCGGTTAAAAACTTTTCTAGATTTGCAGCTTAAACTCTATTCCCAGGTTGATACCGAAGAAACAGCGTTGTTGTATGCGGCCACTGCTCTGGGTGTCTCCCAGGAACCGCAAGGCTTGTACCACTTGAAGGGGAGCATGCAAGTGTTGAGCGACTGTCTGGTCAATGCCCTGGAACGGGATGGGGGCCAGATTGCAATGCGGCACACTGTCGAAGCAATTGAGACCCAGCAGAACCGAGCAATAGCCATTCAAATTCGTAATCAAAAAACAGGTGAAGTTCGACGAGAAACCGCTGATCAGGTCGTGGCCAATGTGACAGTTCAGAATTTGGTTCAATTACTGGGCTGGGAAAACACCTCATGGAGTCCACAACTCCCCCAGAATCCGCTGCAAAAACTCTACAAACGGCGGATTGACAAGCTCCCGCCTGCTTCGGGGGCATTTGTAATCTATCTAGGAGTCGATCAAGCGGCGATTCCAGAAAACTGTCCACCCCACCTGCAATTTCTCTATGACTACAACGGATTAATTGGTGAGAACAACTCCCTTTTCGTTTCCGTCAGTTCTCCGGGGGATGGGCGAGCGCCTGCAGGTCAGGCAACGATTACGGCTTCCAGTTTCACAGATACTCGTCAATGGTGGAACTGCCAGGATTATGAAGCGCTTAAGCAGCGCCATACAGAGGAAGCAGTTAACCGTCTGAGTTCCTATTTCAAGCTGACGCCGGAGACTATTCTCTATCAGGAGGCAGCTACCCCTCGAACCTTTGCCCGATTTACCGCCCGCGACCAGGGGGTTGTGGGCGGTGTGGGTCAGCGAATTCCTACTTTTGGGCCGTTTGGATTTGCGAACCGCACACCAGTCAATCACCTATGGCTAGTGGGAGATTGTACCCATCCCGGCGAAGGAACAGCAGGCGTTTCCTACTCTGCCCTGACTGTCGTTAGACAAATTGAGGCTCCATAAGCTGTGAGGGAATTGCAAGCAAATACGGAAGTGTTGCACAATTTCATCTGTGCCATGCCAGTATGGAAAAAAAAGTTCCAGCAGATCCTATGGAAAATTCATCTCCCGACAGCTTGAAGATTACTGTTCCGCGATTCAGCCGCAACACATTCATTGCAAAGTTATCGCTTGTTCTAATCTTTTCAGGAGTCTTCGGCTACTACTTTCAGCGGCAAGCCCTGATCAACGTTGAACGGGGTCAGCAATTAACCCGTGAATCCTACTTGGAAGAATTTGATCAATATCGCCGTGAACTATTGAATAATGAAACCTACGTCAATAATCCAGCCCTTGGCTACATCGCTATGTTAATTGTGCTGGCAGTTTTAATCGGTTCCTATGAGTTGCTTTCTATTCTTCTAAGTTTGCTAATCGGTAAATTGACTGGTTCTCAACAACCTATTGATTTAGATAAGCACTAATCAAATTCAGCAAAGAGACTGGACTTGTTTTTATAAAGCACAGCTTTAACTTACGTCCAACTGTTTACGAAACACAATCTTATCCTCTCCAGCTTTATAGAAATCCCGAATCCTTGCCTCCAGGGCCATTTCATTCTAATTGAGTGATTGATATGGTAGAAAGGATGTTTAACTTTTAGGGTACTCTTTAAATGTCTCAACCTGCAATTGTAGAAGCTTTTGCGGACTTAGCAGATACTCGCAGAACAGCGGGACAGCG
>JBHJGO010000119.1:0-33005 GCA_050331715.1 Microcoleaceae cyanobacterium
TTTGATTTGGAGCTGTCAGGTCTTTCACACGGCGGACTGGTAGATATTCGCGGATTCAAACCCCCCTAACTTCCACCCTACGGCAAGAAATATCCCGTGGGTCGCTATTCTGTCGGGGAGATGATTCAGTATACCAATCGAGGGATTGGGACGGTTTCTCCCAAAGTCCGGCTCGGAAGTCGTCCAGAAATTACGGTGTTCAATTTGTCTGCTCCCATGGCATCAGTTGAACCGAGTCGTACATAAAATGCCAGAACCCCGCCTCTCTGAGTCAAATAAACGTCGCCGTACGGCTCAGGGTGAGCAAACCTATCAAGCCATTCTCCAGGCTGCTATGAATATCGCCTCCGTTGAGGGATTGGAGGGGGTATCAATTGGTCGCCTGGCCAGGGAACTGAATATGAGTAAGAGCGGTCTATTTGCCCATTTCGGTTCCAAAGAAGAACTGCAACTCGCCACCATTGAAGCCGCTCGTGCCTATGTTGTGAAAACAGTGGTTCGTCCTGCCCTGAGAACCCCCAAGGGGCTACAACGTTTACAGCGATTGTGTGAGGCGTGGCTGAACTATACCGAAGACAATCTGTTCCCAGGGGGTTGCTTCTTTGCCATGACCGCTGTGGAGTTCAAAAGTCGTCCGGGTACGGTGCGCGATCGCCTGGCTGCCATTATGCAGGAACGACTACAGACCTTCGCACGGCTGATTCAAGATGCTCAGCGTTCAGGTGAATTAGCAATAGAATTAGATCGGCACCAGTTAGCCTTTGAAATTGATACCTTGCTGATGGGAGCCAATTGGACATTTCAGCTCTATGGCGATCCTCAGGTCGTCACTCGCACTCGCCAAGCAATTCAGGAACGCCTACAGGTGGCTGCTGCCGAGCGACAACTTTGAGGTAAACTATGAATTGTTAATCAATTGATTCAAGCTATGATTTTACCCGGATCAGCCGTTCGAGTCATCAATCAGTCCGACACCTACTACGGATTTCAAGGACAGGTTCAACAGATTGCCGATGGTAAAGCCGCCGTTTTGTTTGAGGGCGGGAATTGGGACAAACTAGTTACTTTCCGTCTTTCTGAACTAGAGTCGGCTGAAACCACTGCTGGCAAAGCGAAAAAATAGGGATTCTGTAGAAAGCAACCTCATCAAACATGAGCTGGTTCAAAAACTCAACATAATTTTCGATGCGGCTTCCCTTTCCTCAATTCAGCATTACCCATCGTCACCCCAACCATATTGCAGAGGTGATTGAAACGTCAACGTCAGAATTTCTGGCCCAGTGCATGGAGCCAGAGGATTTGAAGTTTCCGGTCATGCCTGCCTTTGGCAGTTGGATCAAGGCGATTGACGAGGAATCCGGTAATCAGATCTATGCGGTGGTTTACCATGCAACCACGAGCCCGGTGGATTCAGTGCATCGGGCTAGGGCATTAGGTCTGTCCCTGGAAGAACTACGGGAGCAACAGCCTCAGATTTTTTCCATGTTGCAAACGGAGTTCAAGGCGGCTATTGTGGGGTTTGAGGCCCCTTATCAAGGCCGCAACGGTTCTCAGCACCACCGAGGAACCATTTATCAATACATTCCGCCCCGTCCCCCTCAAATTCATCAGGCCGTTTATCGCTGTGAACCGGAGGAAATTATCCACTTCAGTGAACAGTTGGACTTCCTCAGAACCTTGCTGCAAATGGGAAATGCTCCGGTCGATTCCCTATCAGCCGCAGCGATTCGGGAGGTGTATCAATTGAGAAAAGGCGATCGCCAGTGGTTGGTTGAAGCGGGACGGACATTGAGTTTGTTGCTCAAAGATGATTATGATCGACTGAGAACGATCCTAAAACAAATTCATCCATAGGTTTGTTCAGAAAATTCACTGAACGATATGAGTAGTGTTCATCCCCTCCTAAGATTCACCAACGAAGAATTATTACAACAGGCACTAACCCACAGTTCCTATGCCAATGAAAATCCCCACCTGGAACTGACTGACAACGAACGATTGGAATTTCTGGGGGATGCAATTCTGAATTTTCTCAGTGGTCAATATCTCTACAGACAGTATCCTCCCCTGGGAGAGGATCAGATGACTCGCCGCCGCGCCGCTCTGGTCGATGAAAAGCAACTGGCTCAATTTGCCCTGGCAATTGGTTTGGCGAATCGAATGCGTTTAGGCAGGGGGGCAATTTATGCTGGCGGGTTTCAAAATGAGAATCTTCTCAGTAGTACATTTGAAGCAGTTGTTGGGGCTTATTTTCTCGACCAGGATGGTGATGTTGAGCAGGTTCGACCACTGGTTGAGCAACTGTTCGAGTCTGTACCTTTGGAAATTCTCAATTCCCGCTCGACTATCGATGTGAAAAATCGGTTTCAAGAATGGGTACAGGCTAATATTGGCCCAATGACGCCCAAATATAGAACCGAGAGGGTGGGGGGATTTGATCATGCTCCGGAGTTCACAGCTCAAGTCTATGTGAACAAGACAGTCTACGGCGAAGGACGCGGCTCCAGCAAAAAGGCAGCTGAGAAACAAGCCGCTGAAAATGCCCTTTTACATCTGTCTGTCAATTTGGATTAAAGTAGGGGCAGGGGAACCCCCCGCTCCTACGGTTCCTTGACTGCTCACAATTTGATTAAGATATGTATTTTTCATCATCAGTTTAAACAAGATATTATATTATTGAATCATTGTTCAATAATCATGGGAGAACACCATGCAATTGAATCCGTATCTCAGTTTCAATGGACAATGTGAGGCCGCGTTTAAGTTTTATGAGAAATGTTTGGGCGGCAAGATTGGGGACATGATGCGTTTTACTGGCTCTCCAATGGAAGCCGACGTTCCACCGGAATGGAAAGACAAGATCATGCACGCTAGCATCAAAGTAGGTGATGTTGAGTTGATGGGTGCTGATTCACTAGCGCAGCAATATCAAAAGCCTCAAGGTTGCTCCGTCTCAATTGGTCTCAAGGATGTCGCAGAGGCCGAGCGCATCTTCCAGGAATTGTCAGAAAATGGTGAGGTGCAAATGCCAATCCAGAAAACGTTCTGGGCAGAGCGATTTGGTATGGTAGTTGATCAGTTCGGCACACCGTGGATGATTAATTGCGAGTAGTGTTTCTGCATTATCGGCACACACCGTTCAAGACTCACTATCTGGGTCATTTCTTTCAATTGTTGATTTGCGTTTTCGGATCTTGAATTGCTCTAGATCAATCTGAAATTCGCTGAACATTTTCGGTTCACTGGATGCGATGTACTCATCAAGTTGCTGCATCAGAGCTTTGAGCTGTTTGGGGGTCATGCTTTTGGTGTTGCCCGCAGCGGTTGAGAGAACGGTTTGTACGAGTCGAGGCTGAGTTGAAAAAAATCGCCGAACATATTGCAGTGCCACGGTAGAACTGGCGACCATAGACTGATGCGGCAGATCCAGGTCTTCAAATTTGGCCATATTTGTTCCTCCAGGTTTAAGTATTGAATTTGCAGATTTCTCTAACCCCCAGACGTTACGTACTGAGGGTTATTTTTCGTACAAAAGACTGCTATCATCCTCGTTTTAACACGGTAAATGATGATCAAGGTTAACATAACACGTGCAAACTGGTCAATATTGCACGTGTAAAATAAGGATGGATATTTCTAAGCGATGGAGCGGACATGATGCCCAAGGCAAGACACGAGGAGCACGGAGAGCGCAAACAACACAAGAAAACTTTTCAGTTCACAACAGATGCTCTGGCAGGTCTACAGAAATTGGCAGAGACGCATCAAGTCAGCATGAACGAGTTACTAAACCAGATCGGCCTGGGAAAATTGCAGTTGAACAAATCAATCCAGACGTGATCGATGACTTAATTGATTATTTGGATAACCTCCGAGAACACCTGGGAGGAATCGAAGCTTTTATTCAAAACCAGCAAGCTACGCTGGAGAATTTGTCACAATCGTTGAAAGAAATTAAACAGAAAACTCAAAAGTAAAATAGTTTACTGAAACTATATGTATAGCAATCACAAATGATTTGTGAAATAGGGGTGAAGGGGGCGGTGCCCCCTTCTTGGGGACTTTGTCCCCAAACCCCTTTACTTCTTTCATGATTGATTTAGGACTGCTATACAGCCTTTCCAGATTTGGTGAGGTACAGATTTGGGAAGTCGGGGCGCGGTGTGCCCCGACCTCCTCTACTCCATCAGCGTTGGAAATGCTACATCAACCAAAGTTCAACGGATCAATATCAATCGTTAATCGCACTGAAGTTGGGCAAAATTGACGTAGGGGCTGTAGCTGAAGCTGATGTAAGGGGGCGTACGGAACGAATTTGAGCAATAACTGCCAACGATACTGGTGGGCAATTCGCATAATGGGAGCGGGGGCAGGGCCGAGTAATTCTGCTTTTAGATCAGGAGTAGTAATTGATAATTCCTGCAAGATTTCAGTTAGTTTTTCTACCAATTGTTTAGCTGTTTGTTCAACAACGGTCGAATCTGGGCCACTCAGCCGGAAGAGCACCAACTGACTGTAGGGAGGATATTGGCATGATTGTCGGTATTGCAACTCCGAATTGATCAGTGATTCGTATTCATAGCGCTGAACCGCCTGTACTACCGGATGTTCAGGGCTGTAGGTTTGCAGGATCACCTGACCTGGATTGTCGCCTCGACCGGCTCGGCCTGCCACCTGAACCAGGGTTTGAAACGCTCGCTCACTGGCACGATAATCTGACAGATGGAGTAAGCCATCGGCAGAGATAATCCCCACAAGCGCAACAGCAGCCAAATCCAATCCCTTGGTTAACATTTGCGTCCCCACCAGTAAATCAGCTTCCCCCTGGGCAAATCGGGTCAGTAAGATTCGATGGGCGTCCTTGGTGCGCGTGGTGTCACTGTCAAACCGGATCACCTTCACTTGAGGAAACAATCGCTGCAATTCCTGGGTTGCCCGTTGGGTTCCACTGCCAAAGTGTTTGAAGTAGGGAGAAGCGCACTGGGGGCAGGTTTGAGGATAGAGTTGTTGATGATTGCAATAGTGGCAGCGCAACTGCTGGGTCGCCTCAGAATGGGTTTGGTGATAGGACAGGGAAACATCACAGCGGGGACATTCCATTACGTAACCGCAACTGCGACAGGAGACAAAGGTACTATGGCCCCGTCGATGTATGAATAAAATTCCCTGTTGTCCCTGCTGATGCAGGGTGTGAATTGCCTGTTGCAAAGAGCGGCTGAAAATTGAACGATTGCCCTGACGCAATTCCTGCCGCATATCCACAATTTCTATCTCCGGCATTGGTCGAGCCTGAACGCGTTCAGGCAGGCTCAGATAGTAGGCTTTTTCAGGCTCGGCTGGCTCAGGCTTGGCATTGATTTTTTGCATTAACCCCCTCGCCTCGGCCCAGGTTTCCAGGTCAGGAGTGGCAGAGCCAAGAACCAAAGGGCAATTTTCCAGTTCAGCTCGCCATCTTGCCACTGTGCGGGCGTGATAACAGGGAGAGGGTTGATCCTGTTTGAAGCTGTTGTCGTGTTCCTCGTCGAGAATGATTAATCCCAAATTCGCTAGCGGAGCAAAAATAGCTGAACGGGTTCCAATCACAATTCGAGGCTGGCGCTGCGTCATGATCCGCCAGGTATCGTAGCGCTCCCCGGTTGACAGACCACTGTGATAAACGAATACCTGTTCCCCAAATCTAGCCCGGAATCGATCCATGAGTTGGGGCGTCAACCCAATTTCTGGCACCAGCACCAGCACCGATTGATTTTGAGCCAGGAGCGGTGCAATGGCTTGCAGGTAAACTTCTGTCTTTCCTGAACCCGATACCCCAAGCAACAACAGTTGGGCAAACTGGGACTGTTGACGAATGACCGCCAACGCTTTGGCCTGGGCCGGAGTAAGGGGTTTCGGTGCATCCATCGGTTGATCAATGCCCTGATCCAGCCGGAGAACTTCCTGTTCTTGAATCAGAATATATCCCTGGTCAACCAGATTCTGGAGGGTGCGGGATGTCGTGTGACAGAACTTGAGAAATTCACTCCGCTCCATCTCGCCGCCTACATGACGCAGGGATTGCAACAGTTCCTGCTGTCGTTGGGTCAGGGTGTCAATGGAATTAATCTCTGTGGATGAACTGGCCGCCAAGGCCACCATGGTATTCAGTTTGGCCTTGGGTCGCTTAGGGGGTTCTAAGTAAACCGCGATCCAACCTCGTTTGAGGAGATCCCGCTCAGCCCGTCTAGCGGTTTGTTCAGATCCCATCTTTTTCTTGAGAGTTTGCCAACTGCAATCTCCAGTTTTTACAGACTGAAGCAGTGCCAGCATCTTCTGAGTGTGGGCATTGAGAAATTCATTGGCCCCTAGTGGAATCAGTTCCGAGCACAGACGAACCCGACGTTGACTCCCCCGCAGTAACCCGGAAGGCAGTGCGGCACGAATTACTTGTACCAGAGGCGTTTGATAGTAATCCGCAATTCGCTGTAGCAGCGCAGGATAAGTGGCTGGAAAAAAGCCAGAGTAGAGGATTGCCTCCACCGTTTTAATTTTTTCCAGAACAAGTTGATTAGGAGCTTGGGTCAATAGACGAATCGCTACCGCTCCCAACTGTTGCTGCCCAAAGGGGACGCTCAGAATATCTCCAGGTTGCACCTGAAGCCCCTCTGGGACTTGATAGGTAAACAATTTCTGACCCGACTGCTGATCCGTTTGAATCGGCACATCGACCAGAACCTCCACAAATTTCCCTGTCGCGGAGACAGCTTCTAGAGAAGATTCAGGAATATTCGTTTGATTCATCCCCAATGAAGCCGCCCCTGATTCGCTAGGAATT
This sequence comes from Microcoleaceae cyanobacterium, assembly GCA_050331715.1. Lineage (GTDB taxonomy): Bacteria > Cyanobacteriota > Cyanobacteriia > Cyanobacteriales > Microcoleaceae > JBHJGO01. The sequence continues at coordinate 6,812 of JBHJGO010000119.1, forward strand.
ACTTAGAAACTCGGCGATCGCCTCTCGCTCATCAGGAGAGACAAACTCCGCTTCCCGTGCATCTGTGATCAGCCAACCCAGAGCCGCAGCCTGCACATCGATTGCAGCCCCCATCTTGTCAACACAATAGCGACCAAACACCAGCTTATCGACCAATCTGACCCCTTGACCCAATCGGGAATATTCAAAGATTACGCTGTTATCCACATAGGCATCCCTGCAAACCCGACAGTTTTGACCGATCATCGTTGGGCCAACAATGGTCGCACCATCCTCGATTTGGGTCATACCGCCAATATAAACAGGCCCCTGAATATTAACCTTGTCCCAGTTAACGGCAACATTTAAACCAGTATAGATTCCAGGCTTCACCTGTTGACCTGGGACAGGAACATTCTTGATCTGTCCGTTTAGAACGCCGCGAACTGCCTCCCAGTAGTCTGGTACCTTTCCAATATCAACCCACTCAAAATCCATGGTTGTACCGTAGAAAGGGGCACCCATCTCCACAAGCTTCGGAAACAAATCTCCCCCAATGTCAAATTCACAACCGGAGGGAATGTAGTTAAAGATTTCCGGCTCAAAGATATAGATTCCGGTGTTAATGCTGGTACTCAGTGCCTCTTCGACCGCAGGCTTTTCTTGGAAGGTTTTGATGCGGCCCTCCTCATCGGTGACCACAACCCCATAGCTAGAAACCTTTTCTCGTGGAACAGACTTCATCACAATGGTTGCTAGAGATCCTTTTTCCCGATGCCACTGCACAGCTTTGGTCAGATCAAGGTCAATCAGGGCATCACCGCAGAGTACCACAAAGGTATCATCGAAGAATGGATAGAAGTCTTGAATCTTCTTCATTCCCCCGGCTGAACCAATCGCTTTACCGATGAGATTCCCATCTTCGATTCGTCCCTCAAAGGAGTAAGAAATGTGGACGCCAAATCGTTGACCGTCCCGAAAATAGTTCTCAATTTCCTCTGCCAGATGACTCACATTAACCATAATTTGGTCAAACCCATGCTGACGGAGCAGTTCTACCAGGAACTCCATCACGGGTTTCTGTAAAATTGGAATCATCGGCTTGGGAATCGTATAGGTAATTGGACGAACGCGAGTTCCCTTGCCAGCTGCCAGAATCATGGCTTTCATATACACTTCCTCAGGCCTATGTGGTTCAGTTGGTTGTGACTCAATGGTGCTTAGTCAATTGTGTTCAGTTAGTAGTACCCCTGTTCAATCGCTGAACAGCCGCAGTTAAGCGGCTACCATTCAGTGGAGATTTAACTGACTATAAAAAACTAGCGTATCACTTCTCCTTATCCCAATTTACTCAGATTTTGTCAGAATGTCGCGTCGCGGGGCTAGCGGATCATCTGGAGGTGATGACCTAAACTAATGCCCGAACCCGCAAATCGCAGTAGAATTCGTCCTGAGCAAGTTCAACTTTGGATTGGGCAGAGAGTAGAAGCAAGGCCCAAAATATTCCGACTCGATCATGGACATTAAACCGAACTTGATTGGGATGGGATAAAGGTTCTGCATCATCATCATCTTGTTCATGGGATATCAGACTTGCCCACCAGTTGAGAATTTGCTCTAGATCAATCCAGGTTTCTCCTAGACGTAATCTTTGATCCGACAACAACTGATCTAGCTTGGCGGCCGTCTCTGTCAGATTTTCCTGGTGAGCCAATTGGGCAATCACCTTTGCCGTTTGCGTCCGGGATTGGGAGCGGAGACGACGCGGCTTACGATTCTGAACCGATAGCACCTCTGCCATCTGTTGTAACTGCTCAACCAATTCTGGCAAGGTCACGCGGCGTTTTCGAGGCGGGGGTGGGGTAGCTCGACGACGGAGCTGCTGCTCCAGGTTTTGGGGACGCTGGATGCTGAATCCTGCCTCAGTCTCATCCACCCATTCGTCAGGGGGGAGTTCTTCCTCTGGATTAGAATCGGCAAGAGTCATTAAACTGTCTGACTTCAACAGAACAAGAATTGAAGCGTAAAGTAGGGCTTGCCCAGAATAGGAGAGTTCTGCGAAGTTAGTTTCAGCCAGATTTTTTAAAGCAGTATTCTCCAGTGTGGTTGGCTGAGGTGTGAGCTGGCTCAAGTATCGATCAACCACATCAACGACCTGAACGTCCCAGGGATCAATTTCTCCCCGTTCAGCGAGATCGATTAAGAGGGCAATACTTTGTGATAGAGCAGCTAATGCCGCTTGAGGTGGATTATTGGTCATCCAAAGATTGGCTTTTGGTAGTGAATTTCTGTGGTTTCAGGTCTTGTTACCTTTCTTAATTAATTAATTTCCATTGCAATTATTCCTATAGGATCAATCCTTCACTATTTAAACACAAGTCTCAAAGAAATACACGAATTCACTCAAGAATTAATGCATTTCTTCAAGTAAGATTTGCAAATTGAAAGCTGAATGATCTTCGCGATCAGTTTTTGTTATCGATAGCTGTGTTTTGTTCCCTATAATGGCGGCGGAATCGTTGTCTCTGCTGAACATCCCCATAAATTAATTTGCCATCATTGGGGAGAAAATAGCGATACACTTCTTGGTAACGACTGCTATCTGACCTGACCTACTCCAAATAACGAAGTTTATCATGAGCGATTTCAAAGCGACTCCACCCACAAATCTAACTCCCGCCCAACTGCTGGATCGATACCAGATTCACGAGCAAAGCCTGATCCAGAACTGGGCGAAATTGCATGGAATTGAAGGCTATCGTCGAGACTACTCTCCAGAAGAGGTCAATCTGATCGACCACGTCCATCATCATCTCCATAATCTCGGCATGAGTGTAGAAGAGTATAGGGGCCTGATCGGACGCCCATCTCAGCCTGAACAAGATTTTGTCTTCCAGGCGGCTGCAACTCAAGCGGCTCCATCGGTCAACACCAATACACGCTCTAGCTTCGATACTGCTTACAAACGCTATCCCACCACCCTGCCCACCTTGGAAACCACCCAACCAGAACTCCAGTCCTCTTTTCGATCTGGTGTTCCATTTGATTCGCAATCAACGACTCTTTCAAGTCAACAAAACACCGCTGATTCTTCTAAGGTTGCTGACTCGAATCTGTTCAGTGATATGAATCCTGACGATGCTGAAAACGATGTCACCCAACAGGCAACCGATGCGATCGCCACCCTGGTACAACAGTATTCAGAGGTGATTGATTTTATGGGAGAACAAATTGCAGATTCTTTTATTGAAGAACTGGACGCTTCCGTCATGCGTCATCTGGCTAAAAAAATCCAGCAACGTAAAATCGCCCCCACCCAAACTCCTCCTAGCCGTTTAGTCAAGGTCGTTCAAGCCGTCTTCAAATCTGGAGACAACCGAGCATTATCCGCCTCAAACAATTCAGGACTGGAAATGGAGCATGTTCATAGACCAGGATAGCCACGTTCGAGGTCAGCATATCACAGAAAATATACTGCTTTTTATACAGTATCAGAGCTTACATTTTTTTCTGAGCCATTTGTATCTGCGCGGCTCTCAGAAGCTCAGGAACCACTTGAGATGACCAACAGCCCTCTGCTCGCCGACCTTGTTTCAGCATGAATTGTAGACCATAGTCAGTGGGATACCCCTCAGCTTGCATCCACAGTTGATCGGTTTCAGCCTCACAGGTGATTTTTTCTTCATGCATCAGTTCAGCAACCATGTGACTCATTGTTTTTGACAATTGCTCTAACAAACGGCAAAAATCGTCTAATTCTACCTCAGTTAATTCAATGGCCCAATCATCTGTTCCCACCAACCCTTTAAACTTCTTGGCCTGAGGGTTCCAGCCTATCCGCCAACCTAAACCACTGTCGAGAATGCGGGATTGATTACTGCCAGAGGATGTCATCTTCAGAAGTCATGCCTACAACTTTAGTAAGTCAGCATCTCCGGGTTGGGACTGAGGGGGCAAAGGAGAGGTTGACCGTGAAGGTTGATCAGAATCCACCGAACTTTCCTGGTCAGAGTTCTCCACTTCGGATTGTTGCGGATTAAAAATATTAGCCAAAGTTGTGACCAGAGTCTCGCGCTGTGCCAGAGTTAATTGACGAACAGCGGTGCGATCGCTATCCATCGGATTTTCTGAGAATTTATCTCGACTGGGATACTGGTTGGCATACATTACTTCATTCACGCCCAAGTAATCAGCCAAAGTCAGCTTCCAGTCCAATCGATATAGGGGTGAGCGACCTTGGGCATAGAGATGATACCGAATCAAGCGTCCGATCAGGGTATCGTCTTCTGCAACTTCGCCCGTTTCAAGGGCAACGTATTGATTTTCCTTGGGTAGATCAGGCAGTTTTGCATATACCTGTTGCCAGACATCCTGGATCCTGATGCGTCGGGATTGGGCCAGTTGAGTCGGTTGGGGCTGAATCAACAGCGTGGAAACCTTTTGATGTTGATCGGGTTGATGTGCAATGGATTGAACCGCTGCGTTAGAAGAGAGTGCCGTCACAACGATGCTACCTGCAACACATAAAGTGGCTAATCCAAACCGCCAGAATACTTTGCTCATCAATACTTTGCCCATAAATATCCAACCATTTGTCAGGATGAACGCTCACTAGTGAAGAGAGTAACATTTTCCAGCGGCCGCTGTACTTCCTGAAGCACAGAGATCAAGACTAGAGATTTTAAGGCAATTTCTTGAAAAAGCTTTCCCGATTCGCGAGCATAGGCTGCCAAATTCCCATGCGGGTAGGAATCACGTTACGGGTACTTCAGTTTCAAGAATCAGTTCTAAGAATCAGTTCCAAGAAATTGCCCAACGATAATTGAAAGTGCCAGAACTGACACACTAATCTGCAATAATTTCAGGCTGAGTGAGTTCGTCAGACATCTCAACGATAGCTCGCAGCACAGGCTTCATCATCCCCTCATCAGCACTGTCGAAGTCCTCGTAGCGACAGCGCTTGGCGCGATTCGCCACTTGAACGGTGATACGGTAGCGATTGGATGCAGCGCTAACCAGGTCAGAGGCCCTACGAGTCATTTCAGTGGAATCGATACTGGATCGTTTCTGCATGAAGTTTTTTTAACTCTCCATAATATTTAGATTACCCCATTTTAACTAACGAGACTTGATTGTTGGGGATATCAATCTTAGGTGGAATGATGGGTTAACTCTTTGTCCATCGTTCAAAGAGATGAGGCAAATCAAAGAAAAAGCAGCCCCCTTGAAAGGTTGAGGCTGCCTGAAGGCACATCAAATCTATCGTCCTCGTCCCCCCGTCCCTAAATTAATTATATCACTTGACATATAACATTCAAGAGTGAAGTCGATTTATTTACAGACTACCAATCAAGTTGGACGAGGTAGCTTTGATTTCCCAACGCGACGCGATCGCCCTCCACCAGTTTGCGGCTCCGTCGTGTTTCAATCTGATCGTTTACTTTTACCTGACCAGATTGGATCAGGATTTTGGCCTGACCTCCAGTTGAAACACATCCTGTGAGCTTGAGGAATTGATCCAGTTGAATTTTTGGAGCTTCTGATTCCATAGGGTTCCAGGAAAAAATATTTGAAATCTAAAAACCCTTCAGCTTTGACCGAAGGGTTCTATTAAAGGTGTACTTTTCTTCTGTGGTGCATTACGCGTTCGTTACTACACCCTATCGGTAACTGTCGGTCACTGAATGATTTTTCAGGATTTCCGCTATGCAGAAGTGATGATCATTACTGATAGCTAATACCTGACAGCTAACTAACTAGCCACCGCTGCAACAGCTAGCGCATCTTTCAAAACGTCTACCTTATCAGTTCTCTCCCAGGGAAGATCAAGGTCAGGGCGGCCAAAGTGACCATAGGAAGCAACTTCTTGGAAGAAGCGACCCTTCCGCTCTCCAGGAAGATTGCGCAGGTCAAAGGTCTGAATCATGCCTGCCGGACGTAGCTCGAAGTTTTTCAGGATGACATCCATCAATCGATCCTCGTCTACCTTTCCTGTGCCAAAGGTATCGATATGTAGACTCACGGGACGAGCCACACCGATAGCGTAGCTTACCTGAACTTCACATCGCTCCGCCAAACCTGCGGCAACAATGTTCTTAGCGATATAGCGAGCAGCATAGGCCGCAGTTCGATCCACCTTAGTGGGATCCTTACCAGAGAAAGCGCCCCCACCGTGGCGGGCATAGCCACCATAGGTGTCAACGATGATCTTGCGTCCAGTCAGACCCGAATCTCCCTGGGGGCCACCAATCACGAACTTTCCAGTTGGATTAACTAGGAAGCGAGTTTGATCATCGGGCTTAATGTCAATATCCTCGAATACGGGCTTGACCACCTGCGCCCACAGATCCTTGGTAATCTGGTCATGAATCGCAGTGGAATCGCTGGTTCCATTTACAACTGCAGCATGCTGAGTCGAGACTAGAATCGTATCAATTCCAACGGGGCGATCGCCCTCGTAAATCACAGTAACCTGGGTCTTTCCGTCCGGCCGCAGATAGGGCAACTGACCATTCTTACGGACAACAGAAAGTTGCAGGGAAATCCGGTGAGCCAAACTAATAGGGAGAGGCATGAGTTCTGGCGTCTCATTACAAGCATAGCCAAACATCAATCCCTGATCTCCCGCACCAATCGCATCCAGTTCTTCTTCACTCAGGGATGAGCGACTTTCATGGGCCTGATCAACCCCTTGGGCAATATCTGGAGACTGCTTATCCAGCGCAATCAGTACCGAACAGCTCTCAGAGTCGAAGCCATTGTCTGGGTGAGTATAGCCGATTTCAGCAACTTTCTTACGAGCTAAATCAATGAAATCAATCTGCGCCTGGGTCGTGATTTCCCCAGTGATTAGCACCAAACCTGTATTAACAACCACTTCAGCCGCTACACGGCTTGCTGGATCTTGGGCTAGCACAGCATCCAAGATGGTGTCTGAAATCTGGTCACAAATTTTGTCAGGATGACCCTCTGTAACAGACTCGGATGTAAATAAGTAGCGACGAGACAAGATTAGATCCTCCTTCTATTCGAGTTGAGTTAATCAAGGACTTAAGCCAATGCCGAGCACTTAACTGCCTACCATCGCACCACTATCACAAGCTTCACTTGGGAGGGCAGCCAGCCCTGGATAACCTCAATCAATTCTTTCACACCGGTGCGATTAAACTAATATTAAAGTTTGCCATGTAAAGCCAGCCCTGTAAAATCACAGTTAAGTGCTAAATCTCCCAAACGCCTACAATTTCTTCCAGGCTTCAAATTGATAGATACACTGTCGAATCTAAGTTAGTAACGGACATTCCCCAAATCCATCAGTCAGAATCGATCAGTTGAATCTGGTTGAGTTCTGTAATGACAACATCTGCGACGGCAGCAAGTGATGGATTCCTACCTCGATAGCTGACCCCAATGCAACCTGCTGAGTTGGCTTGTCTGGCCATCTCCATATCTGAAATCGAATCCCCCACCATCAGGGTAGTGGTTGGATCCACTCCTAACCGCTCACAAGCTACCAAAAACAGCCGAGGGTCAGGCTTGGTTAGATCCCCATCAACTCCCATCTGAAGCTGGAAGTATCGCTCCAAACGATGCCGGGTGACAAACTGATGAACCGATTGAGGCAAGGCGGCTGAAAGAACCCCAAGTTTAAGGCCAGAAGTTGACAACGAATCTAACACTGCCGGGCCACCTGCGACCAGGGGGGAACCGGAAAAAAATTGCAATTCTTGATCTGCGGCAGCAAAAGCACGCCGAGCAGTGGCCCTCGCCGTTGACCAGGGGTATCCCATCAAGACCATGCAGGTCGCAGCCGCCATTTCGTTTTCGTGTCGACTGCCAACAGCCATGAGTCCGGCAATGTCTAGCCAGTTTTCCTGAACCCCAAATGCCTCTAGTAAAAGGTTTCCTGCCACCCGCACTTCCTGATCAATCTGACGGGAGCGGGCCTGGGCCAGTTGTATCAGAAAGTCATAGGAGTCTTCCAATGTGCCGTCTTTGTCGAATAGAATAGCGGCGATTTGATGGAAGGTAAGGTTGCCTATTTTTAGGGTGGTCATGTTTGGTTGTCATTGATTATTGGTTATTGATTTTTGGGGATGGGTAAGGGTTAGGCCGGGAGGGTCGGCTTTCAACTGCTCCTTCCGCTTGGTGAACCACATCTCGTAGTTGATTGAGCATCTCTGAATTCACATTTTGCCAAAGGCCCCGCTGGTGAGCCTCCAGCAATCGTTCTGCCATATCTCGCAACGCCCAGGGATTTTTGGACTGGACAAATTGCTGTACTGTGTCATCCAGCACGTAAGCATTGGCCACTCCGGTATACATGAAGTCCTCGACACAATTGGCTGTGACATCATAGGCAAAAAGGTAATCTACCGTTGCCGCCATTTCAAAGGCTCCTTTGTAGCCATGACGCATTACCCCGGCAATCCACTTGGGATTAATCACACGGGAACGATACACCTTGGCAATTTCCTCCCGTAATAGTCGAACTTTAGGATTTTCAGGCCGAGAGTGATCGCCAAAATAGGTTTGGGGGTGTTGTCCTGTTAAGGCTCTGACGGCTACCGCCATACCCCCTTGGAACTGGTAATAGTCATCGGAATCCAGCAGGTCATGTTCTCGATTGTCTTGATTGTGCAGAGCAATTTGCATCTGCTCCAACCGTTTACCAAAGGCTTCTGAAGCGGAGATACCATAACTTTTTTGATGATAAGCGTAGCTGCTCCAGTTAATATAAGCTCTGGCCAGATCTTCATCGGTTGTCCAGTTCTGGGCCTCGATTAAACCCTGTAACCCTGCCCCGTAGGCTCCAGGTTTCGAGCCAAAAATTCGATAGCAGGAACGTTCGGCTGCTGCTTCTGGGCTGAGTCCGGCTGTGATCCAGGATTGGGTTTCCTGTTGTACCTGGGCCGCTAACGGATTCTGATCCGCAGGTTCATCCAGGTGAGCAACGGCGATTACTGCCTGGTCAAACAGGTCGATTAGGTTAGGAAAGGCGTCTCGAAAAAAGCCGGAAATGCGTAACGTCACGTCCACCCTGGGCCTACCCAAAATTGACAGCGGTAGAATCTCAAAGTCAACCACTCGGCGCGAGGTTCCCTGCCAGACAGGTTTTACCCCTAATAATGCCAGGGCTTCTGCGATATCATCTCCTCCGGTTCGCATGGTGGAGGTGCCCCAAACGGATAAGCCTAGAGTCTTAGGATATTCGCCGTTTTCCTGGGTATACCGTTCAATCACGGCTGCGGCTGCCAGTTGTCCCACACTCCAGGCGGTTTCAGTTGGAATGCCCCGAATATCAACGGAGTAAAAGTTGCGGCCCGTAGGCAGAACATCAGTGCGTCCCCGGGTCGGCGCACCGGAAGCCCCACTGGGCACATACTCACCGTTTAGACCTTGTAAAAGGTGGAAAATTTCCCGGTGCGTTTGCTGGAGTTTAGGCAAAAGTTGCGTTTGAATCCAGTGGAGTTCTGTTCGAATGTTTTGGCCAATCCCTGGTTGAATTTCAAGGCCCTGAATCAACTTCTCGACTAAATCGGCGGCGGACTGTTCAATTTGTTCAACTGCATCCCCGATGATGTAACACTCTTTTCCTTGCAGGACTAATTTAGGGGAAAACCGTTCTGCGAAATCAGTTGTGAGGGGGTCGAAGGATAACTGCCAATCCTGGGCAATCGCACGGGTTAAACCCATCCGCTTCACACCAGGGTTTCGAGCAATCGCAATGATTAAATCTCTCAGTTGCTCCCCTTGAGGGCATTGCCCAAAAATATGTAAACCATCTCGAATTTGAGCTTCCTTTAATTCACACAAATACCCATCAATGGAGCCTAAGACATCCACAGAAGTTTTCGGGGATTCCTGCAAAGAACTTTCCCCACCGTAAGATGTCATGAGCGCAGCGTAATGCAGCATCTCCCCACTATTTCCCCCAAATTTTTCGGGCATCAACTGCTCAAGATTCAGATTCAAGTCCCGATCCAAATTCTCAGCCTTCATCAGTTCAATAATTTGATCGCGAACTAAGGACAATCTCGAAGGATTCAAAGATTGGGCCTGATAATACTCATCGACTAACCGCTCCAATTGATTCAAAGCCCCATACAATTCTGCACGGGTCATTGGTGGAGTCAGGTGATCGAGAATCACCGCCTGCGATCGCCGCTTGGCCTGGGAACCTTCCCCCGGATCATTGACAATAAAGGGGTAAAAATGGGGCATTGCTCCCAAAGCAATTTCTGGATAACAAGTGGCTGAGAGTGCAATACTTTTGCCGGGTAGCCATTCCAAGTTGCCGTGTTTGCCAACATGAACAATTGCGTCTGCCTCAAATTGAGTATTTAGCCAGTAGTAGAAGGCTAAGTATTCTGGAGTGGGTTCGAGATCGGGGGCATGGTAGTTGAGGCTGGGATCGAGGTCATAGCCTCGTGCAGGTTGAATCCCGATGAAGATATTGCCGAGATGCAGGCCAGAGATGGGAATTGAGTTGAGATTACTCCAGTTTGGATGAATTCCCTGCCAACGGCGCTGAATCTGTTGCTGAACAGCTGCTGGTAGTCGGGAGAAATACGTTTGAAATTGCTGAGAAGATAGGTGTTGATTAATGGGCCGAAGTTCCTTGCCCTCCGGATCGTTGGTAACGCCTGCGGTTAACTGCTGCATCAGCTCATCTCCAGTCTGCGGAAACGAATCAACCTCATAACCTGCTTGATCCAGGGCTTTGAGAATTTCGATGCAACTGTTTGGAGTGTCTAGACCCACACCATTGGCCAGACGCCCATCGCGATTGGGGTAATTTGCCAAGATCAAAGCAATTCTGCGCTGGGATACAGGAGTCTGTTGTAAGCGAATCCAGTTTCGAGCGAGCTCAGCCACAAACTCAACCCGATCAGCCACCGGAACATAACTCACCACATCCGTTTCTAAATCAGCATTCCATTGCTTGATTGCCTTGAAGGAAATCGCACGGGTAATAATACGACCATCCACCTCCGGCAGTGCCACATTCATGGCAATATCCCTAGGGGAAAGCCCCTGAAAATCCTGCTGCCACTGTTCGACCGGACTACTGCTGAGAATCGCCTGCAAAATTGGAATTTTTAGTGAAAACAGCGGCGAGGAATGCTCTGCACCTTCCTCCATGGAGGAAATTGAAAAGCTCGTGGTATCAATCAGCAACTGAACACCATCCTCTGATACCGACTGCAAATTCGTGAGTAATTCAGCCTGAACCTCTGGATCCCGCAAAGAAGATACAAAAATCGGTAAGGGATTCAGTTGTTTTTGACCCAGGGCATCACAGAGGGCTTGAATAGGAGTCGTATTTCCCGAAAGATAGTGGGCGCGATAGAACAGGATGCCTACGGTTGGAGGCGCGATTGTTGGGACGTTAACGGTTGAAAAATCAGGGTTCTCTGAACAATTCCCCGTCCTCCCCTCCGACCAGGGGTAAACTCCAATGCGAGGAATTGGGATGGGTGGATCAGTCGTGTAATTCCGGTTGAGACAGGTTTTCGCCAGGAACTTTAGAGCATTGCGATAGTTTTCAATCCCGCCTTCAATCAAGTATTGCCACAGTTGATGCGCCACTGGCAAAGCTGTGGTGGAATGGCTAATCAGATTTGGGTCAGGACGATCATCTCCCGGCAAAACAATCAGTTGCTTCCCCGTCCGCTCCACAGTTTCCTGAACCACTTCCAAACCATAAGACCAATACCCTCGCCCCCCCAACAGCCGAACTACAATCACTTCCGCTTGTTCCAAGACACTCTGGGCATAGGTATCAATCGTGAGTTGCTGTTGCAGTTGCAGTAAATTGGCAACCCGCAGTTTGGGAAAACCTTCAGGCAGTCCCTCCAATGCTCCTGCTAAAGTCAGAATTTCAGTATCCGCCGCCGTCAAAATAACAATAGGCGCTGGCGTTTGCTCGATAAAAATAACTCCTTCAGCCCCAGGATTCCACCCCCCTGGAACTGCCGCTAACCGATGCATCGCTTGCTACCAGAATTAATAGTTATCAAAACCAATAAACACAAAAACCAATAAACATAAAAACCAACAACCAAATAACTAATGACTAATGACCGAGCACTAATGACCAACAACTGTCCCCCAATCCTCTCGACAAACCCAGACTGCGGTTAATATGATCCTAATACTACCAAGTTCAGTCGCTTCATCATGAATCCTGCTCTGACACAGTTTGGCGATCGCATGTCTCATCTGACCGGAGTGCGCGCCATTATGAAAGACATTATTGAAACCCTGCGATCAGGCCAAGGCAAAGAATTTATCAATCTGAGCGCAGGTAACCCCGTGATTCTGCCTCAAACCGAAGCGTTGTGGCGAGACTGTACGGCGCAACTATTAGCCTCGCCCGAATATGGGGAAGTGGTGGGTCGCTACGGTTCCAGTCAGGGCTATCAACCCTTGATCGAAGTCATTGTTGAGGACTTCAATTCCCGCTATGGTCTGAGCTTGAGTGATCGCAATGTCCTGATTACTCCTGGTAGTCAAGCAATTTATTTCTACGCAGCCAATGCCTTCGGTGGCTACACCCATGCAGGAGAGTTAAAACATATTGTCCTACCTCTAAGTCCCGACTACACCGGGTACGGCGGTGTCAGCCTGATTCCAGAAGCTGTCGTTTCCTTCCAACCCACGTTAGAGCTGAAAGAACAGCATCACCGTTTCAAGTATCGTCCTGACTTTGGTCAAATGGTGATTGATGAAACAACGGGCTGTGTTATCTTTTCTCGTCCCTGTAATCCCAGTGGTAACGTTCTAAGTGACGCTGAGGTAGAAAAAATCGCAGCTCTGGCCACTCCCCATCAGATTCCTGTCCTGGTGGATTCAGCCTATGCCCCTCCCTTTCCAGCCTTGAACTTTACCGACATGACGCCGGTTTTTGGTGAAAACATTCTGCACTGTATCAGCCTATCCAAAGCAGGTTTACCAGGAGAACGATTGGGCATTGCCATGGGTAACGAAAATTTGATTCGGGTGCTGGAAGCCTTTCAGACAAATCTCTGTATCCACTCGCCCCGCTATGGTCAGGCGATCGCCGCCCGTGCGATTGGTTCAGGAGCGCTAGCCGATGTCGCTGCTGACGTGATTCGACCCTTCTATCAACAAAAGTTTGCCGTGCTGGAAAGTGCTCTAGATCAATTCATGCCGATGGACATTCCCTGGTTTCTCCACCAAGGTGAGGGGGGCATCTTTGGCTGGATTTGGTTCCAGGATCTACCGATTACGGATTGGGATTTGTATCAGGAGTTAAAAAAGGTGGGTGTGATTGTTGTTCCGGGCAAAGCCTTTTTCCCTGGCCTATCTGTAGAATGGCCCCATATGAATCAGTGCATTCGTATTAGTTTGACAGCGAAAGATGCAGAAATTAGAACAGGAATGGAAAAACTAGCACAGGTAGTAGAACAGACATATCAACACCAGGTAGTCGGTACGCAGCGTTTTCAACGCTGATGGAATTTGGCAGGTGGGGGCGCACCAGACCTGGAAAGGCTATAGGCTCAGTATGAAAATGTGACAGATCTGTGACGCAGTCCAGAGGTCTTTCACCCTAGACTGCATAAGCCCTCCCTCCCCAGATATATGTTAGGGTGGAGGGGCTACGTCACTTCATCCATGTAGGACTTGGGGTATTGGGGAAACATGTCTGTTTCATCTGAATCGTTGCTGATATCACTGCTTTCTGAAAAATTATCCAGCCAGCCGCTGAGTAAACAGCGCAACAGTAAATTGAGTGAAAACACCAATCTTCAGGTTGTAGATCTTGGTCATAGCTCGCACGTTCAACCCGCTGTTGTGGATCTCGAAAAAATTGCTCAGGCTTTTGGATTAAGTACTGCTCAAGCTGCAGATCTTAGATCTGTCAATCTCAGAAGGTCTCGCCTAAATGGTGCTGATTTGAGTGGCTTAGATTTATCAGGGCTTGATTTAGAGGAGTCCAACCTAGCGGGAGCCAATCTGACCAGAGCCAATCTCAGAAATACAAGTTTGAGAAAGGTAAATTTGCGCGGAGCCAGTATCTCGGAGGCAGACCTGAGAGGTGCTGATTTGACCGGTGCTCGATTGGAAGGGTGCAATCTGATTAACAGCAACCTGGAGAATGCCAACCTGTCTTCCAGCAAACTCAATTGCTATGGTCACCAGCGTACCCGTCTAGACTTTGTAAATTTGAAGCGAGCGAACCTGACCTATGCCAGTTTGAAAGGAGTATCACTCCATCATGCAAATTTGATCGGAGCCAATTTGAGAAAATCTGATTTCAGCCCGTGTCAGGCTCCGGATGGTTCCTATATTCGCAGTGAATTGACGGGGGCAAACTTAACCAATGCCAACCTCCGCAAGGCTAATTTGAGACAGGCAATCGCCACTAAAGCATGCCTCAGAAATGTTAATCTCCGACGTGGTTCCCTCCAGGAGGCCCAACTCACCGAGGGAGATTTGAGCAATGCGAATCTGAGTCTATGCGATTTGAGTTCGACCTGCTGCAACGGGGTCAACTTCTACGGGGCCAGCCTCAGTGATGCTGATTTGACTGAGACGGACTTTGAGGGGGCAAATATTACTAATGTGCGCCTGGAATCTTTGGCAGTAGAGAATACAACCTTTACAGAGGCCGAATTTGATCAAACCGATTTCAGTAGTGTGGTTTTGAGCTCCCGAACTAAGCAGGAAAATCACCAGACGAAATGGCTACGGTTTGATTAGGATCAAGCGAATACTGTTGCCTTGGGAGCTGTTTCAGAATGTATGGATTGCTTCTGACCCTATTCGCTGAGTTGAATCAAGCTTCTGCGTGGCCCGGTCAAGCTGTTGATTTTCCACAGCAGTCTTTGCGGTATTCCTCGCAACTCCTGAACCCTGGGGATTCTGAGGTAACTGTCGCAGTTGTGCCGCCGACCATTGAGCAGATTAAACAGGTTGCTAGACAGCAACGAGCCACTCTGGTTCAGTACTCCTTGATCACGGATGAAACCCTCGGTTCTGAGCTGCGAGTGTGGGTTGTGCAGTCATCCGGAAGGGTTGAGTTGCGTCGTCAATCGATTGGCCCGCAGTTTGAGCAATGGGTTGACCAAGCTTGCCAGCAGATTACTAGCCATGATCCCACCATTCAGCTTCAACAACTTTATCAAGTTCTGATCCAACCCATTGTCGATTTACTCCCGACTGCATCAGAAGAAACGGTTGTCTTTATTCCTCAAGGATCGTTGTTCAAGGTTCCCTTTGCAGCTCTGGCGGATGAAACTGGACAGTATTTGATTGAACAGTATGTCATCTCAACGGCTCCGGCCATCCAAATCCTGGAACTGATCGCACGTCGTCAACAGCAGGACAATCAGTTCCTTGCACGTCAGGCATTGGTAATCGGCTCACCCTCTGAATCAGAGACGACTCAAGTCGCCGACCTACTTGCAACTCAGGCATTACAGCGAGAACGGACAACGAAATCTGAACTCTTAGCAACACTGCCCACCGCTCAGGTGATCCATTTTGTAATTCCTAGCTTGCAATCGGAGACGTCAGCGATAAATGGGGAGCCAGTTATCCAGCTTAAGCCGGAGCGTGAGATCAGCGATCAACTGACGACAACCGAAATTCAGAACCTGGAACTGGATGCAGATCTGGTGGTTCTGAGTGGCGATCGCACCGCCTTGGGGCCAATCACAACCGACGGAGTTATCGGCTTGCCCCGGGCATTTATCGTAGCGGGTGTGCCCAGCGTGGTTGCTTCCTTGTGGTTAATGCCGGATCGACCAACTCAGGAATTGATGGTGTCATTCTATCAATCGCTTCAAGAAAATCCCAACAAAGCCATTGCTCTCAGACAAGCGATGTTGGAGACGATGGCCCGGCATCCTCATCCTCGAAATTGGGCTGGATTGATCCTGATTGGAATTGCAGGGGATAGTTCCCAATTGTAGGATGAATGAATCAGTGATAATGGGTTTATGATTCAGAATATTGCAAGCAAACTGGTCAAACTGACTGCTATCTGTCTGATTGCCCTGGCTTGTGTCAGTTGCCAGCCTTCGACTCGAGATCCAGGCATTACCTACATCACCCTATGGCATGGCATTAATCCTCCCTACAATCGAGAGGTATTTCAGCAATTAGTTGACCGCTTTAATCAGAAACAAACTGACATTTACGTTGATCCCATCTATGTCGGTCAGCCAGATCAACAGTTGCCTAAAATTCTCACCGCAGTGGTCGGCAATACTGCACCGGATCTCTTGTTCTACAATCCAACTCTGACCAGTCAGTTGGTTGAATTGGATGCCATTGAACCGTTAGAAACCTGGCTAAATTCCCTACCGCTGAAATCGGAGATCGATCCAGCCCTGTTTGAATCGATGCAATTTGAGGAACATTGGTGGTCAGTACCCATGACGACCAATAATGTCGCAGTATTCTATCGGCCTAGTTTATTTCAGGCTGCTGGAATCAAGACTCTTCCTCAGACCTGGGAGGAATTTCGCGCCGCAGCTCAACGACTCACCCAGGACACCACTGGCAACGGTGTGATTGACCAACATGCCATTGTCCTGCCGCTGGGAAAAGGAGAATGGACAGTCTTTACCTGGTTGCCGTTTTTCTTTAGTGCAGAGGGGGAATTGGTTCAGGATGATCAGGTGCAACTTTTCAGTTCAGAAGCGGTTGCTGCCTTACAATTTTGGGTTGATTTACTCCAGGATGGCTCAGCGATTCTGTCAGAACCAGAGCGAGGCTACGAACAGCAGGACTTTATTGCGGGCAAGGTGGCGATGCAGATCACAGGCCCTTGGACACTGGAATATTTGGATAATACCGGAATTGACTACGGCGTGATGCCGATTCCGGCCCAAGCCCAATCTGCAACCGTTGTGGGGGGAGAAAATTTATTTTTGATGAAAACCTCTGAAGATCGCCAGCAGGCCGCCCAGCAATTTTTGCGATATGTTCTCAGTCCAGAATTCCAAACGGAGTGGAGTCTGGGAACCGGATATCTGCCAGTCAATCTGAAAACACGGCAAAGCCCAGACTATCAGACCTTTGTTGCTCAGAAACCTGCTCTTAAGGTCTTTTTGGAACAGGTGTCTGGGGCGCGATCGCGCCCCATCATCCCCCACTATTCTCGGGTGTCAGACAGCTTGGGGCGCTCGATAGAGGCTACACTTTTGGGAGAGGCTCCAGAAGTGGCCCTGAAGCAAGGTCAACGTCGGATTAATTTGATTTTTGATTAAAATTTTCAATTAATATCTTTAATCAATCTGAGCCAGTTTTTGAGCGAATTCATCTGAGCCAATCAACTTGAGCCATGAGCTATTGCGTTAATCCTCAATGTGTTAGCCCTCAATCTGCTGACGCAGCCCAATATTGTCAGGGGTGTGGTGCTAGGATTCTGCTGCAAAATCGCTATCGTCCTTTGCAACCGATTGGTCAAGGTGGATTTGGCAAAACCTATCTGGCCAGAGATGAACATCTGCCCTCCAGACCCATCTGTGTGATCAAGCAATTTCATTTTCTTCAAGCGGGTGAGGGCTATGCCAAGGCAGTGCGGTTGTTTCACGAGGAGGCAGTGCGCCTGGATCAACTGGGGAAGCATCCGCAAATTCCCCAACTGCTGGCCCACTTCGAGCAAAGTCAACAGTTATTTCTGGTTCAAGAATACGTCCCAGGCCGAACCTTAGCTCAAGAACTTGAAGAAATTGGCGTTTTCAGCGAGGCTAAAATCTGGCAACTGCTGCGAGGGATTCTACCCGTGCTCCAGTTTGTCCATCAAAATCAGGTGATCCATCGGGATATCAAGCCAGCCAATATCATGCGGCGATCGCGATCTGCTACGCTTCTCTCCCCTCCGAATCCGAAAACTCTAGGTCAGAGGATGAATGATCAAAAAACTCAGGCCCAGCAACCTCCCCAAAATATCTCCCAGGATGCGTCGCAAATTTCTCAAGATCTTGAATCCCAGGATCTTGAATCCCAGAACATCGAAGAGCAACCTACCCAAATTTTAGAGTGTCAGACGGTTGCTCAGATTCAAGATGTTTCAGATGATGCATCTTTGCCTCCTGTATTACTGCCCAGATCAAAACACTCCTCATCTACTAAAGCTAGAGGGTCGGATCAGATCGTCCTGATTGATTTCGGTGTCGCTAAGCTTTTTACTGGAGCAGCGTCCATGCAAACTGGAACGATTATTGGGAGTCCAGAATTTATGGCTCCTGAACAGACAAGGGGGAAAGTCTTTCCGGCCAGTGATCTATACAGTTTGGGTACGACCTGCCTTTATCTATTAACCGGGATTTCTCCCTGGAATCTGTATGATGTCGTCAAGGAACAGTGGATTTGGCGCGATCTTCTTGCCAATGATCGAACCCTTCATCCCAAGCTGGCCCGTGTTCTAGATCGACTGGTTGCTCCCCAGATGAACCAGCGTTATCACTCGGCTGAGCAGGTGCTACAAGATATCAACCAGCCAGAAACGGCATCAAGTTCTGTAAATCTGCCCGGTACTCAATCCGGTACTCAATCAGTTGCCCAACCTGTTACTCCAGGGTTAATTGATCGGGATCAATCAATCCTGACCCAGCCTCTGAATTCTCTGTTATCCGCTACCTTGGGACGTTGGATTCCGGGACTCGCATCAACCGTTGAGGAGGAATTGGTTTCAGCCACTGGCATCAATTACCGAGAGCTGCAGCGACTCCTGGCGACCCGACGCTGGAAAGCAGCCGATGCCGAAACCTGGATGGTTCTCCGTCAAGCGCTGGGAAAGCGTTCTCGTCAATATCTCCAAGCCAGTGATTTACAAAATCTTCCCTGCGAGGATCTCTGCACGATTGATCGACTATGGTTGCAGTATAGTGGAGGCCGGTTTGGGTTTAGTGTCCAGGCTCGGATTTACCAAAAATTCGAGGGAGACTATGGCTCCTTCTGTGAAAAGATCGGCTGGTTAACTTACAATCCGAGTAATCCCATGATTGGATTTCAATTTAAGCTCTCAGCTCCCGTAGGCCATTTACCCTCTCGCCTTGGATTACAAACTGGCGGTAAGTGGTGGCAACACGTTCAAGTCATGACGGAAAAATTGACAGACTGTCAAATTTTGTAGAGTTCCTGATCTTCAAGGAAGTAGAAGTCATTCCTTCAATAAATTGCTCAGATTGTTATACTGGATATTAAAAATGCTCTCAGTAACAGTTGCTTTTATGTGAGCATATCGGGTGGTCATTTCCCGCCAATCAGGGCGCATAAGCCCGTGATCAGCAGTGCTTATACATTCGGTTTCAGCATCTCAGCAGCAAGCTTTTGACCCCTCATGGGGTCTACCTTCTAAGGGTTTGGTACTTAGGATACCGAAGTTATCTCAGGATTTTTCTAAACTCTTAAACAGGAGACAAGTGTTCAATCGACAGCCTCAACACAATTGAAGCAAATTTAAAGGGGATTGGACTCAGGATGTGGATCTACCAAGAATGAATACCATTTAGTTGACTCTAATCGATTGCAGATATGAGCTTAGCGATGGCTTTAACGAACGCTCATGTAAGGTGAGATCTATGGCGTCAGGTGTACGAGTCGGTATTTTGCACTCACTCAGTGGAACGATGGCTATTAGTGAGGTTCCGCTGCGAGATGCTGCTCTCATGGCAATTGCTGAAATTAATCAGTCTGGTGGAGTTTTAGGATGTCAAATTGAGCCAGTTGTTGAAGATGGCATGTCTGAACCTGCTTGCTTTGCAGAACGTGCAGAAAAGTTGATTCTCACCGAGCAAGTTGCGACATTATTTGGCTGTTGGACATCCCACTCTCGCATCGCAGTTAAGTCTATTGTTGAGCAGTACAATCATCAACTTTGGTATCCTTTACAGTATGAAGGATTAGAGGTGTCGTATAACATTTTCTACACTGGCCCCTGTGCTAATCAACAGGTTAAACCTGCTATTGATTGGTTGCTAAAGCATCGCGGCACGCGATTTTATCTCTTGGGTTCAGACTATGTTTTTCCTCATACTGCTAATAGGCTAGTTCAGCTTCAGCTTCAGGCTTGTCAGGGGGAGATTGTCGGGCAAGCCTACGTTCCTCTGGGCAGCCAGGATTTTAGCTCCGTTATTACTCGGATTCAAAATGCTCAACCCCAGGTTGTCTTTAATACCTTGAATGGGGATAGTAATATTGCATTCTACCAACAATTAGCAACTGCTGGAATTTGTGCTGAAGAGATGACGGTTTTGGCCACTTCAGTGTCTGAAACTGAGTTGCAGCATATCGGAGACGCCGCTGTTGGACATTTAAGTTGTTGGAGTTATTTTCAAAGTTTAGAAACTTCTGAGAATCAGCGGTTTGTTGAACAGTTTAAAGCACGTTACGGGGCAGATCGGGTCACCAGTGATCCTGTTGAAGCGGCCTACACACAGGTTTACCTTTGGAAAACAGCGGTTGAGTTGGCCCAATCCTTTGATCCAAGTCGGATACGAACTGCGGCCTATGGATTGTGCTTTCCGGCTCCTAGTGGCTTACTTTGTGTGAGGCCAAACCACCACATTGCCAAAACCTGCCACATTGGTCAAGTTCGCTCAGATGGACAATTTGACATTCTTGATAGCAGTCCTCAGCCAATTGAACCGTTACCCTGGTTAGGGTTTGAGGATGATCGTTTCAACGTTTCTGAGACAGTCACTCAGTTGTTGGCAGAGGTAAGCCGTGGCATTGAACAAACCGAACAGCTCAAACAAAAATCAATTGAGTTAGAAGCAGCTCAAATTCAGCTACAGCAAGAAATTGAGCGGCGCAAGCGCTATCAACAGCAGTTGGAACAGGTGAATGAGCGCCTGGAACAGTTGGTGGAGGAGCGGACTGCTACCCTACGGCAGACTAATCGTCAGTTATTACGAGAAGTCGTAGAACATAAGCGGGTTCATTCCGACTTACAGAGTGCCAATGTTCGCCTACAGACTGTGCTGGAAGCAGTGCCCGGTACAGTTTCCTGGATTCGCTCCGATCTAACCTATGTTGAGGTGAATCAGCAACTCGCTGATATTTTTGGCTTGCCGCGTGAAGAATTTGCAGGTCAGGATATTGGTTTCTTGGGAACGAGTTCTGAATTCAATGATTTTGTTTCAGATTTGTTTCAGCGTCCCGAATCAGAAGCCAGCCACGAAGTTAGCGTTAAAGTCGCAGGTGAACACTGTCATTACCTGATTGTGGCCCGAAAATATGACCGCAACCAGGCAGTGTTTGTCGTGGGAATCGATATTACACAACGTCGTCGAGTTGAGGAAGCACTGCGAAACGCCAATATTCGTCTGCAAACAGTATTAGAAGCTGTACCAGGAACCGTCTCCTGGGTACGCTCTGATTTGACCTATATTGAAGTCAACCAGCAATTAGCCGACATCTATAGCTTACCTCGAGAAGAGTTTTCCAATCAGCATATCGGTGTCCTGGGGTGTGGAGCTGAATTCAACCAGTTTATTCAGCAACTCTACACCAGTCCACAACGAGAGGCATCGCGGGAGATTTCTGCTACCGTTCACAATCAAAGTCGCCATTACTACATCATTGCCCGTAAGTACAAGCAAAACCAGGAAGCTTTTGTCGTAGGAATTGACATTACAGCCCAGCGTCAGGCCGAATCAGCCCTGGCTGCCTCTCAGGATCAATTCAGAACGATTCTAGAGGTCATTCCAGGTATGGTGTCTTGGATTAGTGCAGATTTTCGCTACCTGGGAGTGAATCGCCATTTGGCTGAACAATTTGATTTGATGCCTGAAGATTTTGAAAATCAGCATATTGGTTTTCTAGATCACAGTCCGCAGTTTAATCAATTGGTTCGAGACTTCTTTTCCAGTCCCCAAGTTAATACGAAGCAAGAGGTGCTATCGATTATTCACGGCCAGACCCACTGCCAGCTGATTATGGCCCGTAAGTATAACGGTAGTCAGGCCGCGCTGTTCGTTGGGATTGATATTACAGAACGTAAGCGGGTTGAGGAAGTACTCCGTCAGACGGAAGCAGATTATCGTAGTATTTTTGAAAATGCAGTCGAAGGTATTTTCAGGACAACACCCGAAGGTCAGTATCTACGGGCCAATCCAGCTTTAGCTCAGCTTTATGGCTATCAGTCGCCAGCAGAACTGACAAGCAACTTGACTAATATCGCTGGGCAACTCTACGTAAATTCTGGTCGTCGCCAGGAATTCATGCGGCAAATTGAAGACGCTGGATCGGTAATAGGATTTGAGTCCGAAATCCGGCGACGGAATGGTGAGATTGCCTGGATTTCTGAGTATGCTTTTGTAGTGCGGGATCGCCAGGGAGACGTACTGTACTACGAAGGCAGTGTAATTGATATTACGGAGCGACGACGGGCTGAAGAAGTCGTGCAACAAGCTATGGATCACCTGGAATTGCGAGTTCAGGAAAGAACGGCTGAATTGGTACGAGAGATTGCTGAGCGTAAACGAATCGAGTCCGCCCTACGAGCTTCTGAGACTGAATTAAGAGCGCTGTTTGCTGCGATGACAGATGTGATTACCGTATTTGATGCTGAAGGCAATTATCAAAAAATCATCACCACAAATTCAGAACAGCTCTACGGCCCTGCTTCTAACTGTTTGGGTAAAAGCGTATTCGAAGTTTTACCTCCTGCTCAAGCCTGCTTGTTTTATCATCACATTCGTCAGGTGGTAGAGACCGGAAAAACCCTCAACGTTGAATATAGCTTGCCCATTATTCAATCTCAGGATTGGTCACAAAGCCCCTATGACTTACTTCAACCCAATCCCGCCGATAACCTGGTATGGTTTGCGGCAACCATCTCTCCCCTCCCCAATCAACGAGTCATCTGGGTGGCCCATAATACGACCGAGCGCAAGCGAATGCTGGATGCTCTACAAATAGAGCAGCAAAAATCCGAACGACTACTACAAAATATTCTGCCGCAGTCCGTTGCCGAGCGGCTTAAGCAAAGTCCCGGTTCAATCGCAGATCGGTTCGATAATGCTACGATTTTATTTGCGGATATTGTCAACTTCACTGAATTTTCCTCTCAAATTTCTCCCACAGAATTAGTGGACTGGCTGAACAATATCTTCTCGATTTTCGATGAGCTAGCCCAAGAGCATCAGCTTGAAAAAATTAAAACGATTGGAGATTCTTACATGGTAGTGGGTGGAATTCCCACCCCACAAGCGAATCATGCTGAAGCGATTGCAGAAATGGCATTAGATATGCAGCAAGCCATTACCCAGGTTAATCGTCAGGACGGTACCCCGTTTCAACTCAGAGTTGGAATCAATACAGGGCCCGTTGTAGCTGGCGTCATTGGAACTCGTAAATTTATCTATGATCTTTGGGGAGATGCCGTAAATATTGCGTCCCGCATGGAATCCCGTGGCGTTCCTGGAAAAATTCAGGTAACCGCCGACACAAAGAAGCTACTCAGCACCAAGTACAAGTTCGAAGAACGAGGGAAGGTCTACGTTAAAGGAAAAGGAGACATGACAACCTATTGGTTAGTAGGTCGGCCTTAACCACCCGGTTCAATCACTTCCTGTAAATGCAAAATATCTTGATGAGGGTCAACATGTGCAACTCTCACGAGAAAATGCTCTCCTGGTTGGACTGAGCGATTGAATCTCATTTGCAACTCCAGCGCCAAATCTTCAATCAGGATCAACCCAATTCGATTTTCCTCACGCCACCATCGCAGCATCATCGCCTGCCAAACCTGATCTCCATGACGCCGCAGGTATTCTAGACTCCAGTAACGATTAGTCTCCCTCTCAACCCTCATTGCTTCCTTAACTGTAGAGCCTAAACTGACAACTATCTCCTGCATTTGGGTTGTCGAGAATGGCGGTTCTTCTCCTCGAAGATGAGCTTTGATTTGAAAGTGTGTGAGGAGATCACTGTAGCGACGAATAGGAGAGGTGACCTGAGTATAGGTGTTGAGTGCCAGACTAGCGTGACGAGCAGGAGTCAAACCCACTTCACTGCGCGGCATATACCTTCGCATTACAGAGGCCCGAACTGCACCGCCAGGAAGCTGCATCAATTCCTCTTCTGGAGGCAAATCCGGCTGAGGCTGACTGCGATAAGGTAAATCCAATTGATTGGTTTGACCATAACGAGCAGCCACCTCCCCAGCCAAGATCATCATTTCTGCAACCGTTTGCCGGGCAATAGAATCTTCCAGTACCGTAATGATAACTTCATCGGCTTCAACCTTAATTGAGGATTCTGGCATGTAGATACTGATTGCGCCCTGAGAATTTCTCCATTGCTTGCGTTGTTTAGCGAGAAGTGAAAGGATTTCTAGCTCAGGCTCAGCTTTAATCCCAAGCTGCAACATTTCATCAACATCTTCGTAGGTTAAACGATAAGTCGGCTTAATCAATGTCGGATGAATGCTGTAGTCATAGACTGCTCCGGTCTGATCCAAAGTCACTGCAAAGCTTAAAGCACAACAAACCTGACCCTGTACTAAACTCATCGGCCCCGTTGCGAGTTCTGGCGGGAACATTGGAATCATCCCAGTCGGAAGATAAACTGTAGTTGTTCGACGCCGAGCTTCTAGATCCAGGTGAGCTCCCGGAGATAGCAAGCGGGTTGGATCAGCAATGTGAATCCACAACCGTTGCTCATCGTTTTCCAAAAATTCCAAACTCAAACCATCGTCAATTTCTCGTGTACTCGCATCATCAATCGTGTAAACCTTTAAGTGAGTCAGGTCTAAACGGCTAACATCGGGATCGGGCGGCGGAGAGTTCAAACGAGAATGTGCCACTTCAATTACCTGATCTGAAAATGCAAGAGGAATCTGACTCCGACGCAGGGGTAAATTCTCATGACGTTCCCATGTGCCTAAGTCTATCAGTAATTGAATCGCGGCTGCTGCAGTTTGAGGGCGTTCAAGTTGAAGTAGCAGATCACGGGCAGTTGCCACATGATTTGCTTCATCTCCGTGAAGTGCAAATTGCTCCAAGGCAGTTATTCGAGGCAAATCACTATTTGACCACTCAATATACTCTCCACCTAGCCTCTGATGAATTCTTGACCAAAACTCTTGAACTTCCAAATGCCGCTGGTGTTCAACTTGTTGCTGATGTTTGATTTCAGCAACTTGATTGGGAGATCGAGGCTCGTACCGTTCTCCCTTCTGCTTAAAATAGAGCTTGTCACTCGAGAGCAATAAATAACTCGCATAGCACTGAGTGGGAGTGGTATCCGAGAAGAGCAACATTGATAGCGTCTGCGGATCAACTGGCTCAGCATCATCTACCAGCAACTCCCATGCCACCTCTAGACTAGAACCATCCAAATAGGGCTGCAATTCCTCCAAAAAACGAGAAATCCCCGAAGGGGTATAAGACTCACCAGTAATCTGGTAAAGCACTTGGCGTGGATGAATGACATGGGAATTTTCATGCTGATCAACCACAACCCAATGTTTTTTTCCCTCAGGGCGATCAACAACAGCGAGACGACGCTCGCTGTTGAACTTAAACTCGACTAATGTCCCCTTATCCACTCAACAACCTAACCCTCTCGGTTGACAAAGGGTATCATCGCTAGAATCCGAGCTCTCTTGATTGCACGCGTTAAATCTTTCTGCTGGCCAGAAGTCAAACCTGTAATTCTACGAGGCAGAATCTTACCACGCTCAGTTAGAAAACGGCGATACAGCTCAATGTTCTTGTAATCAATAGGTAGCTTTGGATCAATTGGGGAAGCTTGACGACGAAAGTAAGTCATAAAAATAGATATTCAACTAACTGCAGAAAAACCAAAAAAAACTACTTAGTCTCTTTATGAACAGTATGCTTATTACAGTGTGGACAGAACTTCTTCAATTCCAAACGGCTAGAAGTATTACGTCGATTTTTCATCGTTGTGTATCGAGAAACTCCATTAGAGCGCTTATCAGAGTTTGTACGACACTCTGTACATTCCAAGGTAATAACAATCCGAACGCCTTTAGCCATAGCTTAAAAAAATGATTCAAACAGCAGCATACTCAAAGCACTTAAAACTTAAATGTCAAGAAAATGCTGCTGGTTAATAAAATGAACTTTCAAAACCCTAAAGACTGCATAGAGAGGAGAGAAGAGAGAAGTGTTAGGTCAAGCCCTCGGTCTATTAGTATGGCTTAGCTGCATGCATTGCTGCACTTCGACTTACCACCTATCAACGGGTAGTCTAC
>JBHJGO010000120.1:0-18473 GCA_050331715.1 Microcoleaceae cyanobacterium
CTTTTTGGGCAATCTTTTCCAGACTTATTTGAGTCGATTCTCAGTACATTTACTGAGCTGCCTATGCCAAGACAGTCATATAAACCATGTCAGCCCAAACCTTTACACAGTCAACCTTTTTCGCCTTAAGTTGATACCCACAAAGTTGGCATTTTCTGTTCAGAAATTTTTCCGGGCCTGTGGCTAGACAAATCTGCGCTACTATCTGGCGATCTCGCAACAGTTTTATCAGTATCACACCAAGGAATAGCAACCCAGGAACACAAAAGTTTCCGTGGTTCAGCAGATTGAACTTTTGTTAAGTCGTGTATGCTCAGTCGCAAATCAAGGGGTGGAACTCCGATGTTGTTCGATAAGATAGAGTCAGGCTTATTTTCCCGCTGCTCTGAGTCCACTCAGCTACTAAACCGATGGCTAATCCTAACCCTGGCCCTTACCAAAGTCGAGCGTTTAACTTTCTGGCCCGTAATTATCAAGGGTTCCTGGATGGTTGCGATCGCACCTGGCGACAGGTCAAGCTAGCCGGGGGAACGGTAACTCATCTGTTGGCTTACCCATTTGTAATGATTGCTCAGGCAGTTCAGCACGCCACACGACAACTGAAGTCTGGAAACGATACCGCTCCAGAATTGGGAGCCAGTTCCAGGGAAGTGGATTCTGTAGATGTCGCTGCAACGAACCAGGCAGTTATTGAATCGTCTGAAAAACCTCTGGCTTTGTCCCCTAGTTCAGATCAGTCGATTCGGAATATTTTGTTGATTGCAGCCGAGGAAGTTCAGGGTTCAACAGCGTTCAGCGTTCAGCGGCCAGCATTCAGCCGGGAAATTAGAGGGATTGCGTCTCAGGTTAGAAACCGTCAACTTGTTTTGGTGGGTCAGGATAATCAAATTCTGAACTGTCTTTCTTTTCCTCAAAGGCAGCTTCTGACACGCTACATTCGGATGGAGTTGACAGCAAGTTCGGCTAGCAAGTTATCGCTCTCAAAACCAGTCCTCTCAATTTCTCAGGTTTTGCCTGAGCATGTCCAGTCTGATTTGGCTTCTGGACTACGACAGATTCAAAGAGGCACTACTGCTGTTTCTCGATATTCTAGTCAGTATGTCTTGCCTTTGGTTAATCGAGTCACCGCTACTCTGTCAAAGGTGACAGGAGATTTACAACAGTCCTGGAACTATGCATGGCAGGTCAGTCATCAAACGGCCCTTGAGGTTGAGCATCACGCGGTTCAATCTAGCTTTGAGTTTCGGCGGCATCAGTTCAAAACCCTGATCTGGGCTGCGATGGATCATTTTTTCAATCAGCACGTTTATCAACTGGATGGCAGTGCAGCGGTCAAGCCCTTACCTAAATCCTCTATGTCTTCACCAACTTATCAGTTTCAGAGCTCAGAACCCAGTGAGTCAGCTTCCAGGTCAGCGCTAGAACCAGAACAATCTTCTTCTAAATTCACCTTTCAGCCTGTTCTCCGTAAACCCAAACTGTCTCAGCCTTTTTCCCCTTCTAAGCAGGTTCTGTTCCGATTTGTTACTCCTTCTCACCAGGAAAGCTCCACCTCAGTTACCCCTAATGATCCGAGGGAAAATTTTCCCCAGCCTCTGCAATCTCCCAAAAAAAACCAAGAGCAAGGAACTACAACTTTCAAGCTTGCTGAGCCTTCTGCCTCCCCAGATTCTGGCGGTAGCGAAGTTACTCCAGTTCCAACTGCCCAACCGACAACTTTCTCAACCGCATCCAACCCAACAATCCAGCCAATCTCGGGCAAGGATAGCCCTGTGACCTCCGCTGCAAATCAAGAAAGCCTTCTAGAAGGCGGTGTTCGGGACAGTATCGCTCAGGATCACCCACTCCAGGCTGTAACTGAGCCAGTTGACACGGAAGCTTTCCCCAGGTTACTGGATGCAACAGAACAGGTTGTGGATTCCAACTGGGTAGAGGCTCAAGTGAGTACAGTTGCTTACGAGAAGCATGCCCTGGAACGGATTTTGGGATGGCTCGACGGGGCTATTCTCTGGATCGAGAACGTCATCCTGAAGGTCTGGCACAAGGTTGAGCAGTGGTTCAGTCGTCAATCTGCTGAGAATTAACAACCTTTTAAGATATTATAAGGGGACTGTTATTTTCATATCACAGAACACACTTAGCCCGTTTAACCGAGGAGATATCCGCCAATGGTGACTTTAAAAATCGCAGTTTACATCGTCGTTTCCTTCTTTGTTCTACTGTTTATCTTTGGATTCCTTTCAAATGATCCTGCCCGTAATCCCAAGCGGAAGGATTTGGACTAATTCTTGCAAGCTGATCATTGCAATATAACAGTCGTTAGTGGACAACTGTGACATTAAAAGATTAAGCTCTGACTGCTATGGGTATTTTATTCAGTAGTCCAGGGGCTTGTTGTGGATGCTCAGCCCTGTATGGGGTTGAGCTAATTTGTCCAGGCTATCTGTGAGTTTTGTGTTGTTGAATCGCTATGCCCTATCCGGTACCGCCCCCTGCTCCACCTCCAGTTGTTCAAACCATTGTCCAAAATTCGTATGTTACAGCTGGGGATATCCCTACTGTTACTGTTCCAACTACTGTTCCAACTGAGACGTTCCAGGGTTCTCTCCTCGAAAATTTTTTACAGCCCCAAGCAGATACCTCGCAGGAAGATATCGTATCTGAACCGATATTTGAAACAGTCATGCCTGGGACGACGGAGTTTTCTGCTGTCACAGAATTTGTTCCTTCTGCACAAACGATTCCTCAAACAGTTACTCGGCTGAATCAAACCGTTTCCTATCGCCTTCCTCTACCTCGGACTGAAGCCCTGCAGGAAATAACAAGCGCAGATTCGCTTGGCCCGTCTCTCTCAGTTCGCAGTTCTGACCTTGAACCTGTCAATCTCAGTCCCAATGCCACTCAGTCCTTCCCGCCTCAATCCTTCCCTGTTCAGGTTGCCCAAGCAGATTCCAATCAAACGGCTGAACCGACGATTGCACCTCAACCATCGGCGGATATTCCGGTCATTCTCCCCAGTGACTCAATTGAGGTGACGGCAGATCGTCAGGAATTTGACCAACAGCGGCAGATTATTACTGCCACGGGGAATGTCATGATCCGGTTTCGACAAACCCTAATTGATGCGGATCGAGCCCAGGTGAACCTGGCGACTCGTCAAGTTGTTGCTGATGGACAGGTGGCTCTGACGCGGGGGGAGCAGGTGGTTCGCGGCAACCGGATGGAATACAATCTGGTTCGCAATACAGGAGTCATCTTTGAGGCCAATGGCAGTGTCCTCACCTCCTCTGCGGCCAGAGATCTCTCCGCAGAAAATAATCCTGTTAATATCAACAACGAAGATTTCCCCGCTGCCCCCATTAGCGATCGCATCACCTCTGCTCAGCCGGTCGAAAATATTTCAGCGACAGAGGGGGCTGACGTTAATGTGTCAGGGCTGTCTTTGCCAAATGTGGGCGGAAATGTCCGACGGCTGCGGTTCGAGGCGGATCGAATTGACATTGCCTCCGATGGGAGCTGGGAAGCGACCAATATTCGAATCACCAACGATCCGTTCTCCCCGCCAGAAATTGAACTTCAGGCAGACACAGCAAAGTTAAATCGGCTGTCTCCCCTTCAGGACGAGTTGTTGACGACGGGCTCTCGATTGGTGTTTGACCAAAGCTTTAGTTTGCCCCTGTTCCGAGATCGAACGATTATTGATCGACGACAACGGGACGCTAGTCCCTTCTCGATTGGATATGATCTGGATGACTTGGGGGGATATTTTGTTCAGTGGAATGCTGCTCCCCTGTTGTTTGGCCCCCTGGAGCTGGATTTATCCCCCCAGTTTCTAGCACAACGGGCGATAGAAAGTGGCGGCCCCTTTGATCCTGACTCCTTTGGTCTGCGGGCCAATCTATCTGGCCCCTTGGGGACTCGCACATTCCTAGATAGTCGTTTGCGAGTGAATAGCTTTGATGGTTTTCCTAGTTTGGATGAGGATGATTATCGCGCAAGTGTGCGGCTCCGACAATTTATTGGGGACTATACACTGACTGCGGAATACAGTTATCGCGATCGCCTATTCAATGGAACGCTAGGCTTTCAAACCGTACAAAGTACCTATGGAGCAATTCTCACCTCCCCGTTATATGACCTGGGAACCTCCGGCGCACAGTTTCGCTTCCAAACCGCTTTTCAACGCATTGATGCTAGGACTGATCAATTGGATCTGTTGGCAGTGAATCGGGATAATGATCGAATTAGTCGCACGCGCTTTCAAACTCTAGCCAATTTCACCTATCCAATTACCCTCTGGCAGGGAGAACCATTGCCAGCGACAGCAACAGAGGGTCTTCGATATACCCCTCGACCCGTCATTCCCTTTGTGAAGCTTGTCTTTCTCGCCCAAGGTGTGGTCAGTTTATACAGTGAAGGGGAGTCCCAGTCTTACCTAGTTGCAGGAGCTGGACTCCAGGGACAATTGGGTAATTTTTCCGATGATTTTTTCGATTACACCGGATTTAATCTGTTTTATACTCAAGTCATTCAAGATGGAGAATCTCCCTTTCTGTTTGACCGCCGGGTTGATGACCGGGTGCTCACGATTGGATTAGTCCAGCAGATTTATGGTGGCCTGAGAGCAGGCTTTGAATCTTCGATTAATCTTGATAATGGCTTAGCGTTAAATAACGAATTTACGCTAGAATACAGCCGCCGAACCTACGGTGTGCTGTTGCGAATTAACCCGGTGCGTCGGGTCGGAAGCCTGAATCTCCGGATCAGCGACTTTAACTGGACAGGTAATCCAGGTCGCTTCTCTGGACGTAGTGAGTAGAGTCAGTGCATATCCATTTGAAACCTGGAGCTTGCGGATAACAACTATCGTTCTGGACGGGGTCGAGGTTTATCGTGGTGGAATCTTCCAATGACACGGCGACAAATACTGCAATGAATACAGCAGCAGTGGCAGCCGCTCTATTAGCACACTACAGCTTTGACATGGGTAG
Organism: Microcoleaceae cyanobacterium; assembly: GCA_050331715.1. GTDB lineage: Bacteria > Cyanobacteriota > Cyanobacteriia > Cyanobacteriales > Microcoleaceae > JBHJGO01. Next base: position 4,992 of record JBHJGO010000120.1, read on the forward strand.
TGAGTTCAGCCCTGAGCAAATTATTGTTCAGTGGGCCAAGGTCTACGAAGTAAGCTGGCTCCATCTGGCAGTGATCGAAGCGCTTTACCAGGGTCGTTATAAAGTTTTTTCCGTTGAGCAAATTTTAAACCTCTGGCAGCGGCGTGGACGGCCCACCTTTCATTTCAATTCTGAGTTTGAACGGCTGGTTTGCCATCGGATGCCGCAGGATTTGCACACCCGCCTAAAGCCAGCTCTAGCACCACAACCCGTGGAATATTCATTGTCAGCGATCAGTTCTCAACGAAAGCTAGCTCGAATCCGTCAGGAACTCCCCTGGGTGACTGTGCGAAATCGTGCCATCGCAGCCCGTGCGGCTCTGGTTCCTGTACTGCCCTCTTCGTCTACCACTGCGCTGGCGTTGCCCATCAAATACACAGACTTTCTGACAAAGTTAAAGGCTGTAATTGAGAATAGCCAGGAATTGCCGACCGAAAACCAAGCGGCTCCAGAACCACCCGCCATTACGGTGGAGGCTAAGGTCACCCAAACCGACGATTCAGAATTGGAAGATTCGCAGATCAGTCAACTGGACATTACTTCCGACGGTCAAGGGGCGTCTAGCCCTAAACCAGCTCAGGACACATTGAACACACCTCAAGCTGCAGATAATCTGGAATCCAGCGAACTCCTGAATCCGCCAGACGATACTTCGATAACATCTACAATTCTTGAGTAGAGAATTTTGGGAGATATCACCTCAACTCTCGGCTATTTTCAAACTGGCTCGGTTTCAGCTTCGATGGCAACGGAGCAGAATGAGAAGCATCTGCTGTTTGTAAGTTCTTCACCGCCACAATTAACCGCTTCAAACTTGGCTTAACAATTTCCTGGTTTTCACGGGTCAAAACCTTGAGTTCTGTACTCATTTCCTGAACATTCGCACGGGTGGTGGTCTATTCCTCCAGCACTTGTTGTCGAGATTCTTCCAAGGCCAGGGCGACATTATCTTGAATTGAGGCCACAGACTCACCCAGCAACGCCAATTGTTTTGCACGACGATTGGCCTCTAGTGGCATTTCCTCTACCCGACGTTGGAGTAGGGTTAACTCTCCGGAAAGCTGATGCTTAACTCCCAGAATCGCCCGTACCGCATTTTTTTCCATCTGTTCAACGGACTGATGCACTTCTAGCATCTCAATCTGAGTCTCCTGCATCCGTTTCTGGAGGCGATCGCGATTGGCCACATTCAAGAATGCAGTAACCGTTAGGGGAGCAACACCATACAAAGCTTGGCCGGAGAGACCAACCATAACAGCACCAACAGCAGACCCCCCTAGGGAAATCCACTCTGCAACTTCTAGCCAGTGTTTTTTTCTTGTCATAGCAGGATGGAATTTTGAGCCAGTGGTATAACCTGTGGCCCGATTTGCGGGATCGTGGGAGCGGACGGAATTCATCTCAGAAACTTGAGAAACAGTTGCCATAGACTGCACAATGTCTCAACACTAGGCTACTGTTGATTATAGTTGCTAGGTCTATAATTAGTCAGTCTAACTTCACAACTCCTTACGCCCTTCCCATCGCCATGACCCCTGAACCCAATCCAACGCCAAAAAAAATCAATCAGATGTTCAGATCCGCCGTCAGCATCATCACATTTGTTTTTCTCTTGATCGGGGTTGGATTTTTAACGGTGAATTTTGTCGTTGCCCTGATTGAGAAGTTCACTTAGTTAGCAAAACAATCCTAGGATTGCGGGTCTGTATACTGGACGCCGAGTCCCTTATCGATTTTTCGGATGACATCCCAGTACTCTTCATAGGTAATCGGGATAAACTGATCCTCGCCAGACTTACTGAACTCCTCTTGAAGTTTACTGCCCTCCCAGTCGAAGGAGAAAAAGGCCTCTTGAACTTTTTCCGCTAACTCTGGCTCCAGGTTGTAGACGTAGCCATATCCCGTGGTGGGGAAGGTTTGAGATTCATAAATCGTGCGGATCTGGGCAGGGTCAACGACTTCCCGTTCTGTCATGCGAGAGAGAACTGAATTGGCAACGGCTGCCGCTTTGTAGTCACCATTCACAACCCCCAGAATTGAGTTATCGTGACCCCCGGAAAAGGTAGAAGAATAATCCGCACCTTCTTCCATTTGAAATTCCTCCTTCAGCAGGCTGGAGGGTGCTTTAAACCCAGAATTTGAGGTGGGTTCTGTAAAAGCAATCTCCTGGCCCTTCAGCTCTTCAACATTCTGAGCCTCACTATCTGCTGGCACAATAATCTCCATCTCATAGCCGTAGGAACCATCCTCGGCAGCCATCATGGCAAACGGGACAAACCCAGCAAAATTTACAGCAAAGGGATTACTGCCTGTATTGAATCCAGCAATGTGTAATCGGCCAGCCCGCATCGCTTCCAGTTGAGCCGCATTGGAATCAACCGCAAAGAATTCAATCTTTTTACCTGTTTTCTCGGCCATGTGATCTAGGAAACCGGCCCAAACTTCCTGGTAGACAGCCGGATCCTCAACGGGAGTGTAGGCAAAGATTAACGTCTCTGGATCGATCAATTCTGCTGAATCTTCTGGAGTATCCGCCACCAAATCGCCATTGCGATCGCAGAACTTCGCATCCATTTCCGGCGGCCTGGGACAGTCTGCCGCTGTGGTGTCCGTAGATTGATCAGACTGGGTGGCTGTTCCTTCGGTACTGTTATCAACAGTGGTGTTGGAATTGCCAGAATCGGTAGGGGAACCGCAAGCCGAGACGATAGCCAGCAATACGCCGAGACAGGAACCCAATAGGAACTTGTGGGAACTGGAATTAAACATACTGTGCAGTTAGTAAGTACAACTAGTAAGTACAACGACGAGAACGCTGAATTATGCCGAACAACACCCATAACGCCCGACAAACAAGTGACGCTTAATAAAGAATGTCACCCAAGCTCATCCGTAGACCAAAGATCCGAAACGATTCATCCCTAGTTTACATCAGCACTAAGCCCTATAACCTTTCCAGGTCTGGTGAGGTGGAGATTTAGGAAGTTGGGGTGGGGTGCGCTCCAACCTCTCGTACCCCATCAGCGCTGGAAACGCTGGATCGATCAAGTTCCCCTTCAAAAGTTCCACTGCAATCACTAATGCCAAACAACTAATTCTTAATCCCCGTTGTTGAAATCCCCTGAATAAACTGCCGCTGACCAATCAAAAACAATACAATCACTGGTAAAGTTGCAATCACCACAGCCGCCATTAACAGTGACCAACTGCTGGTGAACTGTTCCTGGAACTCTGCCAGGGCCAATTGTACGGTTCTCAGTTCAGGACGAGTCGTGAACACCAGAGGCTTGAACAAATCGTTCCATTCTCCAATAAAGGTAAACAAAAACAGGGTAACCAGGGCTGGTCGGACGCTGGGTAGCACAACTCGCCAGAGGATCTGCCAACGATTCGCCCCGTCCAAAGCAGCAGCTTCTTCCAGTTCGATGGGAATCGATAGAAAAGATTGTCGCAGTAAAAAGATACCAAAGCCATTCACAGCCGTTGGTAGAATCAACGCCCAATAAGTATTCAATAAATGACCCCATTTCAAGACCAAAAAAATAGGAATCACTAGCAGCTGAAATGGAATCACTAAACTTGCAATCACCAATAAAAGAATTGTCTGGCGACCTCGAAATTGGAGTCTCGCCAAAGCATAGCCTGCCAAAGCAGCGGTCAGAGTTTGCAATCCAGTAACAGCTAGTGCAACCAGGGCAGAATTAGCAAAGGCTTGAAGAAAATCGCCAAGTTGCCAGGCCGCTTGATAGTTCGCTAGGGTAAATTCAGCTTGTTCCAGATTCTCAATCGTTATCAACGAAGTCAGCAGAACGACTGCTAAAGGTAGCAAAATAATCCCTGCTCCCAGTAACAGAAAGCTGGACATCAGTATCCTGGAAAAAGTAGATCGATTAGGTTCTGAGGCGGCAGTGGGCAATTTCACAGGTAGCTTTAATCAGGGCAAGGGCAAGAACCAGCAAAGATTTGGGGCAAAACTGGCGGTGTAATGGAGAACACTGGTCAAATCTTTGATCCAATAGGTAAAGTAAACTATAGGATGAAAGTCCTGAACTTCGATCTAGCTCTAGGATACACCCTGGCTCAGTCAAGTTCCTTCCGTTCTACCCTCCCATCCCTGGGTGGTGGGATTTAAGTGGTTTGTCCAAAGCCTGGTAAAAACTGTTAGAACTGGAGAATCAGGTAAAACGTAGCAATTTGTGATGAGGAGATAAAAAGTCATGCCACAGCTTGAAGTAATTGATACTGTTGCAGAATTCGATTTTCATTCTGATGTTTACAAGGATGCCTATAGCCGGATCAACGCCATCGTGATTGAGGGGGAGCAGGAAGCTTTTGATAACTATGTCAAGTTAAGCGACCTGATGCCCGACGATGCGTCGGAGCTATTGTAGCTGTCCAAGATGGAGAAACGCCACATGAAGGGCTTCCAGTCCTGTGGTCGGAACTTAGAAGTTACCCCCGATATGCCATTTGCTCAGGAGTTTTTTGCTGAACTGCACCAAAACTTCAAAGAAGCAGCAGAAGCTGGACAAATTGTGACTTGTCTGGTGATTCAGTCCCTGATCATTGAGTGCTTTGCGATCGCAGCTTACAACATCTACATCCCGGTTGCGGATCCCTTTGCACGCAAGATTACCGAGGGTGTAGTGAAGGACGAATACATGCACCTCAACTTTGGAGAGGAGTGGCTCAAGGCAAACTTTGAAGCTTCCAAGGAAGAACTGGAAGCCGCTAACCGTCAGAATCTTCCTATCGTATGGCAGATGCTGGAAAAGGTTGCAGCCGATGCTAAGGTTCTTGGCATGGAAAAGGATGCTTTGGTCGAGGACTTCATGGTGGCCTACGGAGAAGCCCTGGAAAATATCGGTTTCACTACTCGTGAAATCATGCGAATGTCTGCCTACGGTCTCAAGAGTGCCTAGGTCAGGATCTGAGGAATAAATCTAGGAAAAAACCGAGGGCGCACTAGTCCTGCGTCCTCTCAGTTTTTTTGTTGAGTTCCTTTTGAAGTCTATGATCTGGAGTCCAACCACATTTTTGAAGTTACACCACTATGTTCGGCTTAATCGGTCATCTTACAAGTTTAGAACACGCCCAATCCGTCGTTAGTGACCTGGGTTACCCTGAATACGCTGACCAGGACTTGGATTTCTGGTGCAGTGTTCCCCCTCGAATTATTGACACTATTAAGGTTACCAGTATCACAGGCCAGGTGATTGAAGGCCGATACGTGGAATCCGGTTTCCTGCCAGAGATGTTAGCAACTCGACGCATCAAGGCAGCAACAAGGAAAGTCGTCAATGCTATGGCCTATGCTCAAAAACATGGCATTAATATCACAGCTTTAGGTGGATTTTCTTCCATCATCTTTGAGAATTTTAAGCTAGAGCAAATCAGGCAAGTTCGTAATATCAAGTTAGAGTTTGAGCGCTTTACCACAGGGAATACCCACACAGCTTACGTTATCTGCCGTCAGGTGGAACAAATGGCTCCCAAGTTGGGAATTGATTTGTCCCAGGCAACGGTTGCCGTGTGTGGCGCAACGGGAGATATTGGCAGTGCCATTTGCCGTTGGTTAGATAAGCGTGCTGATGTCGCAGAATTGCTACTGATCGCCCGTGATCGTGAACGTCTTCAGAACTTGCAAGCTGAGCTGGGGCGGGGCAAGATTCTAGGGCTGGAAGAGGCACTACCCCAGGCAGATGTAATTGTCTGGGTTGCCAGTATGCAAAAAGGGGTTGAAATTAATCCTGAAACCTTGAAAAAGCCCTGCCTCCTGATTGATGGTGGCTATCCTAAAAACATGGCGACCAAGCTTCAGCATCCCGATGTTCACATCCTAGAAGGCGGTATTGTAGAGCACTCTTTAGATATTGATTGGAAGATTATGCAGGCAGTGAATATGCAGGCTCCTGCTCGCCAGTTGTTTGCCTGTTTTGCAGAATCCATGTTATTGGAATTTGAAAAGATCTACACCAATTTTTCCTGGGGGCGCAATCAGATCACCGTTGAAAAGATGGATCAGATTGGCCAGGTTTCTGTGAAGCATGGTTTTAAGCCATTGCAGTTGTCTGTTTAATACGGGCTTGCTGGATAGAAAATACCAGAGTGTTCTTAGTTGAGATCAAGATCTATCTTTGAACTTCAGGCTTACTCGAAGCCCATTGAGATCCCCCAAGTTTGGGGGACTTCGAGTTTTAATGAGTTATCAGAAAGCCGAGTCGAAGAACAAGTTACTAGAAGCGCCAATGTGAACATTAGCCACTTTTGCTGTGGGGAGTATGCATAGCTCATTATGCTGCTTTTCCCAACTCTGTGCTTGAAAATCAAGAAGAATTTATACCAAGTAAAAGATGATTGATAAACCAATTTTTAGTTCGGTGTAAAGATTTATTCCAGCTAGCAAAGCAAACTTACAGCTTAAAACTCCTAAGAAAGAATGAAACTAATTCGGGTGAAATAAACCATCAACTGAACTACGCAGCTTGTACAGGTCAATGTATAGTATTGGGTGATAACTGACGGATCCTTTGATCAGAATATCTTGCTTGGAAGATCCTAACCGAAAGCTTCATTAATCAATGGTTGTGAGGAACCTATGACTATGCGTCCCAGTTGCATGGCGATTGCCAGTTTGTTACTGCTCGGTGCAATGACCCCAGTGTGTTATGGTCGTACCTTATCCGAACCCGAACTTGCTCTGAAGTCGAGTGGTTCTACTGAGAAAGTTTGGACTGAAATGGAGCAAGCCCCCCATTTTCCAGAACAATCTGTCGTTGAAGTGGTTCGTGTTTTGGAGGAGGACGGCATTGCAGGAACTTCTAAAGCATTGGCCTCCGGTAGCCAGAGCTTGAAGGTTTGGAAGTTTGATCCCCAGGATTCTGCTCCGCAAGAATTAAGTCTACAAACCCCTAGTCCACAGCATCTTTCAGAATCTTCGGCGCTAAGCAAGGTTTCGGAGCAGGTCGCACCTGGAACAGCGGATTTATTGCTCAATCCTGCAACGCTAGATAATTCTGAAATCACAGCAGAAATGGAGCTAGAAATTCAAGAATATTCCCGCTGGCAGCAAGCTCAGGCTGATCCAGCAGAGGATGAACCCGTACCAGAAGTGGTGGAATCGGATGAAGACGACGAATGGCGATTCGAATTTCAACCTACTGCTCTGATCCCGTTGTACGTTACAGGAACTTCAAGAATTGATGGTTTAATTCAGCTTGATCCAGGTGATATTAATATTCCTCCGGGTCTGGCTAATCTGGGCCGCTTCATCCAAGCTAGTGGTACGGATGTTTCACTGCCTCCAGATTTTTCCCTGGATAATTTTGGATTCCAGAGTGTTGAGACCGATTTTGAGCTTGATCTAGGAGATATTCTGGAATTTGACCGGATCTTCCGTGCGTCTGCACGGGCGGAAGCTTGGAAAGGTGATCTTGGCATCTTTCTGGAAGGGATGTACAGCTTTCTTGGAACAACGGCTGAAGTTGAGTTGGGGCCATTCCAGTTTACCGGGCCAAATCAAGGGGTCATCACCACTGGATCACAAGACTATGACATTAGCGTCGAATCCCACCTGGGATTTTTCGACCTGTGGCGGATGTATAGCTTTGCGTTTCCCCTGGGCAACTCCTCGGATCTGGACGAGGATGGCGATATTGATGAGGATGATAATCCGGGCTATCCCATTCTGAAGTTGGAGCCAACTGCCGGGGTTCACTTCGGTTTCCTCAGTCAGAAAATTGACCTCGATCCAGGAGGAATTGCTAGTTTTAGCGATCTTTATGTGGGGCCTTTGGCAGGTGGACGAATCTCTCTGGCATTTTCTGATACATGGACAATTGGTGTGCGGGGTCATGTCTCCAGCTTTGGCATTGCTGATGCGATGGAATGGACACTGGTTGCTGGTTTTGAATGGAAGCCCGTTTATTTTGCCTCTCTGCGCCTGGGTTATCGAGTCTATGACCTGTCCTACGAAACGGAGAGTGATGGCCGAGACTTCGATTACGATCAAACGGAGCACGGGCTTTGGACAGGTTTGACCCTCTTTTTGGGCGGTCGGTAATGAGTTGCGCTAAATTTAGGAGTTTCTAACGAGGAAAGCAATCTACGGAATTGTTTGCGTATTTCTACTGTCTATTTCACTCTGGTTCAACCCGGTTGCAGCCTATGTAGATGATTCTGTTCCAGCTTCGGCAGCTGAGGAATTTATTGACAGTATTCAAGAGTTTTTTGGCAATGCCCCGGATCAAGCTGAGGAACAAAGCACAACTCAGCTTCAAGCTTCCATGCAGCAAACCATTGATTCTCTGGATCAAGATCTAAAAACTGCTCAGAATTCAGTGGATAACTTTATGGATGTGTTCAAGTAAATCCATTACGCTGATGCTCCCCAACTCAAGTAGGGAATTTGAGAAGCCCTAGTTTGAATCTGTTCAACATTTGACAAAAGCTGTCCGCAACTATCCCAGGTTCCTGACAGGAACATCTGCCGAGAACCTGGATTCATTTCAACAGGAGTCTTCAAATCTCCGCACTGAACCTGAAGATCATTCAAATCCAGGGTCATAGAAATTTGGGGATTTGCCTGGAGGGATGCCTGCAATTTTTGAACAGTTTCGGGCGTTGCTGTGACACAGGGAATACCAATCGCAACACAGTTACCGAAGAAAATCTCGGCAAAGCTTTCCCCTACAATGGCCTGAATTCCCCATTTCAAAAGGGCTTGGGGTGCATGTTCCCGTGAAGACCCACAGCCAAAATTACCGTTCACCACCAGAATATTTGCCCCCTGAAATTCGGGGAAATCAAAGGGATGTTTCCCCCCGGCCTGCTGGCGATCATCGGCGAATGCCTGTGCGCCCAATCCATCGAAGGTAACGCATCGCAGGAATCGAGCAGGAATAATTCGGTCGGTGTCAATATCACTCCCGAACAATGGAATTCCTCGTCCTGAAACAGTTTGAATCTGACTCATGTTTTTGACTAACCTAACTATTTACTAACCTAACTATTGCTCCATTGACGAAAGAGGTATTCCAATGTAGCAATCACAAATGATTTATGAAAAGGGGGTGAAGGGGGCGTTGACCCCTTCTTGGAAAGTCCCCAAACCCCTCCATAGTGCTTTTCATGATTGATTCAGGATTGCTGTATGCGTTGATTCTCTGTTTTAATCCCTCGAATTTCAGGCAAGATTTGATCAACATTTTGTTGTGCAATATTCAAATCCCTCCCGTACTCTGCCACAGATTACTATCAAGTGATTACTCTTACAGGGTATGACACTGGCAAAGCATAACGCATCATCTACTACCGCATTACCCGCTAATTCAGCAACTCCCTAACATCCGCAACCTCCCCCTTAATCGCTGTTGCAACCACCATTGCTGGACTCATTAATAACGTCCGTCCAGTTGAGGAACCCTGACGACCTTTAAAGTTCCGGTTGGAGGAAGAAGCGCTAATCTGATTCCCCTGTAATTTATCCGGATTCATAGCTAGACACATGGAACAGCCCGCCTCTCGCCATTCAAACCCTGCTGTTTGGAAAATTTTGTCTAATCCCTCAGCTTCTGCCTGTTGCTTCACCCGTTCAGAACCTGGAACTACAAAGGCTTTCACCCCCTGGGCAACGGTATGACCCTGGGCAAATTTTGCTGCCTCTCGCAGGTCAGTAATCCGGCCGTTGGTACAACTGCCAACAAAGCAAACGTCCACCTTTATCCCCTTAATCGGTTGTCCAGGCTGGAAGGCCATGTATTGATAGGCTTCGGCTGCCACGTTGCGATCGCCCTCCGGCAGCATTTCCAGGCTTGGAACCGACTCGTTGACTCCAATGCCCTGACCAGGCGTAATGCCCCAAGTGACAGTGGGAGAGATATCAGCCGCGTCGAAGGTAACCACATCGTCATAGACCGCATCAGCATCACTGCGGATGCCCTGCCACCAGGCGACTGCCTTGTCCCATTCCTCTCCTTTTGGTACAAAGTCTCGACCTTTGAGGTAGTCATAGGTGACCTGATCCGGATTCACGTAACCGCAACGAGCACCCCCTTCAATCGACATATTACAAATAGTCATCCGTTCTTCCATGGACATAGCCTCAATGGTGCTGCCTGCGTATTCATAGGCATAGCCCACACCGCCTTTAACACCCAGCTTCCGAATGATGTGGAGAACGATATCCTTGGCGTAAACACCGGGGGGCAACTCTCCATTTACCTCGATTCGTCGCACCTTTAGCTTAGAGAGGGCTAAGGTCTGGGACGCCAATACATCTCGAACTTGGGACGTGCCAATCCCGAAGGCGATCGCACCGAAGGCTCCGTGGGTAGAGGTGTGGGAATCGCCACAGGCAATCGTCATCCCAGGTTGAGTCAGCCCCTGCTCCGGCGCAATCACATGGACAATCCCTTGATTTCCGGAACCAATGTTATGGAACTGAAAGCCGTACTGCTGGCAACTTTTTTCCAGGGCTTGAATCATTTCTTCGGCCAAAACATCAACGAAGGGCCGAGCTTGGCTTTCCGTGGGAACAATGTGATCAACGGTCGCCACTGTGCGTTCAGGAAATAGAACCTTGAGCTGGCGATCGCGCAGCATAGCAAATGCTTGGGGGCTGGTAACTTCGTGAATCAGATGCAAACCAATGAAGAGTTGTGTTTGACCGGAAGGTAATGTCCCAACCGTGTGTAAATCCCAGACCTTATCAAATAGTGTTCCCTTGCTCATAGTGTTCCTTTACTCGCAAAAACCGATGAGACATTTTGTGTCTCACCTGATCTCGATATGGCTTTAGTATTCAACTCCTATTCTAGGGTATAATGTGAGACTATATAATTTCCTTCTGATTCTGTTCCAAAGTTTCAGGGTTCGGTTCTAAGTGTTGCTAGTTCGAGTCTGTTTGTTTTCCCATTCTTCAATTCTTGACTCCACAGAAATATGCAGTTTCTATTCAAGATTTTATTGGTAGTGGCCCTATTCATCGCTTGGGGAGTTCCACCGGGGCTTGCCTGGGCTGATGTTGCCTCTGTACCCAGGTCGAATACTTCCATTCAGCCGTATCTAGATCAAGTTATTGATCGAATCAGCGAATTCCGTCTGGACAATGGCATGAAATTCATTGTGCTCAAGCGGGATCGGGCTCCAGTGGTTTCCTTCATGCTCTATGCTGATGCCGGTGGCGCGAATGAGCCGGATGGCGTAACAGGAGTGGCCCATTATTTAGAGCATCTAGCCTTTAAGGGGACAAAGCAGATTGGAACAAAGGACTACCAAGCTGAAAAGCCCTTGATGGACGAAATGGATGCGCTGTTTGATCAGATTAAAGCAGCAGAAGCGGCAGGAGATGAAGCAAAGGTCGGTCAACTGACCTCCAGGTTCAACCAAGTGCAGGCTGAAGCTGCAACCTACGTCAACCAAAACGAATTTGCCAAAATTGTTGAGCAGGAAGGTGGGATTGGGATGAATGCGACCACCTCAGCGGATGCGACTCGCTACTTCTATAGTTTGCCCGCTAACAAGTTAGAACTCTGGATGTCACTGGAATCAGAGCGCTTTCTTGATCCGGTGTTTCGAGAGTTTTACAAGGAAAAGCAGGTCATTTTGGAAGAGAGACGGCTTCGGACTGAAAACTCCCCAGTGGGCCAGATGATTGAGGCATTGCTAGATGAGGCATTTCAGGTGCATCCCTATCGTCGTCCTGTAATTGGCTACACAAAGGATTTAAAGGCGATGACGCGGGAAAATGTAGGAGATTTTTTCTCTGCATTTTATGTGCCAAACAATTTGACGGCGGTTATCGTTGGAGACATTGATCCAACTCAGGTAAAACAGTTGGCTGAAACCTATTTTGGTCGCTATCCTGCCCAATCGGAACCACCTAAGTTGACCAAGGTGGAGCCTCGTCAAGATAAAGCCCGTGAAGTTACCCTGGAGTTGCAATCCCAGCCCTGGTACTTCGAGACCTATCATCGGCCAGAATTCAACCATCCCGATCACGTGGTTTATCAAGCCATTGCTAATATTCTCAGTAGTGGTCGAACTGCTCGGCTGTATAAATCCATGGTCGAGGAACAACAGATTGCCCTGGCAGCAGAGGGATTGAACAGTTTCCCTGGCAATAAGTACCCCACGTTGATGCTGTTTTATGCCCTGACCGCCCCTGGACATACGGTGGACGAGGTGGCAGCGGCTCTGGATCAGGAAATTCAGCGCTTGACAACTGAGCTGGTTTCTCAGGAAGAGCTAGATCGAGTTAAAACTCAAGCTCGGGCAGGGCTGCTCAGATCCCTCAGTTCCAACATGGGTATGGCTTCAGCGCTGGCCGAGTATCAGGTGAAAACAGGTTCTTGGAAAAATCTCTTCCAGGAGCTAGACGCGATTTCTGAGATTACTCCAGCTGATATTCAGCGGGTGGCGAAAGCAACCTTCCGGCCTGAAAATCGCACTATTGGTAAGATTTTACCGAAAGAATCCTAGGACTATCAATTGTTACTGTTCTGAGTTGCTGTTTCACCTCCCGCTCCTATGAAAGTTAATTTTTTGTTTAATCTGAAACTCAAATCATCTAGATTTTTTCTGACCCTGGTAGCAACGGCTTTGCTAATGGTTACGACTCTGCGATCGCCGGCTGTTGCTGCAACCGCCAAGCATTACGATCAGCTCACGTTTCCGCCTTTGCCAGAAATTCAGATACCGGAGTATACTCGCTATCAGCTTGAAAATGGCATGACCGTCTATCTGGTGGAGGATCATGAATTGCCCTTGGTGGAGGGAACCGCACTATTCCGTACGGGGAGCCGCTTTGAACCCGATGACAAGGTGGGGTTAGCGAGCTTGACGGGAGAAGTGATGCGAACAGGGGGAACCCAAAGTCATCCGCCAGACGAATTGAACCAGCTTTTGGAACAAAAGGCCGCTTCGATTGAGTCCGGTGTCGGAGAAACCTCCGGTAGTGCTGGGTTCAGTGCCCTGACTGAAGACCTTTCAGAAGTCTTTGAATTGTTTGCAGAGGTTGTCCAGGATCCAAGCTTTACTGAAGACAAGCTGGAACTGGCAAAAACCCAGCGCCAAGGCTCCATTGCTCGGCGGAATGATGATCCGAATGGGATTGCGGGTCGGGAATTTCAGAAGTTGATCTATGGCCCTGAAAGTCCCTACGCTCGTACCATAGAATATGTGACCTTAGATAATATCCAGCAACCAGATTTAATTAACTTCTACCAGCAATATTTTCACCCAGAAAATATGATCCTAGGGATTGTCGGGGACTTTGATCCGGAGAAGATGAAGCTGATGATCGCCAACCAATTTGGTTCCTGGAAACCTGAACGTCAGGCTACAACTCCCCCGATTCCTGAACCCTCCCAGGCAAACAATGGCGGGGTCTTCTTCGTGAGCCACCCGCAACTGAACCAGAGTTATATTCAGATGGGTCATATG
>JBHJGO010000121.1:0-5544 GCA_050331715.1 Microcoleaceae cyanobacterium
AGTAGATACCGAACATAGAGATTGATATCGCAGTTGGCGGTTGAGGGTTTACTGAGGATTCGCAAGCTTTTTTGAGAAATTACAAAGGACTTATACCTTCAACCCACATTATGGCTCTCTTGTCAATGCGTAAGTCCTGTACTAAACCGATTTTGTACTGAAGCAATGGGTACAATTTGCTGAGCTTCCTGCAACTGTTCAAGTGTGATGTTTGACAGCCCGATGTGACGGATCTTGCCTGCCTGTTGCAGTTGTGCCAGGGTTTCAACCGATTCAGCAAAGGGGACTTTGGGATCAGGCCGATGGAGTTGGTACAGATCAATCTGTTCAAGTTTTAGACGGTGTAAACTTCCTTCCACACCCTTTCGTAAGCTTTCTGGTCTGGCATCAGCTTGAATGTTATCTGGGGTAGGTTTGTAAATCCCACCTTTTGTTGCAATCACAAGATTTTCAGGATAGGGATAGAGCGCATCGGCAATAATTTCTTCATTAAAACCTGGGCCATAGGCTTCGGCAGTGTCGATGAAGTTTACACCCAGTTCAACAGCACGACGCAGCAATTGCTTCCCCGCTTCCCAATTGGCATAGGGGCCATAATTTCCAGGTTGCCCCGTGAGACGCATCGCTCCATAACCTAGTCGATTCACTGGTAAATCTCCACCGAGATCAAAGGTTTTGGAAGCAGAGTTGGTTTCTAGCAAAGTCATAGTTACTTCTCCTAATGATGAATATCTGAGACACAATCACGCTGGAATGGAATTAGAAGGCTTTCCAACAGTTCAATGCTTGTGAGCCACTAAAAACTGACCCTTCAAGCGTTTCGAGATATAGGTGCTTTGTTAATAATGGAGCGGGTGCAGATATTCCTGCATTGACGGTGAAGAATGCTGCTGTGGTCAAGGCCGCCAGGAACAGATTCTTTGTGATTTGAAGCATGACGTATTTCTCCTTAACGTTTCGCTCCGTCGCGTATCTTTTTGTTTATGATACGTATCGTATTAAAATAAAAATCGATTGTCAACCCTATCTGAGAAAATACTTGGAACATGCCCCAAATGTCTGATGCTAAGCGAACGGGCCGACCTCGCTCTGAAACTTCCAGGGCAGCAGTACTGGATAGCACTTGGTCACTGCTCAAAACAACAACCCTCAAGGATCTATCCATTGAAGCGATCGCCCGTGAAGCCGGAGTGGGCAAAACCACCATCTACCGCTGGTGGCCCAGCAAAATAGCGGTGGCGGTGGATGCCTTCCTGGCACAAGTTGAAACCGTTTTGCCGTTTCCCAAGACGGAGACTGTTGCTGAAGCCATCACGAAACAGATGCAGCAACTGATTCAGATATTTCGGGGTGAGGTCGGGCAAATTGTGGCGCAGATCATTGCTGAAGGACAGTCTGATCCGGAAGCGTTGCAGAGCTTTCGAGAACGTTTCCTGGATTTGCGTCGAGATGTAGCTCGACAGGTGATGATTAAAGGGATTGAGTCAGGTGAATTCGACCCGGATCTAGATCCGGATCTGGCGATGGACATCCTCTACGGGCCAATTTATTATCGTCTATTGGTACAGCATTTACCGCTGGATGAAGCCTTTATGGCAGCACTGCCTCAACGGGCGATCATCTGCCTTCGCTTTAATCGCTGACAAACCCCTAGCAGTAATCCTGAATTGCCTTCACTTCCAAAGAACCCGATTTCAACGCACGAATGGCGGCAACGGTGGCTTTGGCTCCTGCAATCGTTGTAATAATTGGGATCTTGTAGGCCAGAGTAGTACGGCGAATCAAGACTCCATCTGCCCGTGCTTCCTCTCCGGATGGGGTAATCAAACAAATCTGAACCCGCTTATTTTTAATCGAATCCAGAATATTCGGGCGACCCTCATGTAGTTTCAGTTCCACATCTACCTGAACCCCGTGTTCCCACAGGACTCGCCGCGTGCCGGAGGTGGCAATAACTTTGAATCCCAGGTCGAGGAAATCCTGAACCACAGGGACAACCGCTACTTTGTCCCGATCATGCATCGAAACAAATAGAGTGCCAGAAAGGGGCAACTTCTGACCGGCAGCAATTTCTGCTTTAGCAAAGGCCGTACCAAAGTCAGTGTCAATTCCCATGACTTCACCCGTTGAGCGCATTTCTGGCCCTAACATTACATCTGTTCCCTGGAATTTGGCGAAGGGGAGAACGGCTTCTTTAACCGCGATATGCTCAGGAACCTTTTCTTCTGTGAAGTTTAGCTGTTTCAGGGTTTTGCCAGACATCACCCGTGAGGCCATTTTAGCTAGGGGAATGCCAATCGCTTTGGAAACGAAGGGAACGGTTCGGGATGCGCGAGGATTTGCCTCCAGGATGAATACCTGATCCCCTTGCACTGCGAACTGAATATTTATCAAGCCCACGACGTTCAGGGCTTTGGCCAACTGAATTGTCTGTCGCCGAATCGTCTCCACGGCGCTGTCCGATAAATTTTGATAGGGAATTGAACAGGCCGAATCTCCAGAGTGGATTCCGGCTTCTTCGATGTGCTCCATGATGCCACCAATTACCACCTGACCTGTGTGGTCGGCTACCGCATCCACATCGACTTCGATGGCATTTTCGAGGAACTTATCGATTAGAATCGGATGATCGGGTTCCACCTGAACGGCGTAGGTCATGTACCGCTCCAGTTACTCATCGGAGAAAACAATCACAATAGCTCGACCCCCCAGAACATAGGAGGGACGGACTACGACCGGATAGCCAATCCGCCGGGCAATGGTGAGGGATTCCTGATAGCTGCGAGCAATCCCATTCGGAGCCTGCTGAATGTCGAGTTGCCGTAGAATCTTTTCAAATCGCTCCCGATCCTCTGCCGCATCAATGGAATCTGGAGAAGTCCCCCAGATCTGAGTCGAACTGTTTTCCAATTTTTCCTGGAGGGGAACCGCTAGCTTTAAAGGAGTCTGGCCCCCGAACTGAACAATGATCCCCTCCGGTTTCTCCGACTCGATGATATTGAGAACATCCTCCAGGGTCAATGGCTCAAAGTAGAGACGATCGCTGGTGTCGTAGTCAGTGGAAACTGTCTCCGGGTTAGAGTTGACCATGATCGTCTCGTAACCGTCCTCTTGTAGCGCATAGGAAGCATGGCAACAACAGTAGTCTAATTCAATGCCCTGACCGATCCGATTCGGGCCACCACCCAGAATCATCACCTTAGGTCGATCTGAGGGGAGAATCTCGTCTTCCTCCCAATAGGTGGAGTAATAGTAGGGAGTGAGAGATTCGAACTCTGCCGCACAGGTATCAACCATTTTGTAAACGGGCTTGATATTGAGTCCCAGTCGATAGGCCCGTACCTCGCTCTCCGTTGTTTTCGTGGCAAAGGCAATTTGGCGATCGCTGAATCCATACCGCTTTGCTGCTAGCAGTTCTTCAAAGGTGACTTCCTTCAGGGGTTTTCGCTTCAGAGTTCGCTCAATCTCAACCAATTCCTGCATCTTGTGAAGAAACCAGGGGTCAATCCCAGTCAGTTCATAGATTTCTTCGACGGACATGCCTAACAGCATTGCTTTTCGCACTACTAAAATGCGCTCTGGATTAGGCTTGCGGAGGCTGGAACGAACCTGGTCGAGACTCGGCAATTTCTCCGAACGGCTGCATCCCCACCCTGCCAGTCCGGTTTCCAGCGATCGCAGGGCTTTTTGAAATGATTCACAGAAGGTTCCGGCAATAGCCATCGCTTCGCCCACAGACTTCATCTGGGTTGTGAGGATCGGTTCTGAACCGGGAAACTTTTCAAAGGCAAAGAGGGGAATTTTCGTTACTACGTAGTCAATTGTGGGTTCAAAGGAAGCGGGAGTCTTCTTGGTAATATCATTATCAATTTCGTCCAAGGTGTACCCCACCGACAACTTTGCCGCAAACTTTGCAATGGGGAATCCGGTCGCCTTAGATGCCAGAGCAGAGGAACGGCTCACCCGTGGGTTCATTTCAATCACGATCACATCCCCGTTGGTAGGATTCACCGCAAATTGGATATTAGATCCGCCTGTCTCTACCCCAATTTCCCGAATAATTTTAATAGAGGCATCCCGTAGTCGCTGATATTCTTTGTCTGTTAGCGTCTGGGCGGGAGCCACAGTAATGGAGTCGCCCGTATGAACCCCCATCGGGTCGATATTTTCAATTGAACAAAAGATCACAACATTGTCGGCCAGGTCGCGCATGACCTCCAGCTCTTACTCCTTCCAGCCAATTAAAGACTGTTCGACTAGAATCTGAGACATAGGAGAAGCGTCGAGACCTGCCGCCGCCATTTCTTCGTACTCCTCCTGGTTGTAGGCAATTCCTCCCCCGGTTCCCCCCAGGGTGAAAGCCGGACGAATGATCAAGGGATAGCTACCAATTCTTTCGGCAACCATCTGAGCTTCCTTCATATTGCTAACAATGCCAGAGGGACAGCACTGTACCCCAATCCGCTCCATCGCCTGTTTGAATAGCAGCCGATCCTCCGCCATCTCAATCGCCCCTAGCTTGGCTCCGATCAGCTCGACGTTATATTTCTCCAGCGCACCGTTTTTGGAGAGGTCAACGGCAATGTTCAAGGCTGTCTGCCCTCCCATAGTCGGCAGCACCGCATCCGGACGCTCCTCAGCAATCACCTTCTCCACCAGTTCAGGAGTCAAGGGTTCAATGTAAATCCGCTCCGCTGTTTCTGGATCGGTCATAATCGTGGCAGGATTTGAATTAACCAAAACCACCTCGTATCCTTCCTCTCGCAGAGCTTTACAGGCTTGGGTTCCAGAGTAATCAAACTCACAAGCTTGACCAATTACGATAGGGCCAGAACCAAGGATAAGAATTTTTTTCAGGTCGTCGCGTCGGGGCATAGGATTAGGGGGTGAATTGCCAAATACTGTAAGGTTACTTGCTGGGATTAACGTTAACTGTTCTGATGGAACTTGACAAGGGTGAGGTTTTGTTGGTTGTCGAACATTGTCTGCTGAGCTGGAACTCTGCTGAGCTGGAACTCTGTTGACTTAGATCATGTAAGCCATCAACCAATTAGCAACGGTGGCACGACGAGCCTGGGCAGGGGAAAATTCCCCAATCTTGTAGCCCTTGAATCCCAATTTCTGCTTCAGCAATTGCTTATTCTCCGGGGCGATAGAACGGGTTAGCTTGACGGTTGCTGGACGACTCTCAATAAAGTCCGGTGGTTCAGGATAGGTTTCGCGCCAACTGGGTTCAACTTGAGTCGTGTCCCAGGACTGATCTTCCGGTTGATAGCGATAGCCTAGATAGTGCCAAGCCAGTTGATTGACAATCCCATCGTCCAACGTTCCATGAAGAATCTCCCAAATTGTTTCAGTGGTTAAGGGGGGTAGTGATGTCATGGTAGGTAGCAGAGTATAACGACCAGGGCCATTTCATTCTAATTGAGTGATTGATATGGTAGAAAGGATGTTTAACTTTTAGGGTACTCTTTAAATGTCTCAACCTGCAATTGTAGAAGCTTTTGCGGACTTAGCAGATACTCGCAGAACAGCGGGACAGCG
>JBHJGO010000122.1:0-6354 GCA_050331715.1 Microcoleaceae cyanobacterium
CGATTTTAATTAAGTCGTCTGGGGTAAAGGGCGTTTCGCTGTCAAAGTCGTAGTAGAAGCCAATGTCGGTCCAGGGGCCAATCGTCACTTTCGTTTCTGGGAACAGCGACTGTACCGCCATTGCTAGCACATGGGCACAGGTATGACGAATCTTCAGTAAGGTTTCAGCGCTGGTTTGACTGGCAGAGGATTGAAGGACAGAACTTGTCATAGTTTAGTAACAATGATAATCATTCTCATATCTCAATTGTACACTTTAGCTCACAAATTCAATTCCTCAACGACATCTGGGCTTACATTACCTGACAGATGAAACCTGCAGCATCACATCATTAGACGACATTCATCCTGCTCAAAATTTTTTGCCGGAACCAGTGGGAACCTGAATCATGCCGCTTCTGCCTTTCTGCCCGAATTCCCTTTAACACACCAAACAATTTGAGGATAGGTTGAGTGGGTTTAACATAGCAATCACAAATGATTTGTGAAATAGGGGTGAAGGGGGCGGTGCCCCCTTCTTGGGGACAAAGTCCCCAAACCCCTTTACTTCTTTCATGATTGATTTAGGACTGCTACATTGCTACTGGTCAGGGTTCAAATATTCACTGTCCAGGGTTTCCTCTGGCGTGAAGGGGGGCTGAGTTGGAAAGGTTTCCAGGGATAACTTAGTTGCATCGTCGCTAGCCTGTTCTCTGGCATCTTGATAACATTTGTTGAGAGAGATTGCGCTAGGTGTCGAGAGCTTCAAGATACCGGAGGTAAGTAAAGCTTACTCTAAGTTGGCTGCTTCAATTTCTTGCTACGATCTATCATGCTTAATTGATTGAAAAGCATTATTCTCTTGGGATTGAGCTTGATCAAAGTGGTCAAATAATAAGTTTTAGAAATCAGATTGCCTTGAATGAAATATTAGACTTTGCTGAACAACGCGCCCATGATTCAATTGCATTATCGGAACGTAATGGTAACAATCCTGTTCTACAGACTATGGAGTATGAGGGTGCTGAGTTGTTTCAGCATAGCAATCCGAACGAGCAACTGATAGCACTATGGAGATTTTGGAATGCTAATTCGCACGCTGAATTAGCGATTATTTTTACCGGACAGTCTCTGGTTAGATAAACAGATGCAAAAATCTATCGATTTGCTTGAAACAAACTTACCGGAAAATAGTTTTACATTGAAAGCTGCACTAAGAATCGTCAGTTGATCCTCGCCGTTCCAGAATTTCTCCACAAACACTTTGTAGAAGTGCAAGCAACTCACCTTCCTCCATCGTCTTCACCAAATCAGACAATTGCTCCTCTAATTTTTTCTGCGTACTATTTCGACTCTGAATTGCCTCTCGGATCAAGATCGACCCCATTTGTCCCTGCGATCGCCTCTCCTGCTCAGCCAAAGCGATAAAGTCATCTTCAAAATCGGACTCAATCGGAATTTGCAGTCGGCGCGGCATGGTTATCTGAATCATCTTCCTTCACCAGAATTATACGTCTCCCTCTAACTTTACCCCGATTGAATGATTTGGCAGTATTTAATCCAAAACGGTTCATATTTTAAAAATTAAACCAAAATGCCCTATTCTGTAAAAAGTAATCCATAGACAAGGTAATTCCAAGATGTTTATCGAAAAAGACTCTTCTAGCAATTCCGGTCAACCCCCTGCCAGCAGTTCCCCTGAATCCAAACCCAACCCTGAACCCGTGCGAATCACCCTCACAGGTTCCCGTCGAGCCGTGAAAAAAATGATTCAACTGTTGCATCAGGCCAACATTATTCTGGGGAGCGACTGGAGCAACGCCGTTGCCATTAAAAATTCATCCGAAGTGATCCATGTCGCCCTTCGGATCGTTTAGTCTCAAAATTCAAAAATATTTCAGCGTAGGTAGATTGGAAACCCACCTGCGCTGACTCAGGGGTGAGCTATAGGGCAGGCACAATCCGTTGACTGGCCAACTTTCCCCCAAACAAATTTCGAGCGACTGGCCCAATTTGTAGGGCTGTGAGGCCCCCCATAATAAAGCATTCACATCCTGGGATTCGCAGACTAGAGTCCAGTACAGGCAATCCCTGAACCGTTTCTGCTGGGTAGCGGTTCAGAACTTCTTGCAAAAGTTCATGTTGCTGAACATCAAACTGGGTTCCGGTTGCCAGCCAAATACGGTCAAAGGATCTGATGGAACCGTTATTGCAGTGAATATGCCAGTGCTGCCCGGAGTGCTGATCGAACGGTTGAACAAACGGTTCAGCTTCAGCATGCGCTTGCCAGGTTGCGGATATCACCTGACAGTTCTCTTCTAGCACTAATTTTCCCTGCCGCTCGGCCTGTCTCAAATTCAGCATCATTGTTGGCGTTAGAGAGCCTCCATTGCGAGCCTGCTGAATCATCTGCCAACGGTTCAACCAACAGGGTTCTGCCTTAAACCCTTTAAGGTACTTTGGCCCTAGCCAACCGGGGTCGGCATCAAATAACTTCTCCTGCAATTGCCGCCGCGTCATCAGAGTAGCCGTTGCACCCCTCTGAATTGCTCCGATAGCTAGATGTCCGCTGGTTAACCCGCCCCCCACGATCAGAATTCGTTCTCCAGCCAACGATAGGGCGTTTAGATTTACCTGTTGAGCATGGCACAATCGTTCTGGCGGATAGGGGGTTGTAATGTGTTCAGCCCAGTCTGGAAATTGGGGGATTCCAGCTCCAGTTGCGAGGAGGACTCGACGGGCAGTGATGGCTGAGCCATTCTCCAGACCAATCTGAAACCGAGGGCCTCTGCCTTCTTCAATTGGCAAAAGTTGTACCACTTTTGCCGGATAAACCCGTTGCTCCAATTGCCAGCGTTGCACCACCTCTGCACAAAATTCCTGAAATAATCGAGTTCCAGGTAAGTCGTAGGGCGGGAACAGTTCATCAGAACGTCCTTCGGCAAATCGCCGTAGGGCAAAAGAATCGGGGTCAGGATGATGAACGGCTGGAGAGCGCAGATGGGGAATCGCCTGAGCTGCAAACTGACGATGCCATTGGGTTAACCAGGTGCCACTGGGATCGAAAACGACAAATCGATGGCGAAACCTGGGCCGTTTTTGCAACAGATGGGTGACTAAAGTTAAAGCTTGAGGGCCAGCACCAATAATCGCCAGGTCAATCGAGCGGGACAAATCCAGCATACAGAATCCAGGACTTAAAGTGTTTAATTAAGAATAGGAAGTTGGGTTGACAACCCTATCAATCAGTTATAACTTGAAATGAGAATGATAATCGTTATCATCTTTCTAGCAAAACTGTTTTCAAGAGACATCTGTTGATGATCACTGCTGTTACGGGGCTAACTGGAGTCGGTAAAACCCACTGGATTCGAGAGCAGGTTGCTCAATCTGAACAACCTGTTTGCTATTTTAAGCCAGACTCCGCTGTTCCCATCGACAGCCTGAATCTGGCCATAGAGTTTCCCCATGCACAGGTGCTTCATCCCGGAGAGGAGGAGCAATTGCTGGCTTTGGCTGAAACAGACAGGCAAGTTTATCTGGAGTTGCCCTGGCACCTTGATCTGGCTTCCCTGGAACCCCTGTTGCAGCGATTGGGCTGTAGGCGAGTCGCGATCGCGCCAACAGAAGCTGCGGGTTCAGAGTGGCAAACCTGGGCCAACGAGATTGTGGTGAGCAATGCTGCGGCGGGAGAAACCCTGGTGCAGTTGCATCGTCAGCCGGATGGCCTGCAAATTCATCAGGGATTACTGACGGGGGAAATCATCGATTGGGCCAGTCTCAGCGTGTTTTGGTTTGAGTTAATTCAGGGAGCCTATGGCAAAGTCATTCGAGCCAAAGGGATTTTTGACATCGTCAGTGGGGAGTCAATTTATGGGGATTTTGTGTATGGGACTGTCAATCCAGAATTTCTGGCCCTGGATTTACCGCGCTGGTTGGAGGGCAGACCTGAACGCCTGAGTGGGTTTGAAATTGTCGGGTATAATCTGGACAAGGCCGGGATTACTCAAACATTGAAACAGTGCTGTGTACCTGAATCCCACATCGAATATTACCAGCAACAAATGAAACAATCCTTGGCAATGGAGGAGGCGACCAGATGAAAATTGCAGTGATGTCCTGTATCCACGGCAACTACGAAGCATTAGATGCAGTCTTACTGGATATTGACCAACAAAAAGCAGAACAGATTTATTGTTTGGGAGATCTAGTAGGCTATGGCCCCTTTCCCCATGCAGTGGTTGAGCAAATTCGCTCTCTGGACATTCCAACGGTTCAGGGCTGTTGGGATGAAGATATTGTAGAAGGGTTAAATTCCTGTGAATGTAGTTATCCCTCTCTTTTAGCAGAGCAACGTGGCAAGCTGGCCCACGAATGGACACACCAAAATATCTATCCAGAAACTCGCGAATATTTAGCCCAGCTACCTGAAGTTTTAAAGGTTGACAATCTCTGTTTTGTGCATGGTTCTCCCCATAGTAACCGTGAGTACCTGTTGCCGAATGTTAATGCTTTTACTGCCCTAGAGCGCGTCCTCTCGGTGGATGCTGATGTACTCTTTTGTGGACACACCCAAGTTCCCTATGTCCGCACCTTAGACGCGGGACAACTGCAAGTCAGTATGAAGCAGGTCAGTTCACAGTCCGCTGAGGCCCCAACCGGGCAAGCGGTTAAATCTTTAAGCTTTGCCGCACCGTTAAAGCAGATTGTGAATGTCGGCTCAGTGGGAGAACCCCGGCACGGCCGACCCAATGCGACCTACGTGATCTACGACGATGAGACACAGGAAGTCATGATGCGAGAAGTAGAATATGACTATCAAAAAACCTGCTCGGCAATTCTCGAAAAAGGTTTGCCGCCTATTTTTGCATGGCGGTTAGCGCGGGGGCTAGAATTTGCTGAAAAGGCAGATGATCCGACCCATGTGTGTGAACGTTGAAGCCTTTGTTTTTGAATTTTTCTTCACTCAAATGCTCTCTGTAGTTGGTGAAAGCCGTCATTGCAAGACCTGGAATCATAAGTCAAAATGTGGGCGATTTTAAGTGGAATTGAAGGCAATCTAGCGGCCTATGAGGCTGTATTAGATGACATCCAGAAAAATTTTGTTCAAGTTGAGCAACTTTATATTCTTGGAGACTTAATTGGCCCGAACTCGAGCGCTGAATTGGTCGTTCAACGGGTTCGTCAACTTCAGAAGCCTCAACCCCAGGTTTGCATTGGCTGGTGGGAAGAACAATGTTTCAATTTATATGGCTTAGGGGGCAATTCCGAAGCTCAAGAATTACTCCGTCAATACGATGGTGAAGCGATAAAACTGTTATGGGATTCTGTTTCTCGTGAGACAGTTCAGTGGCTCCGACAGCAACATTTTGGTTTCGTCGAACTGGACTGCTTACTGATTCATGCTAGTAGCGTGAGTGTGAGTGATGAGTTGACACCTGAGACACCTGCGTGGAAAATTCTAGATCGATTCCAAAGAGCTGACGTGAATCAGCTTTTTTGTGGTCGCTCTGGTACGGTTTTTGAATATGTCATCCAAAGTGGATCAATTTCTTCAACTGTTAGCACACTTACAGGTGATCACCCCCCTCAAGCGATTAACCTGCAAGAGAAACGACTGATTGGCGTTGGCTCAGTCGGTCGTTTTTCTGGAAAAGCAACTTATACCCTGTACTCTCCGGGATCGAACCAGGTTCAGTTTCAAACGGTTTGTTATTAGCTTGAATTCATTTGTTTCTGTTTCAGTCTAGTAAAACAACTTTTAGGAGACTTCTACAAAGACCCATACAAGTTCTTCAAACTCAATCCCTGACTTTCCCAAACGTGGAATGCCTGTCACAATTATCACGGGATTTCTAGGGAGCGGTAAAACAACCTTGCTCAACCAAATTCTGGAAAATAAGGAAAATCTGAAACTTGCCGTTTTGGTGAATGAATTTGGTGACATCAATATCGATTCCCAATTACTAGTTTCAGTAGAGGAAGAGATGGTGGAACTGAGCAATGGTTGTATTTGCTGTACAATTAATGAGGGACTGGTGGAGACCGTTTATAAGGTTCTGGAACGAGAGGATCGAGTGGACTACATGGTGATTGAAACGACAGGAGTCGCTGATCCCTTCCCGATTATCCTGACTTTTGTGAGCACTGAACTTCGAGATTTGACCCATCTTGATTCAGTGATTACATTGATCGATTCTGAAACCTTTACCCCTGATCATTTCGACAGCGAGGCAGCTTTAAAGCAAATTGCCTATGGAGATGTGACAATTCTGAACAAAACTGATTTGGCAACGGCTGAAAAAGTTGAAGAATTGGAACAGTACATCAGCACAGTTAAGCAAGGTGCTCGAGTTCTGAAAAGTCAGTATGGTC
>JBHJGO010000123.1:0-20237 GCA_050331715.1 Microcoleaceae cyanobacterium
CGGGGGTTGGCGTTGGTTCTGGAACTGGAGTGGGTTAGGGTTCGGGTGATGGAGTAGGTAATGGATCTGGATATGGGATTACAAATAGAGAAGGTGTAGGAGTGGGAATAGGATATGGAGTGGGTTCGGGTTCTGGTTCCGGGGGCGGTTCCGGTGTAGGTTCTGTGTTTGGCGTTGGAACTGGAGTGGGGGTCGGTGTCGGTTCAGGAGTTGGTGTAGGCACTGGATCTGGTGTGGCCGGATCGGGTTCTGGAGTCGGTTCTGGAACTGGAGTGGGTTCCGGTGTGGGTGCATCTAATGTACTAACAGAAAAACTGACACTACTAACGTTGTTATCTTCGTTGGTCTCAATCTGAGTATTTGTTGTGTCGGTTTCAATCAGGATGTAGTAAGTTCCATCCGGTAATTGAATCGGTAGATTCTCATCCTGCAAGGCTATTGATAGGGTTTCGGAGTAGGTCTGATCGATATCTAGTGGCTGATCTGAAATGGGCAATGCATCTAAAGGAACATCATCAGCGCTGAGTTCCTGATCAGTAGACAGATAAACCTGATCACTCCAATCTTCGGTTGTTGCTGTTCCTCCCTGGTTGCTGACTGTCCAACTCACTTCTAGAGTATTATCCAGCCCATCTCCAAGGATGATTTCTGCTGTGGAGAGAGTTACTGAGTCAATAACTAAATCAGGTGGAGTAGAGTTACCAAAATTAATATCTTCAAGGATCTGATCTGCTGACAGTTCTACAGTATAGAAATCAGTAGAAGAAATTTCGCTACCAATTGGGAAAGTTTGTTCAGAGCCTTCAGGAACAACCTCTCGAACAATGTAGCTGCCCGGTGACAGATTAGTAAATTCGTATTCTCCTGATTCATCGGTCACTTCAACTGGTTCACCATTATCTAGAATTCCATTGTCATTTAGATCTAGATAGATTTGGACACCAGGAAGTCCTGGTTCGTTATTTCGAGAGCCATCCCGATCAAGATCACTCCATTTTGTTCCTTGAATTGTACCGTTATCAATAGTATCAATAGGATTGATAGTAATATTAAAGGTTGAGGAACCAACACTAATACTCACACCATCACTGACTTGAAAATCAAAGCTATCATCAATGGTTTCACTTCCGTCATGATCATAGATCAAGCGCTCTGTATCAATCTCCGCTTGAGTGAATGTATCGTCGAGGTTTAGAACAATTTCATCAAGCAATAGATTTCCATTATTAGGAAGATCAGTAACGGTATAGATGATTTCGTTAGGAGTATTATCTGTGTCTGTGAACTGGAGTAAATTTGAGGTGATGTCACTAACTGTGCCTCTGTCTACTGTTAAGCCATCATTAGTTACCAATATGGGATCTGTATTGGAGACTCCTGTAGCGAATGCTGAAGCACCAAACGTGAGATACGAATCACGCAAATCAAACCCAAACAGAGAAACCTGAAAAGGTTCAGCGGCTTCAACCGTGAAAAGTCCAGGATCAATCTCTAAGTTGCCGACACTAAAGTCAGAACTTCCCACTGGGATAAATCCGCTCGTATCAACAACAGCACTATTTAGTTCCAGACTATCCAGTGCTGTACTAGGAATAACCACATTTATGAAATTATTGTCGAAAGCAGCTGAGTCTGCGGGTGCTGCAAGTTGATATCTGTCTAGCCAAGAGTTTTGCCCTGGTACGAACGTCATTGCGGGATCGCCCTGTCCAATAGGGAAAAAACCTCCAATACCCTGTAGATACTGTGCAACTAATGCAGGTTGACTGGTCGTAATCTCGATAGCATCAGCCGCCAGAACAAATTCGTCATATTCCCCAGCATTCAGGATCCTAACTACTGAGCTATCTACAATCACTTGAGTGTTATCCTCAGCAGCAACAACTCGTACCAAATTGTTGTTTGCGGTGTTTCCTACATTGGCAGCTCTTCCCACAATGTATGAGTTTGAGAGCACATCGACGGGTGGCATTTGCTCAACAATATGATCACAGGCTCCCTCACCAATCTCTGTACAACTATGACCACTGAAGACAGCAGATGGGGCATTGGTCTGAATTAAAGTACCCGTTAAATCAAAATTCAAAGGTACAGAAATACCAAGTTCGCTATTGTCTCCGCCTGTTGCAAACTTGAGTGTCTCACCGGCATCAATGATCTGGGAAAAGGCTTGACCATCCGGTAACGTCACGTTTACCTCCGTATTATCTTCAGTTGCCTGAACTGAAAATTGACCTCCTTCACCGAAGGGAAATCCAAATGATGATAAAACATATCTATTTCCTAAACTACTTTTCTCAAAAATGATTGTCAAATCACTTGAGAAAAAGACTTGATTGGCAAAATAAGCTTGGATAGAATTTTCCGAAGTAATTTGGAAACCTAAATCGTTTATTCCAGTTCCACTCATTCCCTCTTCTGCAGGAATATTAACTACAGCGAAACCGTCGTCATTAAGTCTTGCTGTTTCACTAAAGCCGTTCCTATTCTGAATAGCTACTTCTTGATCGGTCTCACCAAATATGAATAGTTCTCTATCACCACTCTGCTGTCTGTTATTTTCGTGAAAGTTCAAAAAATATTCGAACATAATTATTCTTACTCTATGTAGATTTATTTAAAAGATTAGTAGAAGAAGCTTTCTCTCTCTAACAAATCAGCAATAGACATTCCATCTCTTGCTCTGGCTTTCTAACAATTTCAGTTCTCTGGCCTAATAGCTTTTTTGCTATTCAACTAACATACATTTTTAACAGAATTAATACAATGTGCTTTGTTATACACTTCCGTATTGATTAGACTGCTACAAACAAATTTTAATGATTGATCTTTGTCGGCAGATTGCTCTACTGAGCTTGACCATTAATGACTCAGTTAATGATGCCTTGCGGCATAATAATTAGGGTCTATCGACTAAACTATGCCACTCAGAAGTGCTTGCAACGAAATTTCAAGGTTTTGAGGCTCTCAATCCATCCAAAAATGTTCATCACAAACATTTGCATAAGAAAGACGATAGAGCCAATAATTAATGCTCGCTCTGATGTAATGACCGTATTTTACCATTACTTATCCGTTGCGATTGAGCTAATGTTGGCATAAATCTGAATGATATTGCAGTCGTTGGCCACCTGAGCGCGTCGAGTTGTAACTTACAAGAATCACTTCCCCCTTCTCATTCCGAATCCAGCCACGAGCAGGGATAATATCTTGGCTGGTTCTTTGCGGTTGGTGATGGTTTGTTTGAGCATCCCCAAGCCCTTGACTGCTATCTTCCCTGATTTCAATCAACTTTACCCGTGCTAGACTCACGCTTTGGAAGTCTCTGGGGCTTGGTGGTAACCCCCCCCGTCCGGTTACGATGAATTCACTGTCTCGACCCCTGCGGCAAGGATCTTGAGCAATTAAGGCATTTGGATCGACCACTACAACTTCCTGCATATCTACTGGATCGAGGGTAACGCTAGAATCAATCATCAAATCTCCGGCGGCCCTGATAGTGCTATTCAAAGATTGGAGGATTACTAGTTCTCCATTGCCCAGGAGACTGATATCAATATTGCTGTCACCTGTTGGGTTAGAAGCATCCGTTACAATCTGGCTGTTTTCTAGGAGCACCATGAGATTAGTATCCATTGCAATATTTCCCTCCAGGGTTTGGTCAGTGGGGCTGCCAGTAGCCAGGATTTCACTCTGGCATCGCAGTTGAATTTCATCATCCTTAGCGGCGAAGCTGTCAATGATACGATTAATGGCAACCTAGGCAACGACTCTATCATCGGTGGCTTGGGAGATGATATTTTGCGAGGTGGAAAAGATGGAGATACCCTTCTAGGAAATGATGGGAACGATTTTCTGAACGGGGACTTGGGAAATGACTGGCTAATTGTTGGATTTATTGTTAAATCCTGAAGTTCTCCGGCAGGCTGGTATAGATTTTTTCGGTGTAGATGTCGATCCAAACGGTGATGGAGTCATTGAAGCAACTGAGGCGTTTTCCAAAACGACAGGTTTACAGGTTGCCGTTGTTTGGAACGTGACCCCTGATGAGCTAGCGGGTCAGTTTATTTCACTGTCGGATGCTGATCTGGCTGTGGGCTAGTGTTGAATGTATCGTCAGGGTCGGATTGTCTGATCCTGGCGTTCAGCGTTATTCTGTCAATATCGGGAACAGCTAGAAAGATAAGGAGAACTCACCCCTCAGCTCTATCAACACAAAATCAAAAAAGGTTGCCTCGATAGACTCACGTATCATCACTGCATAACCCAGGCAACCCATACCTAATTTAATTGATGAATGTGCATCCAAAGCCATCCCTTGCAGCGTACATCTACCCAAACGGCAAAGATTGAACATGACTTCAAGCAAAAATCCTGCTATAGATTTT
Source organism: Microcoleaceae cyanobacterium (assembly GCA_050331715.1). Taxonomy (GTDB): domain Bacteria; phylum Cyanobacteriota; class Cyanobacteriia; order Cyanobacteriales; family Microcoleaceae; genus JBHJGO01. The sequence continues at coordinate 4,389 of JBHJGO010000123.1, forward strand.
CAGGCTCTAAATCATCTACCCAGGAAAAGGGTTGTAGATTCTGCAATTACCACGCTACGTTTCGAGGATCAAATGCGTGCCATTATCCGATGGGCAAGGCGGCGTGAGAGTCGGACAGTTTGCGTTGCGAATATTCATCTAGTTATGCAAGCCCATCAGGATCCCCAGTTCAATCAACTGCTAAGCGAGGCCGATATGGTGACTCCTGGTGGGAGATCATTGGTTTGGATCCTAAAGCGGATGGGAATTCCACAGGATCGGGTAGCTGGAATGGATATGCTGCTGCGACTCTGTCAATTGGCATCGGAACACGATGTGCGTGTCTTCTTTCTGGGTTCTGAGAGAGGGATCTTGCAGCGGATTGCATATCGCTTGCAGCAAGACTTTCCTCAACTTAAGGTGGCGGGTCTCGAACCGTTACCCTTCCATCCTCTCACACCTGAAGAAAAGGAGCAGATTGTTCAGCGGATTAATGACAGTGGGGCAGGGATTGTTTTTGTCTCGATGGGTTGTCCACGGCAGGAGCAGTTCATTAACCAATACCGAGATAGCGTCAATGCGGTCATGATTGCCGTTGGTACTGTTTTTCCAGTGTATGCAGGTGCAAAAAAGTGGGTTCCCCTCTGGATTAAGCAGGCTGGATTGGAATGGTTCTATCAACTTGTTCAAAAACCAAAACGTCTTTGGAATCGTTATGGTCGCATTACCCCTCGATTTCTGTGGCTAGCAATGCAGCAAGTTATCGCTCAACATCTTGCTCAGGAGACCGTCCCCGACGATTTTGTAGTTCCCCATCTTCCCGTTTATCAACCCCTAGGAGAGATTCTGCAACGGGCAGGATTATTATCTGCTGAGCAGGTTCGCCATATTCTCAAGATTCAGTCCAATCATCGCAATCTCCGATTCGGAGAAATTCAGGCTCAGCAGGGCTGGTTGAAGCCAGAAACCGTTGACTTCTTTGCAGATTATTTTCCTCACTTTGCAGTAGAGCGCCATAAGCAACCTCTGGGCCACTATCTTCAGTCTGCTGGATTATTAGATGAAATACAAGTAGAAGCAATCCTGGCCCAACAACACGAAAATGGTTTGCGGTTCGGGGAAATTGCCGTCTCCTATGGTTGGGTCAAACAAGAAACTGTATCCTTGTTTCTGAAGTATATGAACCCAAATCTTGTTCCGGCTAGCTAGAAACTGATAAACAAGCTCACTCTCCCCACTGTTCCTTCATTCGTTCGATCCGTTCTAACAAACTTTCATTAGACATACGGGAATTAAGGCGTTCAATCAGTAGGGGAAATGCAAAGGGTGAAGGACGTTTTGTTGTTTTCCAAATTAGTGACTGGCGGCTGATTCGTTCCAAAGTTATTTCTAAACGATGAGCCTCTAACTGATTTTCGATCACTTCCTGTTCTGCTTGCTGCAACAGTAAATTATCCGGTTCATATTCTAAGAAAACGTCATACAGCAGAGAAGCACTCACCTGTAGCTGCCCCGATGTTTTTCGAGCGGAGGGATAGCCTTTGAAAACTAAACCTGAAACCTGGGCAATGTCTCGAAACCGCCGTTGGGTAAGTTCAGAAATATTCAGGCTGGCCTTCATCCGTTCATAGAGGTTATCCGTTTGAAAGAATTCCGGTGAGAATAGATCTTGAAAAGGATAATTTTTGGGGGCCAGAATTTCAAAGCCATAGTCATTGGCTGAAATAGTGAAAGTTGCACGTTTTTGGCAGGCAAAACAATAGCCCCAGAGAAACCCTAACCCTTCATGAACAAAGCGCCCCTCAAAGAGATAAACATACAAGTGTTGCCCCTCAGAAGTCTTGCAGGTTTCAATCAATAACTCATTGGATTTGGGCAGATGAGAAATTCGTTCTTGAGCAGCCAAAACTGGCAGAATGCAGTTGATTTCAGAATTCACAGTGGTTGTCCGATCCATCTGGGATATGTCTGTTGCTGAGTCCCCTATTTTAAGGGAGATCGAGGGAGACCCATCTGCACCAGAATCTACCGAAGCCTTCCCATTCCGACGACTGACCAAATCGATTTCCGTTTTCAATTGGGCGCTGAGGGTATCTGAAATGGCGAGTTTTCCACCGACCCAAATGGGTGTGACTGTTGAAGTTCGTTTTGTATTTTTGACATAGACCACCATGTCTTTAATCATGACAAATTCTAATTGTCGTCCTCCAAAGAAAAACACATCGCCCTTTTTGAGTTTGGAAATAAAGTTTTCTTCAATGATGCCGATCTTCTTGCGGTTGGTGTAGGAAAGCTGCGCCACCTGATTGGAAGTAATTGTGCCAATATTCAAGCGATGCATCCGAATAATTTTTTGGTCGGCAACCTTGTAAACCCCCTCAGTAGGAACCAATTTTTTGTATTGTGGATAGGCTTTGAGGCACTGACCACCTTTTTCCAGAAATTCTAAAATCCAATCGAATTCTGCTTGGTTCAAGTGTTGATAAGCAACAGTACGACGAATAGCTTCAAAGATTTGAACCGGATCAAATCCATCGCCACAGGCCAGGGTAACTAAATGTTGCACTAGCACATCATAGGGTTGCTTCAAAGGACGACGAGCTTCGATGGCTCCGGCAGCCAATCCCCGCCGAAAGGCAGAAATTTCTAGTAACTCCAGGGCATTGGTCGGTAGGAAGAAAATCTCTGAGGTTCCCTCTGGAATATGGGCCGAACGACCTGCCCGTTGCAACAATCGGGCTAGATTTTTGGCACTGCCGATTTGCACTACCCGCTCAACAGGTTGGAAATCGACCCCTAGATCTAAGGACGAAGTACAGACGACCCACTTGACTTCGCCTGTCTTAACGCCCTGCTCGATAGCCTCGCGGGTTTCTCGATCAATTGAACCATGATGCAGGGCAATCAGGTTTTGGTGTTCTGGTAATGCAAAGCTGAGGGCCTGATACCAGCGTTCGGATTGGGCGCGGGTATTGGTAAAAATCAAGGTGGAGATATCAATGTCCAGGGCCGCCACTAACGATTCGAACATCCGGAGGCCCAGATGCCCGGCCCAGGGAAAGCTATCAACGGATTCCGGCAGGATGCTTTCAATTCGGGTTTCCCGCTTGAGATTAGACTGAATAATCACAGGTTGACAATCTAACCCAACCGCCGTTTGAGCAGCTTCAGCAATATTACCCAGGGTGGCGGAAATGGCCCAGGTTTGGAGTTGGGGTTGCAGTCGTCGGAGTTGAGCTAGACAGAGTTCGGTTTGGGTTCCCCGCTTGGAACTGAGCAGTTCGTGCCATTCATCCAGAATCACAGCCTGTAACTGACCAAACCGTTTCTGGGCATCGGTGTAAGACAGCATCACTGATAGGGATTCGGGAGTGGTGATCAGAATCTCTGGCATTTTCTTCAACTGGCGCGATCGCACACTAGAAGAGGTGTCTCCAGTGCGAGATTCCACCTTGATCGGCCACTCCATCTCTTGAATCGGTCGATTAATGGCCGCTTGAATGTCCCGTGACAGGGCACGCAGGGGAGTAATGTAGAGCAGTTGTAGCCCTTGACGAGGGGTGTCGAGCATTCTGGCAATTGGCCCCATGATGGCAGCGTAGGTTTTGCCGGAGCCGGTGGGAACCTGAATCATGCCACTTTTACCTGCGAGGTAAGCACTCCAGGTTTCTGCTTGAAAGGATAGGGGTTGCCAGCCCTGTTGATCAAACCAGTTGAGAATGGGTTGGAGTTGTTTTGACATGGGTTGGTTTTTTTGGCATTCTCCAGGATGAAAGCTCAAGTGCTCTAGTTCCAGATGCAGTTACCATGCTGCGATGAGAACGCGAATCCCTTAGCTCCCTGTTCTGCTTCAAACTCAAAAATCCTGTGGGAAGAAACTCTGCAAATGAGATATTTCATGCGGGTTCAGGGTATCCATCCAGCCCAGACCAATCTGGAGAACTAAAGTTCACTCGACGATTGTTGACAGGTTCAGTGGTAGGAATCGGTTTGATTCCATGGCTGACCTGATTTAACCACCACCATTCCTGGGTTCGGATGTGAGCAAAGTTTGCTCGACTTAGCCAAGCATCCACGCTGTTTTCTGCGTAGGCTTGAATGTAGGGTTCTTCAAAAATATTGGTCAGCCACTCCGTCTGCCGCAACGTTTTTTGATTACCGTCTAAAATCACAACCTCTCCACCTGCCCGCAGGAGACGAAAACTTTCGTTCAGAATGGCCTGGGAAATCTCCGGCGGCGTTTCATGAAATAGCAAAGAAGCGGTGACCAGATCAAAAGAAACATTTGGAAATCGGGTTTGCTCTGCTAGACCATGACACCATTGAATTTCTAATCCGGCTTCTCTGGCTTTGATATCCGCAACGATCAACATTTGAGGGGATAAATCAAGCCCAATCACTTCAGCATCAGGGAATTTCTGCTTGAGTAATAAAGTTGTCGAGCCCGTTCCACAACCCAGATCTAGAATCCGGCGGGGCTGTCCTTGAATCGCATCTACAACGCCCTGTCTAATCCAGGTTTCATTTGGTGGCAGGACGCATTGGGTGATCGGGTCGTAGGAAACGGCTGCCCCCGTGGTGAGATAACCTCCCTCAATCCCGTGGAAATTTTGAGAAGTGTAGTAATTAGGGTAGACCACAGCAGGATCGGTTAAACGTTCAATTTCTTGATCCCAGTCCACACGACGATATAGCTGTTCCATCGCTTCCTGGTCTATCAGAAGCTTGAAAACAGGAGCAAGAAACTGTTCAAAGATTGTATCTTTCCGAACTGCCATTAGAGTTTCCGAATTGGTCACACCATCTTCAATAGTAGTGTAATCAATTCCATAGATTTTGGGGGCCTGGAGAATTACCAATTTCTGTACCTCACGCGATTGAAAATCGCCATTGACCTGACTTTATGGTCAGGAGAGGGTAAAGTATAAACATTTAGCTTCTAGGATCCTCATGGCAACCTCTGCCTACTCAGTTATTCAATCTTTCTACGAAGCGGTCAATCGTCGGGACATTCCAGCCGCGATCGCCTTGGTTGACGACAACTGTATCTACCAGGATCTAAATTTTTCTCACCCCTTCCAGGGTAAGGGTGGTGTTCAGCAGTTGCTAGAAGAATCCTGCAACAATATACCAGATGACTTAAAATTCGTGATTGATGACATCACTACTGGAGACTCTATGGCTGTTGGTGTGCTCTGGCATGTCGAGCTAGATGGCACACCCTTTCCCAATAGCCGAGGGGTTAGCTTCTGCCGCCTGTCTGAGGAAACCGGGAAATTGATCTTTGCCCGTGATATCGTTGAGCCTCCTTTAAAGCCGGGTAATATTAGCTTTTTTATCATCCGGTTAGTGACTCCCCTGATTCGTGTAGCAAATAGGCTAAATAAAATAAGACCACCTGAGAAGTGATTCAGGTGGTTTTTGTTATTCGACTGTAATCGTGAATATGTCTACTAATTCTAGCTGGTACGGTCTGGCCCGTCGCTCTGATGACAGCTAGAAAGATCTAACCTTAGAGCGTCAGAAAGATCTGCTGGTTGCAGCAGGTGTCCCAGAAAGCAACGTCCTGATCTTCTCCGAGTCAGCATCAAAAGATTTTGACAAGTATCCTAAGGTTCTCCGAGAACACGACTTGGAAGGTTATTTTGAAAGCCATGCTGGCTGGCGGTTTCGGCGGCTAAGTATTTTTACTCATTTTAAGGAGGGTACTGGGTTTCAGCCCTGTGTTTTTGCGCTAACCTTCCAATGCGCTAACCTTCCAAGTCGTGTCAGTAACCTGATCCCGGCTTCGAGAGACTGAACCGACTTTGATTCCTTCTAATCCGTTCCAAAGGATACTGAAGTAAGGAGCAAAAATGTAACGATGGTATGTATGACTAAGCGATTGAATCTGACAATCCCGGATACTGTCTATGACGGTCTACAGGAGTGGGCTGATGTTGAAGGCACAAAGATGACTACCCTTGCCAGCTACCTTGTTGAAACTGCCACCAAGGATGCGATGGAGCGAGGTGTCATCTCCAAGCCCTCTCAAGCCAAGAAGATTAGAAAGTATCGAAGACTTAAGCACTTGCTGTTAGACCATCAGGAAGAGTTGAAAGCAGAACCGAAGTTGGGCGATCGCATTGATGCTCTACTGGCAGGTGAGCCAGTGACAACAGAAGATCGTTTACGATTAGCCTTGTTCTTTAACGTCAAGGAAAGCGATATTGAAGTTCTAGATGAGAATATGAAAAATGGTGAGCCAACAACCCAGAATCCAACTGCCGTTTAGTTCTAGACCAGCGGGTTGGCAAACGGATGTACCCTGTCCTGGCGTATTCCGCTACATCGCTCCGGATCAGGAAGAGTGCCGATATTTCATCAATGGATTGAGGAGAACCCTGAAGCAAGCAACCGAGAAACTAGGCGTCAGAGTTGAGATTGTTTGCGGCGACAAAGTTCAGGCAACGTTCGGAGAGATCAAGCCTCAACCCATGATCAGCACGCCCAACTATCGCAAGCTCAATGAGATCCTGCCACCACATGAAGATCCTGAGTTCTGGAAAATCGCGGATGAATTTGATGGCGCGGTGTGGTTATTCTCCCACTATGAAGATCTGCCAGTCATCCGGGCAAATAGAGCCGCGCTAGATGCTCAAGCGAAGTCAGATGAGGAGATTTTAGGTAAAGCTGCCGAAGCCTTAGATCTGCCAGAGGAACTGGAGAAGATTAGGGATTTCCTGGAGCGGGACGGTGAAATGGAAGCTCATCAGTTCCCTGGATTTCGGTGGGTGTTGAAGGATATTCGTAAGGGGAAGAACATCTACGGTCGGCAGTTGCATAACTTTACTGAGCATTGGAAGCTCGTGACCATGCCTGATGGCAGTGAGGCTAGGTTGGGCGTTGTTCTGGATGCTGAACCTGGAGCGCTACTTTGATGAATAACTTGCGAATAATTGAGATTGCCACGCCTAGTGAAAAACTGGAGGTTTATCCATGCAAACCACATCGCGATCGCGCATCGCTACCACACCCAGAATCCACGTTACCGACCAACTATTCTGGGATATCTGCCAACAGAACCCAGAGCTGAGACTAGAACGCACTGCTACGGGAGAATTAATTGTGAATCCACCAACTGGAGGCGAGACATCAAGTAACAACGCAGACCTAATCATCGACTTTGGAATCTGGAACCGTAAAGTGAGACTAGGCACGCTACTAGATTCCAATGGTGGCTATCGCCTTCCCAACGGAGCTACCAGATCCCCAGATGTTTCATGGGTTCAAATTGACCGTTGGAACGCACTAACGCCTGAACAGCGCCGAAGTTTTATCCCCCTAGCACCTGATTTTGCTCTGGAGTTGATGTCTCCCAGCGATAAGTTGAGTGATCTTCAGGACAAGATGCAGGAGTACATGGATAACGGCGTTAGGTTAGGCTGGCTAATTAATCTGGATGGCAAAACTGTTGAAATCTATCGGCCAGAACAACCCGTTCAGGTTGTGAGTATTCCGTGTACTTTGAGTGGTGAAGATGTTCTGCCTGGGTTTGAGTTGGAGGTTTAGAAATGCAAACTACCGAAAGACTGACTTGGACAATTGATCGCTATCACCAAGGTTGAGGAGTTTTTCTAAAAACTGATACATGATTATTGAAGAATCCTTCTGCGTTCGGTAATACGTTGGCTGGTGTTCAGTTTTAATAGATGAACAGTTGTCCGTCCTTCGGATGTCTTCCCTAAAATCTGGGCTTGTTGTAGTTCAAAATGTTCAGTCCAGGTTTGAGTTCAAGGATTGAATAAAAAGCTAAATTCCTGAGTTTCAGGGTCAAATGATCCGAGGTCACTGCCCTTATAACGATTGCATCGCCAACAAGCATAGGCAAGATTTTCTATCGTGGTTTTACCGCCATGTTTCAGGGCAATCACATGGTCAATCTCATGGGAGTAGAAACTGAGACTTGATGGCAACAAACAATACTCGCAACGGGAGTTGGATCGTTCTTCGATTTGTCGGCGTAGGGCTTCGGAGATGTAGGTCACGATTCGCTGGCGATCAGGGATGATAAGTTTCCTGCCTTGAACAGAATAATCAGGTGTTCAATTTGTTCATATTCATCCAATTCCTGTAACTCTGTTGGAGTCAATGTTCTTTCCAGATTGCGAGTCAGGAGATATTGCAGGCGATTTTGCATTTCTGGAGTGGGTCGGAAGGCTGCAATTTCTTCAGGAGTTGGTTGGCTGGTTAGAAAATCCAGAATATAACGATAAACTTGGGCTGATAGAACTGTGGGCTGTAAACAGCGACGTAACAATTCAGGCAACTGTTCACGAACTGGGGCAAGTTGCTCCATGAGATCGTCTGGGATTTCGATTGTTAGAGTTGCCATCGTATGATGCTTTGAATTTGCAGATGTTTGAGTTGTGATTGTCTCTCAGTTTAGCTTCTATGAGCGCTGCAAATCCTGAAGAAATCTAATCCGGCATTGAATAAAAAATCTCAAAAAATTTGATCGCCTTCGGCGAAAAAGGCAAAAGAGCAAAAGTATAAAGGGCTACTGGAGAATCCTGGGGGAAACACGCACAACTCGAATCCCAACATTGACGTGACCGTTGACGGGGCCGTTGCCGTAGCGACACGCGGAACGGCAGTACCTCGGATTGCTGAGCCAGCTACCGCCACGTATAACTTTATACGCTAATTCATCCACCAGCCGAGCTTGACCATCCGTTGGCGCATTTTCATAGTTGTTGTGATAGTCATCTTCACACCATTCCCAAACGTTGCCATGCATGTCGTACAAACCAAAAGGATTGGCCGCTTTGAAATAACCGACTGGAGTTGTCTGCTGTCGATATTCCCCCTTTGGGCCTCTACCGTAGGAACCATATTCTTCATCTGTCCCGTTATAATTCGCTAAGTCTGTTGTAATGGTTTCCCCAAAATGAAACGGTGTGGTGGTTCCCGCTCGGCAAGCATATTCCCATTCGGCTTCGCTCGGTAGGCGATATTCTCGGCCTGTCTTCTGCGTCAGGCGATCGCAGAATTCCTTCGCATCAGACCAGGAAACCCTCTCAACCGGACGGCTCCAATGGTCATATTCTTCATAAGCATCTTTAAAGTATGAAGGCTCTTCTTTAAGATCTTGGTTTACCTTTTCAGTTGTCTCAACAACGGCTTTCCATTGACCTTGCGTAATCGGATAGCGACCAAAGTAGAATTCAGGAACTGTTACCTCATGTTGTGGGCCTTCACGATCCAAACGTTCCAACTCATCTTCTGGAGATCCCATCTGGAAAGTTCCACCCGGAATCTTAATCATGTCCAATCCAATCCCATTGCCCAGGTCTTCTATATAGCGTTCGACCTGTCGTTGTTCTTTGCGGATGAGGATTCTTGCCATTGTGGAGGTTTCAGATTTCAGGTAATAGCGAACAGGTAAAAGTTTATCCCTAAAAGCTGAAGACTGACACCTGATGGCTGACAGCTAATTGTGGGTGGAGCCAGCTAAAGTTTCGGCGAACCTACTAAGCTAACTGACCCCGGTTTATTTTCGGATGCTGTTGCCAACATCACCGGAACAGGTCTGGACTCTCCTTTGGCACGCCCGACAGATTCCCACCTGCCAGCTCTGGCACAGAAGAGTGCTGGGGGAAACACGCACAACTCGAAACCCAACATTGTTGTTGTCGTTGTCGGGGTTGTTGTTGTTGCGACACGCGGAACGGCAGTTCCTTGGATTGTTGTTCCAGCTACCGCCACGTTTGGTTTGCCTGCCCCAAATTCAGAATAACCGAAATGTTCGATTCAGCTCCTGGAGCGACAAAAAACGTAGTAATCAAAAATATACCGTCGCAGTTTGTAGGTATCTCCATGCCGGAGATGGGCTTCCCAGCTCTGCATCCGCTGTGTCAACTTATCCAGGGATAGGTAGCCATCACTGTAGTCTACCTGCATTTGCTTCACGCGGGTTCTAGCTCAGCGCAGATTGTCATTGCGAACGCGAATTCGTTCAGGAAAGATGCGGAAGCCCACAAAGTTTGCCCCGTGTTGGGTTTCAAACAGTTGACTTTTGACGGGATGAATTTTCAACCGCAGGGTGGCCAGATTTTCTTCAATGGCGGGTCTGGCCTCAGCTAGAAATCCATGGTCATCACTGAAGAGGGCATAGTCGTCCACGTAACGCAGATATTTCCTGGCTTTGAGTTTTTCCTTTACAAAGTGATCGAAGCTGCTGAGGTAGAAATTAGCAAAGAACTGACTGGTGAGATTGCCAATCGGTAAACCTTTGCGTCGCAGCAGTGGTGTTAGCAGACTATCACCAGGGAAATAGTCAAGTACGGGTTCTTGAGGATTGCTGTGGTCAATAATCCAGTCAACTAGCCATAGGGTATCCGGACATTTGATTTTATGGCGAATTTTGGCCTTGAGGATTTCATGATCAATGCTGGGGAAATACTTGCGAATGTCGCACTGCAAAACGTAGCGGCTAGACCGGGCAAATTCGGTAAACCGTCGCAATGCTCGATGGGAGCCGTAGAATTGCCGATTGGCATAGGTGTCGGGAATGAATGACCGTTCAATTAAGGGCTGAATCACGTTGCACAGGGCATGGTGAATCACGCGATCGCGATAGGGGGCAGCGGAAATCAAGCGGGGTTTGGGGTCATAGATTCTGAAGGTTTTATAGCTGCCGGGAGTGTAAGTTTTGTCTTGTAGCTCAGTCTGAAGCTGGAATAGATTTCGTTCCAGGTTGTAGTTGAATTCCAGAACACTCTGTCGAAAACGTTTGCCTTTTTGAGCACGATAAGCTGATAGAATTAAGTTGTCTAAATCAATGATTTGAGACCAGAGATTTCCGTAGCGTCTCATGATTTCAGGTTGTTATTCCTGTTGTTGTTTGATCCAGCCGCCCAACTCAGAACCGATGTCATCGATCTGTTGGCAGGCATATCCATAGCTACGACCTGAAATCAGTTTGAAATCAAGAAGTAATCGGGTTTGATAGCGGAGAATGTCTAATTAGGTATTGATATCCTGCAAACGTTCTAATCGATCCTTTCTGCTGAAGCGAGCGCGGATCAAACTTTCCAGTACATCATACAGGTTATTTACCATTCGCTCTCCTAAACCAAATCGATGATTCCGTGGCAACGGATTGAGAATTGGAATGTACCATTTAATCAAATCATAAACCTTCTGGATAATCGGCAGTTCGTTCATATTTATTTACCCTGACACTTGACTAAACCCTAAAATTTTCCCAAAAAATTTGATCGCCTTCAGCGAAAAGGGCAAAAGAGCAAAAGAGCAGAGGGCTATTGGAGAATCCTGGTGGAAACACGCACAACTCGAAACCCAACATTGTAGCCGACGAGGATGGCGTTGCTGCGACACGCGTAACGGCAGAACCAGGGATTGTAGCGCCAGCTACCGCCACGACGTACTCTGGGGCGATCACTATTCAACAAGTTGACTAAATTTTCATCATTGTAGATTTGATAACGATTATCATTCTTGTTAACTTCTTCGTCCCAAACCTGGCCATCATTCGGTGGTTCTCCCTCGTAACTACTATGCCAGGGATCAGCACACCATTCCCAGACATTGCCATGCATGTCGTATAGGCCAAAGGCATTTGCTACCTCAAAACTCCCAACTGGGGTTGTCTCTCTTCGATATTCTCCTTTTGGGCCATCGTTATAGATTACAGTGCCTTGATAGTTAGCCAATTCTGAGGAGATATTTTCTCCGAAATGAAACGGTGTAGTGGTTCCCGCTCGGCAAGCATACTCCCATTCCGCTTCGCTAGGCAGGCGATAAATCTGATTCGTATATTGAGACAGTCGAGCGCAGAATTCCACAGCATCTTTCCAGGAAACTTGTTCTACAGGTCGATTATCTCCTTTGAATCTTGACGGATCGGGCTTCAGATCCCGCTGAATTCTCGGCACTTGGGTAACAATTGCTCGCCACTGAGCTTGGGTAATTGGAAAGCGACCCATCAGAAATTCTGAGACAGTAACTTCATGTTGGGGGCTTTCATCCTTATATCGTTCCGGTTCATCCTCTGGGGACCCCATCAGAAAACTGCCAGCCGGGATTTCCACAAGTTCGAGCTGAACACCTTCCCCTAAGTCTTCAATGAAGCCATTAACCCGTTGACGTTGTTTGCTGATAACCCATTTTTTGTTCTGGAGCAATCCAAACAGCTCACGTCTTCGTTCCAGCCTCAAAGTTGCCACATCAAATTCAAAGGTTGCAGTTTCCTCAACTTCAATAAAAGCCACTTCACAGGCTTCAGTTAGATGTTGGGGTTCTGGAGAAATCCCATCTGGTTCTGGAGGCAGTGGCGGGGGTGTAGGAGTTGGAGGTTGAAGATCTGGATTTTTGGAAATCACATCCTCAGCAAATTGTTGATATTCTCCTCCCAGATTCTGCAAGACTTCTACGGCAACCTGGGCAAAGGGCAGAACCTTTGCCTGATCATCCTCATCAAAAGTGGGCAGCAAAGCCAGCAATGCCCGAAAACTACGGATCGGTCGGTCAATCTGTTCAGCGATGTAGCGAGAAATGGCATCCAGCACCCTGGCAGTTTCATTCCGTCCCATTGCCCGGTTCAGAGCTTGTCGCACTTCCGGGATAAAGTCGTAGTCCTCTGATCCCGGCTGAGTTGTGGTTAAAAGTCCCCCCATGTAAACCTCCGCCACATGAACAGGAGTCGCGGTTTGTAGCAGGGTTCTGCGAATTAGATTCACCACAGACAAATTCACCGGGGCAGCAGCCATCAAGCCTGCCAAACGTTGCGCTGTGACGGAAGCCGTGGCCAAAAAGCGGGTCACTCTGGCTTCGGCAGAAAGTTCGATTGCAGATTCAGTTGAGGGAGATTCTTCAATATCTGGTTCTCGCAGGAATGCCAGGTTGAACAGATAAGTGGGAACCCGCGCCCCACTTGACCCGGCTACCATCCGACACCAATCTTTCAGGGGCTTGGACTCCGGCTGAATCACAGGGAGAACGATGGCAGTCTTCCAGTCAATGGGAATCCAGGAGGGCAAATTCTCTAAATCCAAACGTGGGTTGGTGACACCAGGGGCGATCGCACTACCAAACAATTTACGTCCTCGGCCCAGTTGGGTACTGTCCCACAGCCGTTCAGGAAACAGTTGCAAAATTGTGGTGGGTTGCTGTTCTGACCAGTCCTTCAGCCAGGGATGCAGGGTGGCGTTCTGCCAGATGTGAGAAGTGCAGTCACTCACTAGAATCACGGCTCCCCGGCGATTGGGATGAATCAGTTCCTTGTAACCATGCTGACGTTGGCTCGGCTTGCCGCTGCGATGGCGCTGCACCAGCTTAAGCTTTCCCCCATCACTGAGCAAACTCCAAACGCGCACTGTCCGAAAGGCTCCTTGGGTTTCAAACACCTGCTGGAGGTCGTTCATGGTCTCTCGCCAGATAAAGGCAGAATCAGATTCTTCTACCACCAATTCCAAATTCAGCCAGCGCTCCGGTTCTGCCTTGGTAATGGGCAGCCACACATCTCGCTCAGCAATTTGGTTCACCGTTGCCTCTTCATCCAGGATCTGCCGGGTGAGCGAAGGAACTTTTCGCATCAACGGACGCAGCGATCGCCCCAGTTCCAGAACGTTCTGGAGTGCCGGAGCAGCGGGAGCCTGAAAGGGTAATCCTTTTACAACTGGCTGTTCAGCAGCTTCATTTTCAGAGTTGTCGGTGATGACAGAAACCTGCGGTTCTGGATCTGTTAGCGGGGACAGTGGAGATGTGTCATCCCGAATCGTCTCAATGGTTGAAGCGTCAGTTTCGTCTTTTTGCCCTGGCTTAGGTTGAGTCTGCACCTCCCCCATTTGCATCGCAAGCCAGACCGTATCCGCAATGTCCTCATCGCTGAGTTTCAGCCGTTTCAGTAGTCCCGTGTGATGGAAGTGATCAATCAGACGGTTCAGAGCCAATTCAAAATCTGATTTAACATCTGATTGGCTCATTCCTAGTCCTCATCGTCATCGACTTCATCGTCAGTTCGTCCCAGATCCTTCAGGAGTTGACCAATCAATTTATCCTTACTAGAAATTCGACCCTGCACCACCATGAAGAGAGCATTGAGCAGTTGGTCGGTGGCCAGAGTTCCATCATCTCGCGACTCCAAAAATTTGCTAATCAGATCGGTAGAATCGGCAGACTTTGCTGTAAGCTGTTCAATCTGTTCAGGACTGAGTTGGTCGAAATGAGCCGCCACAATCTTTTTCAGCTCATCTCTATTAGGGGGTTTCATCGTCAAGCGCAAACATCGCCGCAGAAAGGGAGCCGGAAAATCCCGTTCACCATTGCTGGTCATGACCACAAAGGGAAAGGCGGTACAAGTAATGCGTCCATTCTCCACTTCAGCACTCAGGGAGGATTGAGTTATGTCGTCAGTTTCATCCGTGTAGGCCGTCCGAACAGTGACCGTTGAAACTTCTTCCTTGATCCGCACCAGTTCAGGAATTTCAAAGAATCCTTCCTCCAGGATCGTCAGCAGGTTATTTGGCAGGTCGATGTCACTCTTGTCAATTTCATCAATCAGTAACACCCGTGGACGTTTTGACTTCAGCAATGCCGTTCCCAAGGGGCCAAGGGTGATATACCTCTCAATTTGCTGGAGTTGTTGTTGGAGTCCTGCCTGACCTGATCCCTGGTTCTGAACTTCTTGCTGCTTAGCTTCTTGCAATCGACCAATCGCATCGTAACTGTAGAGTCCATCTTTCAGGGTCGTCCGGGTAGTAATCGGCCAGTACAAGACCTCACCCAGTTGAAGTTCTTTGGCGACAGCATAGGCCAGTGAGGATTTACCCGTTCCAGGTTTCCCTGTAATTAACAACGGTCGCCGCAGGTACAGAGCAGCATTAATCATTTCAATTTCCTGCTCCCGCACCTGAAACGTTTCTCCCCGACGTTTGCGCCGACTTTCACCGGGTTGTGTTTCTTGCCCAAAGGGTCGCCAACTGGGGGGCGGCGGCAGTCGGTCAATGCCATCATGGGGCTGTTTTGGATTCCCGTTGAAAATTTTCCAGTTACTCATGATTCAGGCAATTGTAGGAGGTGTTTTGGCGGTACAAGGTTCGGATCGTCCCAGAGCAATGATAGATGATTCCCGATGTGAGTCTCATCCTCTTCCTCCCAAGCTTCAGAGCGTTTTTCTCTAACTGCTCCCGGTAGTTGCGACCAGCAGGTACAGTTTTGATAAATCTCTTGCAACGTTCCCTGGCCAAGATTTTCCGCCCCCGATCTCATCCAAAACGCTATGGGAATGCCAGCATAGTAGAACGCTTCCATCACCGATCCTCTTTTCGAGGCTTGCAGAAGCTCGATCAACCTTACTGCAATGATACGGTCTGGATCAATTTGTTTAAATAATTTTCTGTAGCTGCCCGTACCCAAAGCATGAAAAATATTGTCAGCTTTGATACCTGTTTGATTGACTAATCTTCGCCACTTGGCCTTGTACTTAGCAAAATAAGGATCGGGCTTTTTAATTTGTTTGAGGCGATCTGTAAATCTGACACTAACTTCACATTCAGTCCCAAAAATACTTTTACAATGCTCAGGAACGTTGTCATCCACCGACCATTGATCAATTAGCTTAGTCTCTTTATCAATCAAGGTGTAGGGTAGAAAAATCTGAATCTTTCTAACATTATTATCCCAACAACGAGATGGAGCATCGGCAAAGAACAACTGTAGTAATTGAGCAGGGCTATTTCATTCTAAAAAGAGTCTTGAGCGTGTTAAGACCAAAACTAGCAAAGCGTTGAGCTTGAGCCATATTTTTGAAACCCTGTTCTCGATATAAGTTGAGGGCAAAGTTGCGTGCGATAGCCCAAATTTGTA
>JBHJGO010000124.1:0-64551 GCA_050331715.1 Microcoleaceae cyanobacterium
CCAATGGTTCCGAGTTCGCTAGAGTGAGGCCATTCACTCTCTTATCTACTGTTCGTAGAGAGCATTCAATGTATTGGAACTCGGGCGTTGGCGACAGCATATCGCTAACTGGTATCAACCCCAGCGCGAATTGTTCCTGGATGTGTCTCGTCAATTCATTATGCAGGAGTCCATTTTGCTCAATATTCCTTGACCTACATTCTTCGTATTTTGTCAATGCGTAAGTCCTGACGAAGATTATGTTTGTGGAGAACTAGGGGACTTGCTGTGGAAAATCGAATCCTGTTGTGGAAAACCCCTTGCAGGCGAGGCCCGCATCTGAAAGCGGGTTTTTGCTCAAGACGGAAAAAATTTAATGGGATTTTTGGGCTATGCTGCCTTAAGTAATTACTCGCTGTGAACTCATTTTCCTTATTTTCCAATGGACTACAAGACTGCATACCAATTGGTTTTGGATCAAGGAAAGGCACTGGAGACACAAAAAGACCCAGACGCCTTGCTGAGTCGTCTGCAAAAGGGTCAGTCACCGATTCCAGGACAACTGACAAATATTCTATTGGCGCTCAAGATCCTGTTTGATTGCCTGAAGACAGAATCGAAATTTGATCGAGAGTTTTCAGCAGCTCTCCATCAATTAGCGATGGAAAGCTACCGACAATTTGTTACAGGTCGAGAACGGGGAGTTGCATGGCCCCCCCTACTCCAGGAAGATTTGAATCGAGTCGCTGCGGCAGTGCAAAGTATTTTCTCTGGTCAATGGCAGGAAGAAGCCTAGTCAGCTAATTCTGCACTCAGGTTAAGTAGGGACTAATATCCTCTCCACATTCATCTGCCAGGTAGCAAAGGGCTCGGAAGCGAAGACTCACCAGTTCCTCGTAGACCGGATTGAGTTTGCACAGGGGTGGAATTTTCAGTAGAACCCGATTGTGAAATCGAATTACCCGTTCAAACGGACACTGGGCAGGAATCATTTTGCAGACTAGCTTGGCTGTCTTTGGGTTTTGAGATTCGATAGAGTTCAACCATGTTCTTAGAGGTTGCACTGGAGCAATCTTGAGGCTAAGAAATTCCGTCTTTGAGACCTTGACGAGCAAAGATTTCAGACTCCGAGAACAAACTTTTTCGATGGGCCGCCAGGGATGGATTTTTTGCTCTGTAGGGCCTGCCCAACTTGCGAAGGCGAGATGAGACAGGGTATAGTATGCGATATTCATTAGTTCCGTTCTGATCTCATGTTGGTAGCCGGATGCAGGTGTTTAAGGACTGCATAGGCTTTGGGCAACGGCCACGTAGCTAGCATATCCGCAGTCCATTGATTGACAGACTCAACCTGTCTAGGGAGTTGTTCCACTGAGATGGCAATTGATCTAGTCAGAATCTGATACGACTGCGTCTTTGATTTTTGTGGCTTTCTTGTCCCACACAATATTGTGCCCCAGAAATTAGGAAATGTTACGGTATTTGAATTACAAGTATAAATGAAACCTATAATAACCATAAGTAAATTTTATAGATGAATCGGTGTTCTTTAGGAATTTGACTGGTTCGTGAGTTGTATCTCGGTGACTTGCTGGGTTAGGATGCCGCTAGAATATGAGTAATTGCTATTGATTCCTAGGATGAGCCATGGTTAGAGATGCTGCTGCCTCAACATTAACTGCCGACTCCCCAGCTAGTCCAACCTTGAGTTTGGTAAATGGTGGCGGGCCATTTGCTGTTTTTAAAGCCTTACCAGAATATAACCGTGCGAACCGTTTGTATGATGTCGGTCGGTATGAGGCAGCGTTTCTTCACTATGACCAGGCGGTTCAGCTTAAGCCAGATTGGTTTTCAGCATGGTTGAGACGGGGCAATAGCTTGCGGAACTTGGAGCGCTACAAAACTGCACTGGCTTCCTATGATCGAGCGATAAAGTTAAAACCGGAAAACTACTGGGGCTGGACGTTTCGGGGCATTACACTCAGTCGATTGGAGCGCTAAGAGGAAGCGGTTATCTCCTTCGACAAAGCGATCAAAATTCATCCGGAGAACTTTGAAGCCTGGTATGAGCGGGGTCTAGCATTGGAAGCGTCTTTGAAGTTTGAAGCTGCTGCTGCATCCTATAAGCGGGCCATTGAAATTCAACCTGATGCATCGTCGGCCTGGTATCACCAGGGGAATGCCTTGATGAATGAACGCCGATATGCCGATGCCGTTGATGCCTACAATCGTTCGGTGCAACTCCAACCCAATAACTACGAGGCCTGGTTCAATTTGGGTGAGATGTTGATGAATCAGCACAAGTATAACGAGGCGGTCGCAACCTATGATCGGGCAATTCGGCTGCAACCCAAAAGTTACCAAGCCTGGTTCAATCGAGGCATTGCTCTACAAAAGTTGCATCGCTATGCAGATGCAGTTGCTTCCTATGACAAGGTGATTCAGCTTCAACCCCAGGATTACGAAGCCTGGTTCTACCGAGGCATGGCCTTGAAACCCAAATGGCCTCAAGCTGCTCTGGCCAGTATTGACCGGGCACTCCAGCTTTATCCAGATTCTCCCGCCGTTTGGATCAGTCGAGGTCAGGTTCTAATTGATTTGCAACAATATGGATCTGCGATCGCAGCCTTTGACAAAGCAACTCATCTCAACACTAATTTTCCCGAAGCCTGGCTAGGGCGGGGGTTAGCTTTGTACAAGCTCGGGAAGTTTCCCGACGCGATCATCGCCTACGACAATGCCCTGCAGGTACAGCCAGACTTTCTAGCGGCCTGGATCAGTCGAGGAGAGACGCTGGAAAAGTTAAACCGATATGAGGAGGCAGTTACCGCCTACGACAAGGTTCTGCTGCTCACGGGTGAGGATCGTACCCTGGCGGCAAAGGCAGGACTGCAACGGGGAGAAGCACTGGAGAAATTGGAACGGCTTGAGGAAGCTGCTGTGGCTTACCGACGGGTAGCTCAGGAACGACCTGATCATTTTGAAGCCTGGATGAAATTGGGGCAAACTCTGGAAAAATTGGGAGAATATCTCAGTGCCTTTGATGCCTACAAGCATGCCCAGGATCTCTGGCCAGATAATTATCAAGTGGGACTAAAATGCGGTCAGACCCTGGAGCAGGCGCAGCGGTATCCCGAAGCGATTCAGATCTATGATGGGCTGATTCAGTACACGCCGGGTCTATGTGAAGCGTGGTTATGTCGGGGACGGGTACTGGAGCAATTGAACCGTTACCAGGAAGCGCTTAGTTCCTATGGGGTTGCCCTGGAGCTACAACCCAAGTCGAGTGAAGTGGTGACCCATCGCAATCGGTTGATGATGAAGCTGAGCAATCTCTAGGCAGGAAATTAGAGGCGAATTAGGCCGTAAACTCTTCGATGGTTTCGATCTCTCCTAGAGTAACTCTGAGGCTAAAGTCAAGCCCAACGGGACAGGTGAAGCGTTGCATTTGCAGCATCATGATGTCTGGCTGATCGACAACAACTTTCTTGAGTATCTCGTCTGCGCTTGATAATAAACTGAGCTGAACACCGGCAGGCAGATAGGACTCACTGGAAATCGGATAGAGTTGCGCCCGTACCCCAATCTGATCGTCTGATTCCTGTTCCAGGTCTAGAACCAATGTCACCTGTGTTGTTCCCAAATCCAGGGATTTTACTCGTAGCAGTTGAGTATTGGACGAACGGAGGTCTCCTCTGAATTGATAGCTGGGGTTTGCAGTGGCTTGCAACTCTGACCAGGATTGCCAACCTGCTTGAATAGTATTGCTAAACCAGTTCTGTAGATTAATTCTTTCAATTCCCTGACGATGGCGATAGAGTTTTTGTCTAGCCTGGGATTGCTCCATCAACCCACCCCATAGACTGAACGGAATTTCAAGGCGAGGATTCAGAATTTCGGGATTGGCCAGTCGTTGTACCAGATGATTGATCTGGGTCGTTGAGAGCAGAGAGAGTGGTTCAATTGTGACTTGTGTCGGTTCTTGATGCATAAATTCTTGACTGAGCCACAATAGACCGGGATCAGTGATCAGCTGATCTTGGTTTAGGCTGTAGGTGCGATCTTGGGCATCATAGGTTCCAGTCATTTTCAACTGAGCATGGGTTGCGTAGCCCCAGGGTCTAATCCATCCACCGTCTAGATTAATCTGCACAGCCAGATAGTAATCTCCCATCCAACTTGCCAGATCGACCCATTCTTGGGGTACCCGTAGCTCTTCAGTATCGATTGCCTCCGTTGGGATTAGGATTAATCGACGTGCAGGAGATGCTGGATTCGTCTCTGATATCGAAAATTCAATCGCCGTGCCATTGACAACTTCTAGAACACTGGCCAGGGCAATGGAATTCAGCCAGGAAGTAGCATGAGCAACATACTCCGCTTGAATCCAAGGTAAGACAGTCTGTAAACAAAGCTGATTCAAATAGGCACTCCAGCGGCTAGGGGCCGTTGAAAAGGCCTGGCTTTGTTGCCAAACGCGCTCACAGTTTACGTCTGAGAGATCTAGCCAGTATTCAGGAATGTTGATTATAGAAGTCATCATCATTGGCTCCGCACTTTTGTAACTACCAAGTCGTCCATCGTTACCCCCTCAGAATCGAGTTGAGTTGGATAAGACTATTCTTAACTACGTACGCCTAATTCCAAATATGCAAAAAAAGTTAGGGATAAGGTCAGGAAATTTGGGTTTGGTATTTTTGGAGCGATCGCACTAACTTGACGCTGTATTGGCCCAAAACCCAATTATACTGGAGACGGCAATTACCCACAGCCCTCCCATAGATAGACGTATCTACAAACCATTCATGACTCTCCCCTACACGGCCGACCCGGATATCAACCTGACCACCGCTGACCTGGAGACCGTTCGATGCTGGCTCCTGGATGCCCTTTGCCAGTTGGCCTATCGAGAGGGAGACTTCACCCTCTCTTCTGGTCAGAAAAGTACCTACTATATCAATGGGAAACAGGTGACGCTTGACCCAAAGGGAGCATTGGCAATTGGTCGTTTGCTACACCATCTGTTGCCAGAGAATACCCATGCCGTTGCTGGACTCACCCTGGGGGCTGACCCCATCGTGACCGCTGTCAGTGTTGTGTCTGTCTATGAAAATCATCCCGTTACAGGACTGATTGTGCGGAAAGAAGCCAAAGGCCACGGAACAAGAGCTTACATTGAAGGGCCAGAACTGTCGGAGGGTACAGTTGTCGCAGTACTAGAGGATGTAGTAACCACCGGGCAATCGGCCATGAAAGCTGTTGATCGCTTACGGGATGCGGGATATCGAGTGGAACAGGTGATTGCTCTTGTGGATCGAGAACAGGGCGGTGAGCAACTTTACCAAAAAGCTGGACTGAAATTTCAAGCGCTTTACACTATTGCAGATTTGCAGGTGCGGGTGCGAAAGTTAAGCGAAGAATAAAGATTTGTTACGATTTCGACTCATTTCTCAGAAATATAAAATGGGCTGACCCCCTGAAAGCCTTCAGGTGAAAGGTTACTACTCGCTTTGTACGTGATCAATTTAGTTTAAATACGGATAAGTTTTTTTCATAATTTTTGATACATTTAGTACATCTATCGTTACATTCAGACAAATTGGAGAATATTATGACCGGATTTATCAGAGGCTTATTTAATCGTGGCGGCGGCAGCAAACAGGCTGAAATCTACCTGGACTCCGACAGCGCCAAAACCTATGGCGATACGAATTACATGCGTCGTGCGACCGAAGTTAAGAAAACGTTCCCAAAACCCAAGGAAAAGCAAGCAGAGGAGTATTTTAAGTCTGCACCTGTTTCTTCAGTCAAGAAAGCTAAGTCTTTTGACAGTCCCATGACTCAGAGTGCAATGAATCCTGCGGATAGCTCTGTTCCTAGCCCATCTGGGTTTGCTCAGGCAAGTTCCTTCGCAGAGGCAAATTTCCAACCTCAGATGACTGGTAACCGTTTTGGCAGCAAAAGCTTCTCCTCTGGTTCTCCCTACTCCCTGGAGACTGAGCGTCGTCGCCCTGACTCCAAAATGAACGAGTTCCGCAAGATGGCAAAGGACATGAAGAAGCGTTAATTCGCTCCAATACGACCATCAGGATCGACTGTTAGTAATGACGGGGCATTGGGTGACAGGATTTGCTCATTGTCCCGTTAATCTCTTTTATTGAATGCTTCAGACCAGGTTTGTAATGCAGCTTGATGCACCTCCCTCCAACTCACTGCTTGGTTTCTGGCTAATGCTGCACAATCTTCATATTCTGGGTAAACATTCATCACCTGTTCCCCCTGAAATGCAACTTTGACCCGAATGGAACCGTAGGAGGTTTCAACTGTCTGGATTTCCCGTTGTAGGATGCGACGTTGTTGTAGAGTATGACGAATTCCCAGCGTTGTAGTCTCTTGAAACAGAATCGCTTCACACACCGACCGTTGCACTGGCTTGCAAATCACAGTGATTAAAACCCCCAATCGAGACTTTTTCATGGTCACAGGTTGAGTCAAGACGTCCAATGCCCCGGCTGTTAGTAACCGTTCCAACGTATAGGCAATGGCCTGGGGACTTGAATCATCAATCTGTGTTTCCAGAACAGCAACCGTTTCTTCCTGTAAATTCGATTCCTGCAGGGTAGGTGCTTGATTGACTGATGGATGAGCCGAAGGCTGAATAGATTCGTGACCCTGCTCATGGGAGTGCTCATGGGAATGCTCATGGGAATGGGCATCTTGATCATGAGGGGTATGAATGTGTTCTGGCGTTACCTGAAAATGGGGCGAATTAGATTGCTCCCCAATCCATAGCCTGAGAATATTGGGCAGAGCCAGATCCCGCGAACCCGCTCCCAGACCCACTCTCTGTAAGGTCATCGCAGGGATAGCGCCAAAATGAGTTGCTAGGGTAGTAACAATCGCGGCTCCTGTAGGTGTGACCAATTCTTTCTCAATATTGTTGCTGTACAGGGGAACCCGGCGCATCTCCATCAGTTTCAATGTGGCGGGTGCTGGAACCGGGAGGCGACCGTGGGCAGACCAGACCGTTCCACCGCCCACAGGTAGAGGAGAACAGTAGAACTGCTCAATTCCCAGCCAATCCAACCCCAAACTGGTTCCCACAATGTCCACAATGGCATCGGTAGCGCCGACTTCATGGAAGTGAACGTCCTCAATCCCAACGCCGTGAATGGCTGCCTCTGCTTCAGCCAACTGGTGAAAAATCTTCAAGCTCCAGGTTTCAGCCTGTGGCGATAATTTTGCCTGGATAATCAGATTTTCAATTTCGGGCAGATGACGCGGATGGGGATGGTTATGAGCATGGGAATCGACTAACAGATCCACATGAACTTTGGTCGCTTGCTGACCATTGCGCTGAACGGGTTCTGACCAAATTCGATATTCATGGGAGATGCCGAGTTTCGTTAACTGCTCAATCAGATATTCCAGGGGGACTCCAGCATGAACCAACGCACCTAGACACATATCTCCAGCGATTCCGGTTGGGCATTGGAAGTAGGCGATTTTAGTCATTTGTCATTGGTTATTGGTCATTTTCATTAATCGTTCCTCATTAGAATATAGCCAGACTGACCAACGGTTTCGGCTGCGTTGCCATCTCGTCCGTGGGTCAACTGTGGACTGCTGAGCAAAATCCGCTGAAGTGGATTGGGAGCTTACAGAAGCGATTGATTCGAAGCCAACTCATTCATTGAGCCTCATCAAGATGCTGAACTCCGAGAGTCGCATTAGTCAGAAATAACACTATTTGTGGTGGTATTGCTGGAAAGAACAACACTATATTTAGATTTATTCCTATCTTCTTTCCATTGAGAAGATCGAGATTGCTTCATTAAACAAATCAAATAAAAGATTAAATTTGCTATCTTAGACTCAATCGTCAATAATTATAAATTAGTCCTATAAATCCTATGGGACGATAGTTCTGTCTGTGCTGTCTCATGATCCCCCGGCATCTTTCTCTAAAAAACTTTCTGAGCTATCGAGCAGCTCAACTCAATTTCCTAGGGCTGCACACGGCTTGTATCTGTGGCTCCAATGGATCTGGAAAATCCTCCTTGCTAGAGGCGATCGCCTGGGCAGTGTGGGGAAACAGTCGGGCAGTTACTGAGGATGATCTGATTCATCTTGGGGAATTGGAAGTGCAAGTTGACTTCACTTTCATTAATCATGGAAATCTCTATCGAATCATTCGGCATCGTCGCCGTAATCAGTCCAGCACCCTGGAATTTCAAGTGGCAACGAATTCTGTAGAGGTGATTGAGCAGAATACCATTGCTCAGTTTCGACCTTTGACGGAGCGCGGAACACGGGCTACCCAACAAAAGATTCAGCATTACCTCAAGCTAGACTACGACACGTTTATCAATTCCGCCTATCTACGGCAGGGGCGGGCGGATGAATTCATGCTACGGCGACCCACAGAACGGAAGGAGATTTTGGCGAGCCTGCTGAAACTGAATGAGTACGAACAGTTGGCGGAACGGGCCAAGGACGTATCGAAGCAGTACAAAGGACAAATTGACCAGCTCCAGAATACCGTCGTCGATATTCAAAATCAACTGCAAAACCGAGACACCCTTGCGGCTCATATTCTTCAGTTAAAGACGCAACTGGAAGCCCTACAATCTGAACAAACGGCGGATCAGACAAAATTACAAACTGCACAAAACCAACAACACGAAAAACAAACCTGGGAGCAACTCCGCCAGACAGAACAGCAGCAGTACCAGGCGATGGCTCAGGACTACCAACGCTGGCAACAGGAACTCAACGCGATTCAGCAACAATGGCAGGAGCTAGAACAAATTCTGCAACAATCTGACCAAATTCGGGCCGGACACGCACAGTTTCAACAGCTTGAAGCCCAGGATGAAGCCCTTAACCAACAATTCCAGCGAGATCAGGACTTACTGGCTCGTCGTCAACAGCTTCAGCAGCAGCAGCAACACCAGGCCCATCAAATTCAACAACAGATCCAGACGCTCACCACTCGCCTGGAAGCATTAGACCAGCAGGAAGCAGAACAGCTCAAGATTCTCGAACAACAGCCGGAAGTCGAGCAAGGTTTCGTCCACCTGCAGGCGGCCCGCGAACGCTTGAATAATCTAGATCAACTTCAGCTTCATGTGGCTCCCCTGACCCAGCAGCGTCAACAGGTACAAGCCCAGATTGACCAGTTACAGGCCCGTCACACTGCCCGTTTGGAAGAGCTATCATCCCTGATTCAACAATTGCATCAGAACCTTCGCAACAAGGCTCCCCTTGACCGCAGACTGCAGCAGGCGGAGCAAAAAATTACTGAACTTGAGCAGAAACAAACCTACCGCCAACAGGTTTTGGAGAAAGGTCAGGAACGCCGTAGCTTTATCGATGGCCTCCAACATCGTCAACAGGACTACGAAGCCCAACTGGCGGAGTTGAACCAGAAAATTCTCCTGCTGGAACAACCCAATCCGGATGCTGCTCAACTGCCGCTTGAAACGGAACCTCCCAAAAAAGCTACTCCTGCCTGTCCCCTCTGCGATCAACCTCTGGATGACCACCATCTCCGTCTGGTGATTCGCAAACATCGCCATCAACAAAAAACCGTTCGAGATCAGATCTGGGTGATTAATGAACAACTGGCCGCCTCTGAACAGGAAATTCAGGTACTCCGCAACGAATATCGCAGGCTGGATCAAGAACTAGGAGAATATCAAACCTGGCGAGAGCAACGGGGCGTGTTGCAGGTGAAATTAGCCAACCTGGATCAGCAAAGTTCTCAGCTTAACCAGGTCAGATCTGAAGTGGCTGAGATTAACCAACTGCTGCAAACCGGAGAATATGACCCAGACCTCAGTCAAGAATTGCACCTCCTGAATCAGCAAGTTCAAGCCCTGAACTACAGTGAACAAACCCATGCGCTGGCCCGCAACGAAGAAAAACGCTGGCGTTGGGTTGAGATCAAACACAGCAATCTACAACAGGCCCAGGCCAAGTTGAAGCAACTTCAATCTCAAAAACCAGAGCTAGAAACTAAGCTGAAAGAGTTCAAAATTCGGCTGACCCATCTTCAGCAGGACTCTGAAATCCAACAACAAATTGCCCAACTGGATCGACAGCGGGCAGAGATTAACTATTCTGCGGAAGCCCATACCCAGGTTAGAACGGCCCTGCGACAATCGCGGCACTGGCTGACCCAGGTGGAAAAGCTCAACGGAGCCCATCAGCAGTGCTCAAAGTTAAAGCATCGTTTTCAGGACGTTCAGCAGTTCACCGCAAAACAACATCAGGATCTGCAAACCATTCAGAGCAGAATTCAGCAACTCAATCAAAGGCTGCAAATTTCAGCAGATCCAACTTCAACAATCTGTAACCTGGAGCAACAAATTCAGCGGCGGCGTCACCAAATGGATCAGATCCTGAGTCAATTGGGAAGCTTAGACCAACAGCAATCCCATTTGAATACCCTGGAAACCGAAGTTAAAGAGAAACAGGAAGAACTCGACCACCTGCGTCGCCAACTACGGGTGCATCAAGAACTCACCCATGCCTTCGGTAAAAATGGCATTCAAGCGCTGATGATTGAAAATGTGTTGCCCCAGTTGGAAGCTGAAGCCAACCGAATTCTGGCCCGTCTCTCGGCTAACCAGCTTCACGTTCAATTCGTTACCCAACGCACAGGCCGCAGCAACCGATCCAGCAAGAAAAACAGTAAATTAATTGATACCCTGGAAATTCTGATCGCAGATACCCAGGGAACCCGACCCTACGAAACCTACTCCGGTGGAGAAGCCTTCCGAATTAACTTTGCGATTCGACTGGCCCTGGCCAAGTTACTGGCCCAACGAGCCGGAGCAGCGCTACAACTTCTGATCATTGATGAAGGATTTGGAACTCAGGATCATGAGGGATGCGATCGCCTGATTGCCGCTATTAATGCGATTGCCAGCGATTTTTCCTGTATCCTGACGGTGACTCACATTCCCCATTTGAAAGAGGCCTTTCAAGCCCGGATTGAAGTTCAGAAAACCGCTCAGGGATCGGAGTTGAAGCTTTCAGTGTAAGGGAATTCCCCAACAAAAATTCCGTTGTTGGAACTCTTCCAAAATTCACAACTTCTCTAAAACTCAGCCGCCTCCGCTGTGGTCAATTCATCCAATTTACGACGGACTGCCTGAATATCCTGCCACATTAACCACTTGGGTTGACCCTTCTCACGGGATTGATTTCGCAAAAGGTATGCGGGGTGGAAGATTGGCATACACAGTCGCCCTTCCCACTCCATCCATTCTCCCCGAATCTTGGTAATCCCTCGCTTGTCTCCGGTGAGGGATTTAACCGCTGTGGCCCCGGTCATCAGGATGATCTTCGGATCTACCAGACGGATTTGTTCCAGGAGATAGGGTTTACAGGCAGCTAGTTCTTGCAGGGTAGGGGTGCGGTTTTCCGGCGGACGACAACGAATTGCATTGGAAATATAAACCTCTTGCTCGGTACTCAACCCCACGGAGGCCAGGATTTTATCGAGCAGTTGTCCCGAACGCCCCACGAAGGGAAGACCCTGTTCATCTTCATTCTGACCGGGTGCTTCCCCCACAATCATAATTGGAGCTTGGCGATTGCCACGACCAATCACTGCATTGGTTCGATTAGCGCCCAATTCACAGCGGTGACATCGTCCGCAGTGCTCGGCAATTTCCTCCATAGACTGGTAAGTACCGGAGGGAATCGGAACCTGAGCATCGGTCGGAATTTTTTCAGTATCAACCTCTGGAGTAACTTCAGTGGAGGAAGTGGACTCTGAACCTGCGCCGAACAGGTTCAACTGTTGTTCGTTGGACATAAACCCTGATCAAAAACCTGATAAATGCTGCAATTAACCTTTTGTTAAATCCTAAGGGGATTTTAACGAATATGATTGTTAAGTTTCGGGTCGCAAACTTGCGAGTCTATAGTATAGCCGCCATGATTTAGGGGATGCTACTGCCATGCGCTCGCCAGTGATGTCTTTTTCTAGTCTGTTCCGCGATCGCTCCCATGCAGGTGATGAAATGGCCAGTGCCATTGCCACAAAACTAGCGCAGAATCCTGCGAGTTCAGGGGCAGCTCCTATCGTCTATGCCCTACCCAAGGGGGGGCTTCCAGTTGCTGAACCGATTGCCCGGCGGCTGCAATGTCCATTAAGCGTAATTGTTGCCAAAAAAATTACCCATCCTGACAATTCTGAGTTGGCGCTTGGGGCCGTTACTGCTGATGGCTGCGTTCTGTGGTCAAAGCGTCAACCCGAGGATCAAGAGGAGCGGCGAATCCTGCTGCAACCGGCTCAGCAAAAGGCAGAAGAACAATGGCAGTCCTTTGCTGCAAGTTGTCCAAGTATTAACCCAGAAGGCATGCTGGCATTGCTCGTTGATGACGGTATTGCGACGGGGATGACCATGGCAGTAGCACTCCAATCCCTCCGAGCTAGATGTCCAGCAGAAATTTGGATTTGTGTTCCAGTAATCCCGTTGGAGCAGGTGCAGTCTTTCAGGAGCTATTGTGATCAGTTGATCGCGTTGAAAGCACCGCGCATGTTTTTAAGTGTGGGTCGTTTTTATCAAAGCTTCACTCAGGTTGATCTGCCCACTGCAATTTCCTATCTCCAAATGCAGCAGGAATGGCGATCGCCTTCTCGCTAGTCTGGTAACACAATTGATATAGTGGAGGCTAAACCTACTGCCCTGTTTTCCAGCTTGTCCTATGAGAGTGTGGCACTTCTGGTGGCGAAATCTGGTCTATTCCGCTCAGCACAATCCTCCCCAGTTTGTTGAGGTAGTAATGTTGGCTGTGGCCGTTGTTCTCCTGGGTCTGTGGAGTTTCTCAAACTCGTGGGCCTGTCTAGTCCTCTGCCTCAGTTATGCAGCGGGTTCTTCAATGGCAATGTTGGTACGAGAAACGATTGCCCCTTCACCGCAGGCGCATCCAACCCAAGCTGTTGCTGTTTTGCTGCTATTAATAAGTCTTTTCACCCTAGCGGAAGTCGTTCTGTGAGAGCTAGCGATGAGATACTATCAAATTAGAAATGGTGTCAATAACCTGAGCAAACAAGACGAATGACAAGTTCTGAGGAAATCGACCAGAGGTTCCGTGAAATTGACCAAGAATTAAGTGAGCTGCGACAGGTTCAGAATAATCTTTCTGGTCAACTGGAGCAATTAACTCGCATTTCTGTCAGCTTGGTGGAGTTGTCCAGAGTACAACAGGAAGAGCTGAGCGTGATGCGGGAGCAGGCGAATCGAGACCGGGAGCAGGCGAATCGAGACCGGGCCGCGTGGCAAGCGGAGAGCAGACAAATTTGGGAATATCTCTTGAGAGAACGTCCAAATGGTAGTTCTCCGAGGTAGTCAGCCAGCGGATAGAAGGACTATTTAAGCTAAAGTAAACGATACATATAGCAATCACAAATGATTTGTGAAATAGGGGTGAAGGGGGCGTTGCCCCCTCCATAGTGCTTTTCATGATTGATTTAGGATTGCTACACACCCATTTAAAAAGATCGATAAAATCAATAAACATCGTGACAATTAATGAAAACACGCTGAAGGTTGGTGACCTGGAATGGTTTTACCGAGAGGTTAACCCAGCAGAAACTGACAAGATTCCCATTCTGCTACTGCACGGATTGGTCTCTCAGAGCTACAGTTGGACATTAGTCCTGGAGGGATTGGCGGCCCAGGGATATCGGGCAATTGCTCCTGATTGGATTGGTTCTGGATTTTCTCAAATTCCTGAAAAACGAGAGTTTGACTACACTCCTGATAGCTTTATCAACGCCCTGGCTGAGTTGATTCAAGCACTAGAGTTACAATCTTTTCACCTGATTGTGCAGGGATTCTTAGGATCGGTCGGTTTACAGTACGCTCTTCGTTACCCGCAACAGATTGAACGGTTAATTATTTTGAATACACCCATTACGGCTCCTGTTAAGCTTCCCTGGAAAATTCAGCAGATGGGCTTACCATTCGTGGGTGACATGATGACCCAAGACCCCCTGTTAGTTGACCGAACCCTGGAAGGAGGCAGTGGCTTTGTGATTGAAGACCAAGACTTGGATGTTTATCGTCGTCCCTTTCTCAAATCCTCTGCCGCTGGTCGTGCCTTGATGGCTGTCATCAAGAATCTACAACTGAAATCAGTCGTCCCTGAGATTGAAGCTGGCTTAAAAACCTGGAAAAACCCAGTTCAAATTATTTGGGGAATGGGCGATCCCTGGTTGAGGGCTGAGCCTATTCAAGTCTTGGTTCAATCCATGCCCCAGGCTGAATTTGTCAAATTAGAGGATGCTAAACATTATCCTCAAAATCACTGGCCCAAAGAAATTAATGAGTCAATTATTTTCTTTTTAAGAAAGCAAGCGATCAGTTAGGTGATTGCTTAATAATTGAAATACTCAGTGGCATTTGGAGTTCCTGCCAGAGCTTAATAGCTCAACTGAATTCTGACTCAGCCGGGAGAAGATGGATGATCCGGTGTTGATGAGACTCCGGTGTTGATGAGACAATGCTAAAATACTGAAAACATTTAATTAAAGGAGTTTCAACGTGGTAGAGCCTTTACTCTCAGGAATTGTTTTAGGTTTGATTGTCGTTACTCTGCTGGGCTTGTTCTTCAAAGCTTACGAGCAGTATCGTCGTGGCAATCAGTTGAATATTGACTAGCAGCGGTCAATTTTGATTGAGTATAGCGTCAGGTGATTCCCGCCTCTGCGGGAACCCAAAAAAGCTGGTAACCCCACCTACCGTAGGATTGAGACCCATAGTAGAGAACTAGACCTTACGCGGAGCTATTCGGCTAGCCAGGAAGAGCCGTTAGAATAATTCAGCTCATTATGCAGAATGCGTTCGTATACTTCAGGTAACGCATCCGTCATCACATTATCCTCAATCCCGTAGCCTAAGCTTGTCCAAGTGCCAGACAATAGATCCAGAACCCGATCCAGCTTACCTCGTCTCAAAAGACGCGCCACGTCATTATCCCAAAATTCCTTGTCTAGTAGCCATTCATAAATCACAATATCCTGATACTCAGGCCCGAAACTGTAGTGGGCCTCTGGTGAGAACTGGGGAAGGTTCGGATGATAGCGTTCAGACAGCTTTTCCCACGTTGTGCTTAAGATCTGATAGCGCCCCGCAGCAGTGGTACAAGTTCCCCGATTTGGCCCCCGAACAATTTCTACACAACGGTCGGGGTGATAACTCAAATCTGAAAGAAACTCGCCCCCGTAGAGCACATGGTACGGCTTACTATAGTTCGATTCGCTGGCCGAAATGGTTCGCATTAAAGCACGAATGTAGGGATCGCCTCCCTCCATCACCAGGGGAGGCCATTTCTTCTCAATAGATTCGTCAATTAATCGTCCTGAGTTAGAAGAGAAGAAAGATCTAGAAGAATGCCGACTCTTGGAACGCTCCAATCCAACAAAGGTTCCTGCTACCAAGAACAGACAGACAATCAAGGTTAACCGACTAGCCACTCGTGATCTAGCCCGACTCCGACGAGAGCGATAGAGCCGCCTCGCCTGGGAAACTGACCAGTCATCAATGTGCTGCCCACCCCCATGAATATTAACCCCGATTGGTTGGCTGGACTGTTGTCGAGTGACCGTCCTAGCCTTCTTCGCTCGATACATTCAGCTACTCCACACTGGCAAACATCTGCTCAAAGGACTGCTGAGTGGCTTCAGATCGAGCCACAACCTCAACGATTTTATTACGTGCTGCTGGAATTGACAACGCTTCGACACAAACCTGAGCAACTTTCATGCGAGGAATATTGCCCTCAAATAGGGTATCGGCCTCTTCCATGACCAGAGGTCGGGCATCATCTTCATTTTGCAGCCCTCCCGGTCGAACAATGGTGTAGGTCAGGCCGCTCTGTTGCAGATAGGCTTCAGCTTGTTTTTTCCAGAATAGAACGAGCCAGAAGAGGTTCAGTGGATGGAAGAACCGGGAAACGCAGAGGGAGGAAACCAGAACAAATTGCTCAATTCCCTCCGTTCTGGCAAGCTGCACCAGGTTCTTGGTTCCTTCGTAATCCACTCGATAGGGGCCGGTAAAGTCAAAGTTAGGAGCTGCTCCAGTAGCACAGAGTAAAACGGTACTGTCTCCTATTCCACTGGCTAAAGTTTCCGGTTGCATGACATCTCCCACAACCAACTCTACGGTTGGAGGAAGGACTTGCTTTGCCGATTCCAAATCCCGCACCAATGCGCGAACTGGAATTTCTTTTTTTACCAATTCAGTCACAATTCGGCGACCCGTTTGGCCTGTTGCACCTGCTACAAATGCTTTCATTCTTAATGATCCCAAAACAAATCCAAAGGTGTTGACATATTGATGAATTTACTGAGAATCGACGCTAGATTGTACAAAGAGATTGATAAAAGTTCAGTATAACCATTGTAGCGACTACCCGTTTGTCAGGGGCATCCTTAGAACAAGAGCACATGCATAAGTCCCAGGAGAAGCCAATCATGCAATCCGACTCAATGAATCTTCAGTCCGTTGCGGTTCCTAGTGATTTCCTAGGCAATTCGCTGCGCTCTCCCCGTTCTGAGGTGTCTGACAGCATTTCCCTAGAGGAGAATCAACCGATCTGGTTCCGAACTCAGCACACAAGCTGTATGGAGATGTATGCCGACCATGATACGGTGGCCGAGTACCTGGGAAACCATCAGGGGTGGTTCCGTCGCTGCGCTGAACCCATGCAGACCCAGTTGATTGGTGAGAACGCCTACGATTTGCTGATTGGACGATTCGGGGCATTGGGTCACACCGTAGAAGCGAGAATTGGCCTGGATTTGGTTCCACCGGATGCAGAGGGCCTGTACAAAATTCGAACCGTTCCAGTCCCCGGCTACACTCCTCCAGGCTATGAGGTTGATTTCCAAGCAATCATGCGGTTGGTTGAGCTATCTGGGGCAGATGTAGGCTATCGCTTGGGACTCAGATCATCTGAAATTCCGAAGGTCGTGACTGGCGCAGAGTGGACGCTTGACCTGAGCGTTGGGATGCAGTTGCCTAAGTTTGTTCGCTCAATGTCTCCCTGTCTAGTCCAGAAGACTGGAGAAGGCTTGTTAAAGAAAATTGTTCAACAGGTGTCTCGTCGCCTTTCCTATAAGACTCAGTTGGATTTCCACACTACTGAAGGTATTGCTTTTCCAAAAAATAGATATCGTCCCTAGAACTCTTCGATAGAGACGTTCCGTGGAACGTCTCTACCCAATACTTACATTTTGCTGATAATTCGTTGCAAAATTTCTAGACCTGTGAAGGCCTGCCAACCAAATAAGCCTAACAATGTCACATTGAGGCTGATATGAGTGTATCTGGCCCAATCTGCTCCCTTTTGCATAAATGGAACCAGGGATGCTGAAACTGCAATCATGCCGGTCATGCTCAAGCCTGCTAGGAGATGGGGGCCAACGAATAACTTTCCGTTATTGATATAGGTGACTGCCATTCCGCCCAGGGTACCCAACACCATTAGAGCTAGTACTGCAGAGCCAATTTTGTGGTGCTTAACGTTGAATTTGCCTTTGATCAGTTCTTTCTTGGTCTCTCCCTCTGCACTGCGAATCCGGCGCACTTGAATTCCCAGGTAGAGTGCATAGATAGTGAGGGCCAGCAGCACCCACATGAGGGCAGGATGAAAGAAGTTCAGCCAGGGTTTGATCGATTCTGGAATTGGCAAGTCCATTGTGTTCTCCAAATATTAAGGAATTTTACAAAAGTTAGCATAGCAGTTTCAATTTCCTTCTGCATCGGTGAGATAACCTATGGTCTATGACACCCAACATTTCGCCTCAAATCGATAGCCAATTTCTTAAATTAAGCTGAAATAACCAGAAAAACTCAAAAAAAGCAGCATCAATAATATAATCAAGTCAATCAACACCTTCTAAAGTAAGGGATCAATCAGTTTTAAGGAGTAACAAGAATGAATAAGCAAGAATTGACTAGAGCAGTTTCAGCAAAAACCGACCTGAATCTGAAGCAAAGCGATGCGGCAATCACCGCTCTGTGCGAGGCTATCATTGAAGCTGTTGCCAATGGTGACTCCGCCAAAATCCTTGGTTTTGGGACGTTTGAGGCCCGTGAGCGCAAAGCACGAGAGGGGCGTAATCCTGCCACAGGAGAAACAATTACAATTCCAGCAACCACGGTTCCAGCCTTTAGTGCCGGGAAGCAATTCAGAGATGCCGTTGCTGAAAGTCGAGAGTCGGCGGCCTAGCTCCTTGGGTTCTGAGTTTTTAAATTCTGAATTCTAAGGCACTGCATTTTGATCTCTAAATCCTTAGGCTATGATCAGCCTAAGAGATATATTCGCTCGGCTTCTAATCAATCAGAAAAGTTCATTTGATGAGGTGACTAATATGAGTCGGCGAACTGAGGCAGAAGCAATCATTCGCTCCCATGTCCTGTGGTCAATGGGTGGGGGCTTGATTCCTATACCCATTGCAGATTTCGCAGCCGTAACAGCAATTCAGCTAGAAATGCTGCAGCAACTAGCACGGCTGTATGGCGTTGAATACTCCCAAAGCACGGGTAAGGCATTTGTATCGGCCCTGACTGGAACGACACTGGCGCGGCTGGGTGCAAGTTTTCTCAAAGCGATTCCAGGTGTTGGAACCGTTGTGGGTGGAGCTTCTATGGCTCTGACCTCAGGCGCATCTACCTATGCCATTGGACAGGTTGCGATCAGTCACTTCTCCAATTCAGGAGATCTCAGCAACTTCGTTGAAGAGCAGGTAAAGCGGGCCTACGATGTAGCCTTTGAGCAGGGAAAGTCCTACGTCTCTGATCTAGAAGACAAAGATGAGCAAGGGGCTGAAGATATTTACCAAGCTCTAGAAAAGCTGGGCCGATTAAAAGAACAAGGAATACTGACGGAAGAAGAATTTCAAACTAAGAAGCAGGAGTTACTGGAACGTATTTAGGGTTGATTGCGGTTGAATTTGAGTTCAAATCAATTTTTCAAACGCTCAGCAACGGCAATAACGTCATTCCCGCTCAGGCGGGGAGCCAGATAACCGGCCCCCATTACCTGGGAAAATCGTTTCAAGAAATTGCCTTAGTAGCCCGTAGCCACTAACTGTTTTTCCGGCAATGCTGTGTATTCAGACACAATCTCGCGGAATTCCTCTCCATCGATAGTTTCCTTTTCCAGCAGACTATCCACCAAATAATCCACCAAGATTCGATGATCTCGGATGATCTGGCGAGCGCGTTCGTAACAGGCTTGCGAGATCTCCCGCACCTTGTGATCAATCCGAACCGCCACTTCCTCAGAATATTCGGCGGATTGGTTTACCCAACCTCGACCGAGAAAAACCTCACTGTTGGGCGATTCTAGCGCTAGCGGCCCCAGATCAGACATGCCATAGCGAGTCACCATCTCGCGGGCCAGATTGGTCACTCGTTGAATGTCATTGCTGGCTCCAATCGTCACCTCAGAGTCTCCAAAGATTTCAATTTCTGCGGCTCGTCCTCCCAGTGCGATGGTGATCTGATCGGTTAACCACGCCTTAGTATACAGACCACTGTCCACCATTTCTTCGTTGAACATTTGCTGGGCAAAACCACCCACACCACCAGACCGAGGAATAATTGTCACTTTATTCAACGGATCGGAATTTTTCAGTAGCGTCATCAGTAAGGCATGACCGACTTCATGATAGGCAATTAATCGCTTTTTCTTACTGTCTAACAGCGGAGTTAAAGCCAAACCAATGGTAATCCGATCTACTGCATCATCAATTTCCAGTGGGGTAATCGCTTCTTTGCGACGACGGGCTGTGAGAATGGCCGCTTCGTTGAGTAAATTGGCTAAGTCTGCCCCTGAGAAGCCAGGAGTCCGACGAGCGATCGCCTCTAGAGAAACTTCGTCAGATAACTTCTTATTGCGGGCATGAACCTGAAGAATTCCCAAGCGACCATTGTAGCTTGGTAGATCAACAATCACCTGACGATCAAATCGACCGGGGCGTAACAGAGCCGCATCTAGAACATCCGGACGGTTGGTTGCTGCAATGATAATAACGCCGCTATTACCCTCGAATCCATCCATTTCTGTCAAGAGCTGGTTCAGGGTTTGTTCCCGTTCGTCGTTTCCGCCACCAATTCCTGCACCCCGTTGCCGACCCACCGCATCAATCTCATCGATAAACACTAAACAGGGAGAATTTTCCTTAGCTTTGCGGAACAAATCCCGGACTCGCGAGGCTCCAACCCCTACAAACATTTCCACAAATTCCGAACCGGAAATGCTGAAGAAGGGAACACCCGCCTCACCTGCGATGGCCTTGGCCAGTAATGTTTTTCCGGTTCCCGGCGGCCCAATTAACAGTACTCCACGCGGAATCTTGGCCCCAATCGCTGTGAAGCGCTCAGGTTGTTTGAGGAACGTTACCACTTCCTGAAGTTCTTCCTTGGCCTCTTGAATACCTGCCACATCATCAAACATGACCCCCGTTTTAGCTTCCATCTGAAAGCGAGCCTTGGATTTACCAAAATTCAAAGCATTGCCAGACGCCTGGGTAGACCGCCGCAGAATCATTAACAGGAATGCCAAAACGAAGAAGATCACCAGCAGGTTAATGATCAAGCCCATCGCCGCGCTGTTATCAGCGGAAGGCTTCACCTCATAGTCAACATTCTGCTCTCGAATTGCATCAAGTAATTCAGGATTTGTTTCGAGTAAATCAACCTGATAGGTGGTTTCTTCGCCGTTGTCTCCAGAATCTTTCAGCCAGACCTCAGCGGTTTGTTGGGCTGGATCTTCTTCAATGCGGGTAACATTACCGTCGTTAACCTCATCCAAAAGCTGGGTATAACTGAGGGTATCCTCCGCAAAACTAGGCGTGGCGAAGAGTAATCCTTGAGACAATACCCACCCGCCCAAGATCCGCCAGAGTTTGATCTGTTTCCCAGTAGAGCTAGATCCATTAGCCTTGGCATAACGATCTTTCTCCCGTGGAAGTCTCCAGGATTCCTTCATAGTGTTCGCCTTTTCTGTTCTCGTAGCTGTTATCTGTTAATGTCTTCTAGTTTAACGCGCATCTCCCGACCTGCTGGATTCTTGAGGGACTATGCCTCAATCCAGACTGAAACGGAGCCGCCATTACAGCGAAATTCTCCCCAGCCCCACTCGTTGGTGTAGATCGGGGTCTTGATATGTTCCGTCAAGTCAATGAACTTGGTATCCGGCTTGCCCACCTCCATCCACTTGTGTCCTGACGGGCCATCGCTGAGAATAACGGCCATGGCCTTGGGATGTTCAGCGTCACCTAGCCGCGTCCAGCCAATGGTATTGAAATGGTCAAAGTAATCATACTGAGGGCCATAGGCATATTGGTGACGAGCATAGAGAAATTTGTCAATAATCCAGCGGTGGGAGACCAGATGGATGGGATAGCGATTGCCGTCTCGACCATAGTCTTCATAATCCGCTCCATAGTAGTCGGAATAGAACACACAGGGATAACCTTCAGCCCTCAGTAGAATAATGGCGTAGGCCAGAGGCTTAAACCAGGGTTCCACTGGAGATTCAAGTGCTTGCAAGGGTTGAGAATCATGGTTGTCAACGAACGTAACGGATTGCCATGGACGCTGCTGCATCAAAGTTCCATTCAGGATAAACCGCATATCGTAATTGCCCCCAGCCTTGCTGGCATAGTAAAAGTTGTAATGCAGCGGTACATCGAAGACGGACATGCGATCACCCAAGGCATTCAGATACCAATGCAGCACATTAACATTCGGATACCAGTACTCCCCGACCGCAAATAGATCTTTCCCCGCGTATTTTTCAGCCGCATCCAGCCAGATAGGAAAGAACCAGGTAGAAATATGCTTAATCGCATCCAGTCGAAAGCCATCAATCCCTATGTTGTCCAGATACCATTTCACCCAACGAATCGTTTCTTCCTGAACTTCAGGATTTTGTAGGTCGGTATCACAGCCCATCAAGTAGTCAAAGTTACCCTTTGCCAGGGCCACATAGTCATCAAATTGTTTTCCCTCAAGCAGATAAATGGTACTCAGCTCTCTCGTGTAGTCGTCCCAATCCACCGCATCGAAGTGCCACCAATGCCATTGAAAGTCAGAATATTTGCCCTGACGACCAGGAAAGGTGAAGTGGGTATAGGCTTTGATATCCCGCATATGTCCTTTGGGATGAACCCGGTCATCCTGGGAATAGGGAGTTGCCTGAACAATCTCTGTATTGTCACCCCCCATGCGATGGTTCAGCACGATATCTGCATAGACCTGAATATTTGCAGCTTGTAACGCCTTTACCGCAGAGAGATATTGATCCTTTGTGCCATATTTGGTGCGAACTGTTCCACGCTGATCAAATTCTCCCAGGTCATACATATCATAGACACCATAGCCGACATCGTTTGAACCGCTCAGGCCTTTGTAAGCTGGAGGGAGCCACATGGCGGTGAAGCCTGCATCGGCTAATTCCTGGGCGCGCTGGCCCACTTGATTCCACAGGTTGCCATCGTTGGGGATGTACCAGTGGAAGTACTGCATCATGACGCCATTAACGTAGGCCATTACAAACTCCTCAATCTCAGTGATGGGTTTCCGCTGAAGGCGGGACAGGTTTAACGGACTCAGGTTGATGATCCTAATGAAGAGAGTACACCAACCTTAGCCGATTTGATGGGAGAGTTGGTTACTCCAACGTTCACCACTCCGTCCACAATTGCTCCCTACTGATAGAGAAAAGTGCAGAAAAATAGCAATTTCCAATCGCGCGAGGTATGAATTTGAAAGGTAGCGGCGCAGTGTGTTGCCACCTCTCATACTTCAGCAGCGTTAGAAATGCTGTAAATAAGCTATAAATAAACTGAGAGCCTGGTAGTCGTTACCAGGCTCCTAGAATTGAACATTAATGCTGAATCGAATCAAGCAGATTTTTAGACTATTGAATCGTTGAAACTTGGAAAAACGGAAAAATTCAAACAATGACAAAGAAATTACTTAGGGTTGACAACAACAACATCTTTAAAAATTAAGACAACTTGACTCAAATAATCTACTAGACCAATAGTACTAGATCAATCAATTCGGTCAACTTATCAGAAAACCGACTAACTCCATCGACTCAGGCTTCCTTCTAGCAACGTATCTTTAGTTTCATCATGAGCTTCTACACTTTGGGTGTACACCCTAGGAATTAGTGCCCTGATGCTTGACTACCTCTAAACTATTATTGCCCTTTTAATGTTAGTTCGTATCTGATGAACGAAAGATGTAGTTGGGACTAAAGCAGGAGGACATAAGCTTTAATCGGATAGTTTTACTCGGTTCGTAGAGGGAACCTCATATGTCCTTATTTCTAAAGTTAGCATGATTTTGAAAAAAAGAGCAGCCTATCGCCAAATCGTGACAGAGGTTAATGGATTGAAATATTTTGCAAAATACAGCGTTTCCGACGCTGCTGGAGTAGAGATTGAATCATAATGTCATCAACCATGGAGTCTAGTAATCAGAGTTTGTAGCCTGTCTCAGATGGCGTTCGTACCAAAGCCCTGCCAGGATCACGCCAACCCCACATAGGACAAACACCAACGCTTTAAACATCAACTCGGTGTTATATTCAACAGTTCGGCTGAGGATTTGGAGAACTAACAACACCATTCCCCCCCAAAAGGCTCCCCGTCGTCCCTCGGCCAATCCAATCCGAATTAAACCTGCGGCCAGGAGGAAGAGCTGAAGGTTAAAAATAAACGTTGCGAGTGTTGTAATGGGACTCACTTCCAAATGCCAAAAACCGACAACTGCTGTGACGATGAGTAAACCCGCAACCACCGTAGTTACAGTGTCGAAGCCCCAACCTCGATTTCGGACAGGGCTCGGCTTGGCCAACTGAAACCATTCCCAGGCTGTCAATCCTGCAAAGATCAATACATCAACCAGCAGCCATCGACTCAGCGAGATTGAATCCTCGGAGCTGACTCCAGACCAGACTATCCAAATTCCCTGAAAAGAACCTACAAAAAAGACTAAACTTAATCCCCAAATGGCCAGGCTCCGAGCGACAGACCGAAATCGCTGCGTTGTTACACCAGGCAATAGGCGGTCATCGTATCCCCACAGCAAAGCAGGCGGCAACGTTAACCACACCATGACCCATAGTCCCAAATTCCACGCTTCCAACCTGACACTGTTGGCTTCCAGGCCAGAAACCAAAAGAATGACACTGAGAATAAAAACAACCTGAGATTCACACCAGTAGGCCAGCGGAACGAACACAGCCCCACTAAGCAATGCCATATGTTCAATCACGAAGTCCAGCCCTAATCCGGAGCCTTGACGACCTAAAAAAACGCCGGGAATTCCTCGATAGTACCCCCAACCAATCAATAGCACCGCAATGACGCTCAAAGATCGCAATCGCAACCCGTAGGCCATTGCCAAAACACCACCCCCCCAAACCAGGAACAGCTCATAGGCATCTCCACTGGAATGAAACATTTGGGACATAAGGGCCAGACAAGCCCCAAGGCTCAAAGCCCCAAAAATCAGCAACCCTTCACCTAAGCGCTGGTTCCGTCCACTGATTGAATTTCTGAGCGTAGTACCTGAGTTCTTGACATTGGGGGAGCCGGAGCGCCAAAGATAGAACCCCAGAACATTAACAATTACGAACAAACCCAGGAGTAGAACAATTTTCAACTCCTGCGACCACCGTTGCCAATTCTCTGCTACAAAAGTGATGATCCCCAATCCTAAGAGAACGCCACCCAGCCCAATTAACAGCATGACAAATCGATTACTCGCCGCTGACTCAATCGATTCAAATTGATAGCGCTGGGCTAACCGCTGATAAATCCCCTCATCAATCAAACCCTCAGCTTGCCAGAGTTGGGCTTCTTGGTGCAGTTGACGCCGAAACTATTCAGAGGTCATTTTCAGAAGTTATCCTGCTAGCCAGGATCGTCAGAAACAATGTCCCTAGACCATCTCATTGCTCCGCAGATGTTCGCGACCATTCCGATTCACCCGCAGCATCTCATTCAACTGTAGCTCAATGTTGTCTAGCACATGGTCAGCGTAGTCGTCTGCCCCATTTTGAATCTCCTGACATTCTGCCAGAGTATGGGAGCGCATCTCATCAATTTCTTGCTGTGCCTGATAACGAACCTGATCAATTTCAGATAAGGTCTGCTGTTGCAGCGATTCACAATCAACTTGAACCTGCTGGCGAATTTGATTGGCTTCTGCCTGGGCCTGTTGAATAATCCCCAGCTCATTCAGGATCTGAGTCGCTCGATGTTCCGCCGCTTCCAAAATTTCTTGGGCGTATTCCTCAGCCTCTTGAAGAATTTCGTCCTTGTGCCGCACGATGATATCTGCTTCCTGAAAAGCACTTGGCAGATTCAGCCGGATGAGATCCAACTGATCGAGCATTTGTTCTTCGTCGATCAATGTACGACGAGTCAGTGGAATTCGGGGACTATCTAGGATCATCTCTTCCAGACGATTGAGTTCTCGCTGAACATCAACGCCGGGTGAGCCACTAATCGGTGTCGGTTCACTCTCTAGGGGCTGTCCACTAATGGCTTCGGGTTCGACTTGGGGGATTGGTTCTTGGCGTAGCATATATCTCTCTGGCGACACGGTTAGGGACAAGATGATCGATAGACCCACCAAACTTGGCAATCTGTTTCACAATACTACTTGACAGGACACTATTCTCGTTAGAAGCTGCCAAGAAAACTGTCTCGATTGTATCAGACAGCGTTTTATTCGTGTAAACCATTTGCAATTCCATTTCAAAACCAGGAAGCATTCTCAATTCCCCTGAAAAGTTGAACACCTGGTACTGGCTGAGTGTTTAGGGATTGTCCGCCAAAGGTTTTTGGATTTCAACTAAAGAGGACTCTTCGTATAGCACTTGTATATGTCTCTGGCAACGTGCTCAGGGACGAGATGATCAATAGACCCACCGAACTTAGCAATCTCCTTCACCACACTACTTGATAGGAAACTATACTCGTTAGAAGCTGCTAAGAAAACTGTCTCGATTGTATCAGACAGCGTTTTATTCGTGTGGGCCATTTGCAGTTCCATTTCAAAATCGGAAAGCACCCGTAATCCCCGCAGGAGAACCTGAGCCTCTCTAATCTTGGCGTATTCTACGGTTAATCCCTCGAAGCTCGCAATCTCCAGGTTATGAAGGTGTTGAGTTGATAAACGAATTTGATTTAATCGCTTTTCAACCGTGAATAGAGGGACTTTATTTGGATTGCCTAAAACAGCAACAATAACCTTCTCAAATAAGTGACATCCTCGCTCAATAATATCCACATGACCCAACGTGATCGGATCGAAGCTTCCAGGGTAAATGGCAATCACAGCGAAACTAATGTCAGAGTCTTCGAAAGATTATATGCTATTTTTAGCTGCATAATGTTTCCTGAAACCAGCCTATAAAGGTCGTAGAGTCTAAAACCAAGCTAAAGGGAGTTTTACACCGATGCAAAGAAACAGGAACAGGTTGCGGTCGATCCGACTTGGCTTTGCGGTGTTCTTGTCAATCACGATGGGAGCTCCTGTATCGCATCAGCCTGTGTTGTCGCAAGCAACTCCAAGCAATCCAGAGTCATCGTTAGAATTTAGAGCTCCTGATCTGACAGGCAGGGGTCGCCCTGGGGAACGTAGAGGAGCCGCAAGTCGGGGGCCATGTCCGATTGATCCACAGGATCTTTATGCTCTGGTTCCCCCTGAAAGCCAGGGCAAGACGATCAGTGGCTATCCAACCTTTTGGTTCCGGATCGATTATCCTTCAAACCGGTATCACTCTGTTCGCTTTCAGCTTAGACGGGTTTTGCGAGAAAACCGGGTAGCAGAACTGGTTTATGAGAAGACTCTACCTGCCAGTGAGATCCCCCAGGGCATCGTGAGTCTTTCACTGCCGGAAACTGTTCGACAATTGGATGCCCAGCCCACCTACTACGAGTGGTCATTCAGTGTTTACTGTAACGTTCCACCTGAGACAGATGAGATTGGCCAGCAGCCCAAGGCCATGGTCTTTGGTTCAATTGTGCGAGTTAAGCCCGAATCTGAGTTGCAGCAGGCGCTTCAGGCAGCCTCTACAGAACGCGATCGCGCCTTAGTTTATGCTCAATATGGTTTGTGGTACGACAGCCTTACAACCCTGGGTCAGCTCCATCAAGCCGATCCTGAGCAAGCCGATCTCACCCTGGATTGGCAAGCATTACTGACTCAGGCTGATTTAAAGGAAATTGTCGCAGAACCGATCACAGATTGCTGTCAGGAGTCACGGTAAGATTAAGTATTAGGCAAAGCATCCGTGATTCACCCATGTGATTAAAAATCTACAACACTCAAACCCGTCAGAAAGAGGACTTCACCTCCATCACACCGCAGCAGGTTAGCATGTATTGCTGTGGGGTCACGGTGTACGACTATTGTCATCTGGGTCATGCCCGCTCTTATATTGCCTGGGATGTAGTGCGGCGATATTTGGAGTGGAGCGGGTATCAAGTCACATTTGTTCAGAATTTCACCGACATCGATGACAAGATCCTGAAACGGGCAAAAGCTGAGGGAACCTCAATGCAGGCAGTTTCCGAGCGCTACATCGAAGCCTACAAGGAAGACATGGCCCAACTGAATATTCGTGAGGCCGATGCCTATCCCCAGGCCACTCAAGCCATCCCAGAAATTGTAGCCCTGATTCAATCCTTAATCAATCAGGGCTATGCCTATGCAGTGGGTGGAGATGTTTACTATGCCGTAGAGCGTTTTTCCAGCTACGGAAAACTTTCAGGACGGTCTCTGGAGCAGATGGAAGCGGGAGCCAGCGGTCGGGTGGATGACGCAGAGCCGAAGAAGCTTCATCCAATGGACTTTGCCCTGTGGAAAGGCACAAAATCCGAAGAACTGGATGTATATACCCCTTGGAAATCCCCCTGGGGTTCGGGTCGCCCCGGTTGGCACATTGAATGCTCTGCGATGATCCAGCAGGCATTTG
Source organism: Microcoleaceae cyanobacterium (assembly GCA_050331715.1). Classification (GTDB taxonomy): domain Bacteria; phylum Cyanobacteriota; class Cyanobacteriia; order Cyanobacteriales; family Microcoleaceae; genus JBHJGO01. The sequence continues at coordinate 28,021 of JBHJGO010000124.1, forward strand.
AGCACAACACCATTGATATTCATGCCGGGGGTATGGACTTGGTATTCCCCCACCACGAAAATGAAATCGCCCAATCTGAAGCTGCAACCCAGTCTCCTCTGGCTCAATATTGGATGCACAATGGTTTTGTGAATATCCAGGGCGTGAAAATGTCCAAGTCCTTGGGGAACTTCACCACCATTCGGGATTTCTTGACTCAGGTTGAGCCGATGGTGATTCGGTTGTTTGTGCTGCAAGGCAATTATCGTAAACCCATCGATTTCACCGAAGAGGCCATTAACTCTGCCCAGAATAGTTGGACAACTTTGCAGGCGGGACTATTATTCCATACAGAATTTGGAGAAAAGTTGGGATTTCAAGGGAATCCCGTTGATCGCGCTCAATTGAACTCAGCGGCAATTGAACGGTTCAATACCGCAATGGACGATGATTTCAACACGCCGGGGGCATTGGCCGTTCTGTTTGAACTGGCGAAAACGTTACAACGCGAAGCAAATCTGTTGACTCACTCTGGCAAGACTGAAACTCCCATTGCAGAAATCCAACAGACCTGGCAAACCCTAACTCAATTGGCAGAGGTTCTGGGCTTGAAGGCTGACCCGGCAGCAGTGAAAGAGTCCACGGATGACTCTGGCCTAAGTGACGCTGAGATTGAAGATCTGATTCAACAACGTCAAGCCGCTCGGCAGGCGAAGAACTATGCTGAGGGCGATCGCATTCGTGACGAGTTACAGGCAGCGGGAATCACTCTAATTGACCAACCGGGAGGAAAAACGGCCTGGCATCGTTAGGAACCAGTTAAATCATCACCATTTCACCAGATGCATCAGGCGATGTATCCACTGTTGCGGGATTGGGGGGTAAAAAGCTGAAGTCTGAAATAGAAATCTGCTCAGACGAAACATTATTCAAAACGCCAACTACTTGACCCGATGACCGGACAGAGATTACTACCCCAACCACAGAAAAGGTTGTGACGGTCGGGAAGAGATTCTGGACGGAGAGACCTGAAACTGTTAAGAAGTCTAACTCCGCGAAGGAATCAACTCCCGTCACCAGTATCTGATCGGCTCCAGGTACAAAGTCTTCAATCAGGGCTGCATTTAATAGGCCCTGATCACCAATGATGAATCGATCATTTCCTGGCCCCCCAATGAGGAAATCTGATCCCTTATCGCCGGAGAGAATATCGTCTCCCAAGTCTCCAAACAAGGTGTCGTTGCCCTGACCCCCATAGGCTTCATCATTGGCAGCTCCGCCGTTGATTTGATCGGCTCCAGAGTTACCGAAGAGAAAGTCAATCCCGTTCAGACCATTGATGAAGTCTCGGTTTTCATTGCCGGAGATTGAATCGTCGCCAGCCCCACCAAATAGGGTGTCACCTCCCGCCAGACCAGAAAGATTAAAGTTGAATGGTTCAATATTCGGGTCAACTTGAATGAAGTCCGCCGCCGTCGTGCCTGAAAATGCACCCTCGCTATCGGCATCCGGCGGTGTGATTGTAATAATCGGGGCTCCGAGAATTTGTTCAGGGTTGGCAGACAAAAGATCACTGGAAGTCATGGGGAGTTGACTGTAATAGAGAGACTAAGATGGAGATACTACGAGTTTACGGTGATTTTAGGGAATTTGACGCATCAAAACTTAAAATTCCTCGATCTGCGTCTAGGGTGACAGTAACGCCAACTGGAAGCATCATATTTGGGCCATCGTGACCGAAGGGGAGATCAGAAACCACCGGGATGCCTAAATCTCCAAGGCGATCGCGCAACACTTCTTCCAACGTAAAGCTATCGGAACTAAAACTCCGCTGCCACTGACTGAACCGACCAAGAGCAATCCCCCTAATCCGGTCAAATAGGCCCAACATTCGCCATTGCGTCAGCATGCGGTCGATGCGATAGGGTTCCTCATTCACATCTTCGAAGGCCAAGATTGCTCCTGTGACATCAGGTTGATAGGGCGTTCCTAGTAAATGGGTAGCGACGGTTAAATTTCCCGGCAGCAACCAACCCTGAGCCTGACCAACTCCCCATCCCTGACCTTGTAAAGGGTCTAAGTATCCAGTTTCTAGCCACTTGAATAGCCGTTGGAGGGATTCTGTGGGTTCTTGGGCCAAAGTTGTTAACACCGGGCCATGAACGCCAATACTCTGGTGGCGTAACCCCCAGAGCAGAGCAGTGATATCTGAAAAGCCAATCAAAAATTTACGATGGGAAATCGGGGGCAGAGTACCTAATCCTTCCAAAACACGCGCTGCCCCATAACCCCCACGCGCACAGAGAACTCCCTGACAGTCTGGATCCGCCAGGGCCATAAGTAACTGTTGCTGCCGTTCACTATCCTTGCCTGCCAGGTAACCCCAACGGGAGTCAACTCCAAATCCTAAATCCAGACTGTAACCCTGTGATTTCCAAATTTCCAAACCCTGTTGAAAGATGTCCAGATTTTTCAGTGCTCCACTCGGCGCAACCACGCTCAAACGATCACCGGGTTTTAGCCAATCAGTCATTATGCCTGTACAACTCAAGATTTACGAAATCGTCCCAACAAAGATTTATTTGGTTTTTTCTGTCCCACTTCAGCAGCCACCTGCCCATTACTGGGAGTGTCATGACTATCATCGTTGCCAGGACTGGGTCTCCAAGGAGATTCCTGAGTGTAATAGTTGTAGTCGTAGAGATTCTGGGAGACATTTTGAGCGCGATTAGCGACAACTCCCAAAAGTGGCACTCTAAAATTAGGATGCTGTTGCAGGTCGCCCATGACGTTCTCCAGAATAGAACGCTTTACAGTTCCTAAACCTGCAGTTAAAACAACTCCGTTCGTTTCGGCCGCAAGGAGATAGGTATCGGCTAGACCCGATAGAGGGGCAGAATCATAAATCACCAGATCGAAGGTTTCCTGGAGTTTATCCATGACCTCAGCCATTTTTTGAGATGACAAGATTCTCACGGGATCCGGGGGAGCCAGGCCCGCTGTCAAAATAAACAAATGAGTATTGCTACTAGATTGTTGGATCACATGATTAAAATCGGTGTCTGCCAGTACCACATCCGTCAACCCCATGCCATTTGTCAGACCCATTTGCTGATGAATGCTGGGACTTCGCAGATCGGCATCAACCAGCAAAACCCGCCGTCCCTGGTCGGCTGCTGCTTGGGCTAGATAGGTTGCAATGGTTGTTTTTCCCTCCAGTGGCATCGCTGAGGTCACGGTCAAAGAGCGGATTGCTGCATCAGGACTCAGCAACCGAATATTGGTGTAGAGCGAACGAAAGGCTTCATAGAATGCTGGTGACAACTTGGACTTGGACAGGGGGGAAGAACTGCTCAGTATTGAGTCGAATGTTGTCTCCCGACTCTCTTGGTACAAGTTTTCTAGAGCAGGTCTGTGATCCAAAGCGGCTGACTCCAGATTCTTATTCCAGGGAATAATCCCCAACAGCGGGAGTCGGGTTAGTTCCTTCAAGTCCTTGGGAGTGTAGAGATTGTTACTCAGCTTATCAAATAGCAGGGCTGCTCCAGTACCCAACAGGAGGCCCAGAACTGAGCCGAGGACAAGATTTTTCTTCGCACTCGCAGCAGCAGGTTTTGGAGTGCCTGTGGGCGTGATCAATTGCCAGGGTGTTTCCTGCTGAGCAATATCAATCTTAAAGGCTTCCCGCCGAGACAAAAACTGCTCCAAATTTTTGGTTGTAATTCCCAGTTCCCGCTGAATATCGCTGTATTCACGACTCACAACCGACAGTTGTTTGACTTCCTGATTCAGCTCTACCACGGTCTCATCTAGAATCTGGTTCCGGGCCTCTAGTTCTCGAATTTGGGTGGCCAGGTTGCGCACCACCTGATTCCCCTCTTCACGCAGTAGTGGCAGCAGGCGTTCTCGTTGTTCCTGCTAAATTGTTAGTTCAGGGCTGCGTTCTAGATAGAGAACAGATTCCTGGGCAATTTGTTGATCGAGGGTTCGCAGTTGAGTCAGTAAATCCTGATAGCGAGGGCTTTCGAGTAAGATTGAACTGGATGCAACTTCTGTCGGAGCATTTTCCAGTTCCCGTTGCAGAGCCGCGTAGAGTGAGCGAGCTTCATTCAGTTGCAAGTCAAGCTCCAATCGCTGCTGCTCAACGCTGCTCACCTGAGTTGAGAGGGTTGTGCCTTTGCTATCGGGATCCACGAGATTATACTTCTGTCGCAGTTCTTGCAATCGCAGTTGTTGCTCATCAACCCTCGCCTTTAACTGGGGAATCTGCTCATTCACAAACTTGATCCCCTTAAGAATATCAGCTTGGCGCGCTTCCAAACTGTAGTCCAGATAGGCAGCCTCCAACTGATTGAGGACATCCATCGTGAATTCTCTTTTTGGGCTTTGATAGCTAACGGTAAGCAGGTTATCAGCTGAGGACTTAATCGTCAGGTTGCTGACGATCTCACCATAGGTGACTCCGGGATACTTGTTGCTCAGTTCTTCAAGAACAGGATCAATTACCGTTGGACTCTTGAGCAATTTGAGTTTGACCGCATCGACTTCAACGGCGACAATTTCCTCTTGGCCACTCAGGGTTTCAGGATTGACGGCGGAGATCACCTGGGTTTCCACCGTGACCGGCTCAGTCAGAATTTCAAACCCGGCGGTATAAATGGGTGTATCCGTGAGGGCTTTATAGACGGCTGCCCCGGAAACAACGGTTGTCACACCGATAATTAACAGGGCTCGACGACGTAGGGTTGCCAGAACTTGACCCAGATCTAAACCTCCCTCGTCATCATCTCCATAACCTGGAGCATAAGCCGAGAGATGTCGGGGTGAATTGGGTTCAGCCTGAGTCATGACTGCTATCGCTATGTGTATGCTTTCCCTGGGAATGAATTAAGACTGCCTGTTTTGGGCAAGTTTCCCCCTCAAACCATAAAACGTGTCGATCAATGGTGAGAACTACTGACAGCTCTACTCCCGATTCTTCATTTCCTCACCTCAATTATAATGCCTCATCCACCGCAACTCCCAATATGGGACGTTGCAACTGCTACAGAGTCTTGTAAGCTTTGATAGTTGAATGATAGGAAGGAGCTAACCCTACAACTGACTCCGAGTATAGCGAGTGGCTCGCAACAGGTCTTGGGTTTCTGCGTAAACCGTTGTTCCCGCCGCAACACCTTCTAGCTTGTCAATTACCTGACCCAATCGATATCTGAGGGAGCGGAGACTCGGATCTTTAGAGTGGGCTAGCTTTCGCCATTCTTGAATCATCTGTTTTGCCTGCTTCAAGATTTCAACCGAATTCTGTTCCTCCTGACGTCGGGTTTGAAGCACCTCCAGGTTTGAGCGATATTCCTGCAACTTGGCCTGAATCGTTGAATAATTTGGATCGTCTTCAGGAATTACATCTGATACCTGTTCTAACTGCTGAATTGCAGCTTGCCAGAACCCAATCGCCTTATCCCACTGAGCCACTGGATGGGGAGGGCTTTGAGCAGCGCCAGCGGCCTTGGCTGCATACTGCTGGGCGATCGCCAGAATCAAGCCCGTCTGCTGAGACTGAACAATGTCTTGAACCTCGGTTTGGAGTTGTTGGTTCGCCGTCTGAAATTGCTGCTGGGCAGCCTGACCTGCGATGGATTGAGGTGGAACTTGCTTCAACTGTTCCAGGGCAGTCTGCCAGGAAATGAAGGCCGTTTTCCGTGTGACAGATGGGTCTGGTTGCTGATATTGCTGCTGTGCCTTCTCTAGGGCGGCTTGAGCTTGGTTGAGTTTAGATTGTGCCTCTTTTTCCTGGGAAATTTTAGCCTGCAGCTTTTGGAGTTGACTTTGAGCCGCTTCGTATTCTTGAACTGTAAAATCCCAGCGACATTGGACAATTGAACAGTATTGGTCGGGCCGACGTCCCAGGAATCTTTTGGGGAGCTTGTCTAGAGAGGCTTTTGCAGCCTTTAGTTTGACTTCGCTGTCACTAATTACCCGCTCATCTTTAGCTGCTAGCAGTTGTTGCTCAATCTGGATCAGGGATTGGGCCGCCTTACTGTACAGGCGATCTGTAGTTAAGTAACTGGGTAACAGCAAAAGTGGCGCGTTCTGATGGGTAAAATTTTGTACCAGCGGAATCGGTAAATTCACTAACCAGACTAATCCTCCGATGCCGCATAGGATAGTACCCCCCCATAGAACTTGGCCCAAAACTTTGCCAGAACGGTTGATCCGGGCAATCCGCTGCAAAACGCCCTGATCAAAATCAGGGAATTGATCATTGACCACTTCTCGCAGTTCGTCAAAGGATAATGGGTCACCCGATTGCAATCTCAACTGCTCCAGGCGTTGCATGACGATTTTTCGCCCGACTTCACTGACAAAATCATCCTGACCATACTGACTGACTTCGGTACTCAGAACCCTAAAAGCGCGATTCTGTAATCGTCGCATCAATTCCTCCTCCAGAGGTTACCTAAACTCCTCAGGAATACATCCCCATCAAACAGACATCATATCCGTAAGAAATTGTACATAACCATTGGTCAAAGTTCAGAATCAGCAGAAAAATCTCAGAATTTAGCATCCTCTACTCCAGGGGCAGAGAAATGATAGGCATTACCCCGTCATGCTTCAGTCTCAACCAACAACAAAAATTTGAGGGGGGAGAGATAGCATCTGGTCAAGTTTAGGGGAATAATAATTAGAGGGTAATTCTATAGCGTAGGGGATGACTCCTGAATAATGGCAACAATTCTCTGGGTTGAAGATGCTCAAGCACAGGATCGGGAGACTAGCCTAAACTGGCAGGGTCTTCTGGGCGAGCGGGGGCACGAAGTTGAAAAAGTAGCCAATAGGACAGAAGCAGAGCAATATCTCAGCCAAACGCCACCAGAGGTGTTGATTTACTTTGCGGATGTATCGGCAATTGCTTCGTCTGATCCCAGGGGACTGTCATTCATAAAGCGGATTAAGGACAATCCAAACTATGCCAGCATTTTTTGTATTCTCGTCACGCCTCCAGAGCAATTTTCACAAGCATCTCAACAAATTAGTGAATGGATAGACGATTGGATCGCTGAGACAACCAACCCTAATGAGTTTATCTGGCGTTTGCAGTCTAGCCTCAAGACCTACCGCTTGACCCAGTCCTTCAGTCAGGTTTCGCAACAATTTAAGCGGGTGTCGGAACAACTCGTGCATCAGGAAAAAATGTCGAGTCTGGGTCAGATGGTCTCTGGCATTGCCCACGAGATGAATAATCCAGTCTCCGTTGTTAAAGGTAATATTAATCACATTGCTGAATACGTACAGGATTTGACCAGCATTCTAGAACTCTATGCAGAAGCCTATCCAGAGCCAACACCTGAGATTCAAGCCTGCATTGAGGAGGTTGATCTGGAATTTCTGATGGATGACCTGCCCCAGGTGATGGATTCCATGAAGAGCAGTGCAGAGCGAATTCGTCAACTGGTGCAATCTTTAAGAAATTTCTATCAGCTTGATGACACTGCAACCAAACCCTTCGATGTCAATCAGTGCATTGAGGACGTTCTCTTGATCTTTCAAGGAGCGTTGAAAGGAAAAAAAGGTCGGCGGATTCAGGTGGTTAAGGATTATGGCTCAATCTGTCGGATTGAATGTTATCCTGGCCAAATCAATCAAGTCCTGGTGAATCTCTTGAAAAATGCGGTTGATGCACTGGAGATACGACGGTTAGAAGAAGGTTCGACAGAACCGACCATTTGGATTCAAACTCAATCGCTGGCCGATACACAACCCTCCCATGTCCAGATCAGCATCCGGGACAATGGTGTTGGGATTCCATTTGAAATTCAAGACAAAATCTTCGATCCCTTTTTCACAACCAAGCTAATTGGAGCAGGCATTGGACTGGACATTAGCCACCAGATTGTGAAGCATCATTATGGCGAACTCAAGTGTGTCTCTCAGTCAGGTGAAGGAACGGAGTTTATTATTTCTCTTCCGATTGAGCATCCCGATGGGGAAGACGTCTCCTGATGATTAATCCTCTTCCGTCTGCAATAGCTCCAGTTCAAAATCCTGGCCGGATGCTGATACAGCTTGCTGTTGGGCAATTTCATCGCTGGTTTTGACCCGGCGAATCGGTAGGTTTGCGACCAAAGCCGTCGCCCGCTGATCACTCTCCAAACCAAATTCCAGTTCTTCCTGGTCGATCTCAACGTAGCGTGATAGAACTTCCAGGATTTCCTGGCGCATCTGTTCAACAATTTGCGGAGTTAAATCGGCCCGATCATGGGCTAGCACAAATCTGAGGCGGCTTTTGACCGTATCCCGACTGCTGTTGGTGCGAGGGAAAAGTCGTCCAATTAATCCATTAATGCTCATATTTCAGCCTACGAGGTTTTGCTAGCGGATCGACCAAAGAGTCTGGCAAAAAATCCCTTTGGAGGAGGATTGAAGTCTAAAAATTCTACCCGTTCCCCGTGTAAGCGTCGTGCGACTCGATCATAGGCAATAGCAGCCTTGGAGTCTGTTTCTTCGGCTAAGACAAGGGGTTGACCCTGATTGCTGGAAATAATAATCTCCTCGTCGTCAGGAACGATGCCTACCAGAGGAATTGCCAAAATTTCCTCCACGTCTTGAACGGACATCATGTTGTTGGCTTGTACCATTCCAGGTCGTACTCGATTCACCAGCAGCCGAATTCGTTTGATGTCATTGGCCTCCAGCAAACCAATGACCCGATCCGCATCTCGCACTGCCGAGATTTCTGGAGTCGTCACAATGATTGCCTCTCTAGCTGGAGCGATCGCATTTTGAAAGCCCTGTTCAATCCCAGCCGGACAATCAATCAGGATGTAATCGAACCTGGACTCGATGGCCTTCACCAGATCCTTCATCCGTTCAGGGGTAATCGCATCTTTCACATGGTTGCGCGCCGCCGGTAGGAGCGTCATGCCTGGCTGTCGCTTGTCCTTGACGAAAGCCTGTTCAATCTGACAGGCTCCAGAAAAAATATCCTGAGTGGTATAGACGACTCGATTCTCCAGACCCAGAAGCAAATCTAGATTACTAAGTCCCACGTCAGCATCAATCATCATCACCTGACGTCCTTGCTTGGCCAGGGCCATGCCCATGTTTGCAGTTGACGTGGTCTTGCCCACGCCTCCCTTGCCAGAGGTAACAACAATAACGCGACTCATATTCCTCCTTAGTCTATCTGCCAGAGTTTCACCTTTGAATACTCAGATGCGGGACTGATCCGAATTCCCTTTGCAGTGACATAGGCAATTTCGGGCTGGAACTGCGCGGGTGGTTTTTCTGGCCCCCTGGCCAGTTTATCCGCAATCCGAATCAGCGTGGGTTCCATCTGCAAGGCCATAATCATCCCCTTGATCTGACCACTGGCTCCTGCATGGACTGTGCCTCGCAATCGTCCCCAGATGATAATATCGCCATCTGCCACCACTGAACCGCCGGGGTTGACATCCCCTAAAATTACAACGGTTCCAGGGTGACGCACTTCCATACCGGAGCGGAGTGTGGTTTGTAGATATAGGGGGTCAGCTTGTAGTGCTGAAGGTTCTGAACTATCTGTACCGAGAACGGCTTCCTCTGATTCCTGATCAACTGAATAGCCGACTGTGGCTGCTGCAACCGCTGTTTGCCGACGGGTTGCCTGCACCCTTCGCACCTGTAACTCTGCGTCCTGTAGCGCTTCAGCAATTTCTTGCAGTTGGCGAACATCTAGCAATCGATTTCCTACAATCAAATGAACCTCCGTTCCTGGCTGCCAGTTGTGATCACCACTTTTGATTCGATGTTTTAACTGTTGCCAGAGTTCTGTCCAGCCTCGACTGCCCGTGGGCAAGTCTTCATCGGGTTGGGCTGGCGGTTCTGGAGGCAAGAAGAGTAGCAGTCGTCCATCCTTACTCTGAAATCGAACCTGCTGGCTGAGGGGCAGATGTGCTCCGGGCGCGGGATCGGCTACAACGGAATCCCCAGAATTTTCTGAATGATCCTCGGTTTCCATGAAGGGATTGTTTGGCGGTACGTTGTTAAGGGGTGATTGATCGTTTGTCATCGGAGTCTCGAAAGCCTTGATTATGCAGAGGACAGCCCCACCCTGTAGGGAACCTCGAACTTGCCAGGACGAGTGGTCAAGGGACACTTAAAACATCTACCTAAGCATAAACGATGATGGCTCAAAAAGTTTGGGTCTACAATTTAGGGCAGTCTACTTTTTTTTACTTCAAGTTGAGTGTGTCACTCCATGGCAGACCGTTCGCCTCGTTTCTCTCTTTCTGACAGACTCATCGAAGCAACCTATTGGCGAACCCGAAGGCATCTAATCGGAGGGGTGATCGCCTTGACTGGGGTCGTTCTTGCTGGCATCCTCTGGTACAAATTTATTGAAGGCTGGACTTGGCTCGATGCGACCTATATGTCGGTCATTACCCTGACAACTGTGGGGTTTGCAGAAGTGCAAACCCTCGGTACCAGGGGCAGATTGTTTACGATTATTTTGATTTTGATGGGTGTTGCAGTCGTCGGTTATATCTTGAACTCCCTTTCAGAAGCCCTGATTCAGGGACACTTTCAAGCAGGCATCCAATTAAGACAACGCCGTAAACTTATGGATTCTTTGAGCGAACACTTCATTATTTGCGGATTTGGCCGCACTGGTCGGCAAGTCGCGATTGAATTTTCTGCAGAGGGCATTCCGTTTATTGTCATTGACTCAGACGATCATTCGATTCAAGAGGCGCAGCAGTGGGGATTCATTACATTCCAAGGCGATGCAACAGCGGATCAGGTGCTACTACGAGCGGGCATTGAACGCGCGTCCTGTTTGGTGGCGGCTCTTCCTTCCGACGCCGAAAATCTTTACACGATAATATCTGCAAAGGCCCTGGCTCCTGGCATTCGAACAATTGCCCGTGCCAGCAGCGAAGAAGCAGTTCAAAAACTGCAGCGGGGCGGAGCTAATGTAGTGGTGTCGCCCTATATCACTGGAGGCAAGCGGATGGCGGCTGCAGCGTTGCGGCCTCAAGTTGTTGATTTTTTAGAGGGCATTCTATCAGGGAGTGATCGCACCTTTTATATCGAGGAGTTTTTGATTTCTCCGGAGCATTGTCCCAAAATCGGTAAAAGCTTGGATGAAGCTCAACTGCGCTTGAAATCAGGTGCGCTCATACTGGCCATTCGGCGGGCGGATCAGACCCTAATTGTTGGCCCCAATGCAGACACGGTGCTTTGTTCTGGAGATTTATTAATTGGGATGGGAACCTCTGAAGACCTGCGTAGACTCAATCAAATCCTGAGTCCTCTGCAACGCCGATACCGTTGATCGTTATACGATGCCTCTGTATGGCTTCGTGCAAGTTCGATGGGCTTCCTTAACCTAAACTTAAACAAGGACTTACCTTTCCTTGAACTTTTAGTGGTTAACTTGGGGTGAAAAAATGTATATTCAGTCTGAAACTAGAGGTTGAGCTGACAATCTAAACCTAAATCATATGTGCAAAGGCCGTTATCGATTAAATTTTGTTCTATTCAATGTTGCCCTGTCGGTTAGTCTGACTCAATTTCCTGCTGTTCCAGTTATTGCTCAATTTAACTCTGATTTTAATTCCCGTGACCCTAAACTGGAGGAGAACACAGAGGAAGTCGTTGAATATTGCGACGATGCAGAATCCCATTCCAAAAACATAATTCGCTCCACCAGTTCTCAATATCAAGCCGTACAATATCCCTCTGATCTCGATTTAGATGATGAATATCTGAGTGAGGAAGCGGATGAGGCGTTTGACGATGATGAAGCGGAGAATGAACTGGAGGCCGACGAAGAGCTAAGGGTTGTAACGCCTGAAACTGACCCTGTGGAAAACTGGGTTGCGAATGTCTCCCAGTGGATTGAGAACCCGGAAGTGGGTTTGTTTGGCCTGGTGCAGGAATTTGGGACTCAAATGGTAATCCAGGCGAATATTAGTCCCTGGCCCACCATTCATCAAAAGGCAAGATTGGCGAGAGTGCCGGTGATCATGTATCACGATATCCTGCCAGAGAAAGAAGTCTTTTTTGATGTCACCGTTGAAGAATTTGAAGCCCATCTGGAACAGATCAAAGACAGCGGTGCAACTCCCATCAGCCTGGATCAACTGATGAAGCACTTGGCCACAGGGTTACCCCTCCCAGAGAAACCGATTGTTTTGACCTTCGATGATGGCTATGAGGGGCACTACGACATTGTTTATCCCCTGTTGAAAGAATACGGCTATCCCGCTGTTTTCTCGATTTTTAAGGACAAAGTTGATGGCAAAATTGTGGGACGCTCAACCGTTACCTGGCGGCAATTGCGCGAGATGGCGGCTGATCCATTGGTCACAATTGCGGCACACAGTATTACTCATCCATCAGATTTAACTGAATTACCCGATGTACAACTGCAACTCGAAGTCGTAGAATCCAAGCGAATTTTAGAGGACAAACTCGGCATAGAAATCCGTTACTTTACCTATCCAGAGGGCAACTATGATGAACGAGTGAGTGCCTGGGTCAAGGTCGCAGGTTATGAATCCGCCCTAACCATGGATAACGACGAAGATCGGTTTAGTAACGAATCAAAGAGTCTATTAGCGATTGATCGATTTGGTCAGTCAGAGTTGGAGGCAGCTTTAGAAGAAGCCTGGGGCGGTTTGCAACTGTCTCAGTGGAAGGCGGGAATTGATTTTGGAGCGCCCGTCGTCAAGCATGAATTTGAGCTGGAAGAGATTCCCCTGAAGTTAGTCTTTGGGGGACAGCCTGTGACGATTCATGCGGATCGCCGCTATCAAGTAAATGAGATTTTAGACCAGACCCGAACGGCAGAGGGTATAGAGTTGGTGGCTGGGGTTGATGGGGGTTTCTTTTCCCTGGAATCCCTGGAGTCCAACACCATGATTGGCCCGGTCTACAGCCAGAGCACAGGAACATTTGTGCCAGGAAACAAGTCGGAAAACCGCAAGTTACGCAATCGTCCATTAGTATTAATCAGTCCTGACACCGTTCGATTTATTCAATTCAAACCCAATCGACATAACACTTTGGAAGGTTTACAGGCAGAGCTATCTAGCGTCACCGATGCATTTGTTGGGGCTGGGTTTTTGGTGAGGAATTCTCAGCCCCAAAATTTGGAAAGTTTTGGCAATCTATTTGATGTGAATGAGCCGCGCCATCGGGCATTCTGGGGAATTCATCAGAGTGGTCAGCCAGTTCTGGGCGTTTCTAATGCTCAGGTGGGGTCAGTACAGCTCGGTCAAATGTTAGTACAGTCGGGAATTCGGGATGCGGTAATGCTGGATTCTGGGGCGAGTACCTCCCTGGCCTATCGAGGCGAACCCCTGATGCGCTATGAACCTCGCCCGGTTCCCCATGTGGTGGCGCTAGTTGCTCCGATTGACAAGCACAAGAACTGCGTTGTGGCTCAGCGCTAATGGCTTGAATCTTCTGCATCCTGCACACTCAAGTCATCAGCAATTTGATCCGCCACGACAACTAAATCAGATAACGACATCTCTTCCATCAACAGCAAAAGCTCAGGATTGTCCGCCAGTAGCTCAATTCTGGCGATTTCTTCATCCCCTTCAGAAAGGTGGATTTCCTGATTCACAACCTTATCCTCGTTATCTTCTTGACTCATGATTCAGCAATAGATTGGTACTCAATTCTATCTGCAAGATTACATTAATTTCTGAGCAAATTGATCAGTTGCTTCAATTAACGCACTGCGAATTCCGGGTTCACTCATGGAATGGCCCGCATCTGGTACAACCACAAATTCTGCCTCTGGCCAAGCCTGATGCAGCTCCCAGGCTGTTTTCATCGGACAGACCACATCATATCGTCCCTGAACAATTGTCCCCGGAATCTGTCGAATCTTATCTATATTTTTTAACAATTGATCCTCAGACTCAAAGAATCCTTGATTCACAAAGTAATGGCATTCAATTCGAGCAAAGGCAATGGCAAACTTGCCCGCCGCAAATTTTTTCATCAAATTCGGATCTGGATAAAGTTTACTGGTGCTTGCCTCCCAAACTGACCAGGCTTTAGCCGCTGCCAATTGTACCTGCTGATCTGCATGGGTGAGTCGGCGGTAGAACGCTTGAATAAAATCTCCCCGTTCTTCAACCGGAATTGGTTTAATGTATTCCTGCCAAGCATCAGGAAAAATATAGCTGGTTCCTGACTGGTAAAACCACTGTAACTCTGCCTGCCGCAACATAAAAATGCCCCGCAGAATTAATCCATTACAAGATTGGGGATGGGTCTGACTATAGGCCAGGGAGAGGGTACTCCCCCAACTCCCACCAAACACCACCCATTGTCTAATTCCAAGATAATGACGCAACGTTTCAATGTCAGCGACTAAATCCCAGGTGGTATTTTCTCGCAATTCAGCATGGGGTGTGCTGCGGCCACAACCTCGTTGATCAAACATAACAATTCGCCATTTTTTCGGGTCAAAATATTGGCGATATTCCGGTAAGCATCCCCCTCCTGGCCCACCATGTAATACAACTACTGGTTTTCCTTCAGGATTACCGGATTGCTCGAAATAAATGGTGTGGAGCTCGCTGACCTCTAGGGTTCCCTCATAGTAGGGTTTAATTGGTGGGTAGAGTTCTTTTAGTGTAGTCATTGGTTATTGGTCATTGGTTATTAGATCTGGGCTTTTGTAGGGTGTCATTAACGAAGCGTAATGTACCGTCCATCTGTTGATTAATGTATTGGTCACTGTATTGCTTCTAACCGATGTAGAAATGGCAAGTTGAGGTAGTAGAGTTCATCGTTGTGTGGTGCTCTAAGGTCTATCAAATGGGAAGGTTGCTGATGTGTTGAGTTGACGACGGCACATTTCCCGTAGGACTAAGGAATTCGCATAACAATAGTTTACCGATATATCCTCTTCCCCCTCAGTACTGAACTGATCAATCAAGATCACTGTCGGTAATTGAGTGAAAACTCGACCAAAATTTCCCAGATCATTCGGTCTTAGTTCCTGTGGGTTTACAGTCATCTCGCCTGTATTAACCTCAACCAATTCTTCCCCCTGTTGTTGATATTCTCGATAGCTCACTTTTAGAACATTAATCGAATCAGTGCCGTTATTTTTCAAAGTCCCCCGAATCACAAAACGATTGGGAATACCAGCTTGTTCTTCGATCAGGATAAGTTCTTGAATTTCCAGCGGCGGTGCTTGGTTTAAGTTATCGTTGGGCAAGGGTGCTTCATCAATGGGAATTCTTAGCTCTTGAGTTAATTGACTCGGATTAGGCTTCTGAGAATTCACCTCGGCAAGGGATGGAAACGATACCTAAAGCAAAAGCAAACCAGCAATGAATCGCCAAAATGAACGGCTCAACTTGAATAGATACATCTTTTATCCTTCCTCCAGCAAATCGGGCTGTTGATGGACAATCTTGTCATACAAAGACTGAAAACTAAACCAACCCATGTAATGGGTTCCAACCTGACTACAGGCTAGACTTGCGGTTTCAGGATCAATCTTGATCGGCTCGCCGACCGCCTCGGCCATTAACTGAGCCTGACAACTCCGATCCATCGTAATGAACCACCAGGCTGCTTCGTCGACAGAATGCCCGACTGTTAAAAGTCCGTGGTTCCTGAGAATGACTGCTTTTTTTTGACCTAGAGCTTGACCAATGCGCTTGCCTTCATCCGTCTCCAAGACTACTCCCGTATAGTCGTTGAACACAGCATGATCGTCATAGAAACTACAGGCATCCTGACTCAGGGGATCTAACAAGCGGCCCAGGCACGACCAGGCTTTACCGTAGAGCGAATGGGCATGGGCTGCCGCAACGACATCGGGTCGAGCCTGATGCACCTGAGAATGGATCGCAAAGGCCGCTGAATTCACGGGTCGATTTCCCTGGATCACTTCACCATGATGATTCACCAGGATTAAATCTGCGACTCGAATCTGACCAAAATACATGCCAAAGGGATTCACCCAGAAACAGTCTGAATGTTCTGGATCACGGGCAGTGATGTGACCTGCAACGCCTTCGTCAAAGCCATAGTGGGCAAATAGACGAAAGGCTGCGGCAAGACGCTGTTTACGATGTCGCCGTTCTGCTTCCAGGGTTGAAAAAACTGGGGGTTGCGGCAAACTGGGAGAAATAACAGTTGCAGTCATGGCTATTTAACCTTCTTCAGCTTTTGCTACCTAAAATTCTATCGGTTCAAAGTGACCTCAAACGACCGTCACATTCAACGAAATAACATGAAAGATTTTAGGCGAGATCATCGAACGTCTCAACCATACCTTCCGACAACGCATCGTTCGCACTGCTATTTCGCTAAATCAGGGTGGACAGCGGTTCCGAACACAGACGAGGTTGTGAGAGAACTTTGCCACCGACACGTCTCGTTACCACAGCGATGTTTCTGATTCCAGCAGAAATGAGATTGTCAGGAGATTTGTTCGCTATGGTGCAATCCCAACTCTAAAATTGATTATGGGGCTTTGACATCATAGACCTTCAACGTATCCCGCTGCACCACTTCTTGAGAACTGACCGCAGCTTTTTCGACAATGATTCGCAGCAAGAAGAGGTTGAGCCGTACCGTCTGCAACTACATCAGGTTGAGGTTGTTCTAGAGCAGTCATTTGAGCAGAATTTTCAATTGGAAGAATTACTGAGTCAGTCGTTTCAAGTTTTACAGCAGACTCGTGCAGATTTAGAGGATGTTTGAAAAGTTCTAGGAAGTAAATTCTATCACTGATTAGAATTTCGGCCTCTGAAGAATCGACCAAGATTTTTGAGCGTAGGTTTGGAGATCTTTCGGGAAGGAGGTTGAATGTCTGGTCGAAAGATGTCTGGATTGAATATATCAACCTGATCTTGATTCATGACATCTTGTGTGCCTTGATTTTCAGGGGCTTGGTTACTGGCGGTTTGATGGATTACTGGAGGACGAGGAACTTCTGGTGGGGTTCCGAATGGTGCTTTAGAAAGATCTGGAATTTCATTTGAAACTCTATTTGAAATGTTTCTTATTTGCCCCTCTCTTGTTTGAGTATTGCTTGACTGGCGGCGATTGGTGGGCTTTTGGTTGGCGGACTGTTTATTGGTAGACTTGTCACGTCGATCTTTCTGAGATGAATTTGAGCTGATGGCTGGATTCAAACCATCTTCTAGGGTTGGTTGCCAAACTTCTGACTCCTCTTCTTCTGAGCGGTTATCAGGTTCATAGTCTGAAAGCTGAAGGCTTGATTGGTCAAATGCCTCCTTCAACTGTCTTCGCAATAATCTTTGAATATAAAGATGCTGTCCTGGTTGAACCGTTGTTATCGTTCGCACTAGCAACAAGCTTTTACCCAAACTTTCCAAGCCTTCAACTTGGGTTGGTTGGATCACGATATCTGGGCAATCTGACTGAAGTTGACGACCCACTGCCTCAATCAACGAGTAGGCAGAATCTAGATTCACTTCGTAGGCCAGAGGAATATCAACTTTGGCATTAATATACTGCTTAGAATAATTGACAATTGAGCCAATCTCGCCATTTCTAATAATTTGAAGCTGACCATCGGGGTGTCGCACTTGAGTGGTTCGAAGTTCGATGGCTTCAACGAAGCCTTCAATGCTTCGTTCCTCCATTCGACCTGCTTGAATGTAGTCTCCCACCAAATAATAGTTTTCAAATAAAATTAGGAATCCACAGACAATATCATTAATTAAGTTCTGAGCACCGAAACCCACCGCCAAACCTAGAATTCCAGCACCAGCCAGAATGGGGGTGGGATCAACCTTGAACAGACCTAGCGCTACAACCAATGCTGCAAAGTAAATCCCATACCGGGCAAAATTATTGACCAGGGGCGCAATGGTGAGCCGCCGCTTCTTTTGAGTCTCTGTCAGTCCTTCCGTTTGGGCTGCAAATTCATCAACCAGTACTCCGGCCAATTCGATTAACAAGCAAGAAAAGAAGTAGGTTCCAATCACTCCAATCACTCTGTAGCCGTACCAAGCTAGCCAAACAGTTGGATTGGTATATCGAAAAACAATACTTGCTGTTCCCACATAAATCACAAATTCCAGGCAACGTTTCAGGGCCGGTAGCAAGCCTCTGAACCGTTCATAGAACTTCAGAATCCGATTGGAATTGGCGAACCGCGCGGATAAGCCATCGAGGGTGTCGATCAAGATAGGAATGGCATTGAGGATTAACATTACCAAAGAAATTGTCAGATAGGTTCCTAATCCCCAGTAGAAAACCTTGGTAACACTTGTGGGAACTTGTAAAAATTGAGCACAGAGAACCGCTGTCCAGATCCAAGTCCCCGTAACCAGGATTCGAGTCAGGAGCGTAAAAAATAGCCCAATACTCTCATCGTTACCCTGGATTTGGTCAACGTCCTTGGCAGCCGTACTGACTTTATCAATCAAATCAGGAACGGCCTGTAGCAATAATTTAACAATGAAAACCAGGAGAACACATTTAACTAGAGCAACGCCTGTGGCGACCCAGAACTCCTGTGGCGTTGCCTTCAACAGGTTTAGTTGAAACTCTAAAACGCTTTTCTTCTGGTAAATGATGTAACCATTGACCCCGATGAGACACAGGCATAGAAGTGCACAGAGCAATAACAAAATGACTCTGACTTGGCCACGGTAGCGAGCGGATTTGCTTTTGGGGTTTTCTAGAGCAGAGGAAACGATTGCCTTGAAAGCAACGCCGACAATCCAGTTTACTAGCACAAAGACTGAAACCAGGATACCCAGCTCAATGCCGGTAACAACAATATCTTGAATCATTCTCGTCAGGGGTTAAGTCACTAAGGGTATAACCAATACAGCTCAGAACAGGCAGGTGTTCCATCGCCAGCTTTACGAATGGGCAGTGGCTGACTTTTCCAAGTAGATGCCTAACACAATTAAAGCAAATGCTACTCCCTGTTAAAAGATTTGGATCTGCCGGAAAGGTACAGATGACTCAAGACATCAATCAGTTGAGAGGAAATATGGAAGACAAAAATTTCACATACGGTTAGGATCGATCCAATCAGCCCCCGCAAACTTTTGTTCCGTATGAACCTGATTTCCATTGCTCCGGATCTATGGATCGCCAACCAACCCCTACGGTTCCTGGGGTTAGAAGTTGGCAGTCGAATGACAGTGGTGCGACTGCCGAGTCAAGATCTAGTCCTGATCTCGCCGATTGAATTGCAAGAGAGCGATCGCCCAGTCCTTGATCAACTTGGCCCCGTTCGTCATATTATTGCTCCTAATCTATTCCATCATCTTTCCGTTGGGACAGCTCAGACGCTCTATCCCAAGGCAAAAGTTTGGGGAGTTAAGGGGCTGGCAGATAAACGATACGATTTAAAATTTGACGCGATCCTCACCCAACCGGGGAGTTTTGCAGAGGTTCTGGATTATCTACAATTTCAAGGACTTGGGGTGATTCTACCCGGTGGGATCAAGCTACTCCGCGAAACCGTGTTTTTTCATCGTCCGAGCCGTACCTTGATCCTGACCGACATCGCCTTTAATTTTGATCAAAACAATTCTCTGGTCACTCGCCTCGCTGCCCGGATCTTAGGATCCTATAAAACGCTACGTCCGTCCCGACTTGAGAAATGGGGTAGTCGGGACAAAGCAATGGTTGCAGCCTCTGTCCGGCAAGTTCTGAGCTGGGACTTTGATCGGGTCATTCCAGGCCATGGCTCCGTTTTAAACTCAGACGGTCGAGCGCAGTTCAAAGCCGGATATGAGTGGTTTTTGGGTCAGGCGCTCTAAAACTTCAAAATGTGATAGAAAAGTTAATAATAGTCTGATGTGGATTGAGGTGTTCTATTTGTCCGGTTAATGTATCGGTGAATCTGTATCTGAGCCTGGAGCTGTTTTTCGCTTAGAGCTATGATTCGAAAACTTATCTTAACCCTCGTTGTCTGCTGTACCCCCTTAACACTTCTACCGGGGCAGGCTCAGCCCTACGAACCATACCAATCCGAAACGTATCAAACCGATCCCGTTAAAAAGCTGCGGGGCGGGGTTGCAGGCAGTCCACCCTTCACAATGTGGAATGTCAACAGACCTGAAGGTATCAGTACAGAGATCTGGCAGACCATTGCCAGTCAGGAACAATGGGACTATGAATGGGTTCCGGCCTACAACATGAATAATGTTTTTGATCGCACCCTGGCTGGGGATCTGGATATTGTTATCGGGCCAATTAGCATCACCTCCAAGCGTCTGAGAAAAGTCACCTTCACGCAACCGTTTTACCAAGCTAAAATTGGTGTCCTTCTGCCAGGAGCCAAGCCAACCCTCTGGAGTCGCGTCCGTCCCCTGTTTGGTGTTGCTGCTATTTCTTCGATTGGGCTGATCGTTGCTGGATTATTTGTTGTCGGAAATCTTCTCTGGGTGGTGGAGAAAGATGCCAAAGGAACCCATTTTCCCAGCGACTACTGGCATGGGGTTGGAAATGGTATGTGGTTTGCTCTGGTGACATTAACTACAGTGGGCTATGGGGATCACACCCCCACTACACCAATCGGTCGTCTGATTGCCGGAATTTGGATGATCGTCACCATGGTCATGGTGTCGTCACTGATTGCCGGATTAACCACAGCACTCACCCTCTCACTGTCCGGGGAAACAGTCGAACGATTTGTTCAACCCTCAGATCTGGAGGATGCTGAGGTTGCTGTGGTTTCAGGCACAACGGGGGAAGAATGGGCCAAGGTCTACAAAGCCCAACTCAATCCCACGGCAGAGCTTTCCCAAGCTGTGGCGCTGCTAAAAGCCGGTAAAGTTGATGGGGTTGTATTTGATGTGCCAGCCTTGCAACATTACCTAAAAGAACATCCAGAGGCTCCTCTGCGCGTTGCAGCATTCTCCCTGGCAGAGGAAAGCTATGGGTTTGTCTTACCACAAGGCAGTCCCATAAAAAATGAGCTGGATATTGCCCTACTGGAAATGCAGGAATCTGGAAAACTAGAAGAAATTGTTGAAGATTGGTTAGAATTACAGTAACTCGCCTGGATTAAAAGTAGGAAGATTAACAGGATTTTTCGACAGCGCGTGGATTGAAACGGCTGCTGGGTTAGAATTCAGAATTGACTAAAGTTGTGATCCGAATCTAAACGCATCCAGCTACAATGAAAGGATGTCAGTCAATACTCTGAACCAGGGTGATAACCGACAGGGCCATAACCATCCGTGGGGTCAAATTCGTGTTCCTCATTGGCACGGCTGAACGATGAAAAATCCTAACCTGTCAACTAAGTCAGAAACTTTTCTAAGCTACCTCCTCAGACCTTTTCCTGCTTTTTTGTCTGGGGCAGTTGCAGGGTCTCTTGTCACGGTTTACGGCACTCTGACTCAGGTCAATTTATTCCATTATTTGAAATCAAACTATCGAGATATCGTTCCATTTTACGGCGACTTGCTAGGATTTTCCGGCAAGCCTTTTCAAAGCCGAAGTGGATTAGAGGGGGCACTGAGCTTGGGGTTAGGTGTCAATCCTCAAACCCTGGAAATTTACGCTTCGTCGAACTCTGTTTGTGAGTCGGCTATTCTTTCAGGTGATCAGGTGCTTAACAATACAGGTGATACCTCTCAGCCTCAATCCCAGATGTCTGTTGAGTTATTTCAGCAACAGGTTGAGGATATTACTAAAACTGGGCTAGGCAATCTGGAGGTGATGGGAACATAGGGAAAAGCAAAAATTGAAATCAATCTTTTGAAAAAACAGCCTACTTGTATCCGCACCCCTGAAAATATCCAGGTTCTTGAACAATTGCTCCAGGCTAGGAAATGGCGTGAAGCCGATCTCAAGACCTATGAAATTATGCTGGCAGTGACAAAGCGCAAAGCTGTAGGCCATCTGGATAGTCCATCGATTGAGAGCTTCCCCTGCCCGGAACTGCAAGCTATTGATCGGCTCTGGCAGCAAGAATCGGGTGGGCTATGGGGGCTAGGCGTCCAGAAGGAGATTTATCAGAGAGCAGGCAATCGTCCATCCTCTGAAGAATCCCAAACCTATAATCTGGATGCCTACGTTCAATTTAATGATCTCGTCCGATGGATTCAGACCAGTGACAATGGCAAAGAAAGCTGGAAACCTGCTGAGCAACACATTTTTTCTCTTGATGCCCCGGAAGGTCATTTGCCCCGTTTAGAGCAATAGGGAACTGGAATTGAACAGACACAACCGGGGTTTAAGCTGGTTTCTTCTAAGTCCCTGCCCTTGACCTCCCAGGAGATTCAAGCCAGGAATTTGCTATACGCTCGGGTTGCAGCCTGTGAACAGTAGCTCTAGAAAATTTTTGTGATTCTCGCTAGGATCGGCACGAAGCAGTTGCACCCCCGATCAGAACAATGAATCTAGCCCGAACCTCAGATAACGATCCAATTCGCGTTGATTTTTTGCCGCAGAACCTCCTGGGAATGACCGGTCAGCTTGGCATGACCATGGCTCCTGGTAAACAACATCACGGCATGCATTTTCTCTGGGAACGCAATCTAGCCCAGGATCTCGACCAACTGCGATCTCACTACAAAACAAATTGCCTGGTGTCACTCATTGAACAGCGGGAACTGGATGACGTTAAAATCCCTACCTTATTTTCAGAAGCACAGGCCCGTGGGATGCAAACCTACTGGTTTCCAATTCCAGACATGCAAGTTCCTGTATCGGTGACAGAAGTGGTTCAAGTCGTTAAAGACATTCTGGCCCTACTACAACAGGGTCAAGTTGTTGTGGTTCACTGTATGGGCGGTCTGGGACGCACAGGGGTGATTGTGTCCTGTTGCCTGGTTGCCCTGGGTCATGAACCGGATGCAGCAATTGCCAAAGTCCGCCAGACCCGTGAATATACCGTTGAAACGCAGCAGCAAGAAGAGTTTGTCGCGGAATTTTCTCAAGCCTGGACACAGGATTTCAATACTCAATTTGTGACTTTGGTGACTCCATAGCTGGATACAGGCTTTGAAACGTTCTATGACTGTAGTCGTTTCAGAACGAGATAAATCAAGCGAAAGATAATCATTCCGAGGGCCGCAATCAGCGCCATAAAGACAGGGACAACTAGAAGGGGCGATCGCAATTGATTCACCAGCAGCAAGGCTAACCCCAGGGAAATTCCCACCAAAATTAACAAGTCCCATTTCTCAATCCAACGTTGGAACAGGGAAAACCCCAAGCCCCCCGCCACCACTAGCCCGATTACTCCCAGAACAGGCATAGAATTGACGCCTCTAAGCAATAAAGCCAGTCCGACCAGCCCCGTTTCAAACCCAGTGAAAGCAGCATTACTAATCAGCTCAAGGGTTGAGAATCGTCGTCGTGTTGCTAGAGGTTGGGAAGGCGGAGCCGATGGAGGTGGTTTAACGGGAGAATGTTGTACGGCTGTGGGAGGTGGAGCCGCCAGGGGAGTTGATGTTGATTGATGGGGCGGTTGCGCTTGAACCCTTGGAGTTCCCAGGCCCGACGATGGAGTTGAAGGTGGTCTAGCGGTTGAAGGGCTGCTGGAACTTAAGGCCCACAATACCTGCTCCGCTGAACCGAAGCGATCGCTGGGGGTCGGCATCAACATTCGATCCAGAACTGTGGCCAATTCATCGGAGACCTGGATAGACTGTCGCCAGTGCCATTCATTGCTGTAGCTATCGTAGAGATCCTGGGGGTCTTTTCCAGTTAGCAGCATAATGCAGGTAACCGCCAGGGCATACAGGTCAGTAGAGGGAAACACACTCTGTCCCCGCATCTGTTCCGGCGGTGCAAATCCCATGGAATAAATCCCAGTCGATTTACCACTACTAGTAGCCTGGGTAATTTGTTTCACTGCACCGAAGTCCAACAGATAAAGTTGCCCATTGCGATGGCGCATAATATTCGAGGGTTTGATGTCCCGGTGAATGACTTCCTGATCATGGACAAATTGCAGGATTTTTAGAATGGCTTCCAGGACTTCCCGAACCTGGGCCTCTGGAAACGGGCCTTTTTTACTCAGCTCGGCCTCCAGATCTTGACCGTCAATGTATTCCTGCACCAGATAGAAAAACTGTTGGGACTGCGAGGAGTGCCACGCCTGGGTTTGCAACGGGAAATAGGCGAGTAAATTTGGAATCTGAGGGTGTTGATTGCCCAACCGATCAAGTACCAGTGCCTCTCGTTCGAACAAATTCTGGGCCACCGCTAGCTGCTGCGGACTTAGGTCTCCGGCTGGCTGAAACTGCTTTACTACACAGCTTCTCAAGGTTGGAGACCGCCGATCCTTTGCCAGAAATGCAGCACCAAACCCCCCTTGACCCAGCAGGCGTTCCGGCAGATAGCGACCATCGAGAATTAAGGGCATCCCACAGGTCGTACAGAACTTTTGCTGTACGGTTTTCAAAGTGGTGCGATCATCTAAATCAGTAAAGGAATTCTCAGGTCGTGGACAGCTAGGACGAGTACACAGAATCTTCATGCCAGACGAGATTAATCCTGAGTTGAATTCACTGACGTGGTCTCAGGCTCCAGAACAATTGCATTAGTTTGACGGGTATGGGTATTCATGGGGGCGAGATCTAAGGATTGAGTGGTGAACTGAGGTAGGATGTCCCGCGTAAAGGCTTCCGCCGCTTTGGACTGGTAGCGATTCGCATTAATAATCAAGGACAACATGCGCTTGACTACCACCCCTTCAATCCTAGCGCGATGCAGGATTCCTGACTGCAATTCCCGTTCGATAGCTGAGGTTGAAACAAATGCTACCCCCAATCCCGCTTGAACGGTATTTTTAATCGCCTCGATTGAATTCAATTCCATCTCAACCTTGAGCCGTCGTGGATCGATGTCACAGCGGGTCAACACCTGGTCAATCACTTTGCGGATGGTGGATTGAGAATCAAGGGCAATGAAGTCCAGCTTATAAAGATCCTCTTTCTCAATTTTGTCCAACTTAGCAAAGCGATGAAATACCGGCAAAATTAGGGCAAGTTCGTCCTCTAGATAGGGATAAACATTCAAGGAATCCTGAAGTTCAGTTGGGACTTCACCTCCGACAATCGCCAGATCAACTTGGCCATTGGCGACACTCCAGGCTGTACGACGAGTAGAATGGACGTGGAGCTGCACCGAAACCTCCGGATACTTGCGACGAAACAACCCAATCATGCGAGGTAACAGATAGGTTCCCGTGGTCTGGGACGCTCCAACAATCAGGGTTCCCCCCTGAAGATTTTGTAAATCTTCGATGGCCCGACAGGTTTCCTGGCAAAGACTGAGGATTTTCTCGCCATAGTCAAGCAGGAGATGTCCAGCCTCTGTCAACTTAGCCCGTCGCCCTCCCCGATCAAATAGGGGCACATTCAGTTGCTTTTCCAGGTTTTGCACTTGCAAACTGATGGCAGGCTGCGAAACATAAAGACTGTCTGCTGCTCTTTTGAAGCTGCCCTCAGCCGAGATTGCTTTGAGAATCCGCAACTGATCTAGAGTAAAGGGGACATCTGACATAGGACTTCAAAGTTGGATTCTAAGGGGTTTGATTTTTATAAAAAGCTGTTTCCCGCATATCTCCGCTGATTCGGCTTGAGAAGGACGCATGCAAATAAGGATGAAAAACAATGTGGGGATCACAAAACTGGTTCAATTCTAAGGGGCGACAGCGACAGATATACAAATTTTTTTTTCAGAGGTTAGTTCAGATTGAGCAACCATAGACAAGAATCAAGCTTTTCTAGCATACTGCTATAGTGGCAGCATTCCATCTAGATGCATTTTTCTTAATTGAATAAAAATTCAATAAAGCCCGACCACCACAATGTTGCTGAGAACAGTAGCTCGTGGCCATGGTTCAGTCTACATACTTCCATATCAGATGTCGATACAGCAATTTGCAGTTGCGTTTGGTATAGATTTGGGAGTTGGGGGGCGCACTGCACCCGCAACTCATGTACTCACCAGCCCGTAAAACGCTGTATAGATGATTATTGAGTGAATGATCTATCCCTCCGAACTTGTAATTTTAAGTGCTAGTGGATTGTGCGCGGGTGTCCTGGCTGGATTCCTGGGTATTGGGGGTGGCGTGATTTTAGTCCCATTATTGGTTGCTCTGAACTATAGTCCGGTTCAAGCCGTTGCCACCAGCAGCCTCTCCATCCTGATCACTGCTTTATCCGGCAGCTTTCATAATAGGCGGATGGGTTACATCAGCTTTAATCGGGTTTTAGGTATTGGCATCCCAGCACTATTGACGGCTCAACTTGGTGCTTACTTAGCCAATCAATTTTCTCAACGGAGCCTGCTGATTGCGTTTGGCTGTTTGTTACTCCTGAATATTTTTCTGGTTAGACTGAAACAAATCATCCTCAGACGTTCTGCTGCTGCGGAAACAACCTCTCCGACTTCAAGTTTCAATCCCGTTATTTCCAGAATATTGACAGGCGGAATTGCGGGGTTTTTAGCAGGTCTTTTGGGAGTTGGTGGGGGTGTGATTATGGTTCCTTTGCAGGTTTTGTTACTCAATGAAAGGATCAAAACAGCGGTACAGACGAGTTTAGGAGTGATTGTAATGACAAGCTTCTCAGCTTGCCTGGGTCATGCTCAGGCCGGAAATGTTTTATGGATTGCTGGTTTTCTTCTAGGTTTTGGCGGATTAATTGGGGTGCAGTTGAGTGCTCGCTTTCTGCCGAAATTACCGGAAAAGGTGATTACACTGGCATTTCAGTTGTTGCTAGGGATTCTTGCAATTTACGTTTTCGTACAGGCGAAGGGATTGCAATAGTTCAAACTAGCATAGCCCTACAGGGTTAGGTTTGAGGATATATCCCATACTACGCAGGGGATACACACCCATCAAAATACTTGAGATTAGTGGGGTTCATTATAAGGTGATTTCTGTTGCGCTGAGGACAGTTAGGTATCTCAAGGGAGGGTATAGCCTGTCGTCGCTTCAATATAAGCTTGAACTTTTTGGTAAACCTCTGGATAGCTCTGGGGACTGAGAATAATCGGTTCCATGGAATCTGGCAGCCAAAAGGTAATCCGCTTCCCCTGATCGCAGGCAAAGGATTGGATCCGATTCAGATTAACAAAGTATTCCCGTCGCTCGTAGTGAATCTTGATCCAGCGATTGTCATCAATGGCTGACGTGACAACATTGGTGTCGCTATCGATTAGATCACTGGTAATGCTTTCGAGATAGTGGCAAAGTTTTTGAAATTCTTCGGGACGGCTTTGGGCAGGAATGATGATAGGCTGACCAGAATCTGGCAACCAAAATTTAATCCGTTGATTGGACTCAGCACAAAATGCGCCAACCCGTTCTAGATTGACGAGATATTGTTTTTGGCCATCGTTGAGTTTGATCCAGTAAGCCACAAAGATTCTCTCGAACTTGATAAGTGAAAGCGCAATGGTAGTTTAGTCTATCAGAATCGTAGATGACACCTGTGTTTTGAAGAACAGCAAATGATAGGGAGATTAATTTGTATAGGTTGGTTCCGAAATGGCTGACTCCAAATCTTGATAAATGACCGCATTCTCGGAACTCAAATCAGAGGAAATCGCCTCTAAATTGGGGGGGGGAGAATCCGTTGGGGTTGTCCCCTGACTGGAACGCACGACTGCTTCCACAAACCCTTTGAATAGAGGATGAGGTGCGTTGGGGCGGGATTGGAACTCCGGATGGAACTGAGTGGCGATATAGAAGGGATGATCCGGCTATTCAACGATTTCTACCAAACGGCTATCCGGGGAAGTTCCACTAATCAGATAACCCGTTTCTAAAAACAGATTCCGATAGGCATTATTGAACTCGTAGCGATGGCGGTGACGTTCGTAGATCACTTCCTGCTGGTATAGTTTGAAGGCCAGTGTATCCCGTTGCAAACGACAGGGATAGAGGCCAAGGCGCATTGTTCCACCCAAATCGACAATGTCTTGCTGCTCCGGCAGCAGGTTAATCACGGGGTTCAGGGCATTCACGTCAAATTCCGCACTGTCAGCACTTTCAAGTTGGGCGACATGACGCGCCCACTCTATCACTGAACATTGCATGCCCAAGCAGAGACCCAGGAATGGAATTTTTTGATTGCGGATGTGCTGAATCGCAGCAATTTTTCCATAAATTCCTCGGGAGCCGAAGCCACCCGGAACCACCACACCGTCAGCACTGGCTAGCTCCTCAATGATATTGCCATTCTCTAACATCTCAGAGTTGACCCATTGGATCTTTACTTTTGCGCCAACCTCAATGGCTGCATGGCGCAGTGCTTCAACCACTGAAAGATAGGCATCGCTCAGTTGGACATATTTGCCAACAATGGCCACTTTAACTGTCGGTGCAGGTGCACTTTTTTCCTTCTGGTACAGTCGATCCACCAGGGTTTGCCATGCAGTTAAATCCGGTTGTCGAGGGTCTAGATTCAGATAGCCCAAGGTTTGCTTGGCGAGTCCCTCCCGTTCCATGATCAGCGGCACTTCATAGATGCTAGCCGCATCCGGTGCAGTAATCACAGAATCCACCTCAACATCACAGAACTCCGAAACCTTTTCCTTCAGCCCTGGAACCAGGGGGCGATCGCTACGACACACCAGAATATCGGGTTGAATACCGATGGAGCGCAGTTCTTTTACCGAATGCTGGGTTGGCTTCGTCTTCATCTCCCCGGCAGCGGCAATGTAGGGAACCAAGGTGACATGAACGTAGACCACATTCTGTCGGCCTACATCCTTGCGAAATTGGCGAATCGCTTCTAGGAAGGGCAGGGATTCAATATCGCCAACGGTTCCTCCAACTTCTGTAATGACTACATCTGGGGCCGTATCCCTGGCCACCCGATGAATTCTCTCCTTGCATTCATGGGTAATGTGGGGAATGACTTGCACCGTGCCGCCCTGATAATCGCCTCGCCGCTCCTTGTTAATCACAGCTTGATAGATCGATCCAGCCGTAACGCTGTTGAGCCGGGACATCGAGGTGTCAGTAAATCGCTCATAATGTCCTAAGTCTAAATCCGTTTCAGCCCCGTCCTGCGTGACGAAAACCTCACCATGTTGAAAGGGACTCATGGTTCCTGGATCGACGTTAATATAAGGATCAAGCTTAAGAATGGAAACAGAGTAGTCTCTCGATTTGAGCAAGCGGCCCAGGCTTGCGGCGACAATTCCTTTACCAATGCTGGAGACAACTCCCCCTGTGATGAAAACAAACTTAGTCATAGAATACCAATCGTAAAATGTTGGCCCATTGGCCCTGAGATACCGAACCCGAAGCTAGAGGGAATGCTCTTTCACCATTTTGCCACAAGAAGAATATCCCCTCTGGAGAAAATTGACCGGAATTGCAGGTGGGCGAGGTGAAAGAGGTTACACAGGTTGTTGGTCATCCGTCAATAGTCATTGGTCGTTGGTCATTGGTCATTGGTCATTGGTCACTGGCGGTCTGCCAATCTCGATGCTGTACATACCGTCATTCCCTGGCGGCGAGAATCTGGAAATCCAATCGACAGACCTGAAAGCTGATACCTGAAAGCTGACACCTGACCCCTACCCCCTAGGGAACGTTATTGAAACACTTGCAGTCTTTTAAGTACACTGAATCAATTAACTGCCGTATTTTAACCAACTATTAAGCCAGGATCAAACTAAACGAATGAAATTCAGAATGAACTCCTATTATCCCCTCTTCCTCAAAAGCTTGTTGCTCGCAAAACTATCAATTGGTTTAAT
Organism: Microcoleaceae cyanobacterium; assembly: GCA_050331715.1. Taxonomy (GTDB): domain Bacteria; phylum Cyanobacteriota; class Cyanobacteriia; order Cyanobacteriales; family Microcoleaceae; genus JBHJGO01. The sequence goes on from JBHJGO010000124.1 coordinate 57,706, forward strand.
CCTGTTTGCCAACTTCGGGAGTTTAACGAGCCGTAGTTCCATTGCTGAACAGCGGGTTCATTCTGGTGTATCAATTCCTTTCCTCCAAATAGATCAAGCCCAAGCGCAGATTCATTCTACCGCTCAATGTCGATCTGATTGTCCAGTTGCAGGATTGTATGTTCGCTCAGAAACGGATATTTCTCAAACTTTTCCGTTGGAACAAACTGAGGTTAAAGCGAGAGTTTCTGGTAATCTTTCACGGGTTGAAGTGACCCAGACCTTTACCAATCCCTTCGATACCAATTTAGAAGCGATCTACGTTTTCCCCCTGCCAGATGAGGCCGCAGTGGACGATATGGAGATTCAGATCGGCGATCGCATTATCAAGTCTGCCATCGAAACCCGTGAACAGGCCCAGGCCATTTACCAGGCTGCCAAGTCTTCAGGTCAAACGGCCGGGTTACTGGAACAGGAGCGGGCCAATATTTTCACCCAATCCCTGGCCAATATCAAACCTGGGGAATCGATTCAGGTGACGATCCGCTACACCGATCCACTGAAATTTGAGCAGGGAGACTATGAATTTGTGTTTCCGATGGTGGTTGGCCCCCGCTATGTTCCAGGAAGTTTAGAAGGAGGGTCTAGCCGTACCAGCCGAGTCCCGGATGGAGATCGGATTACGCCCCCTGTGCTGCCGCCCCAGGTGCGTTCTGGCCATGACATTCAGGTCGATGTAGAAATCGACGCAGGTGTGCCGATTCAGAATGTGCGCTCAGCCTCCCATCAAATCCTGACTCAGAAACAGGGCGAAGTCACGCAGGTAACTCTGGCAGAAGGCGATACAATCCCAAACAAAGATCTGATTTTGCGATATCAAGTGTCGGGGGATCAAACCCAGGCCATGGTGATGACTGAGAGCGATTCACGGGGCGGACACTTTGCGGCTTATTTGATTCCAGCGCTGCAATACAAACCAGCGGAGATCGTTGCCAAGGATGTTGTGTTCTTGATTGATACTTCCGGTTCCCAACGGGGTGAACCTTTAGCCAAGTCTAAACAACTGATGCGGCGAATGGTTCAGGGCTTGAATGCGGAGGATACCTTTGCCATTATCGACTTTTCCGACACTACATCAGCGCTATCTGAAACGCCCCTCGATAACACGGCTACAAACCGTCAGCGGGCCACGGGTTACATCAATCAACTGGAGGCCAGGGGCGGTACAGAACTGTTAAATGGAATTCGAGCAGTATTGGACTATCCAGCTCCGCCATCGGATCGACTGCGGAGCATTGTGCTGATCACCGATGGCTACATTGGCAATGAAACGGAAGTGCTAGCCGAGGTTCAGAGTCAGCTTAAACCGGGCAATCGCCTCTACAGCTTTGGTGTTGGCAGCTCAGTGAATCGATTTCTGTTAAATCGCTTGGCAGAAGTCGGACGCGGCACAGTTCAGATTACTCGGCCCGATGCACCCTCGGCAGCGGTTACCGAGAAGTTCTTCCAGCAGATTAATAATCCCGTTCTGACTAATATTCAAGTCAGTTGGCAGGGCGGCGGGGCCGCAACAGAGTTTTACCCCGCTGCCCCTAGTGATTTATTTGCTAATCAACCATTAGTGGTTCTGGGTCGGAAACCGGATCAACAAGCGGGTCAACTTAGAATTACTGGAACTCAAGCCGATGGACAGTCCTATGAGCAAACATTGAACGTTAGCTTTGCACCGAGTTCTGCAAACCCAGGTAACCCTGCCATTGCTCAACTCTGGGGTCGTGCCAAGATTAAACATCTGGCCCATCAGATGTTTGCCGGAGAAACCAAATCTGGAGTTGAGGCAATTACCCAAACGGCCTTGGATTATCGCCTATTGTCCCAATACACCGCATTTATCGCCGTCAGCGAAGAAGTTCGAGTCAATCCCAACGGTACAAGTCAGACGGTACAGGTTCCCGTCGAACTACCGGAAGGCGTGAGTTACGAGGGAATTTTTGGCCGCAATCCAGAACAAGCTCAAATTAGAGGTTTCTCCGGTGGAGTTACAGGTGCAGACCGACTCCAGACTCGCCTTGGGACTTCCCAGCAACCGATGCCCAGCGGCGGAATTCGCAGCACAGAAATTGCTCCTGTCGCTCCTCCTACGGGTTCCCGTCCGCAACCCCTGCCCCGACCCAATATTGTGACGGGTGCTTCCCAAATTCAAGTGGTCAGTGCCTCGAGCTTGGAGCAATCGGCGACGGCTGAGCTAAACCGCTACTTACAGGGGGTCAACCTTCCCGAACCGGTTCAGGGTCAACTCATTTTCGAGCTGGTTGTCAAACAGGGTAGAATCCAGCGAATCATTCTGGACGACCGGGCTTCAACTCTGAAACCTGATCAGGGCAGCAAGCAAGCCATTACCATCGACCGCATCCGCCGCTCCCTCCAGACCTGGCAGCCTCCTGCTCAATTGAGTGGAACGGTGCGGATCGATTTAGTCATTAGTGCTTCGTCCTAAATCAACCGTGAAAAAAGCTGTAGAGGGGTTGGGAAAATTCCCAATAAAGGGGTAACGCCTCCTTCACCCCCGTTTCACAAATCATTGGGGTTTGCTATAGGTAGTGGTGAATTACATTTTGCGGGTAGCTGAATATACACGGAATTGCAGTATTATGACGGAGGATGATCCGGCCAATACTAATTTTTAAAGGCATAGATTAGAGGTATAGGTATGACAATATTCTCTAGTGAAGCCCAACAAGCAGCGGCAGAGTCCTCATCTGCTGTCAACAACTGGAGATCTCGACCCGGTTACCTGAGCAAAGGGGGGTCAGAATTTGAATCGATTCATATTTTGATTGGTCAATTTCTGGCGGATCGCTTTTCACCGAACCCCTTATCTGACCATTCCCTACTCTCTGAAAACCCAAACTTTGCATGGGGTCAGGGCAATCCCCTAGAGAAAGTGATTCAGTCTCAGGACGACTTCGAGGCTTTAATCTTTAATCCCCAACTCTTCCGGAATGCGATCGCTATTCTTGAACCCTGGGAACATGTCGGCCACAACCTTCAGGGCGAACCTGTTCGGGCATCGGTAAATATTGCCTATCTGGTTCAGAAGATTGCTGATTGTGATTCTATCGTGTTTCCCCTTTGGTCTTCGGGACTGTTTGATCCGGAGAAATTAATTCCTATGATCAGTTCAGGATTGGCCATTGTTGTGGAAGGGGGTGATTCCTCAATTCGAGATCCCTCCAGCTTTTCTGAGTCACGTTGCTCCTTCGAGGAAACGCTTCAGGTGATTGAACAGATTCTATTGTCTCGCAGCCCCAATAGTGCTCCGGCAATTTTTATCTGCTTAGGGCATCAATTAGCAGCTCAAGCCCATATTAATTTGATTCGCAAGGCGGTGGCAGCCGTTCTACAGTCAGGACAATTGGAGGGCGATCAGAATGGCAAAGCGTTGAGGGCATTACAGCGAGCCTGTCAGCAGATTCAGGCCATTGGCCAATCTTTGAAAATCAAAAAGCGGGACGGTCGGATTGTCGCCGACCATTGGGAACATCTGGAATTTGCGGTGGCAAGTAATGAGTTGAAAGAAGTCGGTAATCGTCAGCTTTTGCGGTACGAATCTCCAGACCATGAAACCTCTGGTATTCCTGAAGCAATTATTATTGCCCATGAAGTGACAGCGGATGAACACGAAGGCGTGATTGATACCTCTATTGCCTACGAACATGAGTTAAATATTGCCATGTTTCACTCTGACGAGGTAAATGAAGAAGCCATTTTATTTGCAAACTGGGCCTATCGCCTGATTCACGATGCGCTGATTCCCTGTCGGCATATCGTTGCCAATAGTCCCCTTTCCTGGTTAATCAGACTGCCGGATGCGATTGAGATTTTGTGTTCTACGGCAGAGAATGGTGAGATTGTTACGGAATGTTCCGCCACCTGTATTAATTACCGAGATTTTGAAACCAAGAAGGTACGACGATCATTCACCTGCCAGTTTCATCCAGAATTACTTGCGGATCTACGAGCCGTGGGAGTTCGGAAACCACCATCCTATGAGGAGTTGAAACAAGATGATGGGGCACGGTTGTTGATGCGATTGCTCTATGCAGGAATGCAGGAGTAACTTACTCAACAGTAAAGAAACGCAGCATTGATATTTATAAACAAATTCGTTTTCACAATATTTTAAACCAGCCTTAACCATAATTTTACAAGGATCGGGGAAGATAGTTGAAGCTGCATCGGGCTTGAAAAATCAAGCTAAAATGCCAAATCAAGCTGATTTGGGACATACTCTGCATTTTTATCAGTTCAGTCTAAAGCATTAAGAAAAACAACATCATGAATTCAAACTCTACCCTAGGTATGACATCTACCGAGGAAACGCTTGACATTTTATTAGTCAATGATGATAGCTTTGAAGCAGAAGGCATTGATGTCATGTTCGATGCCCTGGTTGAAGCAGGTTATAACGTGACGCTGGTTGCTCCAAAAGAACAACAAAGTGGGACTGGAACGCTCATCAACGTTGATAATATTTTCCAACCGACGGAAGTGGTCAACTTTGAAACTGATAAATGGTTCGTAGATGGTAGTCCAGTGGTAACAACCCTGGCCGCACTGGACTTTGTTCTGGACGGGGAAGCACCTGACCTGGTGATTTCCGGAATTAATGAGGGAGCCAATATCGGGAGTAATATTGCCATTTCCTCTGGGACGGTCAGCGCTGCGGCAACTGCGATTCAGCAACGGGGTGTACCAGCGATCGCTGTTAGTGCAGGTTCAGGATCTGAGGATACCCTGGCTGAAGCCTATGAAGCTGGAGCAGATTTTGTTGTAGACATCATTCACCAGCTTGAATCGGAGTCCGAAGGCGGTGCTCTGCTTCCCGAAGGAACTGGCTTGAGTGTGAATATTCCGACCGAGTTCCCAGAAGGCGTAGAAGAGATTCGGGCTGAGGTTTTAACGGAGTTGGACGAAGCTTCCAATATCAATCTACGGTTTGGAGAGTTACCGACAATCTTTGGCGAAGGAGCTGGTGTACTGTTTAGCTTCAATCCTCCAATCTCGCCAGCAGCCATTACTGACCCAATTTCTGAAGGTCAACAGTTCCTCTCTGGGGCAATTTCTGAAGGTCAACAGTTCCTCTCTGGGGCAATCACGGTCACCCCAATTGATGGCAGTTGGGATGCAGGTGCAGCTCAAAGAGAAGTATTAGAACAACGGGTGATGGAGGCTCCAGATGATGCCGTTGCTGAGCCGTTGGAGATTTTGATTACGAATGACGATGGCTTTGAGGCTGAAGGCATTGAAGTTCTCTATGAAACCCTGACTGAGGCTGGCCACACTGTGACTTTGGTTGCGCCAAAGGAGCAACAGAGCGGTAAGGGAACGGTTTTGGATGTGGATGCGATTCTGCAGCCGACAGAAGTTGTCGAATTTGAAGCGAACCAGTGGTTTGTGGATGCTGCACCTCGTACCACCACTTGGGCAGGACTGGATTTCATTCTGGATGGGGAAGCGCCTGATCTGGTCATTTCCGGAATTAATGAAGGTGAGAATATTGGCCCCGGCGGTGCAGTTTCCTCTGGAACGGTCAGTGCAGCAGTTACAGCCTTATTAAGGGATGTCCCTGCCATTGCGATTAGTGCCGGAATTGACTTTGTCGATGAAAGTGTGACCAGCGAAGCCTACGAAATTGGGGCAGATTTCTTGGTCGATCTGATCGCCCAGTTACAAACAACTCAGGGGTCTGATGCAGAGATTCTACCGGATGATGTGGGATTAAACGTTAATATTCCAGTTCGTTTCCCAGAGGGAGTTGAAGAAATCCAGGGAGTACGATTCACCTCCACCAGTGAGATCACACCATTTCAAATCGACTTTGGTGAAGTGCCTGGAGGTGCTGGACTACGCTTCTTCCCGGCCGATTTACCGGATACCGTTGATCCGGTTTCCGAAGGCGGGCAATTCCTGTCTGGCTTCATTACCGTTACCCCCATTAATCCAAATTGGAGTACAACCTCCGAACTCCGTCAGGAAATTGGTGAACTGATTGCGCCATTGCTATCCGACCCAATCTTTAATTTGATTGAAGGAACTGACGATAGCGAAACGCTCTTGGGTGAAACTGAGAATGATCAAATCATGGCCGAAGCGGGTGACGACACAGTTGCTGGCGGTCTGGGTGATGACTTCATCAGTGGCGATGATGGCGACGATCGACTTCGTGGTGATCTGAACCAACGTCGCTCCGCTGAGGAAGGGGGCAATGACACTATTTCTGGTGGTGCGGGTAATGACCAGATTGCTGGTAAGGCTGGCGATGATGTGTTGCTAGGTGATGCCGGGGACGACCAAATTTGGGGCGACCAGGGTGATGATCTCTTGAATGGTGGTCTGGGTAATGACACCTTACACGGTGATTCTGGTGATCTTTTCGGTGGTGCAGATACCTTCGTTCTGGCAGCAGGACAGGGGGTTGACACCATTGTTGACTTTGAAGCGGGTCTTGACGTGATTGGTTTGGCTGAGGGCATCATCTTTGAGAACCTGAGTTTTACGGCTGAGGGTAGTGATCTGAAAGTTGTCTTTGGTACTGAGATGCTAGCGATTGTTGAGGGAGTTGATGCTCTAAGTGAAGCTGACTTTGTATCTGTATAACGGCAACGTGCCTGGTCTTGGAAATTAAATAGCCTACGGCGATTTTCAATCGTGTGAGGTATGGAGCTGGGAGGTGGTGGCGCGCCGCGTTACCACCGACTCCATTGCTACAGCAATCCTGAATCAATCATGAAAAGCACTATGGAGGGGTTTGGGGACTTTCCAAGAAGGGGCAACGCCCCCTTCACCCCCTTTTGACAAATCATT
>JBHJGO010000125.1:0-45196 GCA_050331715.1 Microcoleaceae cyanobacterium
AGGGCACTTTTCTCAGCTCTCAAATTTTGATCCCAATTTTGATCGAACATTTAGCGACTCGACGGGGATTGACGGGCGAGATCGTGAAAACCGTTAGTGGTTCCGACCTGATTCCCAAAATGGCTCAGCTTTACAACCTGCCACTGTATGAAACGCCAATTGGTTACAAGTACATTGCCGATCGGATGCTGTCCACTCAGGTTCTAGTCGGCGGCGAAGAATCCGGTGGGATTGGCTATGGCATTCATATTCCTGAACGAGATGCCCTGTTGTCTGCGCTGTTTGTTCTGGAAGCGGTGGTTCAGTCTGGGGAAGATTTAAGCCAGATCTACCAACGGCTCCAGCAACAGATTGGTTTCAGCTCAGTCTATGATCGAATCGATTTACCACTGAGTAGTATGGAGGTGCGTTCTCGATTGCTGGAACAGTTGCAGAATAATCCTCCCAAGGAAGTGGCGGGGCAGGCTGTGACCGACTGCTTGACAGTTGATGGCTATAAATTTAGATTGGCCGATGGTCGATGGCTATTGATCCGGTTCAGCGGAACGGAACCTGTGTTGCGACTCTATTGCGAAGCGGCAACGATGCAACAGGTGAATCAGACGCTATCCTGGGCCAAAGATTGGGCGCAGAGTTCTCAGTAGTAATATTTGAAGGCTATCAGGGTAAACCCCCTTCAAAATGGGTTGCAAGGTCATAAACCAACACAAAAAAATGCCTGGAGTTGTCAGTGACTCCAGGCTACAAATTCTTGGTAACTTACACATTCAGAAACATTTGGGAAACATAGAGAAGAGTAAAACCTACCCTACAATTGCTCTACCGCCCGCGTTGCTCCAATAACCGCTGAGAATCTGGAGTCAGATTGTACTCGTACCCATAGGGAGCCCGATCTGAATCATCCAGGATATTAGGCGTTAGCAGAACGATGACCTCAGCTCGGTCTGTCTCCTTGTTAGTGTTACGGAACAATGCTCCAATAATCGGCAAGTCTCCCAAAATTGGAATCTTGCTGACGGTGACTCGCTCCTGATCCTGGATAATTCCTGAAAGGATTAAGGTTTGACCGTCCCGCAGTCGGATGCGACCAGAGTCTACTTCCCGTCGAGAAATTTGCAACGCGAAGTCAGCCTCATCATCGGAGAGAGAAATCGTACCAATGGGGGAACTCACTTCAGGATTCACCGTGAGGGTGATAAAGCCGTTGTCGTCGATACGTTCCACGTTAACCGCCAAGGTCAAACCAACATCAACAAATTCTGGAGTTCGTACTTCTCGGGTACTCCCTTCAGTGTCAACGAAGGTAGTCGTCACTCGCTCAACTAACCGCTCCACCAGAGCAACCGCAGCACTTTCACCCTCTTGCACCACCAGGGTTGGATCAGTCAGGATCTTTGCGTTTCCACTGATCACCTGAGCTTGCAGAGTTGCCAGGAAACTACGAGGAAACTGGAACAATGGGAAGGTGCTGAAAGTTGCTTCTCCCAACTCACTCAGGTTCCCATCGTCATCTCGCTCAAACGGTTCAATATCCGAAATACCGACTCGGTTAGGTCGGTCAGTTACAGGCGGAACAGCTCGTAGAAATTGACCCCCTTCTTCCCCCGGAGCAGTGAGCGGAACACTCTGAATTCCATCCCGGTCGAAGAAAGGCTCAAAGCCAGATACTGGAGTATTCGGGACAATTGGACGAGCATTGATTCCACCCAAATCAGCACCACTGGGTGGATTAATGCCCCCAAAGTTCAACGTTGCAGCTCCACCATCATTCACAAAGAAGCTGTCATTAACTCCGAAGGAAAAGCTGCTATTAAAGATGTCCTGTCCAGACAGATTAATATCCAGAACCTTAACATTGACTGCAACCTGACGCTGACGCAGATCAAGCTGAACGAGCTGAGCAGCACCAATCTCGACCAGATGAGGTGGGCCAACTAAGGTGATCGTATTCAGGCGCTCATCAACGATTACCTGCAAGCCACGCAGCAGCGCAAAGGAGTCTGCCAAGTCCTCAAGGCGCTGCCGCTCAATTTCTGTCTCAATGCTGGTTTCAGTCAACTGAATCTCCTGGTCTTCAGTTCCCTCACCCGCTGCCTGAAGCTCAACCTCTCGAGACTCTTCAATAGTTCTGATCTCTCGGACAGTTGCGCCCTCAGCCCCCATACTCACAAGGAAGTTAGAAGCCGTTCTCGCACTCGCCTGATTCAGACGGAAACTGCGAATCACCACATTCCGAGCGCTATTGGGTAACTTAGAACCAACGAAAACTGTATTGCCGACCCGATTTGCTTCCAGACCAGTGAGTCGTAGGACGTAGTTAAAAACGTCCTGGACAGACTCATTCTCAATGTCCAGAGAAATCGTTTGATCAACCCCTCCAAAAGGAGCCTGACCCGCTTCACCTTGCTGAGCAATTGTTGCAGAGGAGAAAGCAATATTAACGCCTGCAACTCGGCCTAGAAGGGATAACACATCTCGCACGGAAGCATCCCGTAGTACCAAGCGAGGAATTACCTCAGTTGAATTCAGCAGAATGGTAGGAATAGCGGGATTGACGTTAGAAACAGCAATATCTCCCACCGGAGGCGCAATTGCCCGTGGCAAGAATGGGGGAGTTAGCTCGGTTGGACGGGGGGTATCGAGTTCAGTGATGGGGGCTTGAGATACACCGGGAGCCTCTGGAACAATCACCTCTCCACCCTGAGCGGTTGTTGCGTCAGGAGCAGTCACCGAAACATCCGGTTCAGGGACAAGAACATCCTGAGAATTGCTAGCGGGTAACTGAGCAGCTTGTTGAGGGGCTGCTGAACCGGGAGCAACCGCGACGACAATACCCTGGCCATCACCCTGAACTACCCTTGCCTCTGGGGGAGCACTCGTTCCGCTAACGATGATCCGAATACTGGTCGGGTCAATCTGAGTCACCATAACGGACGCAACCCCAGGAACCGGATTATTTTGCTCAAAAGTATCGCTACCGTTTGTGATTTGGGCATTGATTACGTCTGCAACGAATTCATTGCCGCGACGAATCACAAATACTTCGGGTCGTCCGTTTCCTGAAGTTTCTAAGACCAGATTTAACTGACCTTCCGATTCGATCAGTTGAATATTCTTTACCTGCGTAAAGGCTCTTGCAGGAATCTGTACTGCTAATACAATGGCGGCCCCTGCAGCAAGCCCTCCACCAAATCCAAGAAGCTGTTTCACGTTCCCTCCTGTGCTGGACTGTGAGATGTGTTATCTACAATCAACCGTAAGTCACCAAATCATAGAATAAATCAGTGAGTTAGTCTAACTCGCTAGCAACATTAGAGCATCTGTCTCCGTCTGTCAAGCATCGTTCCGGTTCACTGAGGAGGGCAACAGGGGTGAAGGCTCAGATACATAAGGATCAGACCCAACTATTAGGGCCAACTGCTGCTGCCCATTACTGCTGCCCATTGTTGCTGTCAAATAAAAAACCCCCAGGGCAATGTCTGGAGAGCTAGTCTGGGAGTTGAGCTATGAAGATACAGAGGTTTGAGAGCTAGTGAGTAGTAGATTACAAACCAACTGCCCGCTCCCAAAGGAACGCTTCAACAAGCACTAGCATTTGTAGGACGACTATTGAGCTGGAGCTTCTTCTCCTTCTTGAGGCTGCTCGGCGGCCTCTTCCTCTGCCTGTAGTTCTTCCTGACTCAACGGCATCAAAGCCTCAAGCTGGAAGGAAGTGGTAACCCGTCGCTGAGGTTGTTGGTCAGATTTTACAAACTGCCCCTGCTGATAATTTCCCTCAACCACCGACTCACCATCCGCTAGCTGCATATTGACATCCTGAACCACCAGCATAGGCTGCATCCGTTCCAGGATGATCATAAACTGACGAGTCTGAGGAAAACTGCCCTCAAATTCAGCATTGTACTCTCGTCGTCTGAGCTTGCCGTTGGCTGCCGCACCGAAGGAGCTATCATTCACGATCTCTTGCTCAGGAGTCTGGGGAACAATCGGTTCAAAGCTGGTAATCCGAGCTTTATTGTTGTCACCTTCAACGTTGGCATTGATCTGACGATCAATCTGCTCTTCCAGGTCAAACAGCAGAGTCTCTAGCGTGTCTTCGTCTGCTAGTAATCCTGTCACAGCTGCCCGACGTTGCTGAGCTTCTGCCAGTTGTTCTTGGGCTTCCCCTAACTTGCTCAAACGCTCTTCCTGTTGCTTGATTTCTTCAACCTTGGCATCGATTTCCGCCTTCAGTTGACTCCCACGATTAATGGCGGGGAGGACTAATTTGATCAAGCCAAACAAAGCCAGTAGAGCCCCCAAGACACCAATCAGAATTCCAATGACGCGTGGAGTCAGGGTAAGGCCGAAGATACTCGGGCCAGAGGCTTCTAGTTCCTCGTCGGTTTCAATAAATTCGTTTGCTGCTGTCATTATTGAATAACTCCTCTTTGTTGAAGTGTTTCAATGCGATTCACTAAACCGGATGCCCCGTTCGCCTCAAGCTCTGGCAGTATCTCGGATGCTGTTTTGGGTGTCAGCTTGGCATCAAGTTCGTACTCCACAATCGGCTGCAACTCTGGAGCTTCATTATTGCCAGCACCTTCACCCGTAACTTCAATTTTTGCCGTATTCTCCTTGAGAGCCGCTGAATTCAACTTGGTTCCAGACTCTTCAAAGAAGGGAGAGCGATCCAGTAACAATAGAAAGTCATTCACCTGAGTCAGAGAATTGGCATCCCCAGTAATAGACAGCGTTGCTGTCTCAGGTGGAGGCGGAGGTGGTGGGGGCTGTCCCTCTGCCGGTGGTGGAGGCGGTGGTGCAGGTGTCGGTGCGACCTCTTCAATGCTGGTGATTTTAACGCCAGCAGTTTGCATTAGTTTTGCTAACTCTAAAGAGAGGGCCGACCAGGGCTTCACTTCGTTGAAAACTGTTGCCAAAGCATCTGCATCTTCGTTGGCCTGTTCGGCATCCGCATAGATCTTGTCGAGGGCTTGAACTTCACCACTCCTGCGATCCAGTTGGGCCTGTCGCTCTGCTAACTCCCTCTCAAGATTCGCGTTGCGAGCATTGAAGACGAGCCATGCACCCCCCATCAGTGCATTCAGGGCTAGGGCCACTCCAGCACCAATCAGAATAGGCCGACGGTCAACGGGCGCACCACTAGGAGTCAGTGCCCGTTTTTCGGCCTGGGGCTTGTAATCCGGACGATCATTTAAAAAATTGATATCAAGGCTATACATAACCTCAAACCTCTGAACGTTGAAGGGATTATGGATTCAGCCAGCGATCGCTAGCTCACCCGCAATCCTAAACCGAGTGCCACCCCTAAACTAGCACGTTGCTCAGGAGAAATGTCTTGATCGACATCTAATGCCAGTGTTTCAACCGGGTCAATTTGAGTGGCAGGCATAGCCAAACGTTGCATGAAAAATTCATCCAGTTGACCAATGGCTGCCCCTGGCCCTGTGAGTAATAACTGGGCAATCTCTAGACCATCACTCTGATTGATATAGAAGTCCACTGAGCGGCGCAGTTCATCGGCAAGCTCCGAAAGAACCTTAATAATAGCATTGGTGCCTGGGTTGGCATCGCTCAGGGATCCCAAAGTATCCGTCACCGGGAGCGTCATGGCTTGGAGTTCTCGCACATCCCTTGAGGGCGGTAGGTTCATGGCACTATTAAGGGCATTTTGCGCCTGGAATACACCGATAGGAATAGTGCGGCTGAACTGGGGAACACCGTTTACAACAATCGATAGTTCGGTGTTATCGAACTCAATGTTCGAAACAATCGCCGCTTCGTTGGAGGAAAATTGCTCAAGCTGATGCTTCAGCATCCGAATCAGGGCAAAACTACTTACCTCCAGGACATCGACCTGGAGTCCAGCCTGCTCAAAGATATTTAGGTAAGTATCGGTAATTTCCTTACGAGTTGCCACCAGGAGCACCTGCATTTTCTCAATGCCATCCTCATCCACGAACAGCCCAAGTTTCTGGTAGTCAACATCAGCCTCCTCACGGGAAAAGGGCAAGTACAATCCTGCTTCGGCATTCATGTAGTCCCGCAGTTCCTCCTCATTCAGTTCCGCTGGAACGGAAATCAATCGTGTCACCGCTTCTCGCCCTGGAATCGCGGTCGCTACTCGTTTTGACTTAATACCGCTGTCGGATAAGGTCGAGAGGATAAGTTCTGAAACGGTAGGAGTATCTAGAATCTGGCCATCCTGTACCACATCCTCAGGCACCTCAACGTTGGCAAGGGTTTCCAGCTTTACCGCATTACCTTTTCGCTTCAACTCAACCACATTGATCCGTTCTGAGGCAACCTCAATCCCAATTCCAGGTTTTTGCTTAGAAAATAGACCCTGTAAGAAACCAACCATAGGAAGTTACCAGATAGTGTGTAACAACATAACTGAGAACATTCGAGCATCAGCTAAAGGATTTGACAACCCCAGAATGCCCGGCAATATCCTGCCCAGTCTCGAACCGTCCCCCCAGGTACTTCGCCAAAAACTCCTCTGCAATTGCATAGAAATGTAAACGATTCTCTGGGCGAGCAAATCCATGACCCTCGTCAGTATACAGGGCATACTCCACTGGTTTTCCAGCTTTTTGCATCGCCTCAACAATTTGTTCACTTTCAGCTTGTTTTACACGCGGATCATTCGCGCCTTGACCGATTAATAGCGGCTTCTGAATCCTGTCAACGAAGAATAAAGGTGACCTTGACTTGAGAAATTCCTCCTCGGTGTCAAGATTTCCTACACGGTGATAGAAATTGGCACGGATTGGTTCCCAATAGGGGGGGATACTCTGCATCAGAGTAACTAAATTACTTGGGCCAACGATGTCAACACCACAGGCAAACACCTCTGGTGTAAAGGTTAGCCCTACCAGGGTAGCATACCCCCCGTAGGAGCCTCCCATAATGGCAATTTTATCCGGCTGAGCGACGGATTGATCCACTAACCATTTCACACCATCGATCAAGTCATCGTGCATCTTTGCAGCCCACTCTCGATTGGCGGCATTGAGGAAATCCTTACCGTATCCTGTCGAACCTCGGTAGTTGATTTGCAGTACAGCATAACCCCGATTCGCTAACCACTGGGCCTGGGAATCATAGCCCCAGGTATCCCGTGCCCAGGGGCCACCATGAACCAGGAGAACGGTTGGTGCGGGGGTCGGGACACCAACGGGTCGGGTTAGATAGGCATGGATCGTTAGACCATCGCGTGCAGTATAGGAAATTGGTTCCATGGGAGCCAGGGGCAACCCCTCCAGCTTCGGCTTATTTGTGAATAGGAAGGTATGGGACTTGGTGGCTCGATCAAACACGTAGTAACGAACGGGGCCATCATCGGTGAGAAAGCTGATCAGCCATTTGTCATCATTCAAGGTGCGGCGAATACTGAATTCCCCCGCTTGAATTTCACGAAATGCAGCAAAATCAGCTACGAAAGCGGGGTCAAGAATCTGCCATTCTTTCTTAGCGCGGTAGAAAGAAACGGCTTCAATCTTGCGAGTTTTTGGATTGACAAAGATTCCACCCACATCATACTGCGGGTCAGCGGCCATGACCTTTTCCTCGCGGGTCTTCAGGTCAAGGGCCAGAAGTCGCTCTGCATTGGCCTCGTGGTTCCCGATCAGATACAAGGTCTGACCGTCCTCAGAGAAATCAATCGCTCCGCCTTCCTCGTCTGCTGTCCAGTGGCGCAGGGTTTCCCACTGTTGGTCTGGGGTAGCTCGATACAACAGGTCAGAACCGCCATCGGGTGTCGTTGCAGTTGCCGCTCGAATTTGCAGTTGGGCATCGGCTGTCCAGCCCACAATATTACCGGGGTTTTCGACGGAGAATTCGACTGCTCCGGTCTGTAGGTTGACCTGGTAAACATCAAAGACCTGGGGATTTCGCAGATTCATCCCCACCAGTGCGATGTCAGGAAAGTTGGGTTCTAACGCCACAACCTGGGCACGAACGCCCTGAAATGGCGTAATGTCACGAACAACGTTGGAATGAACATTAACCAAATAAAGGTGCCAATTCTCATCACCGTCGGAGTCTTGGGCATATATTAGTAGTTCAGGGTTGTATGTCCAGAAAAAGGCGCGAATCCCTCGCTTGCGATCAGCCGTTAGCTTCCGAGCGTCTTCCTGACCCACCGTTTGGAGCCACACCTGAAGTACGTCATTCTCGTCTGGAGCCAGATAAGCCAGGAGTTCACCAGTGTTGGACAGAGATGGACTGGTACGTTTTGGATTTCCAAACAGGATGTCACGGGAGATAATTGGGGGGTGTTGGGTTACAGTCTGTTCTACCATTGCTGAAATAGGGAAATGAAGGACGGAATCTGATCAGGACTCTGACTCAGTCTAGAGATTGACGAAAGCATCATCTTTCGATGCTGACCGACAAGTTCACATCAGTCCATTCTAAGCGATTGACCCCTCCACTGCTTTTCAACTGTGATTTTGCGACATTTGACGTAGAAGTCACCTAATCGAATGAGGTGATTCTCATCCTCCCAAATCCTCTACTGCATGAGGTTTGATTCGAGTTAATCAACGAAGATTTAAACAGATGAGTGTTATGCCAATCTCTCAATTTCCTGAGTTCTTAATCCCTAGAAAAAACTATGCCGATGAAAATGAAAACTGACATTTCATACCTTGTTGCTACTATGCGTCAACGCTTGGGGATCTCCCAAGAAAAACTTGCTGCTGAATTAGGAGTCTCATTTCAAACTGTAAATCGATGGGAACGAGGCCATACGAAGCCTTCTCATCTGGCACTGACGGCCATCAAAAACAAATTGATTTCCATGGGAAATGCAGGCCATGATTTACTTTCTGAGTACTTTGAGGAAGAAGCCTAAATCCAATATTCTGCTGTAGAGACGTTCAATCAACGTCTTTACAGACTGATGCTTTATCCCTAACCATTATCCCTAATTATGGTTCAAATTTAGCCCTATTTTGCTGACTCTCAGCAGCAAGTTATTCAGCTTGTGTTGACGATACAGCGGGATGAGTTTCAACTCCCAATCACAATTTCTGATCAGCCGGATTTGCTAGAAATTCCCCAGGTTTATCAAAAAAAATTGGGAAACTTTTGGACTGCCGTTGACCAAGATCAGGTGGCTCTTCAGTTAGTGTGGTGATAATTTTAGCTTATCAGAGAAGCAAGCTAGCAACCGCTCACGGAAATTGTCAAAGTTCCTGAAACCATAAGCTTGCCGTTTAATTAGCTTGATTCGATTATTGATTCCTTCCATAGCACCACTGGTTGTTCGACTCAGAAAGTAGTTACAGATACCCTCTAAATGATTTCGAATAGTTGTAATTGCTTCAGCGTATATAGAACATGCTTGTTTCAACCACTTTTCCATTTCTTGCTTGCCTTCTTCAACTGTTATGTGCTGTTCATAGATTTCCCGAAAATCCTCTTTCCATCGGTAAGCTTTCTCTAACCGCTTTGAACGACTCAATATCTGTTCTAGCTTTTGGGATTGCTCTTCCGTTAAGTCATCCTTGTTTTTTAATAAAATGAATTTACTCCCTCTGTCATATATGCCAACTTGCTTACGAATCTTATTTAACTCCTGATTCACAGCTTTCATGACATGGAAACGGTCAATCACTATCACTGCATTGGGGAACACCTCCTGCACTACTTTAGGAAAACCACCCCACATGTCCGCACTCACTTCCTCTACTTGCTCACGTACCTCTAACGGTTGCTCCATCAAGGCTTCGATAATTTCATCCTGGCTATGACTATCAATCACTTCAATCAATTTCCCCGTTTCCAGGTCTGCAATAACCGTGGCAAACTTTTGATGGCCTTTGCGATGACTCACTTCGTCAATTCCAACTCGCTTGACTCCTTCCCATTTTTCGTTTTTTTCTGAGCATACTGATTCTTGAAGATTCCTTGCACCCTTTCAAAACTTAATCCCTCTATCCGACTTACCTGTTCTATACTCGAGAGCTGGACTTCTTGATAAATATACTCCTCGTATCTTTGCGTGTACTGTCGCCCTTTCTTTACATATTCCAGAGTCTCTGTAAAATATCTCTGACACTCACAACAGTAAAACTGACGACGTGGCACTTTCAAGTAAGTCGTTTGACCAAACACTGATAAGTCTCGAATTAGCACCGGACGATTTTGATGTAATTCATCACTCGCTTTCCCACAATGAGGACAGTTGGCTTCCTCATTTAATAGCTGCAAATTTAAATACACCTCACCTGACTTTTGAATACAGCTTTCGACCGTTACATAGGGCAAATTGAGTAGAGTATCAAGATGTATATCCATGAGAGGTGTTGACTAATATTGTATCTCAGTATACCATCCTCCCCCTTGATACGGAAGAGCCGATCAGGTGACTGGAACGCTTGCTCTGATTGATATGGGTCATCATCAAGCGGTTCTGCGAAAAATGTTTGTTCATCCGAACTATGCCCGATGATCTTCCTGGAAACTTTCCTAGAATGAAGGAAGACAACAGATTTTACCAACGTAATATTCTTCTTACAGACTAGAAATCCCTGAACCCAGGCTAATTCAATGAATTAGTCATTTCTACAGAACACGATACTTCTATTCATGTCCAGATCCTCTGAATTGAATAGGCATCAAATGCTTTATCTCGGCTGACTAAAGTTAAAGAGTTACCTATGGATTGTGCAACCAGGATTCGGTCAAATGGATCTCTATGTTCTGGTATAAAAGGTAAATCAATATAAGTTTTTGTGTCCACCACCGTTATCGGTAGAATTTCAATCCCAAGAAACTTCACTCTTCTCAAGAGTTCATCAAATGAAGTGGTTAATTGCAATTTGCCAATACTAAGTTTGATAGCAATTTCCCATAGGCTAATAATGCTAAAAAACAAGTTTGACCGACTATCAACAATTGTTTTAGCTCTATCGCTCAATCTTTTGTCAGCCATGACGTACCAGAGTACAACATGGGTATCTAAAAGCGCTGCCATGCTACATATATCCTGCTAATTCCTCTAGAGGCTCATCAAAGTCATCTGACATGATGATCTGCCCAGCCATGCTGCCATAACCATACAACTTCTCAGATTTTGCTCCAGTGAACGTTTGATGAGATGCTGTATTCACTTCCGTATGCTTTTCTAGCAAAAACTCTATGTAGTGTAGTACTTCTGTTTGCAGAGACTGTGGCAAGGCCTCCAGTTTTTCTAAAATTGCAGGCTGAATCATAAGCTTTTTCCTTATTACTCTATCCATTGAAACATTTAAAACTTACAGCGTATCTCATTCTAGTGGGTTAAGTCAGGAGGTGGAACGGCACGCCGTCGCTTCCCAAATCTTTAATCTTTACCTCGCGCAACTAAAAATCGCTACATTGAATTTGTCAGGCAGTCTGAACCTGCTCCAGATAGGACTCAAAACGTTTTCTCAGTTGCTCAACGGTGAGATTTTGCGTCCAATATTCCACCAGAGCATGGCCGAAGGCCCAGGCGTTGCGTTCCGGAGTGCTGGAATTCTCTAGTAATAAAGGCCAGAGAGCTAAAAGATCAAAATTCTGAATTTTCTGGTCTTCTGGATTCATTTCACTCAAGAGAGAAAATAAGTCATAGGCCATTTGTAATTTGCCAATCACCACAGGTAACTGTTCGACGGGAATTTGTTCGGCTAGCAAATAAGCTAAGGTTGGGGAACCGGTGGTCAGCATCGAAACAAATCTCAGCACCGGACTTTTCAGTAGAGCGGTCAACCCCTGAGTTGTCGCCATTTGGAATGTGTAGCGATCAATAATTTTCGCTGCCGCCACGATTCGAGCTTCCCGATCCTGGAGAAACCTTGCCAAGCGAGACTGTTTCGCAGGGTCAATCATCTCCACCAAGGTCATCGAGAGTAGATTGAGATTCCAGGCGGAGCGGTCTGTGGCTAAATCCTGGGTCACGATGGGCAGAACACGACTACAAAATTCTCCTAACAATTCTGTGCGATAGGCCGTCGCCTCTCGAATTGAAATCTCTTTGGGACGGTCGCCAAATTGCCAATCGTAGGGCGGTTGCCACTCTCGGATTGGGCGCAGTCGATCCACCTGAGTCAGGACGGTGATAGCGGGCAGATCGGTGGTCTCTACCTTCAAATCGCGCAGAAAATCCGCATCCATCTGGAGGGCTGGATCCAGGGCAGGCGTTACCAGGATCAATAAATCCGCAGTCCCCGCATAATCCAATACCAATTCCCGCAGATCACTCCGATCAACCTGTTCATAGCCCGGTGAATCCCACAGGGTTAGGGTTTCTCCTGTACTGGCTTGCCATTGATAACTTTGAATCTGATCCGTGCTAGGGAGGACATCCACTTCAGCCAGTTTTGTCTGAAACAAAGAATTAATCAAACTACTCTTCCCTGCCCCCGTGCGTCCCACCAGCAAAATATTCACCGGGTGTTGCTGGACGGTTTCCTCCGGTTCCGCTGTTACAATGATTTCCCGGAGCGTTTGAGTTTTGGCTTTTGGCAGCGTTTCTGGCGCGCTCTCCGGCGTTGAAAGGGCAACTGTCTGACTGCTGTAGAGTGACATTGCCTGTTGGCAGAGAGTGCGTAATGTTGCTTCCCGCAGCGATTGACTCAGATTCACCAGTAATTCTTGGGTAGCGCGATCGCTGGATTTCTGGGTAGTTTGTCGTGCGAGAGCCGCTGCTGGATTGATCAACCATTGAGCCACGCTCCAGACCCGCCAAAGCTTACGGGCCGACGGTTCAAGCTTGCGATAGACCTCATAGGCTTGATAGGCTTGGCCGACGGTGACTTGATTCAAGACGGGAGATAGCTTCTGCATCCATTGATCCATGTCATCCACAGTGCCTCGAATTAATCCATAGGCTTGCGGGACGTAGATATTGAGCAGGGGATACTTGACCTCCGGATTATAAACGTGGGCCACTTCAACCACGACATTCTGACATCGCTGCCAAAAAATGGGCCAATCTTCCCAGATGGGCGCATCATCACGGGTTTCCTGCAAGATCGCTTGTAATGCGGTTTCGATCCTGCGAACGTCTTCTGTCTGGGGCAGCTCGGCCATCATTTGGGCCTGGGATTCAACTTCCTGCTTCACTTCTGCCTCTGCGGATTCCTGTTGTGTAACGACGGGCTTTGTCCATTTAACCAATAGCCATCGCCAACCTACTAATACCAGGGTGAAAATTGCCCAAATCCAGCTAATTCCCCATTGATGAATTTGCCATCCCGCAGTACCCAGGAGGAAAACAATAATGATAGTAACGGGCAGTCCCAGGACAACCCATTGCCAGAGTTTGAGTCGCGCCATGGAAGTTCACCTCACCAGAATTCTATTCAATGGGGTAATCAAGTTGCTCAACCGGTGCATTTGACTTGACAAAAACGCCTGGTTCCTTCTGATTTGGTAATACGTCCAGAATATCCAATTCGGCGCAGTATTGTAGGTCGTCCTGGCGTCCCAGACCGAGTAAACGTTGACCGTGACTGGAGCAATTCATCAGATGAAATAGCTGCGCTTGCCACTGTTTATAAAGCGCGATCGCTCCATGTACCTCATCATTTCCAGCCAGCGTATCAATGGGATAGCCCCCCTCATGACAAAAGGCTTCTGCAACGGCTCCAGCACAAACGGTATCTTCCAGGGAGTAAGTTCCTTCCCAGCCGGAGCCTACAATCCAAATCGTTTCGGGCTGATTTTTCATCAGATACTCAACGATGGTTTTGCGATTCGTCAGGGCTGCGGTTAAGACTGTTTTGGCATTCTGAACGCGTTGAAGGGCGCGAGTTCCATTAGTAGTGGTAATAAATAGGCGCTTACCCGAAACCACATCAGACGTTACACCAAGCGGCGAATTTCCCAGTTCAAAGCCCTCTACTTTCTGCCCCCCGCGTTCGCCAATCCGAATTCGTTGCTCGGCAGGCCACTGATCACTGATTCGCATTAATTCATCAACAGCACTAAAAACCTGAACGGCTTCTGCTCCGGCATCTAGGGCAGCGGCAATGGATGAGGTGGCTCGCAGGACATCAACCACGATGGCACAGTCCGGCATCTCAGTCGGGGTTTGTTCTGGGGTATGGTAAACAAAAAGTTTCACGGTTCAGATTCAGGTTGAATGGGCTTGTCAAAAGTATTCTAAGGGTGTTTGGCGCTTTTAACATGAGAACCCGGATGTTTTATTTTATGGACTCTCTGGGAATCATAGACTTGAGTGTATGACTTGTAATTTGACTCATTACATAGGGAGGTTAAGAGTCGATGCGGTTTGGAATTAAGCAAATTGGTTTATTTTTAGTAATTGCATTTATGGGGGGAGCCTGTGCTTCAAACCCTACAGAAGTCTCTGAAACATCAACTTCAACTGATGCTACAGCTCAGAACGTTGCGACTTCAGATCAGGCTGTTACCGAACTCAAGGTTGCTGTCCTGCCCTCTGTGAGTTCTAAGGAACAGCAAGAGCGCATTCAAATGCTTGACGAATATCTGGAGCAGGAACTGAACGTTCCGGTTGAGATTCAACTGACTGGGGATTACGACACAACCGTTGACCTGCTGGTTGATGGTGACGTTCAAATGGCCTATTTAGGGCCACTCACCTACATTCAGGCCAAAGAACGTAATCCTGAGCTCGAACCCATTGTGGCCCATATCGAAAAAAGTACTGGACGACCCTGGTACAACAGCGTGATTGTGGCTGGAACAGATTCTGGGATTAATACTTTAGAAGCTTTAAAAGGTAAGCGGTTCGGGTTTGTCAGCCAGTCCTCAACCTCTGGATTTCTAGTACCCTCCGCTGAGTTCAAGGAGTTAGGAATTGACCCAGAAAAAGACTTCGCTGCCATTGAATATGCCGGAGGCCACGATAAAAATGCAGCAGCCCTGGAAACCGGAAAAGTGGATGCCGTTGCATTGGAAAAGCCTACCTATATTGAAGTACAGCAGGCAGGTGGGCTTCCAGAGGATCAGTACAAAATTGTTTGGGAATCTGACCCTATCCCCAACAGCCCAATTGTGGTCTCCAGTCAGCTTCCGGCTGAGTTCAAGACTGAGCTTCGCAAGGTATTGATTGATGCGCCAGAGGGATTGGTCGGTATTGGCGGGATTGAATCTGCGGGCTATACCCTGGTTTCTGATGAGGACTATGAACCTGTGCGGAAAATGCAGAGACTGTTGGAATCTGGATCGTAGTCGGTTCGAGCTACAACATTCTCCAGGCTTTGATACCTGGGGAATGTGGCTCCCTAAATATGATATTAGCCAGATTAAAATCAGTGACATTACTAATTATTCATTTCTATAGAAGCAAGAATCCAGGTGACCCATTCCAGGGGTTGACCCTGACTTAGATTAATGAAGCTCATTACTAAATTTGTTGGCTCCTCATCTATCGTTTTCTTAATTATTATCGCCCTATTAGGCGGTAGTACCATAACCTTACAAAAGGCAGAACGGTCGGCAGAAGAGAGCCGTGAGAGAACACAAATGGCATTGGAGAAAGTAATCGGTCTACAGGTTACGCTAGGTAATCAAGTTGCTGCCCTGAAGGATTATATATTTCTCAGCCAAGACCCAATCGATTTAACTCGGTATCAGCGTTCAATGTCAGAGTTTTTAATCTACTTGGAAGAACTCTCTTATCTTGTGCCAGAAGTCGAAGAAGAAACTGAAGTGGTTCGACGGCGTCACAAAAATCTAGTCCGCTTAGCTAATGGTTTAAAGGATACGCCTTCTAGCATTTCTGATACCCAACAAGATATTCGAGCAATTAATTCTTTCAGTGAAGATATTGAACTCTATCTTGAATCTCTGACGAAAACCGTTGAAATTCAGGATCAATTGGCCCGAGAAGAAGCTAATCAGCTCAAGCGTCTTTCTCGATCTAGTCAGTATTTGATTGCTGCATTGACCCTGTTGATTTTCATCGGACACTTTCAATTAATTTTTCTGCCCGTTATTCAATCCATTCAAGAGCTTCAAGAAGGAGCAACCCGAATTGGTCAGGGGGACTTGAATTATCGATTAGATATTCATACCAGAGATGAAATTGAGCATTTGGCTCTGGGTTTCAATCAAATGTCAGATCAGTTATCCAAGCTGTATCATGACCTGGATCAAAAAGTTGATCAGCTGACTCGAACCAATCAGGACTTGGAAAAGGAAGTTCAAAATCGACAGAGGGCAGAGCTATCTTTGAAAGAAACCTTGCAAACACTCAAAAAGACTCAATCCCAACTGATTCAAACGGAAAAGATGTCCAGTCTAGGGCAAATGGTGGCTGGTGTTGCCCATGAAATCAATAACCCTATTGGCTTTATTCACAGTAATTTGGGGCATTTAGAAAATTACATTGAAGATTTAATCCATATTCTAGAGCTATATCAAGAAAATTTTCCAAATCCACCTAGAGAGATAAGAGAAGCGGCTGAATGTGCCGATCTGGAGTACTTAATTGAAGACCTTCCCAAGGTTATTAACTCAATGAATGTAGGAACTGAAAGGATTACTGAAATTGTTAAATCTTTGAGAAATTTCTCTCGATTGGATGAAGCAGAAAGCAAAGAAGTTGATATTCATGAAGGAATCGACAGCACACTAATGATTCTTCAAGGTCGACTCAAGCGTAGCCATGAACTTCCTAAAATTGAAATCACTAAAGAATATGGAGACTTGCCATTAACCAGTTGCTATCCGGGTCAGCTGAATCAGGTTTTCATGAATATTCTCAGTAATGCAATTGACGCTCTGGATGAATTGGATCAAGAACGGACATTAGAGGATGTCAAAGCCCATCCTAGCCAGATTGAAATTTCAACAAGCTATGATTCCGGCTGGATATCGATTCATATCAAGGATAGTGGTATCGGGATTGATGAGGCAGCCCGATCTAAGCTATTTGATCCATTTTTCACTACAAAACCCGTTGGTAAAGGGACTGGATTAGGACTGTCAATTAGCTACCAGATTATCGTTGAGAAACATCAGGGGAAACTAGACTGTATTTCCGCTCCTGGTCAGGGAACAGAATTTGTGATCAAGCTACCCAGTGCTCCCTTGGCTTAGCCCTGAGTAGTTGGATGTCCACGGTACTCTTTATGGTGGAGGAAGCAACGACAACGACGCTCAATTCAGGACAACATCGCTAATCATCGCATCATCTCCAGCTATCCACCAAAGTCTTGAGGCCCAGTGTAGCCCGAATAGGCCGATAGATTCTCAAGGGACTGAACTCCTGTATAGCGCTCACCATTCACCACCCAGGTTGGATAAACCTCAACATTCGCCGCTTCACAGAGCTGCGGCTTGGGATTTTGACCATTTGGATCACACTCAATGTAGGGCATTTGCTTGACCGCCTGAGTACCGAAGAGGGCTTTTTGCGTCTGACAGTGACCACACCAGAAAGCACCGTACATTTTTGCGACGCTTTCAGTCAAATGTTCCTCCACAGCCACTTGAGCAGAATTAGACGCATTGTCCACCGCTCTCTCAATGGGCGCGTAGATTGCCATGGTACTGATCAATGTCACCATCCCCACAATCACTCCTGTGAAGGCCAACTGACCTCGATCCTCCCAGTCCCGACCAATCACGGTCAAAATCAGCATACTAAAGCAGCAAATTGCTGAGACGACACAATAGAGGCAGAATGCCTGAATCTTGAAGATCATGATATACATCAAGTAGGCGCTGAAAA
This sequence comes from Microcoleaceae cyanobacterium, assembly GCA_050331715.1. Taxonomy (GTDB): domain Bacteria; phylum Cyanobacteriota; class Cyanobacteriia; order Cyanobacteriales; family Microcoleaceae; genus JBHJGO01. The sequence goes on from JBHJGO010000125.1 coordinate 17,699, forward strand.
CAGACATGGCAAAGCTGCCAACCAGCAACCCTAACCACGTCCAGTGTTCAACCTGCTTGCGGAGTTGTTTCTGGGTATCTGGGTTGAATAGCCAGGGTAAAACCGCCATGATTGCCATACTCAGGTAGGCCAGCAATCCAAATAAAGCTAATGGCTGATCAAAGACAGTAGCATAGGCACTCTCAAGTACCTTGTCGCATCCTGAAACGGGACAGGCTGCACTACCACCAAACAGTCTCACAGCAGCAATGTAGCCTGTAATTACCGCGCCAAAGGTGGCAATGCCAGCGATAATGAATCGAGATTTCCGATGAATCCAGGGGGTGGAACGAGAGCGAAACATTGTCATAGTTTTCTATCCAGGAATCTAAAACTATTTTTCAATAGTACAACTTACAAAACTGAGCTGGAGATGAGAAAAAGTTCTCTGTCAGAAGAAGGCTGTCGACAAAAGAGCTAGACTAGGGGACAAGCTTTTGTGATTTCATCGTAGCTGATTTTACTATGAGAATTATTCCAGCAATCCTAACGAGCCTGATCCTGGCGGGTTGGATCAGTGCGATCGCTCTCCTTGCCCTACAAAATGCAACTCCTGTTTCCTTAAAGTTCCTGGCCTTCGAGTCTATTCAAATCCCCGTGGGATTGGTTTTAGCCTTCAGTGTTAGCCTCGGTGCGATCGCAGGTGTAGCTGTTCCATCTCTGACATTGACAGCACGGTCTCAGAATTTGGAGAGATAGCCCGTTCACAACCGATAGACTTGCCCATCAATCAACAACCGTGTAATCCCTTTATTTTGCAAATGGAGGGCTGTTCGTCTCAGGAGCTTGCCATCTGGGATTTTGAGAACCCGTTGATTGCGGGCGGAGAACCGACTTGCGACGCGATGGTTATCGAAAACGGGTAGGGTCTTCTCCTGAACTTCGCTAGCTGGAATTCGACCCAGTTCGCTAAAGGCTTTCAGGGGTCGAACCACCAACTCGCCCATCCGATCCGTCACGACGTAGCACATTCTGGGGAGAGAAGCGTCAGTGAGGGGCAAGATTTTGATTTGATCCCGTCGCGGTGCCAGGATTGGCTCAGGAATAGTGGAGCCTTCATCCTCTTCTTCTTCCTCTTCCAGGTAGTCGTCTTCGTCGTCAAATCCATCGAATTCTTCAGAAATGAATTCTGGGATCTCGCTGACGTCATCGTCATCCATTTCCGAAAACTCTTCCAGTTGCTCCTCTTTCGGCTCATCGCTGGGGACTGCCTGAGACACTGTAACAGGAGCCGGAGGAGAGCTATCTGAATCCTCTGCAGAAGATCGACGTCGTCGTTTTGTGATTGAAATGGGTGAAGATTTATCCGATTTTGTTTCTTCGTTATCTTCTGCTGCTGCGGCTGGATCACTATCATCGTTATCAGAAAGTTGAAGCGGTAATTGATGCGTTGTGACAGTTTCGAGGATCTCGTCAGGTTCATCCGCCGCGTTTCGAGATGATTTCTTGCCAGTTCGATGAAGTTTCTGTTTTTGCTGGGTTAGAACATCATATACATCCTTTGGAATCGCAGCCTGCAAAACCCGGCGAACGGTTGAACTGCTAACGCCGAAGCGATCTGCCAGAGTGATAGTTGTTTCCTCTGGCACATCCTGATAAATGTTGATAATTTCCTGTTTATCGGAATCCGTAAGTTTTGAGGCTGACATTCAGGTGATTTTTCTCCTTCCTAACTTTTAGCACTGCTACGTCTGCTGCGCCGACTTTGTCGAGACCGAGTTGAGATGTCATACTCCAAGACCGCTCCAATGGCCAAAAGGATTCCTGTAAAAACAAAAAATACTTCTAGCAGAGCACCACTCTCATATTCCGCCTCAGCACGGGAGTCAGCCCACTTGAAATACATATCTGCAACATAGAGCGAAAACATAGCAAAGGCAATCATTCGCCAGGATTGAGAGAATCGCCCACCCCAGAATGCCAGGATCAGAGCAGTGGCCAGAATCAGCAAAACTACATCGCCGATGACGTAAAACAAATTGACCCCAAAGGCCAGAGGTTCTAACCGCTCATCCAAAGCAACCACCCATGCCGGTGCAGAAGAACTTTCCTCGATCCCCTCCTCGACGGTCTCCTCCGTCTCATCTATTTCACTGACATCGGGTTCAGGAGCTTGAGCCAGAATCAACCGCAATTCCTGCGCGGCATAACCACCAACATCGGAAACCCCCCTCTCAGCAATCTCAACCTCTCTTACAACCGCTTGATCCGGTGAGGAGAATGATTGAGCGCCGAGCCCAGGAACGGAGATACCGGAAACCCAGATGGCCAGAGCTGTGGACGAAACTGCAACTGCTGCCAACGCTGCCCACTGCCATAGCTCCAAATTCAGCCGCTTGGATGCCACCGCTAGGCTCATCCCCCAGCCCAGAAAAATATAACTAAGAATATAGAACACATCGGCGAAGGAAACGGCTGGATCAAGCTCCCAGACCAATTCCCAGACACCGAAAAAGACTCCTCCAAGGAAGTAGAAAAAGGCTCCCAGACCAATCCCTAACCAGACATTTCGACCGCTGACCATCTGGGGACTTTTCCAATTTCGATAGCAAACGATTGTCGCCAACAGAAATGCCCCCAGCTCAAAGATGTAGGTACCAATTGCATACCAACCTGGTAGCTCTTCACCCTCTGGAGTTACACTGAACAGCATAAAAAATAGCAGCGAGAAGACGGCCCAAACCATGCCGAAGATGACAACATTTTGGGCGGCAAGGATAGATGAAGATTTGGGGTGTGACGTGCTACTCATAGCAATTGATGTAGGTTTACCCTCCGACCAGAGGTTGAATGTTAGGGACTTGACTAAATGCTAAAACTCAAACTGGACTCAGTATTGAAAAGCCCTCTCAAAAGCTTAACTTAACATAACTCCCTCTGCACCGGATATAGAGTCCCACGAATAGCAGGAAAATCATAGGATTCTCAACATTCTTTAACCTGCGAGCCAAAGGCTTTTCAGAGAAGACTGATTCAGCCAACCAATAAATTGGTTGCGATCTTCGTCGGGCAGCCCTTCTAGAACTTCATCAATCCCTTCAGCAAAGCTGGTATTACCGAAGTACTTTTTACCAAGTTTGTGGAGTTCCTGTAGCAACATATTCAGGTGGTTCTCTTGCCAGGGAGGCATTGGCCGCCCGTCTAGGGGATTATCTGTTAGCAAGCTTTTGATCGCGTTCGGGGCTTCAGTCTTGGGAAATTTTGACTGCTGAAAGACCTGGGTCAAATCCTTTTCAAAGGAAACGGCCTGGCGATTGCCCAGTAGATCCTCAATATCAAAGTAAACGGCTTGTAGCACCAGCAAACAAGCGCGCGTTAGACTAGGCGAAGCGTGAGCGGCTTTGGAGGATTCACTACTGCCCGCAAGCTGATCCGCACGAACTTTTCCCCAAACACTGTAGCGCTCCGGTTCTTCCAGAAGAACGCAGGCTTTACCTTTGTTGTCAGTCAAATCTCGCCAAAACGCCCTTGCCTCCTCAGCCTGTTGAGCATTAAACATTTTCATCAAACGAAAGGTCTGCCCCTGATAGGTCAGAATGGGAATTTGCTGATCCCGTTCAGGATGCTTGATATTCTTGATATCGACATCCTGGCGCTTCAGAATAAACATGACGTTATCTATTCACTCCTGTCAAGGCTGAAGGCTGTGACTGTAATTGTAGTGCCTGACACCTCTCTGCGGCTAGCAGGACAAGACTCCGTCAACCCCTATTGCTTAAAATACTGTAGAGGGTTTTGCAGGATTTTTAAAGAAGAGGGATCTGAGTTCAAGAACCCAATACCTATTCGAATACTGCATCTAGTCGCTGAATACTGCCAACAACCATCGATTCACCGCCCCATCATCCTCTGTCTGGCTCCGTTTTAGGGCTTCCAACACAATCTCCAAACTTAACCCTGGCAAAACCTGGGACGCTCGAATTTGCCTACTGCCACCGTCCTCCACAGCAAAAACAATCCCCTCTCCAGCCTTGACGTCCACGACCCAGTATTCCTGAACACCTAATCGTTCATACAGCAATCGCTTGCGCCCCAGGTCATCACTCAACGTTGTCGAAGCCACTTCAACCGCTAGGGTTGGCGGATCAAATTCAGTGACATTCACCGGACTATCATCGCGCGGTGGCAGCTTTAATCTTGAACCGATGTAATAGGCTACATCCGGCTGGCACTCCCGCACCCAGGGATGGCGAAAACTGGTATACAGGTACTCCAGAATTGGAATCCTGTTCAAGGTTGCGAACAAGCTAATCGTTCTGGCAATGACTGAATTGTCACGTCCATGCAATGGCCCAATCGGTAGCATTTCAACTCTCGTTAATCCCTGGTCATAGTAAAAGCTCGCTTGCTGTAACTCAGGTCGGTTGGCCAGGGTTAGAAATTCCTCCCAACTGGACTTGACCCAGGCGTCTGTAACCCAAGTTAGAGTATTAGTCATTTCAGGTGATAGCCTCCAAACCCAATCGCTTCAGTAGTTTTAGGGCTTCACACAGGTCATTGTTCGGATTCACTAGAGAAAGGAGAGTGACCTGATTTGCTGGCAGCGTTTGCATCACTTCTAATCCCTACATTACTTGTTGCTTGAGCGCCTAACGTACTAAAAGGGAGATGTAGCCTTCAGTCTAATTATTCCAGAGCCATGCAACAGATGCCGATCATTGTCGATCCCCGACGACTTGCCCCTATCGTTACTGACATTCCCGATGACAAGAGTAATGACCAACCGATTCGGGTCAGCTTTTGTTATTTTCATCCACAGCAGGGATGTTCGGGATACGTGGCCGGTCGCCGTTGGCAGTGGAACCCCATTACCGATGAAATCCAGGTTCAGTCGGCCAATTCCGGACAGTGGATTTCCAGTCAATGGAGAACCAAAGGAGCCCAGCAATCGATCTATCTTCAGGCGGTTCGTCAAGCCATTGCTCGAACGCTGAACGCAACCGCCACTCATCGCTTTATGGAATAGTTCAGGCCACTAATCGAACAAATTTCTTTTTTCCAACCTGGAGCACGCAACCGTCTAGCTCAGCAGCCGATTCGTAAACCAAATTAACATCATCCAGGCGATTGCCATCCAGTTTCACTGCTCCGCCTTGGATTTGGCGACGGGCATCGCTACTACCTTTGCAGAGGCCACTGGCACTGAGAATATAGAACAACTTCGCCGGAAATTCGACCTCCGCCAGGGAAAACTCTGGAACTGCATCCGCCTGCTTAGCATCCCCTTGAACCAAAGTTAGAGCCGCTTGCTGGGCTTCCTGGGCTGCGGTTTCACCGTGGTATTGGGTGACCACGTCTAGGGCGAGTAATTTTTGGCGATCACGGGGGTTCTCCGGCAACTCTTCCAGGGGAAGATCCGTGAGCAGTTCAAAATACTGTTCGATCAGGCTGTCAGGAACCTTCTCTAGTTTGGAATACATCGAGAGCGGCTCTTCTGAAAGACCAACGTAATTGCCCAGAGACTTGGACATTTTCTGGATACCATCTGTCCCAATCAGAATTGGCATCAGCAGCCCAAATTGGGGCCGTTGATTGAAGTGACGTTGCAGATCCCGCCCAACAGCGAGATTAAACTTCTGATCGGTTCCACCCAGTTCGACATCCGCTTCAATGGCGACCGAATCATAGCCCTGCATCAGGGGATAGAGAAACTCATACAGATAAACTGGAGTTCCCTCACGATGGCGTTCTGCAAAGCCCTCTTTTGCTAACATCTGTCCCACGGTCATCGTTGCCAGGAGTTCTAGGGTCTTTGCCAGATCTAGCTTTGACAACCATTCGGAATTGCGATGAATTTCCAGGCGGCCTGGGGTATCAAAATCCAGAATCGGACGTAGTTGTTCCAGGTAGGTTTGGGCATTTGCTTCCACCTGTTCCAGGGTCAACTGCTTGCGGGCTTCGGACTTCCCTGTCGGATCACCAATCCGTGCTGTGAAATCTCCAATAATGAGTACCGCAGTATGACCCACGTCTTGAAAAGCTCGCAGCTTTCGGAAGGCGATGCTATGACCCAGATGAATATCACTGCCCGTCGGATCGATTCCCAGTTTGATTCGCAGGGGTCGTTGAGCAGTAGCTAGTCGTCGTCCCAGGTTTTCATCGGGGTTCTGGGAATCAACTTGTTCCGGAAAGATCTCACTCAGCCCTCGCTGTAGCTTTGGATCGTCCTGCAAGGAGAGTCCGGGTAGCGAAATCTCTGAAGTTGTGTCAGAAGATATTGCGGTTGTATCTGTATTTATCTCTGAAGTTGCCATCGGAACAGAAGTGTGGTTAAAGATCGAGAGGTAGAGCGGTAGATTACTGGGAACAATCATTGGGAACAATTTCTCGCTTATCCTATCACTCCCCTAGCATTGATTATCTCTATCGGCATGAGATTCAGGTTTCAGGGTTCCCATTATGGCCCGTTGTGTGTCTTAATAATCTCAACACTTGATCCGTTCGTAATAATTGCGAGTCTCAATTGGGCTGGGGTGTTGAACGTGTAGGGTTCTAAACCTTACGAAAGGTAATAATTTGTGCTATCACACAGTAGAGTAGGATTGATTTTCCTTTAATAGCCTGAGATATCGGTCGTCTAGGATATTTTCTTTTTGGAGGGAGTGAGGTTAACGTGTCATCGACAAATGCCATTCAGCGACAGTCCCAGTCTCAGCCATCGGGTTTGTTCGACTTTGTCCAGTCTGTCAGCAAGGTAACGGCGGGGACGTTATTGAGCATCACAATGTTGGCGAGTTCAGTCGTCGCTGGCGGATTAGTTGGGCTAGCGATTAGTTTCCGAAATCTTCCAGATGTCCGAGTTCTCCAGAGTTATGTCCCGACCGAGACGACCCACATCTACGACATCAAGGGGCGGCCTCTAGCCAGTTTGCATGACGAAGCGAATCGGGAAGTGATTTCCCTGGATGATATTTCTCCTCATTTGAAACGGTCTGTTCTGGCAATTGAGGACAGTAATTTTTACTATCACAAAGGGATTTATCCCACAGGAGTGGTTCGGGCCTTGGTTGCCAACCTGGAAACCGGAACAACGGTTGAAGGGGGTTCGACCCTAACGATGCAGTTGGTGAAGAATTTATTCCTGTCGCCACGGCGTACCCTGAGTCGAAAGGCCGCAGAAGCGGTGATGGCGATTCGGATTGAACAAATTCTCTCCAAGGATGAAATTCTAGAGCTGTATCTCAACCAAGTGTACTGGGGTCATAACCTCTATGGTGCTGAAACGGCAGCCCGGAGCTACTTCAACAAATCAGCCGCCGATCTGACCCTGGCTGAAGCCTCTCTCATGGCAGGTCTCATTCCTGCACCGGAAGATTACAGCCCATTCATCGATTACAAAAAGGCAAAGCAACGCCAGGCCCTTGTCCTGGGGCGGATGCAGGATTTGAAATGGATTACTCCCCAGGAAGCGGCTGAAGCTCGCAAGCAGAAATTACTGGTGGGCAGCGTTACATCTTTCCGCCAGAGTCAACTGCCCTACGTGACAGAGGCGGTAGTTCAGGAACTCGGTGAACGCTTTGGTAAAGATGCGGTTCTCAAAGGGGGAATGCGAGTTCAAACCACGATTGACACAAACTTCCAGCGGATGGCAGAAGAAACCGTCAGTAAGTGGCATGAGCGGCTCTACTACCGGGGACTCTATCGAAGCTGGGAAAAAGGTCAGATCGCTCTGGCGGCAGTTGATCCTCGGACGAATTTTGTCAAAGCGATGGTTGGGGGAGCCGACTACAAAACAAGCCAATATAACCGAGCTATTCAGGCCCGTCGTCAGCCTGGGTCATCCTTCAAGCCCTTTGTTTACTACACTGCCTTTGCCAGTGGCAACTATTCTCCCGGTTCAACGGTGAGTGACTCTCCGGTGAGTTATCGGGATGGAGATGGCTACTACTCTCCTCGCAACTATGGGGGGGGTTATTCTGGGTCTGTTAGTATCCGGACAGCTCTGGTGAACTCTTTGAATATTCCCGCAGTCCGAATTGGTCAGGCGGTTGGATTGAACCAAGTGGTTGAAGTGGCACGGGTGCTAGGTTTCAAAAGTCCAATTGACCCCGTCGTTTCTCTGCCGCTCGGTTCAGTTGACGTGACACCAATGGAAATGGCAGGAGCCTATGCCACCTTTGCCAATCAAGGATGGCGTTCAGATACGACCTTTATCGTTCAGGTGACCGACAGCCAGGGAAATGTTCTACTGGACAATACACCGAAGCCTCGACTGGTTCTGAATCAATGGGCCGTTGCGTCTTTGAACAGCACTTTGAGAGAGGTGATTGCCAGCGGAACTGGAACGAAGGCCCAGATTGGTCGTCCCGCTGCTGGAAAAACCGGAACCACTTCCTCTGAGCGGGATGTTTGGTTTGTGGGCTACACTCCCCAACTTTCAACTGCGGTTTGGGTTGGGAACGATGACTTCACACCCTTGCGGGGCCAGGCTACCGGAGGAACAATCGTTGCACCGATTTGGCGGGACTTTATGTCTCGATCCTTGAAAGGGGAACCTGCAACTGGTTTTCAACCTGCCTCAAAATTCGAGCGTCCCTAGTGAGGCGCATCAGTAGGTGTCCGTGTTACCTACACTACTCTTCTGACAAAACCCTTGAATTATTCTCTGGGGTCAGACCCCGACTGATAGCCTTGCCCTGTACAATGTCAGAAGTCGTGTCTGTTTGCACCAAACCGGCAAACTCAACTGATCAAGCAACGACTTTGGGATGACAGCTATGAATGGGAATGATTCCGTAGAATCGAAATCAGCCAATAAGGTCGAGGTCTCGGTTCAGATTGATTCAGAACTTTTAGATCAGGTACAGCACTTAACCAATAATCCCAGTAAGGTCTTTGAGGCTGCCCTGCGTCAATGGCTACGAGGCGATCGCCCTGAAGATGAATTGGCACTAACCTTGAGGCGAAATCCACCGGTTCCGCCCCATGGGGAGTGGAACGATTAGGGCTTTGGATTAATTTGCCTGCCCTCCCGCAACTGCTAAAATTGAGGTCTAGTCTCCCTTGCATATGCAGATGAACTCGAATGCAAATTTTCAGCTAGCGGGCCCAATGGCGGCTGATATTTGGCGAGGGCTAGGAGTGGACTTAGTTTTTACTCAGGACGAATTCGGTCGATATTTATCATTCTACTGGCAGCAGAGCGAGCGCCATCCCTTACCCGTGAATGAAATTGTGGGTTCCTCTGCGGGAGAAATTTTTGGCCCAGTTTTGTTGGAACCCTATTTAGATAGGGTGCGTCGGGTGATTGAAAGTGGAACCCCAGAGAGGTTTAGCTACCCGTTCTACTACCAGGATGAGGCTATCCCGCTAGAGCTAATTATTAATCCTGTGCTCAGGGCGAGCAGTCATCCGTCTCAAGTTTTGGTCTTTGGAAGATTACTAGAAAAGCCAGAAGCCTTCACCGAAAATGATTTAGAGGAAATAATTGCCTATCGCTCACTGCCATCGAATTTTGATGTGCAACAGAAAATGTTGGTACAAATTGCGGGAACGATTTGCCGCACAGTTCCGCCTAGTTCTCAAATTTACCAAACGTTGCTGAGTCAGATTACCCAGAAAATTCGCCGGACTTTAGACCTGAAGCAAATTTGGCAACAAACAGTGAATAGCCTGGGTCAGGTTCTAGGAGTTAGTCGTTGCATTCTCTGTCCCTATCGCCCAAGCAAGAATCATCCTATCAACCTACAGCGTACCCAGGTTGTTGCCGAGTATTGTAATGAAGCCTATGAGACGATTTTGGGTCGAGAGTTGGTTGTTGATCTAGAACAGGGCTGGACGCAGGCTTTAACGACCCTAGAACCGATTGCCCTTGAGCATACGGCGGTGAAGCAAGAGTCCTCACAACCGGGATATTCTGCGGTGATTGTGGCTACTCCCTATCTGGATCAGCCGAATGGCATCATTGCTCTGTATCAATATGACCGCTATCGTCAGAGGACACTAGCTGAAATCGACTTTGTGCGAGAATTAGCAACCAATGTGGGTACAGCAATTGCCCACGCCACGCTCTATCAGGAATTAGAGGAAGCGAGGGCCGATGCCGTTGCCCTCTCTCGGTTGAAAAGCGAATTTCTGGCCAACACCTCCCATGAACTGCGAACCCCTCTGAATGGCATTATTGGATTTCTCAAGCTGGTGCTGGATGGCATGGTGGATGATCCGGAAGAAGAACGCGAGTTTATTCAAGAGGCCCATCGAGCAGCCCTCCACCTGCTCAACCTGATCAATGATGTGCTGGATATTGCCAAGATTGAAGCGGGCAAGATGAAAATTGAATTGACTCTGGTGAAAGTGAGCAATTTGTTGCGGGAAGTCGAGCAATTTGTTAAACCCCAGGTTCAGCAGAAGGGACTAAACTTTGCCATTCAGAATGACTTCGACTCTGAAAAATTAATTGTTTACGCTAGCTATCAGCGCTTGCTTCAGGTCATGCTGAATTTGGTGGGTAATGCCATTAAATTTACCCACGAAGGGGGAATCAGTATCACCCTAGGAATTCTGCATCAACCGATCATGCTAAATAATCAGGAGTTTCCAGGTCTCCTGGAATTCCGAGTCACTGATACGGGAATTGGGGTTCCGATTGAAAAACAGGATCGACTGTTCAAGGCTTTTTCCCAGGTTGATACGGGTTACACCCGGCAATACGGTGGCACGGGTCTGGGGCTAGTGATTTCGCAAAAATTGGTGCAGGCCATGGGGGGAGTGGTACGATTCTACAGTTTAGGTGAGGGTCTGGGGTCAACGGTAACCTTTAGTGTGCCGCTGTACCAAGACCCGACTCAGTCTGAGAATAATGGCTATCTGACGGTATTGGACGGCGGTGCAACGACTGCATCGGAATCATGATGAACAGGGTTCAAGCTGCGATTGCCTTGGGAAGTAATCTCGGCAATTCTCTCGAAATCGTTGAAGCAGCCCTCGAAGTTCTGGATGAAATTCAAGACATTCAGGTAATGGCTCGATCTAGTTGGTATCGCACCACTCCAGTCGGCCCACCTCAGCCGGATTATATTAATGGCTGTGCTCTGCTCACGGTGGAATCGACCCCACCAGAGATATTGCTACAAACTCTACTGGCCATTGAACAGAAATTTGGCCGAGTTCGGCGAGAACGCTGGGGGCCCAGGGTGTTGGATCTGGATATCCTCTTGTTCGGAGGCCTCACGCTCAACAGTTCCGGCCTGGAAATTCCTCATCCCCGCATGCGAGAACGGGCCTTCGTACTGGTGCCACTGGCGGAAATCGCCCCAGATTGGATTGATCCGATTACAGAAAAAACCATTGTAGAATTGGCAAAAATGATAGACTGTTCGGGGATTTGGAAGATTTTCTAAGTCTTTTTGTCAAGAAATAATCAACTCCTATGAAACCTGGTTCTGAACCACCAAAAGTTCTGGAGCAACGGCTATTTTATAAAGGCCGCAAGTTCAACTTTGATGTGCATCGCCTGCAATTACCGAACGGTGCTGAAGGTAGTTGGGAATGTATTCGGCATCCGGGCGGCGCTCTGGTTGTGCCAATCACACCAAGCGGCGAGCTGGTTTTGGTGAAACAATACCGTTTTGCAGTTCAGGGTCGCACGATAGAATTTCCAGCCGGAACCTTAGAACCCGGCGAAGACCCAGCCACAACAATTCAGCGAGAATTGGAGGAAGAAACGGGATATCGAGGACACAAATGGCACAAATTGGGAGAGTTTATTCTGGCTCCAGGATATTCAGATGAGATGATCTATGCCTTTTTAGCTGAGGATTTGGAGAAATTAGAAATTCCACCTGCCCAGGATGAGGATGAGGATATTGAAGTATTGTTGATGACACCGCAAGCTCTAGAACAAGCAATTCTTGACGGTGAACCCGTTGATGCCAAGTCAATTTGTAGTCTGATGCTGGCCAAGCCGTTTCTAAGTTAAGGAAAATTAGCCATATCAGTCGTTGCTAAATGCACAACTGCGTCTCCTCGATTCACCAGAGGATTTTGTTGGATGCTAACCACGAGACCATGACAGGGAGCACGCAGTTTAAAGCTGGTTTCCCCGAAGGCATCGGTGATCGAACCCAGGATTTGCCTGGATTTCACCCATTCCCCCAATTTCACCTGAAGCTGTAGCACGCCACTGCGGGAAGCACGTACCCATTTTGTCTTTCTAAACTCTTTCGGCAATCGCGAACTCTTGGCTTGAGGTTGATACATCTCCAGACTGGCCATCACCCGCAAGATTCCTGCCACGCCAACCCGAATGGCATAGTGATTGAATCTGAGCGATTCCCCCGCTTCATAGAGCAGTACAGGAATTCCTTGCTTTGTTGCAGCTTGACGGAGTGAACCATCGCGGGTCTGGGAATGGATGATCACGGGTGCACCAAATGCCTTGGCGCAATTGCAGGTTTGGGAATCCTCCAGGTTTGCCCGAATTTGGGGATAATTCACGCGGTGATCTGAGGCCGTATGCAGATCAATGCCGTGGGTAGAGCGACTCACCACTTCTTTCATAAACAGACGGGCAATCTGAGCCGCCAGGGAGCCTCGGCTAGATCCGGGAAAGGAACGATTCAAATCCCTGCGATCCGGCAAATAACGCGATTGCTCGATAAACCCGAATACATTCACAATCGGTACGGCAATCACTGTACCTCTCAAGTGTCGAGGTTGAATCTTCTGGAGTACTTGATGGATGATGGCAACTCCATTCAGTTCATCGCCATGAATTGCTGCACTGAGCCATAACCTCGGCCCCGGAAGCGCCCCATTCACGACGATCAAGGGTAGAGAAACCATCGTTTGAGTCGGCAGTCGAGCTACCGGAATTTCAATCTGACATCTTGTCGCAGAGGGAACTTGCGTTCCACCAATCTCAATCATGGATAGCAATCATTAGTTAGCGCAGGTTCGGTAGGAGTTCTGCAGCCACTCTGCGGTAATCTGAAGCCGCTTCCCTGGCATTTTTGCTTTTGGCTTTGGTGATCGGAACCCCTTCTAGAGGGCATCGTTCATGGGCTTTGTAGGCTCGAATAAAATTTTTAAACACCGGAATCCCATTACCCCGCAGGGACTTCTGAGCTTCCAGAGCATCACCCAAACTGCGTGGATCAACCTTAGTTAGCAATACACAGTGATCAATTTGAGTCGGAATAATCGCTCGCTTCACGGTTTCAATCAATGCCATTAAATCCATGGGGGTCGGCTGACTCGGTAGTACGAGGTAGTCTGCCAACTGGATTACCGTTCGCAAAGCCTCGGATTGCAGTGCAGGTGGTGTATCTACCACAACCAGTTCAACGTCCTTTTGCCTCAGATCTTTCAGCACCAGGGCATCCGTTTCTGAAGTGACGGAAAAGGGCATTTCTCCCTGCTCTGCCCACCAAGCCGCTGAGTTTTGGGGATCGGTGTCAACCAGTAAAGTCGAAAAATTATTGGATAGAACTGCTGCGAGGTTGATGGCAGTTGTGGTCTTCCCCACTCCACCCTTTCCATTTGCGATGGCAAGAACTTTTGGCATTTTAAGTCAGAACATTACATTAGCTTATCGTCATTGCTCAGAGCAATTTCGCCAATGCTCAATCAATCGGGGTACTCGACAATTATATTGGACAATCCGGTTTCCCGTTCAATGCGGAACAGGTCGTTAGACAGCTCAAGCGGCTTCAATATTTCAACATCTAGACACTTCAACATTCAGAACTCTATTACCCCTATCCAATATTACATTGTAGTAACTGTGTTACAATTATAGAATGAGCTATTCCAGATACTTCGGCCATAATCAAAACAACAGTTCAACCTCTCAAGCTATCAGCCTTCTGGGGGCCGGTTGGCGTCCGCTCAATCGAGAAATGGATTGGGACTTTTTGTCGCATCTCCTGATTCACGATACCCACGAACTGACGCAGAAAACCCTGGACGCCGTCAGTGTACTGGCTAATACCCTAGGACGGAATGAGTATGCCTGGTGGGCAAATATTATCAAGCTTTTCTCAGAGGATACTCGCTATGACATTGAATCCTTCTGGAACTATGTGACTCCGGCTCCACCCGCCCCTAGCCGTTATCATCGAGAAGTTTTAGTCACTGAAACGCCTTTAAAACCAGTGATTAACCGTAATACCATTCCCATCGATGAAGTTCTAAAACAACTGCAAGAAATTACCCTGCTGAGAATTCTGGAAATTCTGGGGCCACCGGATTCCATCACCCAATACTATCTGGATCGCTATTTCTACTATCCCTGCGATCGCTTTGTCAGTTGGAAGGAGATCACGGTGCTGGGGCGGGCGAGCGCTTACTGGTCGGAACATGATTTGTGGCTCCAGGTTGAGCTGAGTCAACAACCTGGAAAACATTGGTATGTGCTACTCGCTGAAGAAATCACCTCTTTGGTGAGTAAAGCAACCTACAACCTAGCTATTATTGTGAGTGGCTATCAGGGTCGGGTGGGGCAGATTACCAGTCAGTTTTCCCTGCGGGATTTTCCGGGTGAAATTGAAGCTTTCACTGATCAAGTTCAGCAGGCAATTCTAGATGAATCCCGCCTGGCTGTCCTGGTCTATGGAGAACCGGGGACAGGAAAAACGGCCTGGACTCAGGCTCTTGCGAAGGAAGTTCTTGCGCCCCTGGGCTATGTCATCTTTATTCTGGACTACGATGCTGTGGAGAATTTTGTTCCGCCCAACTATCTGCAAAATATTTGCTTGATTATCAATGAAGCGGATAACCTGGCAAAGAATCGCGCCCTGGAAGTGGCACAAACCAATAGCAAAACAGAGCGAATCCTGGCACTGCTGGATGGAACCTTGTATCAGAGTATTCAGAGTATTCAGGGCATCTCCATGGAACAGAAGATGGTAACTTTAATGACCTGCAACACAACGGAGCGGCTTGATCCAGCGATTTTGAGGAAAGGCCGAGTTGATTTGATGCAGGAGTTTACCCATCGTTTTGTCTAGAGACCTCATGACCGAGGCCAATCATATTCCATGTATCCCGCTGTGGTTTCTGCCTGGGCCTGACCGAGTAATTTAGCAACAACATAGAGTGACATATCAATTCCCGCAGAAATCCCTGCAGATGTGATGATCTTGCCAGTGTCGATAAATCGCTGATTTTCAATCACATTAATCGTCGAGCTGATTTGCCGTAGTTCTTCATAGGCATGGTGATGGGTCGTCGCTGACAATCCTTCTAATAAACCAGCCTGGGCCAGAATCAACGAACCTGTGCAGACCGACAGCATTAATTCAACGGTGTGGACATGAATTTTTACCCACTTGAGGATTGACTCCTGGTGCATCGCCCGACGACTGCCGTATCCACCGGGAATAACTACAATATGAGGAGCAGGGCAATCTGAAAGTGTATGTTTTGGATTGATACTGAGGCCATTTCGGGCAAGTACAGGGGCCAGGGTTTCGGCAACAGTATAGACCTGGAAGGGAGATTCTCTCTCGGTTCGGGTGACAGAGAAAACTTCAAATGGCCCCGCAAAGTCCAGCACTTCTACCTCGTCGAAGATTAAAATGGCAACATTTCTCTGAGTCATGATTTTTAGAAAAATATTTGTTAGAAGAATTACCAAGAGAATAATCTTTTTATCTCTAACTTTAATGGTGTT
Organism: Microcoleaceae cyanobacterium; assembly: GCA_050331715.1. Classification (GTDB taxonomy): domain Bacteria; phylum Cyanobacteriota; class Cyanobacteriia; order Cyanobacteriales; family Microcoleaceae; genus JBHJGO01. The sequence continues at coordinate 33,351 of JBHJGO010000125.1, forward strand.
CCTCGTCACATTACAAACTTTTGTTCCACTTTTGCTCCCAGCTCAGGCGACTACATCTCAATTGGAGTTTCGTATCCGTAATTTGGAGAGTCAGGTTTCTCGGCTGCGAGGTGAAATCAATCGAGTTCGGAGTCAGGCTTCTGGTGGGGTGACGCGGGTTGAGGTAGTTCCTCCACCGAATGTGCCGGAACTACCGTCTGATGTTCCACCAGATGCGAGTTCCCGTTTGATGTTGGGCGATCCTGTTTTTGACCGACTGGCAACCCTGGTGATTGAGTTAAAACAAGATGTCCAGGATTTACAGCAAAGACTTGCTGAACTTGAGCAAGATTAGATTTCACCCACAGCAGAGACTTTAGACAAGGTGATAATGTTGAAACCAATTCACTGCATCTTCAAGGGCGCGGTCAATCGGTGATTGGGGTAAACCCAACTGTTTCACGGCTTTGGTAGAACTGTAATACATGACCTGACGCGACATTCGCACCCCATCCAGGGGAACAGTCGGCATTTTGCCAAATTTTGCCAGAATCTTTTCGTCAGCCCAGGCAACCCCCAAAGGAAGCCAGGATGGAATTTCAAATCGAGGCACAGCCTGTCCAGTCAGGTGAGATAACTTTCCCAGCACTGCAATTAAACTGAGGTTCTCGTGGCCAAGAATGTAACGTTCACCCGTTTTTCCCCGTTCCAGAGCCAGCAAATGTCCGGTTGCCACATCCCGAACATCGATCCAATTTAGGCCCGTATTCACATAGGCAGGCATCTGTCCCTTGAGAAATCGCAAAATCGTGTCCCCCGTTGGTGTTGGTTTAATATCCCAGGGGCCGACGGGAGTGCTCGGATTCACAATCACAACATCCTGACCGAGTTGAACCGCTGCGTGAGCCTCTTGCTCTGCCCAATATTTTGACTGTTTGTAGTAGCCGATGAGCTGCTCTACGGGGCTTTGGTAGGTTTCATCGGCGACCCCACCTGACTTTACGCCAATTGCCGCCACAGAACTGGTGTAGACCGTTCTGCTGATTCCAGCCTCACGAGCGGCCTGGAGAATATTACGGGTTCCCAAAACATTATTCTGATAGAGGGATGGATAATCTCGTTGCCATAGAGAATACTGTGCAGCACAGTGAAATAGACCCTGGCAGTTTCGCATCTTCTGACCTAAATTCGTGTCTAGTAAACTTCCTGTTATGATCTCAAGACCAGGATCGTTTGCTAAATCTGCGAGATTATCCAGGCGGCTCTGGGGACGGACAAGTGCCCTGACGCTGTAGCCCGCCTGAAGTAAACAACGAACCAGATTCGCACCAACAAATCCGGTTCCTCCGGTAACAAAAACTCTCATCAATCGGTTGATACCCTGGTACTCTTGTAAAAAATCCTTAAAAACCTCTACGGCAGTTGTACAAAGTTTTAAGAACTACTAAATCCCCATCGGAAAACCGAGCTATTGTGACATGATAGTATATCGTTCCTTTACAAAATCACAGGAATCAAATTATGGCACTGCAACTAGGTGACACCGTTCCAAACTTTACCCAGTCAACCTCAGAAGGCGATATTGACTTCTATAGTTGGGCAGGTGATAGCTGGGTTGTTCTCTTCTCTCACCCAGCAGACTACACTCCTGTGTGCACCACAGAGCTTGGTACAGTTGCGAAACTCAAGCCCGAATTCGAAAAGCGTAACGCTAAAGTGATTGCTCTCAGCGTTGACGATGCAGAGTCTCACAAGGGATGGATTGGTGATATTAACGAAACTCAGAGCACTACGGTTAACTATCCAATCATTGCCGATTCAGATCGGAAGGTTTCTGATCTGTACGGCATGATTCATCCAAATGCTAATGCTTCCGTGACAGTTCGTACTGTATTTGTCATTGACCCCAGCAGGAAGCTACGCCTGACGCTAACTTATCCCCCTAGCACCGGACGTAACTTTAATGAAATTCTCCGGGTGATTGACTCTCTGCAATTAACTGATAACCATCAGGTTGCAACTCCAGCCGACTGGAAAGATGGAGAGGATTGTGTGATTGTTCCTTCCCTCAAAGATCCTGAAGAGCTGAAGCAGAAGTTTCCCAAGGGCTATACAGAAGTTAAGCCCTATCTGCGGATGACACCTCAACCCAACAAGTAAGCATCGAACTTTAATTCGGTTTTTTTGGGGGCATAACGATGTTGTGCCTCCTTTTCTGTTAAATTTCCTGAAGATTAAATAATGGATATTAGAAACGGTTTTGTCGATACAGTTGGAAATACTCCCCTGATTCGACTGAATAGCTTTAGTGAAGAGACTGGATGCGAGATTTTAGGCAAGGCGGAATTTCTCAATCCAGGAGGTTCCGTCAAGGATCGGGCAGCCCTTTACATTATTAAAGATGCTGAAGAAAAGGGATTATTAAAACCGGGTGGAACTGTGGTTGAAGGAACTGCGGGTAACACTGGAATCGGTCTGGCACACATCTGCAATGCCAAGGGGTACAAATGCTTGATTATTATTCCTGAAACCCAATCTCAGGAAAAAATCGAACTCCTGAGAACCCTGGGAGCAGAAGTTCGTACGGTTCCCGCAGTTCCCTATCGTGATCCAAATAACTACGTTAAACTCTCTGGCCGAGTCGCAGCGGAACTGGATAACGCGATCTGGGCAAATCAGTTCGATAACCTGGCCAATCGTCAGGCCCACTACGAAACAACTGGAGCAGAAATCTGGGAGCAAACGAACGGTAAAGTTGACGCCTGGACAGCCGCAACGGGAACCGGAGGAACCTTTGCTGGTGTTTCTCTGTATTTAAAGGAAAAGAACCCCCAAGTGAGAACTGTCCTGGCCGATCCGATGGGCAGTGGTCTGTATAGCTATGTCAAAACGGGAGAAATCAAATCCGAGGGGAATTCCATCACAGAAGGCATTGGTAATAGTCGCGTGACGGCCAATATGGAAAATATCCCGATTGATGATGCAGTTCAGATTGACGACCCGACTGCCGTTCAAGCGGTCTATCAATTGTTGAAAAAAGATGGTCTCTTTATGGGAGGGTCTGTTGGGATCAACGTTGGGGCAGCGGTGGCAGTGGCAAAACAGATGGGGCCAGGTCATACGATTGTGACGGTACTCTGTGATGGTGGTGCACGCTATCAATCCAAGTTATTCAATCCGGACTGGCTCGCTGAAAAAGGACTCTCCCCCGCATGACATCTACCGCAAAATTCTCTCCAGAATTAACCGCTCTAGCTCAGTATATGGCTGGAGAATTTGACAACAAAGAACAGGCCATTGGAAATCCAGCCTGGTATGTTCACCTAAAGCTGTGGCAACGGCCTCTTCCCCAAGAAATTTTTCCCAATAGCATCACATTGTTTGCGGAGCAGGCGAACGTCTTGACCTTGGATCAATCCTATCGACCTCGAATTGTTCAACTGTTTCAAACTTCAGAAATACCGAATACGATTCAAGCCCAATACTACATGGCAAAGGATTTAAAGGCAGTACAAGGAGCCGCCAGGGAACTGGATAAACTGCAACGAATCACGCCAGACAGTTTAGAACTGCTGCCCAGTTGTAAGCTGACAGTCACCTGGCAAAGCATCGCCGCCAACGAGTACCGCTTCAAGGCCGTCTTACCGAAAAATACCCTCTGCAACTTTACCTATCAAGGCCAAACCTTCCAGGTCGATCTGGGATTTGAGGCCAGTCCGAATCAGTTGCTTACTTTTGATCGTGGGATTAATCCCCAAACGGGCAAGGCAATCTGGGGGGCATTGCTTGGCCCCTACGAGTTTACCAAACGTCAGGATTACAACTTGCAGATTGTGAACTAAGTGACCCTGTTATTGCAGAGTTGTCAAAGATGATCGGCAGGCTCAAGCGACCGTAAGCTTCGTCAACAGCAATGGGGAAATGTCCTGGTGGATGGGTTATCGTAGTGGAATGGCATGGCCAGAAGAGACGATGTAGAGATGATAGGACTGGTATGAGAAAGAATCCAATTTTCTGGGTCGTTGCGATCCTGAGTCTCGTCATCGATCACCTGACAAAATTTTGGGTGGTGGATACCTTTGAGTTGACCGTTCCGCCGGAAACGATCCCCATCTGGCCGGGTGTATTTCACTTCACCTATGTGGTGAACACGGGGGCTGCCTTTAGCCTATTTAATAATGGCGTTTTCTGGCTCCGTTGGCTGTCGCTGCTGGTGAGTCTAATTTTGATTGGGTTTGCTGTATTTGGCCCCAGGTTTTCGCCGCTGGAGCAGGCTAGCTATGGGTTTATTCTGGGGGGCGCTTTGGGCAATGGGATTGATCGTTTTGTTTCTGGTCATGTGGTTGACTTCCTGGATTTTCGTCTGATTCAGTTCCCGATCTTCAATCTAGCTGATGTTTCCATCAATATTGGGATGTTTCTGTTCCTGATTGTCACCTTTCGCCAGGACTTCCAATCTCCGAAGAGTCAACGGGGCGATCGCTCCAAAGGCCAAAAAAAATGACCCCACTAGCACCTGGGCTTGTAGGATCACTTGAGAGTTTGGGTATGTGCATCAGCTCGTCTTCTGTATAAACATATATCTGAGGAAAAACGACTTATGCAGTTTTTGGTGCAGTTGGGAAATTTTTCACATTTTGCAGATTTTTCGGGTTGGAAGCAAAAAAAAGATCCAGCCAGGTCATGGGTGACGCGGTAGGATCAGAACTTGAGAGTTTGGGTACGTGCATCAGCTCGTCTTCTGTATAAACGTATATCTGGCAAAAGCTCGCTTATGCAGTTTTTGGGCTGAAATCGGGCAGTTGTTGTCACATTTTTCTGTTTGCTGGTAACTAATCCGAGCTACAACTGCCTCTATGTCTAGAGTGAACCGTTTTTGATTTTTTCGATTTGTTGCTGAAATTTTTTTTCGGAAACCAGTTCGACGTCGTCTCCTCCTAGGGTGACCCGTGTGAGGTAGTCCATACGCCGCTGAAATTGATCAGTCTCTGAACAGTAAGCCAGAACATCCATGCCGCCTTCGGATGTCCGAATTACTTTGACAGGTTGTTGATTTATCAGACAATATCGTGGCAGTTCCATAGGATGCAATCGGATTTATTCAAAGGGTACGTACTTTTGCTGGATTAGGTTATAGCGGTAAATCAAAGCGTAATCAAATGGTTGATCTTGTTGCTCTGCTGTTTGTAAGTTTGGCACTTGTAAGTCCAGAATGACTTCTGGTTCCTGATCATTATCTAAATCTTCGACTCTGAGTTCTAGCAGGTTGGCAGAAACCTGACCCGAACGAGGGACAAGCAACACCACCTGATCAAACCGTACCACCCCCTCGCGCGTAATTCTAAGTCGAACTTCTCTGTTATGGCGGAACTCTGCCCTGGATCGCAGAAATAATTCGGCTTCAACGGTTTCAGTAATTACTGCCTTAGCAACTTGATAGGGTTCAGCCCTATTTTCCGTTTCATTTTCCGTTGCGTTTTCCGTTTCAACATCTTCCGTTTCAACATCCAGTTCCTCTGAATCCAGCGGATTAGATTGGGAGTTTGTATTCTCAGGCGATGGGTCTAGCGCTGCCTCTTGTAATTCTGTTTCTTGAGAAATTTCCTGATCTGAGGCATCCAGAGGTTTGGGATCGGCTTGATTTGAATCCGCCTGACTCGATGATTCTATTTTTGGTATTGTTTCAGGGGTTTGTTCAGCAAGGGGTTCAGGGGTTTGAGCGGAATCGAAACGAACGACATATTCAGGAGAAATTGCAGCAGTTTCTTGAGTCTGAATCACAGCTTGACAGATCAATGCTGCTACTTCCGCTCGACTAGCTGGAGCACCGGGTCTAAATTGGCGAAGATCTGGGTAGTTCACCACCAATTGATTCGCGATGCCTTTCACCACAATTTCCTGTTGATCTGCTGAGAGATGACTCACGTCATCCAGGAGAGTGGGTAAAACCTCAGCGGTCAAGTCCTCTAAGTTTTCACCTAAGCCCTGAGATTCGAGACCCTGAGTTAAGGCAGTCAGGGCTTGCAATCTAGAAACAACAATCGTTGGATTAAAAACCCCCAAAATATAGCTAGAAATAAATCCTTTTTCATAGGCATCTTGAATGGCGGATCTGGCCCAATAATTGCTGGGAATATCTACGAATCGTTCAGGCTCTCGAATTTTGTCGGCGGTGGGAAAGGCACGACTGAGAAAGATGGCGAGTTCCGAGCGATTTACCTCGGCATTGGGTCGAAAGGTATTGTCTTCATAATCTCCATCGACAATGCCCTGCTGCTCCAGGTCTAGAATGCAACTCTCTGCCCAATGTCCTGCAATATCTGAAAAGGGAGATTCCCCCTGAGCAAGAACGTTGGGTTTCGTGGTCTCAACCCAACCTCCGATTGCAAGACTGGGTGAACTGTATGGGTTGAGTAACGCCGAGGTGAGGAGAATTGAGAATAGGTTCTTAGCCATTGTTAAACAAAATGATAAACCTGTCCTGAGCCTATCGCACTGCTATCGTCATCCGGAGCACCCACTACAAAGGTAGCGCCAGCCGCAGCAACCGATGCCCCAAACTTCACCACGCCATCGGTCTGATCCGGAATTGAGCCGATATAAGTCTGAATAAAGTCTCCGGTACGGAATTCAAACCGCTGCACACCACCTAGATCGCCTAACCCTAAGCCCGGTGCACCCACCAACACATCATTACCAAATTGGGCAACCGACGTTCCAAATCGATCAAATTCTCTCCCGTTCGGATTAGTGTAGGTTTCCAGCACAGCTCCCGTAATCCCATCAAACAAAAAGGCTTGACCCGCATCGGTTCCCTGGGTGTCATCTCCCGGTGCACCAATTAGAATATCTCGACCAATCCCTGTCCAGGCAACGGATTCACCAAACTGATCATTGCCAGGGTCGGGATTGCGGAAGCGTTGGATCAGTTCTCCAGTATTAATGTCAAAAATATAGGCCAGTCCCCGCTGCTGACTGGTGAAACCTTCTAGGCTTCCCGGTGCGCCGATGAGAACTTGATCCTCAACCGTTGTAATGGCTGCTCCAAAGAAACTATCTGCTGCTGGAGCAGGATTCTCGATAGTTCGGAGCAGTTGCCCCGTTGCGCCATCGAATAGGTGAACTGCACCAGCGCGAGGGGCTTGGGTACTATCGGCGGGCGCACCGATAATCACTGTATTGCCCAGAGTTGCCACAGAAAATCCAAACCGATCAAAGGCATCGGGACTGGGATTATTGAAAACTTGATAGGCTGAGCCATTGAAACTGCTGAAGGCATAGGCGGCCCCGGTTTGCGGCGCTAAAGTACTATCCTGCGGCGCACCAATTACAACATCTGCACCAAAGGCAGCGGCAGATTGACCAAACTGACTCCCGCTTGAAGTGGAAACCGGAGAAACAAACCGTTGCAAGGGCTGACCTGTTGTGGCATCGAGCAAATAGGCGGCCCCAATTCCTGCCTCCCCTGGCGCACCGACTAACAAATTCGTTCCTACTACCGTCACCGACGCACCAAAATTCGAGGATTCCCCTGGCAGCGGGTTGGGTAAAATCTGCACCGGATCAGGGATGGGTTCCGCCTCGTTCACTAGTAATACCGCCTGATCCAGTGTTCCTAGACCGGAAGATCCGGTGGGATTCACCAGATTAAGCTGGATAATTTCGGGATATCCGGTCACCGCATTTTCAGCAACATTGACATTCACCGTTTTTGGCGCTGTGTCACAATCGGAGAAGCTCACTGTTACCGGATTCAGGTCAATTCCTTGGGGGGGTCGGGCATTAAACGGATCGAATTGCAGAGTGACGCTAATATTGCCATCACTCCCTCCAACTCGGTTAATTGTGATCGGCTGCGCTGCTGTTCCAGTTTCTGAAATATTAAATTCTTCTGACGCGAAGGCAAACACACCTGGAATGAAAAAGTCCGCAGGGTCAACTCTTTCCGGAGTAAACCCTCGCAGGATTACCAGGAATTCTCCAGCCGCTGATTGAATTAACGTATTGCTCGGATTATTCGGATCGGGCGTAATTTGCAAACTGTCGAAGGCGAAATCTCCCAACAGCGCAATGGAATCCTGACCCGACTCCAGATCAAAAATATAGTTCGTTGCTTCCGGTGAAGTGCTGCCGGAACCCGCCTGAATCACAAACACATCTCGACCAGGGCCACCGACTAATGTGTCACTGCCCTGATCCCCATAGAGTTGGTCATCTCCTGCATTTCCAGACAACCGATCATCCCCTTGACCGCCGAAGAGAAAATCATTGCCCTCGCCCCCAGAGAGAAAATCTCCTGCCTGTTCCCCCAGCAGGGTATCAGATCCCGCTTCACAAATCGCTTGATCACCCCCTGCGCCACCTTGCAACAAATCATTGTCCTCTCCCCCGAAGAGAAAATCATTACCGTTTTCTCCCTGAAGGGTGTCATTGCCCCGATTCCCTCGCAGGACATCGCTGTCAGCTCCGCCAAATAACGAATCATTATCCGGTTCCCCATGAATCTCGTCATTTCCAGGGCCACCGAAAATAATGTCTGCTCCCTCGCCACCGACCAGGGTATCCATATCCCGTTCACCGAAGATGATGTCGTTCCCCGCTTCGCCATTAACCCGATCATTGTTCTGGCCGCCGAGCAGGGTATCATCACCGCCACCACCAGAAATCAAATCATTATCGGCATTTCCCCGAATCAATTCGTCATTGGAGGAACCCTGAGCGATATCATCCCCCCCACGAAAAAATACACCCTGGGGAAAAACAGCTAATTCTCCGGGGGAAAAGGTAACATTTTCGGGGATGTCTTCCCCGACAAGCCGGAGTTCACCCGTTACTGGGTCATTTTCAGGTCTGAGTACCATGAGCTTCCCTGGATCGATACACACGAATTATCGCCATAAACGGGTTCTTGCTCAAGGAATGCTATCTGTTTATTGTTTTTACTTGGATACAGCATTTTCCCTATCGACATGGGACACATTAGTTGTTGATTCCCTCTTTTAGAGGGATTAAGGGGGAGCTACCCCTACCAGGATCTAACGGAGTCTGCTGTATAACCATTTGGACATTAGCCAGGATTTTATAACGAACTGGAATCCAGGCTCTTGGCCTCTTCCTCTGTTTTTGGTAAATGCAACCCACATTCTTGCTTGAGTCCCTGGAAGCGGGTGTCCCGTTCATGTTCATCTGTGGCCATCAGAGGGCGGCTGGAATGGCGATCGCCCACCGTTGTATAGCCCAGATCAAAGTAAGGATGATAGGGCAGATCATGGGCGGTGAGATATTGGTATATGTCCCTCGCATTCCAGGACAAAATTGGATGGATTTTGTAAGTGCCAGATTGCTGATCCACCCGACGTAGAGTTTGACGATGTTTTGTCTGATCGGCCCGTAACCCAGCTAACCAGGCCGTTGCTCCCAGTTCCTTCAAGGCCCGTTTCATTGGTTCCACCTTACGAATCTGGTCGTAGCGATTCAAGGCTTCCACGTCCTGCTGTTCCCAGAGTCGACCATAAATAGCTTCCATGCGCGCTGGGCTGATCGGAGATTGGTAAACTTTTAGATTCAGGTGTAGGCGTTCTGTCAGTTCCTCAGCAAATTGATAGGTTTCCGTTGGTAGGTATCCCGTATCCACCCAGATGACTGAAATTTCTGGAACCACCTGAGTCACCAAATGGAGCATAACCGCAGACTGAATTCCAAAGCTCGTGCTCAGCACTAAACCCTCACCAAAGGTCTGATTGGCCCATTGGACAAACTCCGTCGCGTCAACATCCTGAAGCGTTCGATTCACCCCCCCTAGATCAAGCTCTGGAACACTACAGCATTGTTCAACCGGAGTGAGGTGACGAATATGTCCATTGACGGTAGAGTTAGCAAGTTGGAGATTTGGCATAGTTCCTGGACTAGACGAACATGAGCAACTTCTACAGTTAAGCTTTTAGAATTTTACACAAAAAAGCTCTATACAAACACTTATGCCAAGGATAGCTAGTCTGTTGCAGTAGCTGAAACAACAGTCTTCAGGCGTTTAATCGAATCCGCATAATTCATTAAGCATAATCTCGTTAGTTCAATTCTCCAGGAAAATCTGAAGAACTGTAACGAATTTTAAAAACCGTAATAATTTTTGAGCTTATTTCAAAAAGTTTCAGAAAAAATTAAAGTAGACCTTATTTGAACAGAGTCAGCTCAAGCTCTATTGCTTTTCCTTAGCTAATACACACGGCAATTCAACGGTGAAGGTGGTCTCCTGATACGCAACTGAATATACTGAAATTTTTCCCTGATGTTGCTTCACAATTGAATAACAAACAGCCAGTCCCATGCCTGTTCCTTGACCGACAGGTTTCGTCGTAAAGAATGGGTCAAAGATGCGTTCTTGCACCGCTTCTGGAATCCCTGGGCCATTATCAATAATTTGAACTCGAATCATTTCATTTCCCATCCTGGCTGTGTTGAGCCATATGCTTGGATCGAAAACCTCAGCATCAGTCAAACTATCCACCGAATTTGTCAGAAGATGCATCCAGACTTGGTTGAGCTGGGCAGGAAAACACTCAATCAGAGGAAGTTGATCATCATATTTTTTTAAAACTTGAATCTTTTTCAAGCGGGAACTAATTAGTAGGAGCGCTGCATCCAAATTTTCATGCAGATTTACTGTTTTGATCTCTGCCTCATCTAGTCGAGAGAAGCTCCGTAAAGATTCAACAATTTTCTGAATTCGCGTACAACCAGTTTTCATGGACGTTAGAATCTTAGGGAGATCCTCCTCCACAAATTCCAACTCAATTTCTTCAAGTTTTTCCTGGATTTCAGGGTGATCTGCGGAGCAAACCTGCTGATACAGCTGAATCAAATCAAACAAATCCTGAACCATTTCCTGAGTATGGGAAACATTGCCATAAATAAAGTTCACTGGGTTATTGACTTCATGGGCAATCCCCCCAACAAGTTGACCCAGGCTAGACATCTTTTCGCTCTGAATTATCTGAGTCTGAGCTTGTTTCAGTTCCGATAGAGTAGACTGTAATTTCTGAGTTTTGTTTTGAAGTTCGGCTTTAGATTCTCTCAAGGATTGCTCAGCCTCTTTCCGTTCGCGAATCTCTAAGCTCAAGGTTTGATTACTTCTTTCCAGGTCAGCATGGGTATAAATATAGTCAAAAATTAAACCGGCCAATGGAACGAGATAGGCAATAATTTTTAGAAAATGAGCAACATTAAAGGCGTTGTCAAATAATGCCGTTGAGCCAAAGGCCATGTAGAGCTGAGTCGCGACATTGGGAACCGTTGCCACAATCAAACTGTGGGAGAACAAAGTCGGATGTTTGTGATAGAACCTGGGACACAGGAAAAAACCTGCAAATAAAAATAGAATCAGTGGCCCCATATCCCAAGGGCGAGTAATGAAGGCACTGGGAAACATAGTCTGTGGCAGAAAATTACTTCTAGCACAGAGTTGAATCACAATGTTGGCAAAGAAAAAGAAACCGAACGTTGTGCCAACAACGAATGCTGTGTTACCGCGAATTTTTGTGTCTTCCCGTCGCGTCAGAAACAGACTAATCCCCAGAATAATCAATAGCGCATTGAACAACCGACACAGCGCCCAGGTGAACGGAACTAAATTTTGAGTATCGGCTATCCCCTCCATTAGCCGATCCGCCGCTAGGGTGTGAAACCCATCCATCCATCCCGCACAGAGTAGGGCTATTCCAATAACGGCAGGACTTACGCATTGACAAGAGAGCCATAATGTGGGTTGAAGGTATAAGTCCTTTGTAATTTCTCAAAAAAGCTTGCGAATCCTCAGTAAACCCTCAACCGCCAACTGCGATATCAATCTCTATGTTCGGTATCTACTG
>JBHJGO010000126.1:0-19158 GCA_050331715.1 Microcoleaceae cyanobacterium
ATTCTCAAAACGGTTTCTCATGACAGTGTGAACCGATTTCTCTATCGAGAATGCTACAAACCCAAAGACCTGTTTGAATCGGTAAGTCATGTGATTGAGTGGGAAGCAGGAGTGCTCAGTGGGGATGACACAGTGGTAGAAAAGCCCTATGCCAAGCCGTTGAAAACTCAATTGCTGGGATATTACTGGAGTAGCAAGCATGGAAAACCAGTGCTAGGACTGTCCTTAATTACCCTGTACTACACCAGCCCCAATGGTTTGCGTGTGCCCATCAACTATCGGCTGTACGACAAGCAGGACAAGCAAACCAAGAATGAATATTTTCGTGAGATGGTAGAAGAAGTCCTGGCATGGGGAGTCAAACCGAAGGTAGTGACAACTGATGCCTGGTATTCCTGCAAAGCAAATCTCAATCTGTTGAGACACCAACAATTGGGATTTGTGGTGGGGGTAGCCAAGAATCGACAGGTCAAAGTTGGCCAAGGGCAATATCAACGAATTGATAGTCTCGAGATTCCCGACGATGGCCTTCTAATGCATCTCAAGGGAGTTGGTCAAGTCAAAGGTTTTTGTCGCAAAAACAAAGAGGGTTCCTGTCGTTATTACCTGCTTTATTTGCCAGATTCTGAGGCATTAGCTGCCGCAGGAAAGCAGGAGTTGGAGCATTGGCACTCACTCCACTGGGGCATTGAGTGTTTCCATCGGGCTGCTAAGCAACTTTGTGGACTCCAAAGGTTCCGAGTTCGCTTGAGTGAGGCCATTCACACTCATATCTTCTGTTCGTTGAGAGCTTTCATTGAATTGGAACTCGGGCGTTGGCGACAGCAAATCGCTAACTGGTATCAACCCCAGCGCGAATTGTACCTGGAGGTGGCTAGTCAATACATAGTGCTGGAGTCCCTTTTGATCAATTTTCCCTGACCTACATACTTCGTATTTTGTCAATGCGTAAGTCCTGAGGTGTATTGAGATCAATCTTGGCTTGGGCCAGAGTTGCTTTTACCTGTTCGAGATCACCGGATTGGATGGCAGAATTTAACTCAGACATCATTTTCTGTCGCTAATTTTGATCTTCAATCTGATAATAGGGGAATGGTGATCAAACCTGAGAGGTTGCTTCAGATTGTCCCCCCAGAAGTGCAAGGAAGGCATTGTGCTCTTTGTCATCTCCAACGACTAATACGCGATCGCCTAGCTCCAAAATCGCCTCCCCACGAGGATAGCGATAAAGTTGTTTATCCCGATCAACAGCCATGATTGTTGCGCCCGTGAGTTGTCGCACTTGGGCCTCAGCTAGTGTTACTCCGAGCAATGGAGACCCCTCCTGCACGATATACCAGTTTCGTTGTAGTCCTTCAATGGCCAGCTCTAGATTGGCAGCACCCCAGTATTCAGAGCGCTCTGGTAAAATATCCCGATATCTACCACTGCGATATTGATGCACCATCTGTTGCACATCATAGGTTGAGTCGCCAAGCTTCAGCAGTAGATGAGCCCCCATTTCCAGGGATGCTTCAAATTCGGGCTGAACCACCTCCTGCGCCCCCAATTGGTATAGCGCATCAATTTCACTACTCACATGGGCTCGAACTGTTACGTCTAAATGGGGAGCAATACTCAGTGCTCGTTTCAAGGTCAGGCGGGTCGCCATTGGATCAGGTAGAGTGATAGCCATTGCCTTGGCTTGCTTCAGATTCGCCTTGTCCAGAACCAATTGACTGGAGGCATCACCAAACAGATAGGGGATGCGCTGCTCTCGTAGCGCTTGCATCGCCGCTTCATTGTTATCAATCACCAGTAGCGTGTAACCTTGGGCGTTTAGCATTTTTACCAAATTTTGACCCACTCGACCGTAACCCGCCACGACAATGTGATCGACAAATTCCTCCTCAAAATGGAGCCGTTGCGAAGAACGGTTGAATTGCAACATCGAATCGAGTAGCGGCCATTGTTCCAGCCAGTTGAGCCAGTAGGGAGTTGCCCGCAGGATAAACGGAGTAATGATTAGGGTTGCAGCCGTTGTACCGACGACAAGTCCGTAGAGTCGATCAGGAAATAACCCCTGGGCATGGGCCACTCCAGCCAAAACAAAAGAGAATTCTCCAATTTGATTCAGGCCCAATCCCACTGTTAAGGATGTTTTCAATGGGTAACCAAATAGTCGAACAATGCCTGTAGCAATAATGGCCTTTCCGACCATGGAAATGGCAACCAATCCCACCAGCACAGGCAGATTCTGGAATAGGAAGACAGGATCGATCAGCAGACCAATAGAGGCAAAAAACAGAGTAGCAAAGACATCTCGCATTGGTAAAATCCGATCCAGGGCATGATCGGCGTACTCCACATTGGCAATCATCAATCCAGCCACAAAGGCCCCCATGGCGATTCCCAAACCTAGCGAGGAAGCCAGCAAAGCGATTCCCAGACAAAGGACTAAAATGCCCAATAAAAAGAGTTCCTGAGAGCCACTTCTGGCCATCCAACGAATCAGTTGGGGAATCACCCAACGACCTACCAGAAATGCCCCAATCAGAAAACACAGTGCTTTCAGCAGTGCTAATCCAATAGCAACACCAATCGTTTCGGGCGGCTGGGTCAGGGCAGGCAAGACTGCTAACATTACTCCCAAGCTCAAATCCTGCACAATCAGAATTGCTAGAATCACCTGTCCATGGGATGTCTGTACCTCATTGCGTTCGATCAAGCTTTTGAGGACAACGGCGGTCGAGGAGAGGGAGAGAACCGCACCGAGAAAAATGGCCTTGGGAATTGTGGTGACCCATCCGGTGAAGTAGGTTAGGGCGGCCCCCAAAAAAATGGTCAGTAAGATTTGGAGGGGACTACCGCCGAGCGCAATTCCCTTGAGGCGCAACAAATCTTTGAGAGAGAATTCAATGCCGAGAACAAATAGGAGTAACGCAACGCCAATTTCCGATAGAACCTGGATATTCCCTTCTGTGGCAACCAGTTTTAGTCCAGCAGGCCCAACGATGGTTCCTGCCAACAAATACCCTAGCAATACAGGCTGGCCCAATCGATTCGCTGCGTATCCGCCAACCGTTGCAGCACCCAATACCGTTACAAGTTCGACAATGAGTGTCAGTTCGCTAGCCATATTTTTCCTATCTGCTGAATCGAATAATGCAGGAAGGCTCCCGCTGAGATCTCTTATATTCTAGCGGCAGGTTTTTTGGAACATTGGAAAGTGATAGCGTGGTAACATACCTTACCGATAATTTCGTCAGAAGTATACAGTGGTTGAATGGATTGAAATTGGCCGAATTGTTGCACCCCAGGGCTTGCGAGGAGAAGTAAGAGTTCAGCCCAGCACTGATTTTCCAGAACGTTTTCTAGAGCCGGGCCAGCGATGGCTACTGACTCAGGATCAGATGGAACCAAAACCGATTGAGTTACTTCAAGGCCGCTTTGTGACAGGTAAAGGATTTTTTGTGATTCAGTATGCTGGAATTGAAAAACGCAATCAAGCGGAGGCGTTACGGGGTAGTCGTTTGTTGGTCACTGATCAGGATCGCCCAGAGCTGGAAGCGGATGAATTCTATGTGATAGATCTGGTTGGTTTAGAAGTATTTAATCAAGCTGCCGGAACAGTGATTGGCAAAGTGGTTGATATAATTCCAGCAGGAAACGACCTACTAGAAGTTGAGTTGTATCAGGAGGATCAACAACCGAATTCATCTCAGAAGAAACGCAAGGTTTTAATTCCATTTGTTGAGGAAATTGTCCCCGTGGTTGAGATTGCCCAGGGAAGACTTGAAATCAATCCACCTGTGGGTTTGGTAGATTAGGCGTTTCTCAAAATTGACTACTCCGCCAGTGTCGGAAAGGCTGTATAGCGATCTAGAGTATTGACTAGATATCTGGATCTTCAGAATCATCAATTTCATTTTAAAAATTGTCTTAGTTCATTGCTTTTGGCTCGACTCAAAAAATCAAAAATTAATCATTCATCTAATCAAACAGAGAATGACTAAGTGATAGGAAGCACTTCATTTTTTCGAGCTTTATCTCAATGACATAACAACTTAAAAAGTCTATTATACTGATGTTTACCCGCATCTACCGAATGCAATTTACAATGGAACCCTCTCATAACGTATCAAGGCGACTTACGTCATCCAATATTCGGAATCGAGAAACTTTGACCATTGAAATCCACCCAAAAGCTAAGCACGAATTACGAAAGTTAGCAATTGAACAGAAGCTGGGTATAAATGAATACACCAGACTCATTTTGCTTGAATATTTGTCTAACAAATTAGACAAAAGGACTTTCTAATGCCAAGGATTTGCTAAGTCGAAATAGATGATACTACTCGCCGAATGTCAATCTAGCATTCGGTTTTTTAGATATTCTTCCAGCCAACTCACCTGGGCTTCTACCGCAAGTCGGTACCCCATTGCTCTGTGGGAGATACCACTCATTAGTCATTGATCGAATCCCTTTCCGTTAAGGGGGCAACCCAACAACTCAAGATACAAAATCATTTGTACCTTCCCCATGACACGTATTTAAGGCCTTGATAGAAAACCTGCGCGCAACACCCTCCGACAAGATTAGCCACGGATGCTACCCTTTGATACTGCAATTTTTTCAGAGATGCAGATTGTTACTAAATTACCATGGGCGTCCTTTGTGAGGTGTTGTTCCTGTAACAGAACCCAGCAGTTAGCTCGGCAATCGGGATCATTCAGGGGTCAGACAGATATAAACTGATTGAGTGTCAACAGGGAAAAGATTTTCCTGAATCACAACTCAATTCTGCTAGACCCATGATCCTCAAATCCGCTGCTCACAAGTTTCGGTTTCTCATCCTTTTCCTGATCCCCTTGGGACTGATTCTGGCCATAGCGACGAACTCGGCGAATCCCGAAATCAAAACCCAATCCAACTACGAAGCGGCATTTGAGTGGCCCTTTAATCAGCCCAGCTACTATCCAATTCAGCAAATACTTCCCGAAGATCGCTTTCAGAAGACAGGAGAATGGGTTGGACGGTTAGTTCTGCCGAAAGATGAGGAACGTCAGCAGTTGCAGGGAGATTGGACTTGGATTGAAATCTACGAAGCACCGGATACTGCTCAGAACTTGATTGGTGAGGTGGTTCGGCTCACCTGGGTTGAAGAGCCAACTGTGGAAGCCTTTGTCGATAGAGTGACTCAAAACATTAAATTCACCGCCCTGGCTCGTGTTGCGGCTTCTAAAGGAAATGTTTTGCCCAGTCGCCTCAATAGGGAGGAGGCGGTCGGCCCATTGAGATCCCTCGCAGGAGCGAGACCGGAAGACGATATGACTGTCCGACTAGGCAAGGTTGCCATCACTCAAGATGCCCAGGGAAAGCCTGTTCTGGAGATTAGTCGAGATCCAACTCAAATCACGGGTCGATTCTACGGGCTGTTTCAGATCCTCCAGCCGATTGCAGCAGACAAGCTTCAGCCCCGGCTCGACCTGGATCAAATCGAAACGGTAGAAACGTGTCCCGGTGAATCCCCCTGCCCTAGCGACTATTTTCTGGCACGCGCCTACAACTCCGCTTCAGGAACATTTGAGGGTCAGGAGTTAACCGTACGAATTCCCCAGCAACCTCCAACAAGTGGTGGTCTATTTTATTCGACGCCAAAGGGGATTGAGCAATCTCCAGCGGGGAATGAAGGCTGGTATCTCTATGGGGCTAGCAGCGAGAAGGGAATTTTCACTGCCCAGGCCATCGCCCCCCGCAAATTGTTTCAACTGGAGCCGGATCAAGTCATTCTGGGAACGGCAGCAGGAATCGACTACATCGAAACCGCAAACTGGGCAAGTACTGAAGACCGCAAGGGCACAGTTCAAAGCATTCTGGTCGATCCCACCGCTGAGACCCCTGAAGCTGCAATGAATCAGTGGCAGGTGGGAGACCCAGCATTGGTGATTCATTCCTTCGGTGGCACAGGCGGAGAAAGTGGGGACAAGGTGGTCGCTAATACCGTAACGGGACACTTTGCCTACGGCACAGCCAATGTGATCCGCGATCCCTTCACTCAGGAACCGCAGTTTGATGTTTATTACCAGCAGGTCTATTCCAATAATCCCAACGCGATTATTGCTGGCTTTCACACCTGGGCAGACTTTGCGGGAAATTTGCAACGGGGCTGGCTCGGAACCCGCCCTATTTCTGATGTGGTGATTCAATGGGAACCCTTCACCCAGGATTATCAGTTTGGCAATGTCACCCTTTCGCCGCTAAAGAATTTAATGGCGGTACTGCAAGTCATGACAGCCCGGTATCGGACAGGAGACGGCACTGGCATGTCCTGGGTCACACCCGTAACTTCCTGTGTGCAGGACTCGAATCAGGGATTGTATATGTCCCTTGAGGCAATCAAGACCCAGTACGAAACCAATCCGGAGATCCAGCGCTGGCTAGAACGCAATCCCAATGATCCACAGACCCTGCGCTTTCAGAAATTACTCGGTCTACTGCAAGACTTGGTGGATTTCTTAGCACCTCGTGGGGTGATTCGGCCTGACTGGAAGGAAAATGCAGAATTTCTAGCGGGGACAACGGATCGAGATGGATTCGTGCGGGAACAGGATTTGGGCAATGCCGTTCTGAGTTCTGAATCTGTCCTGCCCCGAGAAGGCTACGACAACGTCAGTAAAATTTTCCTGCAAAATGGCGCAAGACTCTGGTTCCTCCGCGCCAATCAGGTGGGCGGCGATGATCCCGATATTTTTCCCATGGCCCCAACCCGAGCTTTAGGACGTTAGGATCGGGTTAAACGAAAAAAAATGCACCTTCCCACGGATTGCCAACCCCTGCAAACGGCTCTCAAAGACCGCCGTCGAAAATTAGCAGAAAAAGTCGATTTCCCGGTTGTCCTCTGGTCGGGAATTGCAAATTCCCGCAACTTTCCAGCTAATACCCATCCCTTTCGAGCCAGTAGCCATTTTCTCTACTTTGCTGGCCTGCCGCTTGAACGGGCCGCTATCCATCTGGAGGGAAGTCAATTAACCCTGTTCCTGGACGAACCGCCGGAAGGGTATGCCCTCTGGCATGGGGAAATGCCCCAACGTCAGGAAATTGCTGATTGGATAGGTGCCGATCAAGTTTTCGACTATTCTGCCCTGGAATCCCACATTCAGACTGCTGCCACGATTGCAGTTCAGCATCCTGAGATTCGAGTCGAACAAGCTGCAGTCTTGGGTCGCCCGGTTCATCATCCCACAGCATCCCTTGAACTCGACCGAAACCTGATTCAAGCTATTGTTCAGCTCCGTCTCAGCCATGACCCTGGTGCATTATCTGAACTGAGAAAAGCAGCCGCAGTCACCGTTGCTGCCCACAAAGCCGGGATGAGGGCGACCCGCACTTCCCAGCTAGAGGCGGGCATTCGAGGTGCAATGGAAGGGGTGATCATCGGTCACAACATGACCTGTTCCTACAACAGCATTGTCACCGTTCATGGTGAGGTGCTGCACAATCAACAATACGGTCACCCCCTCAAACCAGGAGATCTACTCCTGGCTGACGTTGGGGCAGAGACTCCCCTGGGATGGGCCGCAGACGTAACCCGAACCTGGCCCGTCTCTGGTCAATTCTCGCCCTGCCAGCGGGAGATTTACCAGATTGTTCTAGCAGCCCACGATACTTGCATTGAAAACATCAAGCCCGGTGTCGAATACGAATCTATTCACCTGCAAGCAGCCCAGGTGATTGCCGAAGGTCTAGCCCAGCTTGGTATTCTCAAGGGACGGGCCGATGACCTGGTAGCCCAGGATGCCCATGCGTTATTCTTTCCCCACGGCGTCGGGCATGTGTTGGGATTGGACGTGCATGATATGGAGGATTTAGGAGATCTGGCGGGTTACGCGCCTGGACGCCAGCGAAGTCAACGCTTTGGTCTCGGCTTTCTGCGGCTGAATCGTCCCCTCCAGGCCGGGATGCTAGTCACGATTGAACCCGGATTCTATCAAGTTCCAGCCATTCTGAATTCTGCTGAAAACCGCACAAAATACAAGGATATGGTGAACTGGGAACAATTGGAAAAATTCTCGGATGTTCGGGGAATTCGGATCGAAGATGATGTGTGGGTGACTGAAGCAGGCGCAGAAATTCTGACTCGTGATCTCCCGACGCAATCAACAGCGATTGAAGCTTTGGTAACAGATTAAGAAATACTCCCCTTCCCCGGCAACAATCCAGACCAACCCAGGGAGTTCAGGTATAGTTGAAATAACGTCAGTCTTTTGTCAGAAGATACACCGGATAATATGGAATTTCGAGTCGTAGACAAGTCCCGGCTAGATTGGTCAGGGGATGCATTAGCGATTGGTTTGTTTGAAAAACAGGTTAAGCTGTCGGACGATTTAGCTCAGTTAGATGAAAAATTGGCAGGAGCCATTCAAGAATTAATTGACGAAACAGAATTTGAGGCCAAGACAAATAACGCGATCTCTACTCGGGTCGGCAAAGACAGCCCCGTTCGCAAAATCATTCTCGTCGGTTTAGGAAAAGCAGAAGATCTAACTCTGGAAACGCTAAGAGTTACGGCTGCTCACGCTGCCCGTTCAGCCAAATCAATTAAATGCAAAACGCTGGGCATTAGTTTGCCTATCTGCCAGACCCCGGCAGAAACTACTCAGGCAATCGTTGAAGGAGTTGAACTGGCGCTTTATCAGGATTCTCGCTTCAAGTCTGAATCAGAGGACAAGGGTTCCAGGGTAGAAAGCATTGAACTTCTGGGATTGACGGGAACAGAAGCAGCGATCACTCGCGCTCAACAGATTTGTTCCGGGGTATTTCTAGCCCGTGAGTTAGTTGCAGCCCCAGCCAACGCAGTCAACCCCATCACTATGGCAGAAATGGCTGAAGCCCTCGCGAATGAACAGGGGTTTGAGCTGAAAATTCTGGAGAAAGAGGATTGTGAAAAACTCGGTATGGGGGCCTTTCTGGGTGTCGCCCAGGCATCTGACCTCCCGCCCAAATTTATTCACATGATTTACAAACCAGAGGGAACGCCTCGGCGGAAATTGGCAATTGTGGGCAAAGGTCTGACCTTTGATTCTGGTGGTTTAAACCTGAAGGTCGGTTCCAGCAGCATCGAAATGATGAAAACCGACATGGGCGGAGCCGCTGCCACCTTCGGAGCGGCCAAGGCCGTTGGTTATCTGAAGCCAGATGTAGAAGTTCACTTTATTAGTGCGGTGACTGAGAATATGGTCAGCGGTCGCGCCATGCACCCCGGAGATTTCTTAACCGCTTCCAACGGCAAAACTATCGAGGTCAACAACACGGACGCCGAAGGCCGTCTAACCCTAGCTGATGCGCTGGTCTTTGCAGACAAACTAGGAGTAGATGCAATCGTTGATCTGGCAACTTTGACGGGAGCCTGCGTCGTAGCATTAGGAAGTGATATTTCGGGTCTCTGGAGCGCAGATGATCAGCTAGCTAAGGAATTGGAGGCTGCTTCAACTGCAACAGGAGAAAAAATCTGGCGGATGCCCCTGGAGGAAGCCTATTTTGAGGGGCTGAAATCAGTGCATGCTGACATGAAAAATACTGGCCCACGAGCTGGTGGAGCAATCACTGCGGCTTTGTTTCTGAAACGATTTGTCAAAGATACGGCTTGGGCACACCTGGATGTTGCAGGTAGTGTGTGGGCGGATAAAGACAATGGTTATAAAAGCACAGGGGCAACAGGCTTTGCCGTACGATTGCTGGTGCAGTGGGTTCTAGGTGAGCCAGTCGCAGGCAATTGAAGCACTTTTACTTCAAATGGGCAATGGGTGTTTCATTGTCCATTGCCTGTGGAAAGAATATAATTCTGAGCCTAGGCTTGCTACAAAAGTATTGGAATCTTTGCAAAACTTTTAAGAGGGTGAGTTTACGATACCTCACCCTCTCAGTCTAAGCAGCCACTATCAGCAACTTAATAACGAGAAGTTGTTGGCTTATGCACGATGAAGGATAGAACCTGACACTGCTTCACATTGTCAAATCCAACCACTCGAACAAAACTGCGGGAATACTGCTGGCGACAAGCCTGAATCTCAGCCATTACTTCCCGAACTGTGGAAACATCAAACAGAGGCAGCTTCCACATTGTCCAGTAGTGCTGCTCAGGATCAGAACTCTCGCTGAATTCAACCGCAGCAATGAAGCCTTGCTCCAACATGTACTGAATCTGACGGTCAATCTGCGCATCGGTTAAAGGAGGCAGATAGGACAAAGTTTCGTAACGACGCTCTTTTGGTAACGTTTGCATTTTCTAGCCCTTGGGTTAAATTTACAAAAACAAAAACAAAAACAGGTACAGAGCAAACAGGCTATTGCGATGAATCGCCCGCGCTCTCCTGGGAAGCTTCAGAATCAACATTGAGTTCTGGATGAGGGCTGGCTTCAGTGGATGAGAGTTGCGTAATCCGTTCCAGATAATGCTTACGATGCTCCATGTTGGCTTGCTGAATACTGGCGTGTATCATTTCTGGCAGATATTCTGCCACTTCCTCAGCCAAACTCTCCCGAACTTTCATGATTCGGAATGCAATCTCCTGATTTTCCTGAAGCATTTCTTTTAGATATGCTTCGCCATCCTGAATCTTGCCCGTTGAGGAAAAACCACTCAGCCAGATTGCCAAGCCTGGATTCGTCTCTCGTAACTGAAACGTGATGATTCTCACCGCTTGGTATGTCAGATAGCTTGACAATACCTTGGTTGTATCTTTCGCAACTTGTTTGATATCCATTTTCTGATACCAACCCTCAAGGGTTTTGAGGTGTGAACTTTAAGTATAGGTTCTCAGTTTAGACTGATTTCTCAAAATTCACCCCTCATTTGCAAGGATATCAACCTAAAGCGTATCCATCGCCTCGAACTCGAACTTGATTTCCTTCCACAGTTCACAAGCAACGGCTAACTCAGGACTCCACTTGCAAGCTTCACGAATCACGTCACCGCCCTCACGGAACAGGTTACGCCCTACATTACGAGCCTGAATACAAGCTTCCAGAGCAACACGGTTTGCAGTCGCACCTGGCGCGATACCCCAAGGGTGACCCAGAGTTCCACCACCGAACTGGAGACAGGAATCATCACCGAAGATTTCAACCAGCGCCGGCATGTGCCAAACGTGAATACCACCAGATGCCACAGGCATTACACCCGGCATAGAAGCCCAATCCTGAGTAAAAAAGATACCTCGCTGACGATCTTGCTCAACGTGGTCTTCCCGCATCAAGTCAACGAAGCCCATAGTGATACCTTTCTCACCTTCCAGCTTACCCACAACGGTTCCAGAGTGCAGGTGGTCACCACCGGACATCCGCAAACACTTAGCCAGAACCCGGAAGTGAATACCGTGGTTCCGCTGACGGTCGATGACCGCGTGCATTGCTCGGTGGATGTGGAGCAGAATGCCATTATCACGACACCACTTAGACAAGGTTGTATTGGCAGTGAAACCTCCGGTGAGGTAGTCATGCATGATAATCGGGGTTTTGATTTCCTTCGCGAACTCAGCTCGCTGCATCATTTGCTCGCAAGTTGGAGCAGTCACATTGAGATAGTGACCCTTCATTTCTCCGGTTTCAGCCTGAGCTTTTTCAATGGCTTCCTGAACGAACAAGAAGCGATCCCGCCAGCGCATGAATGGCTGAGAGTTAATATTCTCGTCATCCTTTGTGAAGTCTAGTCCACCCCGGAGACACTCATAAACCGCACGACCGTAGTTCTTTGCGGATAGACCTAGCTTGGGCTTAATGGTACAACCTAGAAGAGGACGACCATACTTATTCAGCTTGTCCCGCTCAACGGTAATCCCGTGAGGCGGGCCTTGGAATGTCTTCAGGTAAGCGACTGGAATCCGCATATCTTCCAGACGAAGTGCCCGTAGTGCCTTAAAACCAAACACGTTACCTACGATAGAGGTCAACATATTGGTAACGGAACCTTCCTCGAACAAATCAAGGGGATAGGCAACAAAACAGAAATACTGATTGTCTTCACCGGGAACGGGCTCAACGTGATAGCAACGGCCTTTGTAGCGATCTAAATCAGTCAACAAATCCGTCCATACTGTTGTCCAGGTTCCTGTAGAGGATTCAGCCGCAACCGCCGCACCTGCTTCTTCAGGAGGTACTCCAGGCTGAGGTGAAACCCGGAATGCCGCCAAAATGTCGGTATCTTTGGGTGTGTAGTCTGGAGTGTAGTAAGTCAGTTTATAGTCCTTAACTCCAGCTTTGTAGCCAGATTTAGACTGGGTTTGGGTCTGAGAATAAGCCATATTTTCTAATATCTCCCTTCTTCGGAATCGCTCTTTCTCTAGGCATTTTGCCAAGGTATTAAGATATTATCAAGAATCGCCCCCCTAATACCTTGCATCTTTTTAAGATTGTCATAATATTTGTTTATATTTCTTTTCAAATGACTACAATTTGAAGTTTTTTATCCCTATCACCAAAGTTTGCAGATACGTATTAATTATTATTAAGGAATCGTAATGCTGAATTCGCCAACATCTTCCACAGGAGTCACTAAAATTGGAGAGCAGAGTCTTCCACAGTTTTAGGGTTGGATGAAATTGGTTAAATCGCAACGGCGGAAGAGAAAGGTGAAGTTGCCTGAGTTGCAGTCACTAAACCTGCTCCCCAAACGCAGGCTGGAGCAGGTTCTCGATCACCCTAAACTCCAGACCGCAACCGCTGATCAAATTGAAGCCATTGATCAAATTTTGGCAGGTTCTCTGTCGCAAACGTCTGGTGATTTAGAGATGGCATTGACCGGAGCCGCCGGAACAGGTAAATCCTATGTGGTGGAAATTCTGCGGGACTGTCTCACCCTGATCGGTCATCAGCTCATGATCAATGCTCCCACCAATAAAGCGGTTCAGTCCCTCAGTCGCTTGGGGGTGCGAGGAGCTGAAACGATTCATAAAGCCTATCGCATTGTTCCCAAGGATTTTGATCCTCAAACGGGGCAGCAGTTATTTCTGCCGCTCTGGGAAGAGACTGCCAAAAACCAGTCCAAAACCCCAATTCGAGAAGACAAAACCTTTGTGATTGTGGATGAATCGTCCATGATTGGCGAACCGCTGTACGACATTATTGTGGAGGCGGTGAAGCAGTGGCCCAGTTTAGAGGCTGACCATTACATGCTCCATCCTAAAATTCTCTGGATTGGAGATCTGGCTCAATTGCCGCCGATTGGCTATCCCCGCACTCCCTGCTTTGAGAATTGCTTTGTCAGCTATAACTTGACTCGAATTGTGCGTTATCAAGGGCCTGTACTGGAATATGCAACTCGACTGCGGCAGAACCTCACCACAGAAACGCTACCAGCTTACTCAAGTACAGTCAGCCCCGATCCTGAATTTGGCAACATTTATACCTTTAGCAACCCCCAGAAGTGGGTTCAACAGTTCCTCATCGCCTTGAAAAAAGGAATTGATCAAGGTGATCCCTATTTTGTTCGGGCACTGCACGCGAGAAACTATCAAGTGGATCGCTTCAATCAGATGATTCGTTCTCATCTGTATGGTCAGCAGGCAGCCCCCTATGAACCCGGAGAACGACTGATTGCCATGTAACCTTGCGTAGACGATTCAGATGAAACTCCCATGGTTTTGTTAGCAAACTCTGACGAATGTGTGGTACAAGACGTTGAAGAGTGTGAAGTGACGGTCGCTCACCCGGTAACCGGGGATCGAATCAAAATTGATGTGTATCGACTTGAGGTGGCGTCTGACGATAATGAGGTGTTTTGTTTACGCTGTCTTCATCCGCAGAGTCAACCGAAGTTGCGCGGAATTCTGAATGAATTGGCAGAAAGAATTAAGGGGAATCTGATGCTGAAACCCCTTGATAAAGTGACCCACTACAGTGGAGAAGCTCTAGAGTGGAAGCACTTCTATCAATTCAAAAATCGGTTTCATTTGGTTCGGCCTGCGTTTAACCTCACGGTTCACAAAGCACAGGGTAGTACCTTTGAGCATTGTTTCCTCAATATGCGCGATATCGTTAAGCCCTTTATTCCGCGAGAGGTGAATCTACAAAATCGTCCAGAGGCTGAAAAATATGAAGTCCGGAACCGAGCAGTTTATGTTGCCTGGACTCGCGCTCGCAAACATATTGTGGTACTGCACTAATACCGGATTCAAGAGACTTGGGATATAATGAAGCTTGTATAAAGTATAGAGATCGGTTGCAGTTTCGCTTTCAGTGTTTACAGGATTTCCTTCTGTTTTATATTGTTAGGCTTGCCTCCGGGATTTTTCTCTCTACATCTGTTCGGTTTTGGAGACAAGAAATGTCGATTTACGTTGGTAACCTGTCCTATCAGGTTACAGAGGATGATTTGAAATCTGTATTTACAGAGTACGGTTCCGTTAAGCGAGTTCACCTGCCTACAGATCGAGAGACTGGGCGACCTAGAGGATTTGCCTTTGTAGAGATGGAGACAGACGCCGAAGAGGAAGCAGCGATTGAGGATCTAGATGGCGCTGAGTGGATGAAGCGTAATATCCGAGTCAACAAGGCTAAGCCCCGTGAACCTCGTGGCAATGGCGGCGGTGGCGGTCGCAGAGGGGGCTGGTAGTTTGTGGGCAGTAGCTTCCTGTAAGGCTGCAACGATAGGATTGATTTTTGTGAGTTAAGAGAATGGCAGAGATGCTGCTCTGCCATTTTTTTGTATCCGTGAAAAATCCCAGTGATTGGGGATGTTCAGTGTCAGACGGAACGATTCAGTTAAACAAAATAGAGGGTATCGAATGACTCAAGTCATTATTGGTGAAGATGAACAGTTAGAATTTGCAATTCGTCGGTTCCGAAGAAAAGTGTCTCGTGCGGGTCTCTTCGCTGACATGAAGAAAAATCGTCATATTGAAACAGTTGCCGAGAAGCAGAAGCGAAAAGAGATTGCCAGACACCGAGAACGCCGAAGATTTAAAAATCGCAGACACTCTCACAACTAGCTAGAAGATAGTGGGCTTTAGCCCACGAGAGTAGCTTCGCATAGCTTCCCAATCAATGGCAAATCAGTACGTGACATCCTCCCGACGCTCACCCTAGCGGGTAGAGCGCGGGCTTCCCAAGATCGCTCTTGGGGTTTCCTGCTTCATCGGGGTTCCCAGGCAACCTTCCTCCACAGGCAGTATCACCGTCTGTCCAACGGCTACAAGACCTCGTTGCTCTACCACTTGCGCGGCGGCTACATCTCGGTCAGTTACATATCCACATTCACGGCAATGATGCACCCGTTCACTAAGTTCTTTCTTTCCGGTATGCGCCCCACATTGAGGACAGGTTTGACTAGTCCCGTTGGGGTCAACCTTGGCAAAGTAGACACCCCGTTTCCAAGAAACCCACTTGAGGATTTCCGAGAAACTACCCCATGCAGCGTCTAAGCAATGTTTTGCCAACATCCCGCGACTGGTTGCTTTGAGGTTCAAGTCCTCAGCAAAAATCATTCCGGCATTGTCGCAAAGTTTGTGTGCTGTCAGGAAGTGGAACTCACGACGAACATTGTGGATATGTTCATGCAGTTTGCGAATCTTGGCTTGCATCTTTCGGTAGTTGGCAGAACCCTTTTTCTTGTTTCTCAATTTGCGTTGCAGCCATCGAAGCTTGCTTTGCAAATCCACGAAAAAGCGAGGGCGTTCTACCAATTCTCCCGTCGATACTGCCAAGAATTTTTCCAGCCCCAAATCAATGCCAATGGGTTCACCGTGAGGCATGACATCGGGAACGGGAATATCGGCTTGCAGAATCAACTGCGCGTACCATCCAGACGGCTTGAAGACGATCCGAACTTGCTTGACCTCAAACCCTTCTGGGATAGGTCGATGCAGGTTGATAGGCATCGCTCCAACTTTCGGTAGTTTGATTTCAAATCCGTTGACTGGATTCGATTTGAACTGCGGGAATACAAACGAACGGTACTGACCAAACTTTTTGAAACGAGGAAATCCAAACCCTCTCTCTTGCATGAACTTGAACGATTTATCCAGTCGCTTCAAGGCATCTTGCAAGACTTGAGAGTGAACCGCTTTCAGTTCTGGAATCCCCTCTTTCGCTTTGGTCAGTGCATTCTGTTGTTTGTAGTAGTCGGGATAGGGTGTGTCAGCCGGAATGATGTATTCCTGCCTGATACTGCAAGCGTTGACCGGACACTTACGCGAATTGATCCAGTCTCTTCGCTCTGCCAATGCGTAGTTATACACGCGACGGCATTGCTCCAACCAGTCAAGCATTTGAGCTTCCTGATCAAGTCCTGGATAGATTCGATAGCTGTAGGTCAAGTTCAACATATATACATTCTAACAGATTCATATTCTTTGTTAGAACCGATAGATAGTGTGTCGATTTTCGGGGCATCGAACCCCTCAATCGACGCGGGGTGTCCATGTATCCCGACGCTGACCTTTCAGGTACAGCGCGGGACTTATAGCCCCCCGAACCCCCCGCCAGTTAAATTTAAAATGATTAAGCCTGAAATCCCAATCTAGTGGGAGCTTATCTGAAAAATAATTCCGTCCACCTACTTATAATCTGGCTTCGGCCAGACATCGTTGCTGGATATCCCAGGGAATCTTGTTGATAAAGAAGGTGAATAAATCCATCACGACCTCGTGATTCAATCCTGCTAGAGCAGCCTGAAATGTCTTCTCACCATAGACCTTAGCCGCATTAACAATCTCAGCTTCAGCTTCAACTTCAGTCAAATTGCTAGCCAGCAAATCCTTCATCACAGCAGGTAAATATCGCTCTAAAAATTCAATATTTGCCCTAATTCCCTCTGGGAGATCTTCAAATTTTGGCTGGGTGTTAGTTTTCCTATTTAGAAGATCCAATAGAGAAATTAACACCCCCTTGAACCCCTCAAATCCCCTTGGATGCAGTGCGCCCGATATTTGGCTGATTCGTCCCCGGCTGACCCCGACTGCCTGTGAGATCGCTGTCGTCGTCGCCTTTTCCCCTGCCTGAATCACACTCCAGAGCTGGGCTATCATCCCCCGCTTAGTTTGTTCTCCCTTGGTTGCTGCTTCAGGGCAAAGATCGTAGGCTTCTACAACCTCAACCTTTGCTCCAGGAAAAGCTCTCTCGAGGGCAGCAATTTCCTGGTCTGAGGTGGAGGTGACAAGATAAAAATTGAGTTTTTCCCCTGGCCGCAAGTGGGAGCGGAGTCGCCCCACACACTGAATCATCTCGGCCTGACTCTGCCGTCGAACCCAAGCTCCATATCTTCCGGTGAGATCGGTTGGGTCTTTAATTTCCCCAGTTTGCGCTTGCCATCTTGCTGCTAGATCTCCCAGATTCGTTAACGGTTTGCCCACACTAATCAGGGTTTGAGTAGACAGGAAGTGATTCACCCCCCTGGTATCTCTGTGCCAATAACCAAACCGCTGGATAATGTCAGCATCTAGCAGCTCCTGATATTCCTCCCCGAATGATTTGTGATCAATTAAAGAAACATTGCCATCCTGGTGTTTCTCAGCGATCGCCAACACTGCATGACGCAAGCGATTCTTCAGGCCATATTGAGATTCATCCCCCCGTTGCTTTCCGCAATATCCCAGCCCTCGAACGACATGGATGGTCAAATTTGAATAGGTGGGCTTGATTTGGGAAACTTCCAGAATCGTGTTGGCCGCCATACCGGATCTCATCGCCAGGTCTGGGACGCTCAAGGTTGCATCCAAGAAAATTCTGAAGCCGAATTTCTGAATCACAGATTGATGTCGTTGCCATCGGCGGGTAATAAATAGCTGCCCATGACAAACCCTGAGATTGATTTTCTTATTGCCTAATAGGGCATCAAGGACAGGGGAGAGCCAATTGAATAGAACATTCTGCGAGATCGCCGCTGTCCGTTCCTCTTCTGGCACCAGATTATTTAAGATCACCTCCAAGTTGGCATCCAATAAGCGATGGCACTGATCTCGTACTTCCCTCAAGCTGGGAATAGTCCAGATATCAACTTTTGGGTCTAAGAGCTTTGACTCAATACTTTGTGCCAACTCTGCCTCCAGCTCTGATGCAGTTGGAAGAGAATCAATCACTTCCCGGTGGCTAGCTCCGTGCCGTTTGTTTTCCGGCTCCAGGTTTTTCAGCAGCTCCACCACTGCATCAATTACTGGGGCTAAGGTCAGGTAAAGCTCTGGGTCAATGTCTCGGTTGGCAATCAGCTTCCCGATAGTTTGCTCAATCTCAATCAGGGAAATTGAGGTGGTTTTGGCATTTTGAATCGTAGTTCCCGCCTCCTCAAATACCCCAACATCGGCTGATCTGGGCTGAGATATAGAGTTCAAGTCAGCGCTGATGTAGGCTTTCTCTAGGGTTTTGGCTCGTCTTTTGAGAAAGTCGCAGTCTCCGAACACGGGGCAGGTTTCACAAACCGGGCTACCCTCACCTCCAAAAACCAATTTGTCTCTGTCGGCCAACATCCGAAATTCAGCAAACCGAATGCAAGGGGGTGGGAGATCAGGCTGTGGCTTTTTGGATTTGATTAGATAAGGTCTTCCTGATGGTGTTGTTCGGCTGGGGGCGTAGTCCAGACCATCATGACGGGCCACCAGGGAGGTATATCTGTTTTCCACCGAGGCTGTTGAGGGATTGCGGTGATTGGGGTCAAGCCTGAAAATCCGAGCTTCCGTGTCCGCGATCGCCAAAAGGGAAGTCGAAACCTCAGCGGAATCATGGCTCTTGCCCTGGCCTGCATCAGAAGAATCTTTGACTGAGGGATAGCCTTTCTGGTGTGCTTCAGCGTAGAGGCGGAGGCGATCTCCACCTTGAAACCATACTTTTGGACAGCCCATTTCCTGCCACACCGTGAACTCCGGCAGATGGCCAGGGGCGTAATCTAAGTGCCAGACCCGCTGGGGCTTCCATTTGACAATTGCTGTGACAGTTGAGGGATCTATGGGAGGTTTGGGTTTTGGATTTTCTCTCGGTTGCTCCGGCAGCTCCCCCGTGTGCTTCCAATATTTGAAAGCGGCTCGGTCGAACTCCTGCTTGATGAGCCGAGGTGACATACTCGACACCCTAACCCTGTCGGGTATAGGGGTCGCTTCTCAAGATCGCTCCTGAGAGTTCCTGCTTTGTCCGGTCTTGTCTAGGCAAAGCCCCCGACAGATCCCGTCCACAGGCAATTTGAACACCCGAAA